>NZ_JAVTIK010000030.1:0-517 GCF_031843525.1 Xanthomonas sp. WCS2018Noco2-27 | reverse complement strand
ACTCATCGTCCGATCGCCGTCGTACGGTGGTGTAATCACCACGCTGTAAGTACCCGACTCTAGATTAACTAAATTGGTCTGACAGCCATTGTTGCTTGCGTAGCAGTACTGACCGCCCAGTGTGGTGCCGTCAGGTTTGTTGACCGTCAAGTACGCATAGCTTGTTGCATTCGGTGTCACCAAGTCGCTAAGCCCCAAACCCAGGTTCTGTCCGGCCGTGGCGGTAAAGGTCAAATACACGCTCTGCTGAGGAATATTGGTGGCAAAGTTGCCACTGGCACCATTGGCCACCTGTCCGCCAGTCACGCCTGTCGCCAACGTCAACTGCGTGCTCAGCGTTTCGCCCTGGTAGGGATCCACAAATACCGTATAGGTTCCCGTTGTCGGCAGGTTGGGTAAGTTCAGCGTATTCGCTGAGATCCCATTGGATCCGGCAGTCATCGAGTTCAGCACCGCTCCATCAGGTCTATACACGGTGTAGTACGTCAGGCGGTCTGCCGGCGACGTCGTCTGGCCA
>NZ_JAVTIK010000029.1:0-863 GCF_031843525.1 Xanthomonas sp. WCS2018Noco2-27 | reverse complement strand
GCCGATGCGTATTTCTTGAGTATCGCTGGCGAAAAAGCCGCCGCGTTGCTCGACAACCGCGCCATCTACACCCAGACCGATCGCGCGGGGACCCAGTGGTCGTTCGATGGCCGTGCGTGGGTGCGCGACGGCAAGTCCGACACCACCAACGACGGCGTGGACAACCCCATCGCAACGCCCATCGTTGCCAGCTACCAAAAGGCGCGCGAACTCAATTACCAAGCCACCAACGCGGCTGCCGCATTGGCGTTGAAAGATGCACCCGCCCCGCAGGACCCGTATCAGCAGCCGGCCAATGCCACTGACCGTCCCAGCCTGAGCCCCGCCGACTGGCGGCGTGATGCAGCGGACGGCCAGTGGCATCGGCTGGTCAGGATCAATATCTCCGGCGCCAACGATCGCGATAACCACATCCAGGAAACCGCCTCGCCGCACCGCAAAGCCGAACTGGACGCGCAAGCGCAAGACGTCATCGCCCGCAACATCGCCAACAGTCCCGGCGCCATCGCCGCACGCTACGAATTGGCACATCACCGCAGCGGCTGGGCGTCCGATGGGCTGCCGATGTCGCCGGCCGTGCAGCAGGCGCTGCCCGACCCGGATGCGTTGACCGCCTCCGACGGCCAGCGCTATTACCGCGACATGGATGGGCAGTGGACCAGCAACGGTCCCCCACCCGATGGCAATCGCGTGCTGGAACTGGAGAACACGCGCGCACTGCTGCAACTGGCGCTGGCCGAGCAGGCGCAGACGATTGCCGCCATCGGGCAGTCGCCGCCGTCAGCGCAGGATCTGCAACGCGAGGAAACGCAGTATCGCTATCGCATCGTCGGCACCGAGCTGCAGCCGCAGTGGCGTGAGGC
>NZ_JAVTIK010000028.1:0-1904 GCF_031843525.1 Xanthomonas sp. WCS2018Noco2-27 | reverse complement strand
AATCGAGCTGGCGACCCAACGCACGCGCGAAACCGAGGGACTTACTGGCGATAGCGCGCTGCAGTTGCAACGCGGCCCTTATGGAACGTTTGGCGCCGCTAGCCAGTCGAGCCATCTCAAGCGCGCAGTTTGCTACGCTTGATCGAAGACAGCGTCATGGAGAAAAAAGTGTCTACTCAGAATGCACCCAAGAAAGGCGAGTTCTACATCCTCAGGTCCGATATGGGGGGGGGCGGTCGCGGGCATGGCGTGGAGTTCGAGAACGAAGATGCAGTGCCATTTTCCATTGCTGACAGCCTACCAGGGGAGGAAGCCGGCCTGGCTGCATTGAAGGAGATCCCGCGCCTGCGCTACGACAGCCGCATCGGCGATATGCCCGATGATATGCACAGTGGATTCAAGAGCTACTGGCTGGTCTCCGAGCCGCTGAAGCTGATCCTCGAAGCTGCGGACCCCGAGGGCTTTGCCTTTGCGCTATGCGACTTCCGATTGGAAGACGGTACGCCCGGGGCACCACACTATCTTTGCGAGGTGTTGCGGATTATCGATGCCATCGACGAGGAGGCATCCACCGTCAAGGTGTTGACGGGATATCCAAATGGAAAATATTACAGAGTTGCTGGTGGCGCTGATTTTGCATTCAGGAAAGACGTGATCGGGGCCGCGCATGTCTTCAGGACACCTTATACATCAGATGCCTTTTGCGACAGGTTCTTGCGCGACACCTTGATTGCGCAGGGATTTGGCAAGTCACCCAGGACACGCGGCGTTCGGCTGATAGACGCTTTCGGTTGCTGAGCGATGCATCCCCCAACTGCTTGATGGAGTAACAGCAGATGCCGTCCGGTAACGTCATCCTTGAGAGCCATCATGTCATTGAAAACACCGTCTTTCGTGATCATAGGCTGCTCAAGAAATTGCTTGAGCATGGTTTGATCGACAAGGATGTATCGACCAATCGCCTATACCTGCCGGTAGAGGGCAAGCTGGCTGACGAAATCGAAACATCCCCCCACCGAGGACGCACGCGAAAGTCTTATACAGATGGAGTTGTGGGTTATCTTAACGAAATCATTGACTCCCCAGACGGCAAAGTCGCCATGCGCAACGACGCTGCTGCATTGAAGCGCGTCGCCGCCCAAGTCCACGACCTGCAAGACACCCTCAAAGTCGCCCTGATCAATGGCGATATGTTCGCAACCACCCCGAATCACTTGACCAAGGCCGAGACCAACGCGCAAAACCGCAGCACCCTCTCCGAGTACGAGCAATACCGCACTGTCCATGCCGACCAGCTGAAGACGCTGCGCTCAATGAGCACTGTCGAATCCGAATGGGCTGCGATCACGCATTCCGAGCAGCGGATTGCAAAGGTGATCGATGATGCACGCACGACGGGCAAAAATCTGGTCGCTGTCCCGAAAGAACGCGATGCCGTCATCCGCGAGATCGCCGGCCGCGAGGAATTTCGCATGGCTATCGCGCATGCAGAGGATGCCGGGCGAATAACGCTGTCCGAGTCCAATGCGGCAGTGGTCCAGCAGGTATTGGATGACACGCCGACAACTATCGGCGGTACTGCACGCAGCATTCGCCAAGGCGCCGGCGCCGCAGAGCATCCGCCGTACACACCAGTCTCTCAACGCGGCTTCGCCACCGCAGAGCTGCTCGCAGGCGATCTATCACCCGGCCAGGCACTACGCGCTGCCGGCCTGCTCGCCACCGCCGCCGACACGGTGATGACCGGTCAGCGTGCTACACGTTTCCTCGGCCAGGACAACCCGCTCGCCGCACAATCGGAGCTGGCCCACTTCGCCGGCCGCAACGTCGGTGGCTGGGCCGGCGGTACCGCAGCTGCCTACGCGCTGGGGAGCTCGGGCGCAGGGCCGATGGTGCTGATCGCA
>NZ_JAVTIK010000027.1:0-5677 GCF_031843525.1 Xanthomonas sp. WCS2018Noco2-27 | reverse complement strand
TTGGACTGAGGGTTTCGGGTAAAGCCCCTGGCGATGACCTACTCTCGCATGGCTTGAGCCACACTACCATCGGCGCAGCTGCGTTTCACTTCCGAGTTCGGGATGGGATCGGGTGGTTCCACAGCGCTAATTTCACCAGGGAGACGGTTGGAGTGTCGCCAGTCGGAGCTTCATGGCAAACGGATGCAGGTTAGTGCAAGCGTTTGCGTTGAAGCGCCTACGGCGCTCGTCTCGCATAGTTAACTTGTGACGTAGCTTGCGTTTGCGGATCTACCAACGTTCGTTGGGACCAAGGCAACTTGAGGTTATATGGTCAAGCCGCACGGATCATTAGTATCAGTTAGCTCAATACATTGCTGTACTTACACACCTGACCTATCAACCACATAGTCTATATGGTTCCTTTAGGGGGCTTGTGCCCCGGGAAGTCTCATCTTGAGGCGCGCTTCCCGCTTAGATGCTTTCAGCGGTTATCGCTTCCGAACATAGCTACCCGGCAATGCCACTGGCGTGACAACCGGAACACCAGAGGTTCGTCCACTCCGGTCCTCTCGTACTAGGAGCAGCCCCTCTCAAACTTCCAACGCCCATGGCAGATAGGGACCGAACTGTCTCACGACGTTCTGAACCCAGCTCGCGTACCACTTTAAATGGCGAACAGCCATACCCTTGGGACCGACTACAGCCCCAGGATGTGATGAGCCGACATCGAGGTGCCAAACACCGCCGTCGATATGAACTCTTGGGCGGTATCAGCCTGTTATCCCCGGAGTACCTTTTATCCGTTGAGCGATGGCCCTTCCATACAGAACCACCGGATCACTAAGACCTACTTTCGTACCTGCTTGATCCGTCGATCTTGCAGTCAAGCACGCTTATGCCTTTGCACACAGTGCGCGATGTCCGACCGCGCTGAGCGTACCTTCGTGCTCCTCCGTTACTCTTTAGGAGGAGACCGCCCCAGTCAAACTACCCACCATACACGGTCCCTGATCCGGATAACGGATCTAGGTTAGAACGTCAAGCACGACAGGGTGGTATTTCAAGGATGGCTCCACTGCAGCTAGCGCCACAGTTTCATAGCCTCCCACCTATCCTACACAGACGAACTCAACGTTCAGTGTAAAGCTATAGTAAAGGTTCACGGGGTCTTTCCGTCTTGCCACGGGAACGCTGCATCTTCACAGCGATTTCAATTTCACTGAGTCTCGGGTGGAGACAGCGCCGCTGTCGTTACGCCATTCGTGCAGGTCGGAACTTACCCGACAAGGAATTTCGCTACCTTAGGACCGTTATAGTTACGGCCGCCGTTTACTGGGGCTTCGATCAAGAGCTTCGCCTTGCGGCTGACCCCATCAATTAACCTTCCAGCACCGGGCAGGCGTCACACCCTATACGTCCACTTTCGTGTTTGCAGAGTGCTGTGTTTTTGATAAACAGTCGCAGCGGCCTGGTTTCTGCGACCCTCTTCAGCTATAGCTCGCATGAGCCACCAAAAAGGGTGCACCTTCTCCCGAAGTTACGGTGCCATGTTGCCTAGTTCCTTCACCCGAGTTCTCTCAAGCGCCTGAGAATTCTCATCCTACCCACCTGTGTCGGTTTACGGTACGGTCTTCGTGAGCTGAAGCTTAGGAGCTTTTCCTGGAAGCGTGGTATCAGTGACTTCGCCATAAAGGCTCGTCTCGGTGCTCGGTCTTAAAGAATCCCGGATTTGCCAAAGATTCAAACCTACCGCCTTTCCCCGGGACAACCAACGCCCGGTACACCTAACCTTCTCCGTCCCTCCATCGCACTCACGCGAGGTGCAGGAATATTAACCTGCTTCCCATCGACTACGGCTTTCGCCCTCGCCTTAGGGACCGACTAACCCTGCGTCGATTAACGTTGCGCAAGGAAACCTTGGGCTTTCGGCGTGCGGGCTTTTCACCCGCATTATCGTTACTCATGTCAGCATTCGCACTTCCGATACCTCCAGCAGACTTCTCAATCCACCTTCGCAGGCTTACGGAACGCTCCTCTACCGCGCATAAAACAAGTTTTATGCACCCCAAGCTTCGGTTCACTGCTTAGCCCCGTTAAATCTTCCGCGCAGACCGACTCGACCAGTGAGCTATTACGCTTTCTTTAAAGGGTGGCTGCTTCTAAGCCAACCTCCTGGCTGTCTGTGCCTTTCCACATCGTTTTCCACTTAGCAGTGAATTTGGGACCTTAGCTGTGGGTCTGGGTTGTTTCCCTTTTCACGACGGACGTTAGCACCCGCCGTGTGTCTCCCGGATAGTACGTACTGGTATTCGGAGTTTGCAATGGTTTGGTAAGTCGCGATGACCCCCTAGCCATAACAGTGCTCTACCCCCAGTAGTATTCGTCCGAGGCGCTACCTAAATAGCTTTCGAGGAGAACCAGCTATCTCCGGGTTCGATTAGCTTTTCACTCCTAATCACAGCTCATCCCCGTCTTTTGCAACAGACGTGGGTTCGGGCCTCCAGTACCTGTTACGGCACCTTCACCCTGGCCATGACTAGATCACCCGGTTTCGGGTCTACTGCCCGCGACTATGCGCCCTTATCAGACTCGGTTTCCCTTCGCCTCCCCTATACGGTTAAGCTTGCCACGAACAGTAAGTCGCTGACCCATTATACAAAAGGTACGCAGTCACTCTTGCGAGCTCCTACTGCTTGTACGCACACGGTTTCAGGATCTATTTCACTCCCCTCTCCGGGGTTCTTTTCGCCTTTCCCTCACGGTACTGGTTCACTATCGGTCGGTCAGGAGTATTTAGCCTTGGAGGATGGTCCCCCCATATTCAGACAGGGTTTCACGTGCCCCGCCCTACTCGTCTTCACTGGAGTGGCCCTTTTAAATACAGGGCTATCACCTTCTATGGCCAATCTTTCCAGATTGTTTTTCTAAAGCCATTCCAGCTTAAGGGCTGTTCCCCGTTCGCTCGTCACTACTTAGGGAATCTCGGTTGATTTCTTTTCCTCCGGTTACTTAGATATTTCAGTTCACCGGGTTCGCTTCCAGCAGCTATGAATTCACTGCAGGATACTGCCGAAGCAGTGGGTTTCCCCATTCGGATATTGCCGGATCAAAGCTTGTTGCCAGCTCCCCGACACTTTTCGCAGGCTACCACGTCCTTCATCGCCTCTGACCGCCTAGGCATCCACCGTGTGCGCTTATTCGCTTGACCATATAACCCCAAGTTGCCTCGGAGCTATATGTACGTGTTGTGTGGGGTACAAAGCCACCAACGCGAACATACGACTCAATTATTTAGGGACTCGAAGTCCCCGCCTTAGCCTCAACGACACGTTTAGATAGATATCTCAAACGCTCGCTACGTCACAAGTTATAAAAGAACATGTATCAGCCTCAACGCTGATCCATATAAATTCTTAAGTGTGCACTACATTCAGAGTGGTGGGTCTGGGTAGACTCGAACTACCGACCTCACCCTTATCAGGGGTGCGCTCTAACCACCTGAGCTACAGACCCGAAGTCTTTTCACTCAATATGGTGGAGCCTGTCGGGATCGAACCGACGACCCCCTGCTTGCAAAGCAGGTGCTCTCCCAGCTGAGCTAAGGCCCCAAAAGGGACTTCGCATACCGACCTGTGCCGGTATGAATCTCTGAATGCAGGTAATTTGTGAGGACGCCCGACAGGACGAATGACGTCATGCTCAAAAGGAGGTGATCCAGCCGCACCTTCCGATACGGCTACCTTGTTACGACTTCACCCCAGTCATCGGCCACACCGTGGCAAGCGCCCTCCCGAAGGTTAAGCTACCTGCTTCTGGTGCAACAAACTCCCATGGTGTGACGGGCGGTGTGTACAAGGCCCGGGAACGTATTCACCGCAGCAATGCTGATCTGCGATTACTAGCGATTCCGACTTCATGGAGTCGAGTTGCAGACTCCAATCCGGACTGAGATAGGGTTTCTGGGATTGGCTTGCCCTCGCGGGTTTGCAGCCCTCTGTCCCTACCATTGTAGTACGTGTGTAGCCCTGGTCGTAAGGGCCATGATGACTTGACGTCATCCCCACCTTCCTCCGGTTTGTCACCGGCGGTCTCCTTAGAGTTCCCACCATTACGTGCTGGCAACTAAGGACAAGGGTTGCGCTCGTTGCGGGACTTAACCCAACATCTCACGACACGAGCTGACGACAGCCATGCAGCACCTGTCTCACGGTTCCCGAAGGCACCAATCCATCTCTGGAAAGTTCCGTGGATGTCAAGACCAGGTAAGGTTCTTCGCGTTGCATCGAATTAAACCACATACTCCACCGCTTGTGCGGGCCCCCGTCAATTCCTTTGAGTTTCAGTCTTGCGACCGTACTCCCCAGGCGGCGAACTTAACGCGTTAGCTTCGATACTGCGTGCCAAATTGCACCCAACATCCAGTTCGCATCGTTTAGGGCGTGGACTACCAGGGTATCTAATCCTGTTTGCTCCCCACGCTTTCGTGCCTCAGTGTCAGTGTTGGTCCAGGTAGCCGCCTTCGCCACGGATGTTCCTCCCGATCTCTACGCATTTCACTGCTACACCGGGAATTCCGCTACCCTCTACCACACTCTAGTGACCCAGTATCCACTGCAATTCCCAGGTTGAGCCCAGGGCTTTCACAACAGACTTAAACCACCACCTACGCACGCTTTACGCCCAGTAATTCCGAGTAACGCTTGCACCCTTCGTATTACCGCGGCTGCTGGCACGAAGTTAGCCGGTGCTTATTCTTTGGGTACCGTCAGAACAATCGGGTATTAACCGACTGCTTTTCTTTCCCAACAAAAGGGCTTTACAACCCGAAGGCCTTCTTCACCCACGCGGCATGGCTGGATCAGGCTTGCGCCCATTGTCCAATATTCCCCACTGCTGCCTCCCGTAGGAGTCTGGACCGTGTCTCAGTTCCAGTGTGGCTGATCATCCTCTCAGACCAGCTACGGATCGTCGCCTTGGTGGGCCTTTACCCCGCCAACTAGCTAATCCGACATCGGCTCATTCAATCGCGCGAAGCCCGAAGGTCCTCCGCTTTCACCCGTAGGTCGTATGCGGTATTAGCGTAAGTTTCCCTACGTTATCCCCCACGAAAGAGTAGATTCCGATGTATTCCTCACCCGTCCGCCACTCGCCACCCATAAGAGCAAGCTCTTACTGTGCTGCCGTTCGACTTGCATGTGTTAGGCCTGCCGCCAGCGTTCACTCTGAGCCAGGATCAAACTCTTCACTTAAAATTACATGTCCGAAGACAAATTACTTTAGCTGCAGAAGTTCAACCACTGACAACTTATCGCTTGCAAAGCAATTAATATGTTGCTTTTTGATTAAACGTCTGCAAGATGGACAATCATCCTTCCTGCAGGCGTCCGCACAAATTACCTGCGCACACTGTCAAAGAACATTGGGAAGTGGCCTCAGCGCCGTTCCCGTCGGCTTCGTCGTTTCCGTCGAAGCGAGCCGCCCATTATAGCGGACTTTTTCTTGCCGTCAACACCTTGTTTCCGAGGTGGTTGACGCTACTTCGTTTCAACCCGAAGGTTTTCTGCGAAGCGAGCCGGCCATATTAGCAGGCTTTTCATCTCCGTCAACCCCTCGTGAAGAGGAAGTTGCCGCCGCTGCACTTCAATCCGCCGTAGCGTCTTTCCGTGTAGCGAGCCGCCCATCATAGCCGGCTTTT
>NZ_JAVTIK010000026.1:0-18196 GCF_031843525.1 Xanthomonas sp. WCS2018Noco2-27 | reverse complement strand
GCGACGGTGAGCGGGCAAGGGCCAGTGAAGGTGGTCGACGCGTTGGTGCAAGCGACAGGCGACGTTCGCCCGCAGTGCCGTCATATCACTGGCTGCTTTCATCAAACAGCCAACCAACGTTCTGGTGCGGGGCCCTGGCCGATTGCGGGACCGTTGGCGGCATGGATGCCGCCATCGAGCCCCCAGGGATGGGTTCACGGCGTGTCCCGCGAGCGGCGAGGGTACCGCGCCTTCGATACTGCGAGTTTGCTGCAGGGCCCTTGCCCGCTCACCATCGCAGGACACGCTGCAAGTACGTCCTTGTAAGCTCCTTGGCGGCATCCATGCCGCCAAGGGTCCTGCGACGGTGAGCGGACAAGGGCCAGTGAAGGTGGTCGGCGCGCTGGTGCAAGCGACAGGCGACGTTCGCCCGCGGTGCCGTCGCATCACTGGCTGCTTTCATCAAACAGCCAACCAACGTTCTGGTGCGGGGCCCTTGCCGATTGCGGGACCGTTGGCGGCATGGATGCCGCCATCGAGCCCCCAGGGATGGGTTCACGGCGTGTCCCGCGAGCGGCGAGGGCGCCGCGCGCTCGATACTGCGAGTTTGCTTCAGGGCCCTTGCCTGCTCACCATCGCAAGACACGCTGCAAGTACGTCCATGTAAGCTCCGTGGCGGCATCCATGCCGCCAAGGGTCCTGCGACGGTGAGCGGGCAAGGGCCAGTGAAGTTGGTCGGCGCGCAGTGTTTGAGCACGGCAACCAACAACGCCTGGACCTCTCTCGACTCACCCAGCGTTTGCCTCAGACAGCGTTTGTCGCATCAGTGATATGCGTGGCGTGCGTTGGCCAGCAAGGTGCTCAGGCTGTCCTGCTGTTCGAGACGGAACACCGCCACTGCGTCCACCAGCTGCGTAGCCTGTTCTTCCATCGAGCGTGCGGCTGCCGTGGCTTCTTCCACCAGTGCTGCGTTCTGCTGGGTGGTTTCGTCCATCTGGGTGACGGTCTGGTTGACCTGGGTGATGCCGGCGGCCTGCTCGCGCGAGGCGCTGGTGATCTCGCCCATGATCTCGGTGACGCGCTGCACCGAGCTGACGACCTGCTGCATGGTACTGCCCGCTTCCGACGCCAGTGCGGCGCCGTTACCGATGCGGGTCACCGAGTCCTCGATCAGGTGCTTGATCTCCTTGGCCGCACCGGCCGAGCGCTGGGCGAGCGTGCGCACTTCCGAGGCCACCACGGCAAAGCCGCGGCCCTGTTCGCCGGCACGCGCGGCTTCCACCGCAGCGTTCAAGGCCAGGATGTTGGTCTGGAAGGCGATGCCGTCGATGACGCTGATGATGTCGGCGATCTTCTTGGACGAGGCGTCGATATCGGACATGGTGGTGACCACGCGGGAAACTACATCGCCCCCCTTGGCGGCCACGCCGGCCGCATCCAGCACCAGGCGGTTGGCCTGGTCGGCGTTGTCGGCGTTCTGCTTGACGGTGGCGGTGAGCTCTTCCATCGATGCGGCGGTTTCTTCGAGTGCGGCGGCTTGCTGTTCGGTCCGACGCGACAGGTCGCCGTTACCGGTGGCGATTTCGCTGGCGGCCGAGTTGATCGCCAGCGACGCGTCCTTGATGCGACGCACGATGCCGGCCAGCTGGTCGGCGGTGGCGTTGGCGTCGTCGCGGATGGTGGCGAACACGCCTTGCAGATCGCCGTCCATGCGCGCAGTGAGATCGCCCTGCGACAACGACGACAGCAGCGCGGAGACACGCGAGAGGCCATCGGCGTTGTTGTCCAGCAGCATGTTCAATTGCTGGGCGAGCTGCAGCAGGAAGCCCTGCTTGCCGGCGGTGTCCACACGGCCGCTCAGATCGCCGGCTGCGGCGGCCTGCACGATGCGGGCGACTTCTTCTTCCACCTGCACTTCCTGGGTGCGGTCGGCCCACTCGATGACAAAGCCCATGCGCTCGCCGGTGGCGTCTAAGACCGGGCTGACCACCTGGCGCACGATGCGGTCGCCAACGGTGATCTGGGCGACGTTGGTGCCGGTGAGCTGTTCGAGCATGCGCTCGTGCTCCTTCGGTGCGGCATGGAACTGATTGATGCTGGTGTCGATCAGCTTGTCCGCATCGAAGCCGGACGCAACGCCACGCAGCTGTTCCTGCACGCCCTTGAGCAGGCGTTGCAGAGGCCGGTTGACGTAGATGATGCGCTGATGGATGTCGGCGATCATCACGTTGGTGCTGACATCGTCCAGCGCGGTACGCACACGCAGTGCTTCGCTGGCGATCAGGTGATCGCGCTCCAGCCGCGCGCGCAGGTCGTCGCGCATGGTGCGGGCGCTGAGCAGCAGGCGGCCGAGTTCATCGTGCCGATCGATCTCGATGGGGTTGTCCAGACGGCCGGCGGCGACATCGCCGAGCACGCGTTCCACTGCAATCAGCGGCCGGGTGACCATCTTGCGTGCGGCGATGAACACCACCGCGATGCACAGCGCCAGTACCACCAGCGAGAACAACAGCATGCTGCCCATCAGTTGGTCGAGCGGGCCGTCGATGGCGCTGCGCGGCTGGGTGCCGATCACCGCCCACTGCCACGGCGCATAGCGCTGTGCGGTGACTTCGAACGCCTGCGCGTTGCCCTTGGCATCGCGCAGCTGCAGGCTGGCGCTGGGCTGCTTGCCGTCCAGCACCGACTGCAATGCCGCTTGCTGCTCGGCCGGCACCAGTGCCGACAACGTCGCCGGAGCACCAGGCGGTGCGGCGATGATCTGGCCCTGGTGCTCGCCAGGTGCCATGTCGGCGATGACGAAGTAGCCGTCCTGTCCCAGCTTGGTCGTGCTGACCTGGGCCTTGAGCGCGGCCAGGCCCTGGGTGTAGTTGCGACCGACGAACAGCGCGCCGATCACCTCGCCAGCAGCGTTACGCAGTGGCGCGTAGTACGTCATGTACTGGTCGCCGAACAACTGCGCCTGGCCGGTGAAGGGCTTGCCTTCGGACAGTGCGGCGTAGGCTTTGCCCTTGCGATCGAGCAGGGTGCCGATCACGCGCTCGTTCTGCTTGTTGCGCAGCGAGGTGGTGATGCGCACGAAGTCGTCGCCGGTGCGCGCGAAGATGGTCGCAACGCCGCCGGTGGTCTGCGCGAAGCGATCCACCGCGTCGAAGTTGAGATTCAGGGCCTGCTTGCCGGAGCGCAGCGTGGGCGTGTTCTGCTCGCCGATGCTCACGGTACTGGCGGTATCCAGCTCGCGTGCGCCGCGCGGCAGCATGTCGTCGAAGACGCTGCCCAGACGCTCGGTGCCTTCGGTCAGGGTGACGTCGTACATCGCCACCGACTGCTGCATCAGCCGCGTGCTCGAACGCAGTTCGGCCTTGACCTGCGATTCGATGTCGCCGGCCGATTGCCGGTAGATGGTCAGGGCGAGCAGCCCCAGCGACATTGCGATGACCAGGGTCAGCAATGCGGACAACCGCGTACCAACGGAAAGTCGGTTGAAGAAATGCATGAGAGTGCCTTGCCCGGGGGAGGGCGTTACGGATGCGTGAATGCGATAACGGCCGTCTATGCGCGAAATTGATCGTTTTTGTAGAAATCAGCACAACAGGGTGGGTTGTATTCAGTTTCTGCTCATTGGAAGCGTTTCCAGCTACGCCGCCGGACATCGGCATATGTAAGAGCTATGTGAAGTTGGAGGGATGGGCGTGAAGTACGCCATCGAACCCACCTGCGCGTGCGGACACCGCTTACATAAAAATGCGGACATAAAAAAGGGCCGCGTCCCCTTGCACGGGATGCGGCCCACAAGATCCGCGAAGCGCGGACTCGAACGACTCTCGAACTTTCTGTAGTGCTGATGCTGATGGTGGTGGTGCGCAACGCGTAGATCACGCACCGCGCCGTTACCTGCTGCAACGGTGGTACATGGCTGCGTCGGTGCATGCGCTGACGGGTATCAGCGCATTCCTTGCTGCGGCTGAATTCAGAACTCCTGCCACCCGCTGGCGTTGGCTGTCGACGCAGACGTGCTCACCGCAGGGCGGCGCGCCATCGCTGGCGTGGCGGTGGTGCGTGCCGCCGGACGCGCTGGCACGCGCGCATTGCGTGGCGCGCTGGTGATGGCAGTCAGGTGACGCGCGACCGGCGCCTGTGCCTCGACCTTGAACACGGCCACGGCTGCAGTGAGTTGCTGCGCTTGTTCTTCCATGGCGCGCGCAGCGGCGGTGGCTTCTTCCACCAACGCTGCGTTTTGCTGGGTGGCTTCGTCCATCTGCGTCACGGTGAGATTGACCTGCTCGATGCCGGCCGACTGCTCCTGCGAGGCGGCAGAGATCTCGCTCATGATGTCGGTGACACGCTGCACAGAGGAGACGATCTCGGCCATGGTCTTGCCGGCCTGATCCACCAGTTGCGAGCCATCGGCCACGCGCTGTACCGAATCGCCGATCAGGTCCTTGATCTCCTTGGCGGCCGCCGACGAACGCTGCGCCAGCGTGCGCACTTCAGAAGCAACGACCGCAAAACCACGGCCTTGGTCGCCGGCGCGCGCCGCTTCCACCGCCGCATTCAAGGCCAGGATATTGGTCTGGAACGCGATCCCGTCGATCACGCTGATGATGTCGGAAATCTTTTTCGATGAGGCCTCGATGCCGGCCATGGTGTCGACCACTTTGCCGACCACTTCGCCACCTTGCGAGGCCACGGCGGCGGCACCGATGGCGAGCTGGTTGGCCTGGCGTGCGCCCTCCGCGTTCTGTTTGACGGTGGAGGTGAGCTCTTCCATCGATGCGGCGGTTTCCTCCAGATTGGCCGCCTGTTGCTCGGTGCGTTGCGATAGATCGTTATTGCCGGTGGCAATCTCGCTGGCCGCGGCGTTGATCGACAACGCAGAGGTCTGGATGCGCCCGACGATGTCGGCCAACTGGCTGGCGGTGGCGTTGGCGTCGTCGCGCATCTGTGCGAACACACCCTTGAAGTCGCCATCCATGCGTGCGGTGAGATCACCCGCTGCAATGGCCTGCAACATGCCCGACAGCGATTGCAAACTGCCATCGGCGGTGGCCATCAATTGATTGAGGCTTTCGACCATGATGCGGAAGTCGTACTGAAACTGCGCCGCATCACCGCGTGCACTGAAGTCGCCATTGGCAGCAGCGTTTGCAAGATGCTTGATCTGTTGGTTCATCGCAGCCAGGTTGGCCTTGACCTGCGCCATGGTGTTGGTGAGTGCGGCCTTTTCGCCGGGGAGCTGCTGCATGTCTTCGCTGAGGTCTCCGATCGCATAGCGGCCCATGATCTGTGCCAGACGTGTGGTGACCTGGATGTGGCTGTCGACCAGCGCATTGGTATCGCCTGCCATGCGGCCAAAATCGCCAGGAAATGCGCCGCCATCCATGCGGAAGCTGATCTGGCCGGCATCGTGGCGTTTGGCCATGTCCAGCTGCGCGGTGATCAGGTTGCGCACCTGCGTTTGCATCTTGTCCATCGCCTGCAACAGGCGGCCGGTCTCGTCGCCGGCATCGGTATGCACGGCATTATCCAGCTTGCCGTCTGCAATCGCTTCGGCAGCGCGGGTGGCACGGCTCAGCGGCCGAGTAAGGCTACGGGTGATCAGCAAGCCCAGCGTGCTGCTGAGCAGCACCACCAGCAGCGAACCGCCCACCAGCAGCTTGCGCGAGTCGTTCATCGATTGCAGCGCAACTGCAGCGGCTTCGGCGGCGAGTTTGTCCTGCAAAACGATGTTGTCGCCGATCTTGTCCTGCCACTGCTGCAGCGCGGGCGCTGCCTTGGTGAGCAGCAGCGGCAGCGCTTCGTCGCTGTGGTCGGACGTCACCAGATCGATGACGTGGTTGTTCAAGTCGCGCACCGTGGGGGTGAGCTGATCGATGTCGTCGCGAATGGCCTTGCCTTGTTCCGAGACGGGCATGGCGTACAAAGCGTCGCGCGCTTTGGCGTAGTCGGCGCGTGCGCGTTTGATCTTTTCGATGAACGTCAGATTGTCGGCATCGCTGGTGGGCAGCACCAGGTTGCGCAATTCCGCGGCGATGATGTAGTTCGCATTCATCATGTCGTTGGACAGGCGGATCTTGGTCATGTTCTGGCTCACCAGGTCATCGACCAACCCGCGTGCCGAGGTCAGGCCGCGATAGCCGATAAAGGCAATGAAGCCCGATAGCAGGATCAACACGGCAAAGGCGCCCGCCAGGCGTGGTCCGACATTGAAACGCAGCAAAAAAGAGTTCATGGAGTCGCTCGGCTCGAAGGGAGGGGTGCATGACATCGACCGGGTGGCACGTCGCCGTGCGCTCGTGTCCGCTTTGCGGCATGCCCAGTGGTAACGGCTGCAACTGCCTCGAATTGACTGGCTGCGCGGTGCCTGTACAGCGCTGGATCACACTGGTGAACAGCACGTGTGGGTCGGGTTGGCGCTGGTGAAAAATTGTGCCGAGTTGTTCGATTTCGGCGCCGGAATGTGCTGTTTATGCGCGTGTGCAGCGAAGTGACATCTGGCTGTCGTCGTTGGGTTTCACGTGCGCTGCACGGGTTTTGGCGGCGTGGGCTTGGTTGGAGCGAGTGCGGTTGGGGCAGTGGTTTTGAGTTTGTCGCTGCGCCGTACCCTCACCCCAACCCCTCTCCCGAGGGGAGAGGGGCTTTGGGCGCTGGGGCTTCGTTGCTACGTGCGCTGTGTGGTTGATCGTTGGTGACGGGCGGTGCGATTGTGCGAGCTGTGCGGGCGCTGCTGCGATCTCTGCCAGTTGTTGCTGCGTGTCTGTCTAGCTTCCTGCACGCGAGCAAGTTGCCTGCCTGCCAAAACGCACAAAGCCGACCCGCTAAGCGGGCCGGCCTTGTGTTCGATGCGGCGCGGTGTCTCGTTTACTGCTATTGGTGCGTATAGCGATCGGTGCGCGCAGAGTTGATCTTGCACATGCGCCAGTGGTGCGCGACCAGGCCGTTTACCCAGGTCGCGCGTACTGCGCGGCGTTACTGCGCTTAGAACTCCTGCCAATCACCAGTGTCGTTGGCCGACGCCGATGCGGTGGTCTGCATCACGCCACGTCGCGGTGCTGTTGCCGCATTGGGGCGTACAACCGGACGCGGCGCGGTGCGTGCATTGGCCGGTGCGCTGGCAATAGCCGACAGACGGCGTGCAATCGGCGCGTGTTCGGCCACTTTGAACACTGCGACGGCTTCGGTGAGCTGCTGCGCCTGTTCTTCCATGGCGCGTGCGGCGGCGGTGGCTTCTTCCACCAGTGCAGCATTCTGCTGGGTGGTTTCGTCCATCTGGGTCACGGTCTGGTTGACCTGTTCGATGCCGGCGTACTGCTCCTGCGAGGCCGAAGAAATTTCGCTCATGATGTTGGTGACGCGCTGCACGCTGGCCACGATGTCGGCCATGGTGGTACCGGCCTGGTCGACCAGCGTTGCACCTTGCGCCACCTTTTCCACCGAGTCGTCGATGAGGTGCTTGATCTCTTTCGCCGCGCCGGCCGAACGCTGTGCCAGCGTGCGCACCTCAGAGGCGACCACCGCAAAACCACGGCCCTGTTCGCCGGCACGTGCCGCTTCCACCGCCGCATTCAAAGCCAGAATATTGGTCTGAAAAGCGATGCCGTCGATGACGCTGATGATCTCGGCGATCTTCTTCGAAGACGCCTGGATGTCGGACATGGTGGTGACCACGCTCGCCACGACAGCACCGCCCTGGGATGCCACTGCAGCGGCGCCGATGGCGAGCTGATTGGCCTGGCTGGCGTGTTCGGCATTCTGCTTGACGGTGGAGGTGAGTTCTTCCATCGAGGCGGCGGTTTCTTCGAGATTGGCGGCCTGTTGCTCGGTGCGCTGCGACAGATCCTGATTACCGGTGGCGATTTCGCCAGAGGCCAGACCGATCGCGCCGGCTGCTTCCTGGATGCGGCCCACGATATTGGCCAGCTGCTCAGCAGTGGCATTGGCATCGTCGCGCATCTGTGCGAACACGCCCTGGTACTGGCCGGTCATGCGTGCGGTGAGGTCGCCGGCGGCGATCGACTGCAACAGGCCGGACAGCGACTGCAGGTTGCCATCGGCAGTGGCCATCAAGGTGTTGAGGCTTTCCACCATGACGCGGAAATCGAACTGGAACTGCTCGGCATTGCCGCGTGCGGTGAAGTCGCCATTGGCTGCCGCCTGCGCAAGGTGCTTGATCTCGTGATTCATCGTGGACAGGTTGTGCTTGACCTGATTCATCGCGGTGGTGATCGCGGCTTTTTCACCAGGCAATTGCGGCATGTCTTCGCTCAGATCGCCGATGGCGTAGCGCTCCACCAGGTGGATGGTCTGCATCTTGACCTTGATGTGCGCGGCGACCAGCTCGTTGGTGTCCTTGGCCATGCGGCCGAAGTCGCCGGGGAACGCGCCGGCATCCATGCGGAAACTGATCTGGCCTGCATCGTGGCGCTTGGCCATGTCCAGCTGCGCGCTGATCAGGTTGCGTACCTGGTCCTGCATCCTGTCCATCGCCTGCAACAGGCGACCGGTTTCGTCGTTGCTGGTGGTGCGCACATCGTTGTCGAGATTGCCGTTGGCAATGGCTTCGGCGGCACGGGTGGCCTGCGACAGCGGGCGTACCAGGCTGCGGGTGATGGCCCAGCCCAGCAGGCCACTGATGAACACCACCGCCAGGCCGCCGCCGATCAACATCGTGCGGCCGCGTGCCATCGCGGTGGTCGCCACCGCGTTGGCTTCCTGGGCGCGCTTGCGCTGCAGCGCCGTGTATTCCAGCAACGTGTCCTGCCACGCCTGTGTGGCCGGCGCCGCACGTCGCAGCATCAACGGCAAGGCTTCATCGGTTTTGCCTGCTAACCCAAGATCGAGCACCTGGCGGTTGAGCGCGGTGGCGGTCTTGTTGTTCTGATCGATCTTCTCGCGGATGGCCTGCGCCGTCGGCGTCGCCGAGAAGGCGTAGAGCTGTTCGCGCACTTTGTCGTAGGTGCTGCGCTGTTCTTCGATGATGGCGGCGAAGCGACGATTTTCTTCAGCGGTGGTCGGCAGCACGACATTGCGCAGCTGCACGGCAATCACCGAGACGGCGTCATTCATCTCTTGCAGATGCTGGACGATGACCATGTTGCGATTGGTGAGCGTATCCAGGCTCTGACGCGCTTGCGCTAGCGTGTAAAGACCAGCGGCCACCAGTGCGCACGACAGCAGGATCAGCGTGCCGAACGCGAAGGTCAGGCGCTTGCCGACGTTGTACCGTTGAAGAAGAGCGATCATGTTGAGTCTCGAAGGCGATGGGCAGGAAGGGGAAATGCGCATCGGCAGGGTCGCGTCGCCCGTACGTCGAGCGCTGCCAGAGCGGGCATGCATCCGGCCGATCCATCGGTGCGCGTGACCGGTTGTCACGCTGCGCTCGATTGCAAGGCAGGTCTGCATGCTTGTGCTCGGTAACGGCGCTGGTGGCGACAGCTGAACTCGCTTGGCTGGTTGTGTATGGGCGGCCGTCACCAAGATGATGCTCGTGTGCACAAGTGACCCGGAAACCCTGATGGGAGCGCTACCAGCACGCGACCGGTGCGCTGCGAATTCACTGTTCGATCACGGGCTGAAGCGTGACGGCGGTGTGCAGGCAGTTGGGTTGCCGGGTGAGTGCACCGGTTTTGGGAAGTGAATCGGCGCACTGCCGCATTCGCTCATGACGCAGATCAGGACGCGCGGATGACGGCGCGCCCTACAATCGAAGGTGACATCGCGGTTGCCGCAGTGCCCTCAGGGTAGCGACACCGGTCGTCCTGTCAGGGCATCGATACGACGGCGATGGCGGGTGTGTGCCATCGCCAGGCGATCAGGTCGCCGGTCCCATCAGCGGCCGTCTGCAGCGTGCTGCACACGCGGCAGTCATCGCGCACCGCGGCGTTTAGGCCGCCTGCCCAAGGCGGGGCGACACCGCCGCCTGCAACTGGAACACCGATACCGCATCGCGCAACTGCTGCGCCTGTTCTTCCATCGCGCGCGCGGCGGCAGTGGCTTCTTCCACCAGCGCTGCGTTCTGCTGGGTAGCCTGATCCATCTGCGCCACGGTCTGGCCGACCTGTTCGATGCCTTGCGACTGCTGCAGCGACGCTTCGCTGATCTCGTGCATGATCGTGGTGACGTTCTGCACCGAATCGACGATCTCCTGCATGGTGCGGCCGGCCTGGCCGACCAGCTGGTTGCCGTGTTCGACCCGGCTGACCGAATCGTCGATCAAGTGCTTGATCTCTTTTGCCGCACCGGCAGACCGCTGCGCGAGGCTGCGCACTTCCGAGGCCACCACGGCAAAGCCGCGGCCCTGTTCGCCGGCACGCGCGGCTTCCACCGCAGCGTTCAAGGCCAGGATATTGGTCTGGAACGCGATGCCGTCGATCACGCCGATGATGTCGGCGATTTTTCTGGAGGCCGCCTGGATGCCGGCCATGGTGCCGACCACCTGGCCGACCACGTCGCCGCCTTGCGAGGCAACCGCGGCGGCGCCGACCACCAGCTGACTGGCGCGCTTGGCATGCTCGGCGTTGGTGCGCACGGTGGAGGTGAGTTCTTCCATCGAGGCCGCGGTTTCTTCCAGATTGGCAGCCTGCTGCTCGGTACGTTGCGACAGGTCCTGATTGCCGGACGCAATCTCGCTGGCCGCATCGTTGATGGCATCGGTGGAGCGCTGGATGCGCCCGACGATATCGGCCAGCTGCGTCACCGTGGCATTGGCATCGTCGCGCATGCGTGCGAATACGCCGTGGAAATCGCCATGCATGCGCGCGGTGAGATCGCCTGCAGCGATCGCCTGCAGCACCTTGGACAGCGATTGCAGGTTGGCGTCGGCGGTGGCCATCAGCTGATTGAGGCTGTCCACCATCGCGCGGAAGTCGTACTGGAAGCGCTGCGCATCGCCGCGCACGCTGAAGTCGCCGCTGGCTGCGGCCTGCGCCAGCAGCTTGATCTCGTTATTCATCGCCGACAGGTTGGCCTTGACCGTGTCCATGGTGTCGGTAAGCACGGCCTTTTCGCCGGGCAGGCGTTGCATGTCTTGGCTCAAGTCGCCGATGGCGTAGCGCGACATGATCTGCGCCAGCTGCATCTTTACCGCGATATGCGAGCCGACCAGCGCGTTGGTATCGCGCACCATGGTGGCGTAAGCGCCGGGGAAGCTGTCTGCGTCCATGCGATAGCTGATCTGGCCGGCGTCGTGGCGCTGCGCCATCTCGCTCTGTGCGGCCAGCACGTGCTGCACCTGCTCCTGCATCCGGCGCATGTTGTCGAGCAGTTGGCCGGTTTCATCGCGGCTGGGCGCTACGATGCGTTCGTCCAGCTCGCCTTGCGCGATGTTGGCAGCCACCGTCGCGGCGCGGCGCACGTTGCGGGTGAGGTTGGACAAGGTGTACCAGCACAACGCAGCGATCAGCAGCGCAAGCAGCGACAGGCCGGCGACGGCCTGCCACATCGCGTTGCGTGCATCCACCAGGTGGCGTTCGGATTGCCGCTGCAAGGCCTGCAGCGAGGTGCTGCTGAGGTCCTGCATGGCCTGGCCAAGCGCATCGAGTGCGGCATTCCACTGCGTATCGGCCTGCGTATCGCTGCGTTCCAGCGCCGCGCCAAGAGCTTGCAGTGCGGCGTTGGCACGCGTGGCTTCGGCGTTGGCGGCATCGGCCAGGGCAGGGTCGGGCTGTTCCAGCAGGCCCATTGCTTTGTCCAGCTCATGCCGGAAACGCACGTGGTTGCGCTGCAGCTGATTGAGCTGTTCGCGCAGCATGGCGCGCTCGCCACCTGCCTGCGACGGATCGTTGGCCGCATCCAGACGGGTCAGCGATTCGGTCGCGTCAGGGCTATAGATCAAGGTCGCCACCACCAGGTGGTAGCTTTCGATATATGGGGTGTAGACCAGTTGGCTGTCGTCGCGCAGTGCATCCAGCGCAGCGAAGGCTTGTTCGCTCACGCTGCTATAGCCGCTGGCCGCATTGGTAGCGACGTGGCGCTGCTGCAGGGCGAGCAGTTGTGTCTGGCTGCGTTCGAAGCCGGGCATGGCTGCAGTGGAGGCGAGCAGTTGCTGCAGATCGCGTTCGGCGCGTTGTGCTGCGGCGTCGGCGGCGCTGCCGCTGTCGACGTGTGCCGCGTGCAGATCGGTGATCAGGCCCAGCATCTGCCCAAGCGGGGCGTAGCTGCGCAATTCGTTGTTGCTGATGGTGACGCTCTCATTGAGCTTGCCGCTATAGAGCAGCACCGGGATCACCAGGCCGACCAATGCCAGCACACCGATCGCACCGAGTTTTTTGGCAATGGCCAAGTCGTCCCAGCGGCTGGTCCAGCGACGCGGGGCGGGTGAAGCGGTCTGCGGCAGCAGCGCGGAAGCAGTGGTCATCGGTGCGTCTCATGGGCGTACGCAGGCTATCGGCCAATACCTGTTATGCCTTGAGCCGGCCGGCATCGCTGCCGACCGGATCCGTTCAGGCAGTTCAGCCCGCTTGCTTAGAACTCCTGCCAGCTACTGTCGTTGCTGGAGGCAGTGACTACCGCACGTGGCTTGGAGGCGGGAGTCCGCCCGGCTGCAGCCACCTTCGCTTTGACCGCCGAACTCACCACCGGCCGCGAGGGCAGGGCACGCACGGCCGGGGCCGCGTAGGTCGCGTCGGTCTTGAACACGGCAACCGCTTCGGTCAGGCCCATCGCCTGTTCTTCCAGCGCACGAGCGGCAGCAGTGGCTTCTTCCACCAGCGCGGCGTTCTGCTGGGTGGTTTCGTCCATCTGGGTGATGGTCTGGTTGACCTGTTCGATGCCGGCCGATTGCTCCTGCGATGCCGCAGAGATCTCGCCCATGATGTCGGTGACGCGTTGCACGCTGGCAACCACCTCGCTCATGGTCTTGCCGGCGGTGTGCACCAGCGCGGAGCCTTCGGCGACGCGGTGCACGGAGTCGTCGATCAGGTCCTTGATCTCCTTGGCCGCACCCGAGGAACGCTGGGCCAGCGTGCGCACTTCCGAGGCCACCACCGCAAATCCGCGGCCCTGCTCACCGGCACGTGCCGCTTCCACCGCTGCATTCAACGCCAGGATATTGGTCTGGAAGGCGATGCCGTCGATGACCGAGATGATGTCGGCGATCTTCTTGGACGAGGCTTCGATGCCGGACATGGTGTCGACCACCTTGCCGACCACTTCGCCGCCTTGCACGGCCACGCTGGCGGCGCCGATGGCGAGCTGGTTGGCCTGGCGCGCACCCTCGGCATTCTGCTTGACGGTGGAGGTGAGCTCTTCCATCGAGGCGGCGGTTTCTTCCAGATTGGCGGCCTGTTGTTCGGTACGCTGCGACAGATCCTGGTTACCGGCAGCGATTTCGCTGGCGGCGCCCTTGATCGAGATGGCCGAGGTCTTGATGCTGCCCACGATCTCGGCCAACTGCGTGGCGGTGGCATTGGCGTCGTCGCGCATTTGTGCGAACACGCCGCGGAACTCGCCACTCATGCGTGCGGTGAGGTCGCCGGCGGCAATCGCCTGCAGCAGGCCGGACAGCGATTGCAGGTTGCCATCGGCAGTGGACATCAAGGTGTTGAGGCTGTCCACCATCACACGGAAGTCGTATTGGAAGCGCTCGGCGTCGCCACGGGCACTGAAGTCGCCGTTGGCGGCGGACTGCGCCAGTTGTTTGATCTCGCTGTTCATCGCGCCCAGGTTGAGCTTGACCTGCGCCATGGCATCGGTGAACACGGCCTTTTCGCCGGGCAGCTTGCTCATGTCGTCGCTGAGATCGCCGATGGCATAGCGCCCCATGATGCGTGCCAGATCGCTCTGCACGGCCACGTGCGAGGCCACCAGCAGGTTGGTGTCGTTGGCCATGCGGCCGTAGTCGCCTGGGAAGGCGGACGCATCGATACGGAAGCTGATCTGCCCATCGTCGTGGCGCTTGGCCATGTCGGTCTGTGCGGCGATCAGGCTGCGCAGCTGCTGTTGCATCTTGCGCATCGCATTGAGCAGGCGGCCGCTTTCGTCATTTGCCTGCGTGTCCACATCGTTGTCCAGCTTGCCGCCGGCAATCGATTCTGCGGCGCGAGTGGCGCGGCTGAGTGGCTGGGTCAGGCTGCGGGTGATGGCAAACGCCAGCAGGCTACTGATCAGCAGCACCGCCACGCCTCCACCAATCAACTGGGCCTTGCCGCGGTTCATCGCGGCGACGGCCTGCTCGTAGCTCTGCTGGGTCTGTTTTTCCTGTAGTGCGACGTTGTCGTCGATCTTTGCTTGCCAGGCGAGCATGGCAGGCCGCGCTTTTTCGACCATCAGCATCTGCGCTTCGTCGTTTTTGTTTTGCATTGCCAGGGCAATGATCTGGTCGTTCAGACCTCTGGCAATCCCGCGTGCCGCGTCGATCTCGGCGCGTACCTTACTCCCGGCAGCAGAGGGTGGAAAGGCGTCCAACTTCTTGCGTTCGTGCGCATACAGTTCGCGCTTTTGCTTGACCGTCTCTGCGGCTTGGTCGTTGAGTTCCTGACTGGTGACCATGGCCAGCGTCCCCATCGCAATGAAGATGTCGGAGTTGGCCGAGCGCATGTTGTTGCTGAGTCGAATCTTGACCAGACGGTCCTTGACGATGGAATCCAGTTGCGCGCGTGCTTGGATCATCGTGCTAAAGCCGGAGGCGACCAGCAGGCCGGACAGCAGAATTAGGATCCCAAAGGCCACGCCCAACCGGCGGCCGACGTTGTAGCGTTGCAAGAATGCGTTCATTGACAGGGTTCCGAAGGCGTGCGTGGCAGGAAATGTTGCTTGCGACGCAAGCCATGACGATCTCGCCATACCCTTGCCGCTATGCGAGATAACGGCTCAGGTCTCTAAGGTCTGAATGAAGGCTATGCGAAAAAAATATGACCGCAGTCACGCAGATGAAAAAAGAGACATTATTTGGCTGTCTCATTCGGTGAGAGACATTTTTGTTGATCAGAAATATCCAGATACCGCGCCGAAAGCGAGCTAGACCATTGATTTGTCGATGCTGTCTGCGATGTCTTGAGATTGTCTAAATCCTGGCTTGTCGTGTCCGGTGACGCTGGGGACGGCGTGATCTGCGCTATGCGCTTACCGGTGGACGCTTGCCACCCGTTGCGCGCAGCCGTGCGGCACGCGCGGCCGCTGGTCAGTCTCGATACGGCCCTGACTTACGTCTTAAAGCTGGCCGCGATGCGTATACGCATCCGTTCAAGCGCGGATAGCGCGTGCTGCGGTATCGATGCGTGGTGCTGAGGTGGTGCACGCCGTGCGGGACATCGAGCGCATGCTGGACCAAGCGCAAATCTGCGCGTGCGAATGCATTGATCGCATGGGTACTTCAAGTGATTTTTAGGGACGATCAGGTCCTAGCCACGGTGCGCGAAGGGTCGCACTGAAAAATGCTGTGCGTTAGCGCAAAGCTCTAACGAATACAGCTGGCCGATCAAGGGCGAGAGCACGCGTCAATCGGATCTATGACTCACTAGTTGTGCGATCAGTGGCCATCATCGCGAAGCAGCTGCTGTGCGCAAATTGATCGCCCTGTATTGCCTCTGGTTTCCGTAACGCGGCCCGTTCTTCTCGAAAGTGGCGCAGAGCCGATCCTCTCCGCAAGGGGCCAGGTCAGCGCGTGCGACTCGCTCCCAATAATCGATCGAGGCGCGAAGCTGCACCAGCTCGTTGCGCTTCTCGTTGATGATGCCAACCGAGTACGCCACTGCACCCAGGCCCAAGACGCCCGACACCAGCAGGGCGATCGAGGCGATCCACATGCGTCGTGTGGTTGTCGTTTCCAGGGAGTGCTGCGCTTTTGCATAGCGTTGGGTGGCCTGCTGCAGCGTCTGGTCCGCATCGGCCATCTGCTTGGTGAAGCGCGCTGCCGCAGGTTCCAGCGTCTGCGTCAGTGCTTGTTGACTCAGTTGCGTCAGCCGTGGCAACGCGTTCTCTACGACCCGAGTGACACGCTGATCGGCGCTGTTGGCCGCGCTCTGCAGAAGCTGCAATTGCTGGCGCACCAGATCTTCCAGAACGTGTTCTCGCCGTTGCAGCTGCCCGATCAGTGCTGACATGGCTTGGATCGATTCTTTCATCGCGCGCTCTGACCCGTTGTCTTCGGGCAGCGCTGGGGAATTCTGCATGTCCATCGTGTTCTCTTGAGGGTTCAACGCGCCGAACGCATTCCGGTTATCCGCCACCGCCGCCTCCACCGCCGCCGCCGCCGCCATCTCCGCCACCACCACCGTCACCCTGTGGACCTTGCATCGCCGGTCCGTTGGCGAACTGCGGCAGTGTCATCACCATCACCGGGCCACGGCTGGTCTGCACCTCTGTCGAGACGTCCATGTTCAGTGCCTGGCGCGTGCTCGCCTGTTCCTGGGCTTCCTGCATCGCCTGGGCATCCAGAAATTCATGCCCCTGTTTGGCAAGGGCCTGGCTGTAGGGGCTGTTGGCGACCCGTTTCAAGGCCTGTTCGATCGCCAGTTCGTCCTTGCAGTCGATGGCGTACAGCAACTCGTCCACATCCGGATCGCCGGTGATGTTTTTACGCTGGGGCTGCGGCCGATCGTCCTGCTCGCCAGCGGCAAGAGACTGTGGCGCGGTGTCTGCCGGCGGCGCGCGTGGTGGTCTCAATCCAGAGGGGCCATCCGGATCGTACCCATCACGCAATTCCAACTCGGTAAACGGCCGCTCACCACGGTCCACGCGCGCCTGCCGCGCTTCTGCGACGCGGTTTTCTGTTTCGAGATCCTGTTCGAGCTGGATGCGCAGCTCACGCATGGAGCGCTCTATTTCCTCCCAGGAGTCCGGATCGGCGGGCACCGCGGCAGGACGGTCCTGCGCATCTGCCAGGGACGCCGAAAGCGGCCCGCGCGCATCGGCCGCGTCCTCGGGTGCGTCGGCGGAGCGGCCAGTGGTCGGCATGTCCAGCGATGGCCCTGTCGCTTGCGTGAGGTGTGCGGACACTGGCAACGCTGCAGGGTTATCTGGCGCTTCCAATGCTCCAGCCTGTGGCGTGCGCGCTTGTTGCTCGTCGCGGTGTTCTGCAGCCACTGGGATGGCGAGGGATGGCGCGGTTGCCGCCTGGGCCAGGTACGCGTCCGCCGGCTGCTCGGGCTGCTGCGCAGGTGCATCTTGGTGCGTATCCGAGGCTTGCGCCGTCATCGACCGCTGGCCGTTGTGCAGGTCCGCAACCTGCTGCTGATCTGCCGGTGCTGTCTGCGCGATCGCCGCGCTCTGCGCTGTCTGCTGTTGGACTTCCTGCGGGCGCTCTTCTTGCGCTTGTTGGCTTTGCGTCCGCTGCTGCGCTACGTCGGATGCATGTGCTTGCGCAGGCTCTGCCAGCTGCTCCTGGGGCCGTTGGGCGACGTCATCCGGGATAAACCGCTGCTCGGGCTGGCGTGGCGATGTGTCTTGCGCGTGGAGCGACGACGGCTCGCGCGAGACGGCCTCATTATCCGACTCCTGCTCGCGTTGTGGAGCCGTTTGGGCGTGGAGCGGCTGTTGCTCGGCATGTTGCGCAGTCTGCGCGTGCAGGCGTTCTTGCTGGCTCTGCTGGGCGTCCTGTGCCTGGCGTGTCTCCTGCTCGCGCTGCTGTGTCTCCTGGGCTTGCTGCTGCGCTTGTTCGCGCTGTTGGGTGTCGTGCGCCTGCTGCTGGACTTGTTCGCGTTGCTGCGCGTCATGTACCTGGCGTTCTTGCTGCTCCAGTTGTTGCGACTCTTGCTGGCGAAGTTCCAGCACGGCGTGCGCCTGCAGCGCCTGAGTGGCTTGCGTCCGGTCCTCGTGCGACACCTGCTCCTGCAGCGCGTGGTCGCGTGCCTGTGCCAGCTGCTGATCTTGCGCCTGCCGGTCTTGCTGTTGCTGTTCCTGACGCGCCTGCGCTGCGCTGGCCGCTTGTATCCGCGACTGCATATCCAGCACCAGTTGCGGGCTGGACGATGCGTTGGCGCTAGAGGCATCGCTGTCAGACGATCCGTCTGCTGATCGCGCGGTGACAGTGAGATGCGGTGCCGGCTGGTCCGGCGAGACGGGCTGGGTCTGCTGCTGTGCTCGCACCTGCTGCAAGGCCTGGCGAATCTCCTCGCTGCTGGTTATGGCGGCGATGCGATCCACCCCATCAGCGCCGCGTTGCAGATGCGCGATCGGGCTATCGGCGCCAAACATGCCACCGGCGGCGCGTTGCAGTTTCAACGATCCAGCACCGATAAGGCCGTACTCATCCCGCGTGCGTTGGGTCGCCAGCTCGATC
>NZ_JAVTIK010000025.1:0-25790 GCF_031843525.1 Xanthomonas sp. WCS2018Noco2-27 | reverse complement strand
TAGGTGAAAAGCGGGCCATCTCGCTAGTTGCATTGGCTTGCTGCTGCGGGTCGCAACTCCATTGAGAGTTAGCGAATCAGAAGCACCTCATGCATTGCCTGCATCTTGCACACCGAGAATCTCGACTGGTCCTTGCCCGCTCACCGTCGCGGGACCTTACGCGGCATGGATGCCGCGTAAGAGCTTACAAGGACGTACTTGCAGCGTGTCCCGCGATGGTGGGCGGGCAAGGGGCCTGGAGCGATACTGCAGATCAAGCGTTCTGCTTTATGGACTGTCCTGCAAGAGCAGTCGAGCAGTCGCCTTTTTGTGACATCGCAGATCAGCCGTCCTGTCTTGAGGCGTGCCCCGACAGTGGGCGAGAGTCGCCCTGCAGCGACGTCGCAGATCAGCCGCTCCGCACTCGGCAGTTTCACGATGTTTGGCGGAAGAAGGCCTGCAGTAACGCGCAAGCCCCGAACGCAACAGGGCGCGATTCGCATCGCGCCCTGTTGCATTTGCATCGGTCGATCAACCGATTAACCGATCAACCGATCAGCAGCAGCGAAACCCGCTCTTGCCGCCGTAGCGTGCGTCCTGCCGCTCGCGGAAGAACGCGGGGTAATCCATCACCGGTTTGTCTGGGTGTTTTTCCAGCATGTGACGCACGTAGTTGTCGTAGTCGGGAATGCCGCAGCACAGGCGCGCGGTTTGGATGAGCCGCCGCCAGATGCGGCGATGCACCTGATATTGGCTGGCAAGAACGAGTTGGGTGCCCATTACAGATCCGCCATCTGATGTGGCTGCAAGGCCACGTACCGGGTTTCGCGATCGCTGCGCTGCGGGTTGCGGCGCGCAATCACGATCGTCTTGACCGCATAGATCAGGATCGAGCCCACCACGAACAGAAACAGCACGGTCAGCCCGGTGTTGACGTAGGCATTGGTGACGATCTGCTGCATCTGCGGCACGGTCTTGGCCGGTGCGGTGATGGTGTTGCTGGCGATGGCGGCCTGGTACTTGTGCGCCTGTGCCAGGAAACCCTGCGCGGGGTTGCTGTCGAAGATCTTGATCAGTCCGGCGTAGGTCGTGCACAGCAACAGCCACAGCGCCGGCACGATGGTGACCCACGCATAGCGGTCGCGCTTCATCTTGAACAGCACCACGGTGCCGAGCATCAACGCGATACCCGCCAGCATCTGGTTGGAGATGCCGAACAACGGCCACAGCGTCTGGATGCCGCCGAACGGATCGATCACGCCGGTGTAGAGCAGATAGCCCCACAGCGCCACGCAGCCAGCGGTGGCGATGATGTTGGCGGTCCACGATTCGGTTTTCTTCAGCGCCGGGATGAAGTTGCCCAGCAGGTCCTGCAGCATGAAGCGGCCCGCACGCGTGCCGGCATCCACCGCGGTCAGGATGAACAAGGCTTCGAACAGGATGGCGAAGTGGTACCAGAACGCCATGGTGTCCTCGCCCGGCAATAGCTGGTGCAGGATCTGCGCGATGCCCACCGCCAAGGTGGGTGCACCGCCGGCGCGGGCCAGGATGCTGTGCTCGCCGATGTCCCTGGCGGTGGCTTCCAGCACCTCCGGGGTGATCGCAAAGCCCCACTCCGACACCTTGGCCGCAACCGCAATGGTGTCGGTACCGACCAGCGAGGCGGGGCTGTTCATGGCGAAGTAGATGCCGGGCTCGATGATCGAGGCCGCCACCAGCGCCATCACTGCCACGAACGATTCCATCAGCATGCCGCCGTAGCCGATGTAGCGCATGTGGCCTTCGTTAGCGAGCAGCTTGGGTGTGGTGCCGGAGGCGATCAACGCATGAAAGCCCGACACCGCACCGCAGGCGATGGTGATGAACAGGAACGGGAAGATGCCGCCTTTCCAGACCGGGCCGTCGCCGGTGGAGGCGAACTGGGTCAGGGCCGGCATCTTGAGATCGGGCATGACCACCAGGATGCCGATGGCCAGCGCCAGAATCGTGCCGATCTTGAGGAAGGTGGACAGGTAATCGCGCGGTGCCAGCAGCAGCCACACCGGCAGCACCGAGGCGACGAAACCGTAGCCTATCAGCATCCAGGTGATCTGCTTGGCGGTAAAGGTGAAGGCCGGCCCCCAGGTCGGGTCGGCGGCAACCTTGCCGCCCAGCCAGATTGCGCCCAGCAACAGGATCAGCCCGACCACCGAAATCTCGCCGATCTTGCCGACGCGGATGTAGCGCATGTACACGCCCATCATCAGCGCGATCGGCATGGTGGCGATCACCGTGAACATGCCCCACGGGCTTTCCGCCAGCGCCTTGACCACCACCATCGCCAGTACCGCCAGGATGATGATCATGATCAGGAAGGCGCCGAACAGGGCGATGGTGCCGGGCACCTGGCCCATCTCTTCGCGCACCAGATCGCCCAGCGAGCGGCCGTTGCGGCGACTGGACAGAAACAGCACCACAAAGTCCTGCACCGCGCCGGCAAACACCACGCCGACCACCAGCCACAGCAGGCCGGGCAGGTAGCCCATCTGCGCGGCGAGCACCGGGCCGACCAGGGGCCCGGCACCGGCAATCGCGGCAAAGTGGTGGCCGAACAGCACATGCTTGTTGGTGGGCACGTAGTCCAGGCCGTCGTTGTTGCTCACCGCCGGGGTGGCGCGGGTGATGTCCAGCTGCATCACCTTGTCGGCGATGAACAAGCTATAGAACCGGTAGGCGATCAGATAGATCGACACCGCCGCCACCACGATCCATAGCGCATTGATGTGCTCGCCACGCCGCAGCGCCACGGTACCCAGACAGAACGCGGCCAGCAGCGCGAGCGCGCCCCAGGCCAGCTTCGAGAACCCTTTCATGCATGCCCCTTCAGCAACGATTCGCCCAAGGGTCCCCCCGTGCCCGGCTGCGGTCAATGGCAGCGTTCTGTAGCGGGGTAAAACTTTGGTCGTAGAGTGTCCGGGCACACGGTGCGCTAGCGCCCGCCACACGGGCCGATGTTTGGAACGATCGGTTGCAACCGTCGTGGTTGGGCGCTGCAGCACGCGCACCCATCATTGGCGCACCGACACACTGCACAGGGACAACGCAATGAGCACCACCACCACGACCGCGGCGCATGTGCTGCGCACCATCCGCGGCATGCCGACCTCCGACGGCGCCGGCGTCAAGCTGACCCGCGTCATCGGCACCCAGCAGCTGCCGGATCTGGACCCGTTTCTGATGCTCGACGAGTTCGGCACCGAAAAGGCCGAGGACTATATCGGCGGTTTTCCGAGCCATCCGCATCGCGGCTTCGAAACGGTGACCTACATGCTCGACGGGCGCATGCGGCACAAGGATAACCATGGCAACGAAGGCCTGCTGACACCGGGCAGCGTGCAGTGGATGACCGCTGGTCGCGGCCTGATCCATTCTGAAATGCCGGAGCAGGAATCCGGGCGCATGCGCGGCTTTCAGCTGTGGGTGAACCTGCCTGCGCGCGACAAGATGACCGAGCCCAAGTACCAGGAATACGCGCCCGACCACATCCCGGTGGCGCAGCCGGCGCCCGGCGTGACGGTCAAGGTGATTGCCGGCACGGTGGGCGAGGTGATCGGCCCGATCGTGCAACCTGCGACCAGCCCGGTGTATCTGGATATCGCCCTGGCAGCGGATGCGGTGTGGGATTACCTGCTGCCCGGCGGTCACAACGCGTTTGCGTATGCGTTTGAAGGCGACGTTGCAGTGGGCGAGGGCGATGCTTCGCGCACGCTGCCTGCGCAGGAACTGGCAGTGCTGGGCGGTGGCGAGCGGCTGACGCTGCGTGCAGGTGCGCAGGGCGCACAGCTGATCCTGGTGGCGGGCCGCCCGCTCAACGAGCCGGTAATGCGGCATGGCCCGTTCGTGATGAACACCAAGCAGGAACTGATGCAGGCGTTCGTCGATTTCCAGGAAGGGCGGTTCTAACCGTGTCCACCTCATACAGCGCAGGAGAGCGTCATGAGTGACCGCCCCGTCCATGTCAGTACCGAAGCGGTGCCGTACACCGTCACCATCCACGATGGGCAGCACCGTTGGGTGGGCGATACCCAACCGGCAAACGGCGGCACCGATGCCGGGCCGGATCCGGAGTCGCAAGTGCTCGGGGCGTTGGGTGCGTGCACCGCAATCACGGTGTCGATGGTGGCGGCACGCAAGCAATGGCCGTTGACGGCGGTGCACGTGCATCTGCATTACACCCAACGCGGTGCAGCAGGTACCGACATCAGCCGTGAGATCGTGCTCGAAGGCGAACTGGATGACGCGCAGCGCGCGCGCTTGATGGAAGTGGCGGACAAATGCCCGATCCATCGGCTCTTGACTGGCGAGGTGCGTATTTCCAGTCAGCTGCAGGCATCCGAAGTTGCCGGTAATCTCGCGACCTGAGCGTGTCGAGCGTCACCGCATCTCGTCTGGATGCGGTGACCTGCGGCCGGTAGTCAGGCCATCAGCACGGCAGTCGCTAAACCTGCCGCGCAGCGAATGCGCGATTTACGCGCGACATCACGCCACGCAGCAACCCGCGTCGCCTCAGCGCTGCAATGCAAGACTGGCCGGCTGTAGATCCATCGCCTGCACCAGCGACTGCATCGAGGCGAGTTCTTCGGTGCTGGCACCGTCGATCCACAGTTGTGCGTAGCGCTTCTTGCCCAGCTCCACCACGGTGACGCGGCGCGATTCCATGCCCGGAATCTCGCGGCCGCCCAGATCGAGCTTGTACCAGTAGAAGTCTTCCTGCTGGAGCTGGCCTTTTTCGGCACGGCGGTCGCGGGCCAGGGTCATTGCCGGGTCGCGGGTGGTGAGCATCACGCCAACCACCTGGCGGCCGTCGGCGGTGACCGCCTTGCAGACCAAATAGTCGGCACCGGCCAGCTCGTTCCACTGCAGTCCCGACGCGGGCGGCAAGGGCGGGCAGACCGGCGAGGTTTGGGCGTGGGCGGTTGCAGCGGCCAACAGCAATGACAGGCCGAACAGGCAGGATGCGGACTTCATTCAAGTGTTCCCCGGCGATGGATGACAATGCGGGGCGACGTCGTTTTTTCGTGCCGCTGCACCGTCTCAAGCTCCCCGCTCGAGCGTGCCGTCCACGCGACGTGCTCCGACTACGGCGATATCACTATCACAGTTTTGTGGGCGTGCTCAAGATGGGTCGCATCCCTGCCTGGCATCGCTTGTGTAGCGGGGCACCTCCGTTGCGAGACCTGGTGCGGTTGTGTTCGCCACACCAAATTCGCGCATGGTTTCAGGGGTAATTGACCGGGTTGGGTGCCGGCGTTTCGGGCAGCGGAATGAATTCCTTGTCGTCGCCGGGAATGCTGCCGAAGCGCCCGGCCTGCCAGTCGTCCTTGGCCTGTTCGATGCGCTCCTTGGAGCTGGACACGAAGTTCCACCACAGATGACGCGGGCCATCCAGCGGCTCGCCGCCGAGCAGCATGGCTTTGAGCGGGGTCTTGGAGCGCAGGCGCCCGCGCGCGCCGGGCGAGGGCACGATCAGGTGGCGCGCCGGCACGTCGGCACCATCCAGTTGCGCCTCGCCTTCCAGGATGTACAACGCGCGCTCGGCGTGGCCGGTGTCCAGGTCGATTTCGGCATCCGCGGCCAGATCCAGCGCCACATTGAGGGTGCCGCTGAACACCTGCACCGGCGATTCTTCGCCATAGGCGCGGCCGGCGATCACCCGCAGCCACACGCCATCGCGGCGCTGCTGCGGCAGGCTGGCGGCGGCATGATGATGGAAGGCCGGTGCGGTCTCTTCGGCCGAGCGCGGCAGTGCGATCCAGGTCTGCATGCCATGCAGTGCATGTTCGCGCGCGCGCTCGGGGCCGGGCGTGCGTTCGGAGTGGGCGATACCGCGGCCGGCGGTCATCCAGTTGACGTCGCCGGGGCGGATCACCTGATCGGAGCCGAGCGTGTCGCGGTGGCCGATCTCGCCCGCCCACAGGAAGGTCACGGTGGCCAGGCCGATATGCGGATGCGGGCGCACGTCGATGCCATGGTCCGGCTCCAGCACCGCCGGGCCCATATGGTCGACGAACACGAACGGGCCCACGCTGCGCGCCTGCAAGGTGGGCACGGCGCGACGCACTTGCAGCCCGCCGATGTCGTGGACGCGTGGGGCGATCAGAGTGGTCATGGCGGTGGCTCGTGACGATGGGAGCCAAAGCTTCGCATGCACGCGGCAGCGTCGCAGTGCCGTCGATCAAGACGGAATGTTCTGCGTGCGCCGCCGCGATAGTGCAGCGGTGGCGAGGTCGACCGCACGGTGCTGGCGTGCTGGATCGGTGTTACAGCAGGCTCGCCTGTACAGGCAGATCGATCTCGCCACGCCGCGATGCCAGCCGATCGGCCAGGCGCGTGGGTTCGGGCAGGCGATAGCCGCGCAGCGTGCGCAGGGTCCAGTCGAGCGCGCCTTGCATCGAGACGCGATGCCCGGGCGAGACGATCAACGGATTGCAGCGCGGCTTGCTGCGCAATGCCCAGCCGATCTGCAGGCCGCCGAGCAGGATGCGGCTATGCGCGCCGCGCTCCGGGCCGGGGTCGACAAAGCTGCCGGCCAGCCGCTGCTTGGCCACGCCGATGCTCGGCAAGCCCGTCACCACGCCGAAGTGCGCGGCAATGCCGAGCTTGCGCGGATGCGCGATGCCCTGACCATCGACGAACACCAGATCCGGCATGCGCGACAGCAGTGCCAGCGCCTGCAGTAATGCCGGCAATTCGCGGAAGCTGAGCAGGCCAGGCACATACGGCATCGAGGTGGGCACGCGCGCCACATGCGTTTCCAACGGAAGCAAGGTCTGCGCATCCAGCAGCACGGCGGCGGCACGCGTGGTCTGCCCGTCGTCTTCAAAGCCCACATCGAAGCCGGCCAGCAGCTGCGGCGTTGCGACGACCTCGTCCTGCAACACCACGCGGTGTGCCAGTTGCTGCTGCAACTGTCGCGCCTGTGCGGCGCTGCCGTCCCAATCGGCGAATACGGGAGCGATGTTCGACATGGTCGCAGCATCGCGCGCCGCACGTGGGCGGGTCGTGCACGCCAGCGATGCGCTGGCTGCCGCTACAATCGCAGGTTGATCGGCCCCCAATCGGAGAACCGTAGTGACCCGCAAACTCGTACTGCTGCGCCATGGCCAGAGCCAATGGAACCTGGACAACCGTTTCACCGGCTGGGTGGATGTGGAACTCACCGAGCAGGGCCGCCAGGAAGCCACGACGGCCGGCAAGCTGATGAAGGACGAGGGGCTGCAGTTCGATGTCGCCCACACCTCGGTGCTCAAGCGCGCCATCCACACGCTGCAGGGCGCGTTGAAGGAGCTCGATCAGGACTGGCTGCCGGTGTCCAAGAGCTGGCGCCTCAACGAGCGCCATTACGGCGGCCTGCAGGGGCTGGACAAGGCCGAAACCGCTGCCAAACACGGCGAAGAGCAGGTCAAGATCTGGCGCCGCTCGTATGACATCCCGCCACCGGCAATGGACGTCAACGATCCGGGGCACCCGTGCCACGACCGTCGCTATGCCACGCTGGATCGCAATGCATTGCCGGGCACCGAGTCGCTGGCGACCACGCTGGTGCGCGTGTTGCCGTACTGGCACGACGCGATCGCGCCGCAGTTGAAGGCCGGGCAGACCGTGCTGGTGACCGCGCACGGCAACTCGCTGCGCGCGCTGTACAAGTACCTCAACGCTGTCTCCAACGAGCAGATCCTGGAGCTCAACATCCCCACCGGCATTCCGTTGCTGTTCGAGCTGGACGACGAGCTGCAGGTGCAGAGTTTCCGTTACCTGGGCGACCCGGAAGCGGCCAAGCGCGCTGCCGAAGCGGTGGCCAATCAGGGCAAGGCGAAGTAGGCCTGTTGCCAATGCCGCGCATGCATGCGCGGCGTGGAGTGTCCACAGCGCGGCTAGCGCGCTGCGGTGATTCGATCCGGTACGCCGGGTGCTGCGTGGATCAGCGCCCGGCGTATCACGTATGCAGGGACGACAGGATGTCCGCCAGACGTAAGCACCAGCAAATGAGCGCCACTTACTGCCGCGCCTATCTGGTCACGGTGGGGATATTGCTGGCAGGCGCCAGCGCTGCGTTCGGGACGTTGGCCGCTGGTAGCGTCTCCAGCAACGCGTTGCTGGTGGCGCTGCTGATCTGTGTGATTGGTTTGGTGTTGCTGGCGTTCGGGTTGTTCGGGCCATCGCCGCAGATGGAGGCGTGGGCCGATGCCGCATCCGGGCATGAGATAGCGCTGGTGCTCATGCTGTTGGCGTATCCGGTGTACCTGTTGATGGCGCCGTTCTACGCGCGGCGTTGACTGCATGCGATGGTGCTTGGTGCTTGAAGCAGCGTGTTGCGGCGTCGGTGACGGACGCGCACGCAGTGTGTGGTTGCAATGACTTTCGATCAGGCGCGGCAGCGGACGTTAGGGCGTTGCGGTGCCGCTGCAGTGATCTGGTGCGGCCGGTTACGGAGTGACTGACGATGATGCGAGCGCCGTTTGATGCGCCGCCTTTCGCCAGCGATTCCTGGCGGGCTGCCGACTTTTTCGACCGCGCATGCGCGGTCATGCCTTGGAGAATTGAATGAAGTTGAGCAAGTTCGCACCGCTGTCGCTTGCGGTGGCCATTGCGGTCACGCTATCGGCCTGTGGTGCCTCCGAGGACACCGCCAAGGCAGCGCCGGAGACCAACCGGACCGCGCCGGCGCGTGTGGATGTCTCCAAACTCGACGCGCCGATCGTGGCGTTCGGCATCAACGATCTGGATCCGGCCATCAACGCGTGCCAGGACCTCAACGGGTTCGTCAACGCGAAGTGGCTCAAGGCCAATCCGGTGCCGTCCGATCGCAGCAGCTGGGGCAGCTTCGAAGTGCTCGCCGAGCGCTCGTTGACCATCCAGCACGCGCTGGTGGAGCAGTTGGCGCGCGGCAATCTGTCGGCTGGCTCGGTGGACGCCAAGATCGCCGACCTGTGGCGGACCGGCTCGGACGAGGCGGCCATCGATAAGGCCGGCATCACGCCGTTGCAGCCGCAATTGAAGGCTATCGATGCGTTGACCGATGCGCCTGCCATCGCGGCGTGGCTGCGCGACAGCTACGCGCAGGGCCAGGGCTTCGTGTTCTCGTTCGGTGCCAATGCCGACTACAAGAATTCCGAACAGATGATCGCCTATGCAGGCCAGGGCGGTCTGGGCCTGCCCGAGAAGGGCTATTACACCGATCCGGCGCAGGCCAAGATCCGCGAGCAGTACGTGGCCTACATCGCGCGCGTGCTGGAGCTATCCGGCATTCCCGCCGCGCAGGCGGCCACGCAGGCCAAGGCGGTGATGGCATTCGAGACCCGGCTGGCCGCCGCCTCGCTGTCGCGCATCGAGTTGCGCGACCCGGCCAAGCGCTACAACCCGGTCGACGTTGCCGGCGCCAACGCAGTGACGCCGCATTTCGACTGGCAGGCGTTTTTCAAGGCGCTGAAGGTGCCGGCCGGCACCTTCTCACTGAGCCAGCCGGGCTACTTCGCCGAGCTCGATGCGATGCTTGCAGACACACCAGTGGAGACCTGGAAGGCGTACCTGCGTTTCCACAGCATCGACGAGGCGGCGCCGTATCTGGCCAAGCCGTTCGAGCAGGCCAACTTCGATTTCTATTCGAAAACGCTGCGTGGCCAGCAGGACATGCTGCCACGCTGGAAGCGCACCTTGAATGCGGTCAACGAAGCGATGGGCGAGGCGCTGGGCCAGCTGTATGTGCAGTCCGCATTCCCCGCCGAATCGAAGGAGCAGATGCAGCAGCTGGTACAAAACCTGTCGGCCGCCTTGAAAGCACGACTGGAAAAGCTCGACTGGATGAGCGCGGACACCAAGCAACGCGCGCTGGAAAAATGGGCCAGCTTCACGCCCAAGATCGGCTATCCGGATCAATGGCGCGATTGGTCGGGCCTGGAGACGCGCGGCGATGGGTTCCTGGCCAACATGCAGGCTGCGCAGGCATTCAACTATCGCTACATGCTGGACAAGATCGGCAAGCCGGTCGACAAGCGCGAGTGGCATATGACCCCGCAGACGGTCAACGCGTACTACAACGCCACCCGTAACGAGATCGTGTTTCCGGCGGCGATCCTGCAGCCGCCGTTCTTCGATCCCAAGGCCGACCCGGCACTCAATTACGGCGGCATCGGCGCGGTGATCGGCCACGAAATGATGCACGGCTACGACGACTCCGGTAGCCAGTTCGATGCCAAGGGCAACTTCGACACCTGGTGGACCGACGCGGACCGCAAGCTGTTTACCCAGCGCACCGATCAATTGGTGGCGCAATTCGATGGCTATGAAGCGATTCCCGGTGAGCACGTCAAAGGCAAGCTGACGCTTGGTGAAAACATCGGCGACCTGGGCGGCCTGACCGTCGCCTACGATGCCTTGCAGATGGCGCTGAAGGCGCAGCCGGAGGCCAGCAAGGACGTCGATGGCCATACCCAGGATCAGCGCTTTTTCATGAACTGGGCAACGGTGTGGCGTCGTAACTTCACCGATGGCGAACTGCGTGTGCGCTTGAACACCGACCCGCATGCGCCGGCGAATTTCCGCGCCAATGGCGCGCCGTCGAACATGCCGGCGTTTGCGCAGGCGTTTCAGTGCAAGCCCGGCGATGCGATGGTGCGTGCGGACAAGGATCGCGTGGCGATCTGGTAAGCGCAGGTGTTTGAACGATTGCGCTTGCCTATGTGGGCGCAATCGTTTCCTGATCGCGGCAGTGGTCAAGCGGACGCTTGTTTGCCGTGCCGACATCAACCGTCAAGGTGTGCCGCAGAATACGTCGGCGGAATCGGTGCTTGCTCGTCGGCGCAGAGGTGGCCTGGCAGCAGTCGCAGCGATGGCCCCCAACGCAAAACCGCTTGTTTTGCAGGGTTGTTGAGCTCGCTTGCGTGTCAGCCTCTGCACACGCAGCTCGCTGTGCAGCATCTACACTGCGGCGCTGGCAATTCCGGGCCCGGCAGTGACCAAGCGTAACGTCTTCAAATGGACCGGCATCGGCATGCTGGTGTTTGTGCTGGGCAGCGCGCTGTCGTTGTACGGCTATGGCCGTTTTGCCGATCGCCAACGCGGCCCGGTGAGTCACGCGTTACCGGCGACCGCCGTGGCGACACCGATCGACCGGGTGGTTGCGCCATTGCAGCAGGCGCATGCCAAACAGACCGGCATGGTGATCCTGTCCGACAATATCGATGCGTTTGCGGTGCGTGCGCTCACCGCGCGTGCGGCCGGGCGCAGCCTGGATCTGCAGTACTACATCTGGCATGCCGATTTCACCGGCAACCTGTTGCACAACGAGCTGCTGCGCGCGGCCGACCGCGGTGTGCGGGTGCGGTTGCTGCTGGACGACATGAATATCCACGGCAGCGATTCGGTATTGGCGGCGCTCGACAGCCACCCGATGATCGAGATCCGCCTGTTCAATCCCACCCGCGCGCGCGAAGGCACACTGATGCGCGGCGTAGAGATGGTGCTGCGCATGTTCAGCATCAACCGACGCATGCACAACAAGGCCTGGATTGCCGATGGACGCATTGCGGTGGTGGGCGGGCGCAATGTGGGCGACGAATATTTCGATGCCGCGCGCGATACCAATTTCATGGACATGGACGCGGCCGTGATGGGGCCGACGGTGCAGCAGGCCGAACGCAACTTCGATGCCTATTGGAACAGCCCGAACGCCCTGCCGCTGGCCGCGCTGGTGACCGCAACGCCTCAGGCGTTGGAGGCGCTGCGCGGCAGCCTGGATGCCGGCATGGCCTCGGCACGCGCGCATCCGTATGTGGAGCGCTTGCGCCGGTCGCCCAGCGTGCAGGCCTTGATGCAGGGCGACCGCCCGGTGCATTGGCTCGAGCATGCGCGCATCGTGTCCGACCCGCCGGAAAAAGCCGATGGCGCCCAGCCGCAAGCGGACTGGATGACGCCGGTGTTGATCGGCGAAATGGCGCATGCGCAGCGCGAGCTGAAGGTGATCTCGCCATACTTCGTGCCGGGCGATGAGGGCATGCGCTGGATCGGCGATCTGCGTCGGCACCAGGTGCGCGTGAACATCCTGACCAATTCGCTGGCGGCAAACGATGTGGTGGCCGTGCACAGCGGCTATGCCGATTACCGCGTACCGCTGCTTCAGCAGGGCGTGCGCCTGCATGAGCTCAAGCCGATGGGCAAGCCGGCCGGGAGTCTGTTCGGGTCCAGCGGCGCCAGCCTGCACACCAAGGCGTTTGTAGTGGACGACACCAGCGGTTTCATCGGCTCGTTCAACCTCGACCCGCGCTCGATGAATCTCAATACCGAGATGGGCTTGCTGTTCGAAGACCGCACCGTCACCGCCGAGCTCGAGCGCCTGTACAACCACAAGGTCAGTGCGCCGGTGAGTTACCGGGTCACCCTGGAGCAGGGCGCGCTGCGCTGGCACGACGATGCCGCGCAGCCGCCGCGCATCTGGACACGCGAGCCGGAGGCCAGTATCTGGCGCCGGAGTGCGGCGAAGATGCTTGGGTGGCTGCCGTTGGATTCGCAGCTGTAAGACTTGCCGGCGCATGCGCGAGTAGCGCATGTCGAACGCTTACGGTGATGTGTTGCGGCTGACAAACGATTCCGCTCACCGCCAGGCAGGCGCGTCCGGCGCTCGCTGCGGCATGTACCACGCGTACATGCCGGTCATGAGCGCGCTTTCCACACCCAGCTGACGATGGCTCGCTACGTGGTGTTGCCGCTGTTAGTGCAGGCGGTGACGGAGAGTGTTGTGTTCCACGCTCGCCTGCGCATCGCCAGCGGTGCGATGCGGATCGGGCGGCGCGAGCAAGGTTGCACGCGCCTGCGCCCAGTCGGGGCGAAGCTCTGCTTGTGGGCAATGCATGGCCGGCAACTGTTGCAGATGTGGCTGGTCGCAGTGCGCGTCGTCGATGCCATAGGCAGCGGGTGCTACCAATGCGGCACAGCGGATGTTGGCGCCTGCTTCGATCACGGGGTCGACAATGACCGAGTCCACACTGACCGGATCGATAAACAGGCCATCGTTGAGATCGCGCGTCGTCATGTTGCACCTCCGGTCCCGGGACGGCGATACCGCCGCCTCGGGTGACCCGCGCAATGCTGGGTCTTCAATCAAGTTAGCGGCAGCGACGGCGGATCTTTAGGATGCCCTGCACGCCAATACAGGGGCGGTGTGGCCTGTGGTTGGAAGACATGGCCTGTGTGGCGGACACCGGGACGCCGGGATACCGCGTTTGCCGCAGGCTCCGTGCGCCGCTAGGTGGTGCTTGCGCACGTTCGTCTGCCACGTCGATGCCCGCGGGCTGCCGGCAGTGCCGGTACGCTTGCGGGGCCGCGCCTACTGCAGCTGCGTCACGATCTCCCGCGCCATCGCGCCCAGCGGCAGGATGCGGTCCGCACCGCCGCGCTTGATCGCTTCCTTGGGCATGCCGAACACGATGCTGGTGTGTTCGTCCTGCGCCACCGTGCGCGCGCCGGCCTGGCGCATTTCCAGCAGGCCGGCGGCGCCGTCGTCGCCCATGCCGGTCATGATGATGCCGAGCGCATTGCTGCCGGCCGCACGCGCGGCAGAGCGGAACAACACATCCACCGACGGGCGGTGCCGGTTGACCGGCGGGCCTTCCAGCACTTCGACGAAGTATTGCGCGCCACTGCGGCGCAGCAGCAGATGTTTGCCGCCCGGTGCGATCAACGCGCGCCCCGGCATCACGCGGTCGTTGTTGGCGGCCTCTTTCACTGCGATCTGGCACAGACCGTTAAGGCGTGCGGCGAAGGCGGCGGTGAATTTCTCCGGCATGTGCTGCACGATCACGATGCCCGGGCACACGCGTGGCAGGGCCGTGAGCACTTCTTCCAGCGCCTGGGTGCCGCCGGTGGAGGTGCCGATGGCGACGATGCGCTCGGTGGTTTGCGACAGCGCACGCCCGCTTTGCGCCGGCAGGATCACGTCGGCGGTGTGTTTGACTTCCGCTTCCAGCGGCACGGCAGTGACGCGTGCGGCCAGGCGCTTGACGTTGGCGCGTGCGGCGCTGCGCACGGTGGCGACCAGCTCGTCGGCCGAATCGGTGAGGAATTGCTTCAAGCCCAGACGCGGTTTGGTCACCACCGCCACCGCGCCGGCGGCCAGCGCATCCATAGTCACGCGCGCGCCTTTTTCGGTGAGCGTGGAGCAGATCACCACCGGAGTGGGGCGCTCGCTCATGATCTTGCGCAGGAAGGTGATGCCGTCCATGCGTGGCATTTCCACGTCCAGCACGATCACGTCGGGCCATTGCTGGCGCATCTTTTCGATGGCCAGCAACGGGTCTGCGGCAGTGGCGATCACCTCGATGCCGGGGGCGTCGTTGAGCACGCCCACCAGGACCTGGCGCACCACCGCCGAATCGTCGACCACCATGGCCTTGATGGTGTTGGGATTGGTGGCGGGGCGATTGAACGCTGTGGACACGGTGGATCCTTGGTTCATGCCTTGCGGAAAATCGAAGGTGCCACCTGGACCAGATCGATGTCCAGTTCGCTCAGGCTCTCAGAATGCCCAATGCAGAAATGCCCGCCCGATTTGAGGGTGGCAAGTACGCGCAAGATGACTTCGCGCTTGGTCTGCCCATTGAAATAGATCATGACATTGCGCAGGAAGATCGCATCGAAGCTCCCCAATGCCGGCAGTGCAGTGTTGAGGTTGGCATGCACGAACTGCACACGGTCGCGCAGGCGGCGTTCTACCAGCAGGGTGCCGGCATACTCGCCCTGGCCGCGCAGGCAGTATCGCTTGAGATACGGCTGCGGAATGCCGTCGATGCGTTGCAATGCGTAATGCCCGGTGCGCGCCTTGGCCAGCACGCGCGTGCTGATGTCGGTGCCGACCACTTCGAACGGGCGGCCTTGCAGCGTATCGTCCAGCACCATCGCCATGCTGTAGGCCTCTTCGCCGCTTGAGCTGGCCGCGCTCCAGCAGCGGAACGGCAGCCCGCCGCGGTGCTCGCCGGCCAGTTTGCGTAGCAGGTCGAAGTGCTTGGGCTCGCGGAAGAAATAGGTTTCGTTGGTGGTGAGCAGATCGATCGCGGTCTGGATTTCCTCGCGGTCCTGGCGGCTTTCCAGCAACTGCAGATACTGCGTGTAGTTACTGAACTGATGTTCGCGCAGACGCTTGCCCAGGCGGCCGCACAACATGGCCTTTTTGCCCGACGAAATGCTGATGCCGGCGGCTTCGAAGATGAAACGCTGGAAGCGCCCGAACTCTTGTTCGGTGATGGCGGTGGCAGTATTCATCGGCTCAGGCCACATCCGCATCGCTGGGCAGCATGTTGTCGCTCAGACGGGCGATGCGCACGGCATGTTCGCGCCACCAGTCCGACAGCATCGGCCCAGGCATCGGCGACCCCATCAAATAGCCTTGCGCCAGATCGCAGCCCAGCTCGCGCAGCAGGCGCCAGTCGTCCGGGGTTTCCACGCCTTCGGCCACGGCGGTCAGGTCCAGGCGATGCGCCAGTTCCAGCGTGGATTCGAGCACGGTGCGCTGGCTGCGGCTACGATGCGCGGCCTGCACGAAGCTGCGGTCCAGTTTGAGTTCGGTGAACGGGATGCTGGCCAGACGTTGCAGCGACGAGAAGCCGGTGCCGTAATCGTCGATGGACAACCCGAAGCCATGCAGGCGCAGACGCGCGAGCATGCTCAACGCATTGGCCGGTTCCACGATGGCGCTTTCGGTGAGTTCCAGCACCAGGTCCGCCGGGCGCAAGCCGTTGTCGCTCAGCTTGGCGCACAGTTGTTCGAGAAAATCCTCTTCGCCGAGAAGCCGGGGCGACAGGTTCAATGCCAGGGTCAACTGAAAGCCTTCGCTGCGCCAATCCACCAGCTGCGCAATCGCCTTGTCGATCACCTGTTGGGTCAGGGCGTGGATCAAGCCTTCGCGCTCTGCCAGTGGAATGAAGCGGTCCGGCCCGATCATGTCGCCTTGCGGGCGACGCCAGCGTGCCAGTGCTTCGACCCCGCGCAAGCGGCCGTCTTTCAGATCGAGTTTGGGTTGATATGCCACGCGGATTTCGCCGCGCCGCATCGCGCGATCCAGCCGCGAGGCCGCCGCGCCGCCGCTGGACATCAATGGCGAAACTGCTGCTTGCACGAAGGTCGGCACACTGGCGCTGGATTCGGGTTCGCATTCCAGCACGGTGGCCAGGTCCTGCAGGTTCATCGGTTTTTCGATGCCGCCCAACACACGCACGCCGGCGCTGCGGCTGAGCTGCATCACCGCATCGATCAGGGCACCGCCGCGTTGCGATACCACCACCACCGGCACGTTGTGCTGGCCGCGCGCCAGCGCATCGAGCAGTTGCACACCGTCCATGCCCGGCATTTCCAGGTCGATCAACAACAGCGAGGGCGCGTTGGCGTGGACTAGCCAGGCCAACGCAGCGTGGCCATCGACGGCACCATCGACCGTGCTGGCGCCGAGCTGGCGGCACAAGGCCATGGCGTGTTCGCGTTGCACCACGCTGTCGTCGACCACCAGCACCGGGCCGGTGAGCGTGCAGTTGCAGGAGAGAAGGGCGGGGCGCATGGGAATCCTTGCGTGCATGCGGAAGTCAGGCCGCCAGTGGGGCGGCGGGGAGCTGGGCGAGCGCATCGCGGCCCAGCACGGCATCGGCATCGAGCAGGATCACGAAACGCTCACCGATCTTGCCCATGGCCTGGATGAAATCGCGTGCGATACCGGCACCGAAACTGGGCGGCTCGACGATATCGGCCGGTGCGATCTCCAGCACTTCGCTGACCGCATCCACCAGCAAACCGAGCACCAGGTGCGCATCGCCTTGCGCGATCTCCACGATCACGATGCAGCTGCGTTTGGTGATCGCGCTGGCGTCGCGGCCGAAGCGCTGCTGCAGATCCACCACCGGCACGACTGCGCCGCGCAGATTGATCACCCCGCGCAGTGCCGGCGGCATCATCGGTACGTCGGTGGGCGCGCGGTATTCGATGATCTCCTTGATCCCGAGGATGCCCAGGCCGAACATGTCCCCACCCAATAAAAAGGTCAGGTATTGCTGCGGTGCCGTCGGCGACGGCGCGGTGCTGCTGGCGGTGTTGTGCGCTTGCATGGTGTGCACCTCAGAAGCTGGCGAACTGTGACTCGTCGATGGCATCGGCAGTTGCCGCCACCATGCCGATCTGACGCACGTTGGTCCGTCGTGCCGGTGCACTGAGCGCCGTGGAGTGGCTGGCCTGCACCACGCGGCGCGGGCCGCTCTTGCTGCCTGAGCCAGCGCTGCGGCCACCCGTGCCCAGCCGGAAGAAGCCCATCAGCTGCTGCAGCTGCTCGGCCTGCGCGCTCATTTCCTCGGAGGTGGCGGCCAGTTCTTCGGCATTGGCAGCGGCCGACTGCGTGGTCTGATTCAACTGACCCACCGCAGTGTTGATCTGGCTGACGCCGGCGGTCTGTTCTTCGGACGCCGCAGCGATTTCCTGCACCAGGTCGGAGGTGCGGCGGATCGACGGCACCATCTCACCCAGCACGCGGCCGGCGCTTTCGGCCAGTTCCACGCTGGAGCCTGCCACTTCGCCGATCTCGTGCGCGGCGATCTGGCTACGCTCGGCCAGCTTGCGCACTTCCGCTGCCACTACCGCAAAGCCCTTGCCATGCTCGCCGGCACGCGCCGCTTCGATGGCCGCGTTGAGCGCGAGCAGATTGGTTTGATAGGCGATGTCGTCGATGATGCCGATCTTCTTGGCAATGTCCTTCATCGCCACCACGGTGGCGCGCACGGTGTCGCCACCGTCGGCCGCTTCGCTGGCGGCCTTGGCGGCCATGCTGTCGGTGACACGGGCGTTTTCGGTGTTCTGCGCGATTGAAGCGGTCATCTGCTCCAGCGAGGCGCTGGTCTCTTCCACACCTGCGGCCTGTTCGCTGGCGGCCTGTGCAAGCGCTTGCGCAGTGGCGCTCACCTGTTCGGACGCGCTGGCCAGATTTTCGGCGTTGCGGTTGACCTCATCGACGATCTCGGTCAAGCGGGTCATGGTGGTGTTGACGTAGCGCTGCATGTCGGCGAAGGCGCCTTCGTAGCGACCTTCCACGGTGTGGGTGAGGTCGCCGTCGGCCATCGCGCCCATGACCTGGATGACTTCGGAAATGCTGCGCAGATTGCTGCGCGCGCGCTCCACGGTGTCGTTGATGAAGGCCTTCTTGCCCGGCAGTTGCGCCAGCGGCGCATCGAAGTTGCCGCGGCCGAATTCGGCCACCACCCCCATCGCCAACTTCTTGACCGCGATATGTGCGCCAACCATCTCGTTGATGCCGGTGGCCATGCTGCGGAAGTCGCCATCGAAGCGGGTGCTGTCGATGACCACGTCGATATCGCCGGCTTCGTGTTCGGCCGACATGTGGTTGATCTCGGCGATCAGTCCGGTGAGGTTGCCGCGCACCTGATCGATGGTGTCGTTGATGAAGCGCTTCTTGCCCGGCAGCAACGGCAGTTGTGCGGTGAAGTTGCCGCGGCCGAACTCGCCGACGCAGGCGATGGCCTGCTTCTTGACGGCGATGTGGCCAGCCACCATCGCATTGATGCCTTCGGCCATGCGACGGAAGTCGCCGGTGAAGCGCTGCGTGTCGATCACCACGTCGATATCGCCGGCATCGTGTTCCACCGACATGCGGTTGACCTCGGCGACCATGCCGGTGAGGTTGCCGCGGATCTGGTCCACCACCTCGTTGATGAAGGCTTTCTTGCCCGGCAGGCGTTCCAGCTCGGCGGCAAAGTTGCCGCGGCCAAATTCGGCCACGCAGGCCATCGCCTGCTTCTTCACCGTGATATGGCTGGCGACCATGCGATTGATGCCATCGCCCATGGTGCGGAAGTCGCCGTCGAAGCGCGCCACATCGATGCGTGCGTCGATTTCGCCGGCATCGTGTTCGCGCGAGACGCGATTGATCTCGTCGTTGACGTGGCGGATGCCGCTTTGCACTTTACGCAAGCCGCGCAGCACGTCGCCGGCATGCTCGTCGCGTGTCTGCGGCAGGGCGACATCGAAGTTGCCACGCGAGAAGGCGTCCAGCGTGGTGGTGGCCAGGTCCAGCGCGCCGCTGGCGATGCGGATCGCCCACATCAGCAGTGCACCGCTGATGAGTGCTGCAACGATGCTGGCGCCGAGCAGGGCTGCATGCGACAGCGTCAGCGCAAAGCCGGCGACGATCACGAGGACGGGCAGGGCCACCGCAAGTGCGGCGGTGAACCATAACTGGGTGGCGATCGGAAGACGGTGTGACATGGCGAGAGTTCCTGGGGTCAGGTAACAACGAACGAGGCGGGTTGTAAGGAGCGAAACTGCGAATGCTCAGGCCGCCAGCGCGTCCTGGTTGGGATGCAACTGCTGAATCAGGCTGGGCACATCCAGAATCAGCGCGACATCGCCGCTGCCCAGGATGCTGGAGCCACTGATGCCTTTGACCTGTGCGAACACCTTGGACAACGGCTTGATCACGGTCTGCCATTCGCCCAGCAAGGTGTCCACGACCAGGCCGAAGCGTTGTGCGCCCTGGCGGATCACCACGATGCTTTCGCGTGCCGGCGTCCTGCCGCCGAGGGCGAACAGTTCACGTAGGCGCACATACGGCAGCACGCTGCCGCGCAGGTCGATGTAGTCGCTGGCGTAGTCGGGCGTGAACTCCACGCATTCCTCCACCACATCCAGCGGCACCACGAACACGGATTTGCCCACGCCCACCTGGAAGCCGTTGATGATGGCCAGCGTCAGCGGCAGTCGCACCGAGATGGTGGTGCCCAGCCCGGCAGCGCTGTCGATCTCGACCGTGCCGCGCAGGGCGGTGATGTTGCGTTTGACCACATCCATGCCGACGCCGCGGCCGGACAGGTTGGTGACCTTTTCTGCGGTGGAAAAGCCCGGTTCGAAGATCATCGCGAATACTTCGCGGTCGCTGAGCTGGCGGCCGGGTTCGATCAGGCCGCGCTCGAGCGCCTTGGCCAGGATGCGGTCGCGGTTCAAGCCGCCGCCGTCGTCGGTGATCTGGATGACGATGCTGCCGGAGTCGTGATACGCGTTGAGGCCCACGGTGCCGCGTGCGGGTTTGCCATGTGCCACGCGCACGTCCGCCGGCTCGATGCCGTGGTCCATCGCGTTGCGCACCAGATGCGTCAGCGGGTCGCCGATCTTTTCCACCACCGACTTGTCCAGTTCGGTGTCTTCGCCGGCCACCACCAGCGCAATGTCCTTGCCGAGTTCGCGCGCCACATCGTGCACCACGCGTTGGAAGCGGCTGAAGGTGCCGCCGATCTTGACCATGCGTAGCTGCAAGGCGCTTTCGCGTACGTCTTCCACCAGGCCGGCCAGGATCGAGGCCGATTCCAGCAGTTGCGCATCGCCGGTACGCTGCGCGTTGGCGTTGGTGCTGCTGACGGCAATGATGAGTTCGCCGACCAGATCGATCATGCGATCGAGCTTGTCGGCATCCACACGGATCGAGCGCGCATCGCTGTTGCGGCCGCCCGCGTCGGGTGCGTTGCGGGCCGGCGCCGATGCGGCGTTTGCGCCATTTGGCACGGCGGCAAGTACGCTGACCGGCACCGCGGCAACCACCGGCTCGCTGATCAGCATCGTGGCTGTATCGGCTGGTGCAGGCACTGCGGCGATATCCAGATCGCAATCGTCGCGGACGAATTCGAACACCTCTTCGATCGCGGCACGGTCGGCATCGCTGCGCAGCAGGATCTGGAAACCGAGGTAATTGGCTTCCGGGTCGAGGTCTTCAAACCGTGGCAACTGGCTGTAGTCGGTGCCGATCGACTCTACCGACCCGAGGCCGCGCAGATTGCGGATCAGCTTGAGCGGCGAGTTGCCGAAGCGCAGTGCGTCGGCGAAGAGTTTGAGCGAGATGCGCCAGTAACCGCTTTGTTTTTCAGGCGTGCTGTACTGGATGGCGGCAGCGGTTACGCCGCAGGCGCTGCTTTGCAGATAGGTCTGCAGCTGCGCCAATAGCGGTTCGGCTTCGGCAGCCAGCGCATCCGCATCGGCATGACTGGGGTCGGCGGCAGTCTCCACCAATGCATGGATATGATCGCAGCACACCAGCAGCAGCCCGATCAGTTCCGAGCTCAACGTCAGCGCTTCATCGCGCACCAGATCGAGCACGCTTTCCACCACATGGGTGAAGCCGACCAGCTGCGGCAGATCGAATAATCCGCCCGAGCCCTTGATGGTATGCGCGGCACGGAAGATCGCATTGACTGCATCCGGCGACGACTCGCCACGCTCGGCTTCGAGCAGATGCCGTTCCATATCTTCGAGCAGGTCCCGGCTCTCGGCCAGGAAGGTCTGCATCAGCTGGTTCATGTCCATGCGCGCGTCACCCGTCCGTTAGTGAATCTGTTCGCCGAGGCCGGCAACCGCATGCGGGTACAGCGCTTCGAGCAGGCCGAGCAGTTCGATCACATCGACCACCGCACGGCTGGAATCGGTCAGCGAAAACGGCCGTCCATCGGCCTGGATCGCCTGCTTGGTGGCCAGCAACAACTGCAGGCCGGTGGTGTCGATTTCGCTCACTGCCGCCAGATCCAGATGCACTCCACCCGGATGCGCCAACGCCGGCTGCAACAGCGGCTTGAGTTCGGCGGCGCGACGAATCGTCATCTCGCCCTCAAGGGCAAGCGTCAACGGCGCGGGCAGATCGGGAGATGGAGTGTTCATGGGTGCCTCAAGCGATGGCGCACGTTGGGTGCGATGACGCGGGGAGAAGGTCGCGGTGACATGGATCTGCGTGGCGTGCTCTGCACACAGGGTCATGCCGGTCTATGCAGGTATCGGCGCCTAGCTGGAATATTTAGGCCAAATTCAGTCGAATGACGTAAATGTGAAATCTTCTAGCAGTTCTGAAATTAACTGCTCAGGTTTGTCGCAAGCAGGCTCATAAGGCGTTTGTCCTGGACAGTCCTGGGACAACGCGTGCGTGTTTCAAACACGGCGGAGCGGTGCGAATCGAGCAAGGGCAAGGGCTGCGAGCCCGTTGCGTGTGACGCAGATCGGCGCGATATCGGAGATGTCTCGCGCGCACGCGATGCACACAGGTGGTGCTCACCTGCGTGCATGACGTGTAGTGCTGTCGAGTCTGTTGCGACGCCGTCAAACGCGGCGTTGCGCTTCAGCCCGGTGTTAGTGCGGCCAGCAAACCGCGTGCGGCGTTGAAGCGGTCTGCGCCTTCGGGCATTGGCAACTTGATGCGCAGTTTGTCCGGGCCATCCATGGTGTAGATCTTCGGCTGCTTCTGGATCATCTGGATGACGGTCATCGGGTCGATCGACGGCTTGGCTTCGAACACCAGACGCCCGCCGTTTTCGCCCAGATCCAGTTTGCGGATCCCCAACGCATTGGCCTGCAGCTTGAGCTCGGCAATCGCGAACAGGTGCTTGACCGGGTCCGGCAGCAAGCCGAAGCGGTCGATCATCTCCACCTGCAATTCGCGCAAGGCATCGGTGTCGCGTGCACTGGAAATGCGCTTGTACAGTGTCAGGCGCGTATGCACATCGGGCAGGTAATCCTCGGGAATCAGCGAGGCCACGTGCAGCTCCACTTCGGCGCCGCGCGCTTCTTCGCCGGCATCCAGATCGGGCAGTTTGCCTTGGCGAATACTGCGCACCGCGCGTTCCAGCAGCTCGGTGTACAGGCTGAAACCGACCTCGGCCATCTGGCCGCTCTGGTCTTCGCCGAGCAATTCGCCGGCGCCGCGGATTTCAAGATCGTGCGTGGCCAGGGTAAAGCCTGCGCCCAGCTCGTCCATCGAGGCGATGGCTTCCAGGCGCTTTTCTGCATCGGAGGTCATCGAGCGCCGGTCCGGCACCACCAGATACGCGTAAGCGCGGTGATGCGAACGGCCCACGCGGCCGCGCAGCTGATGCAACTGCGCAAGACCGAAGCGATCGGCGCGGTTGATGATGATGGTGTTGGCGTTGGGAATGTCGATGCCCGATTCAATGATCGTGGTCGACAACAGCACGTTGAAGCGCTGCTTCTGGAAATCCAGCATCACCCGTTCCAGCTCGCGCTCGGGCATTTGCCCGTGCGCGATGCCGATACGCGCTTCCGGCACCAGCTCGGACAGATCGCGTTGCATGCGCACGATGCTTTCCACATCGTTATGCAGGAAGTACAGCTGACCGCCACGGCTGAGCTCGCGCTGGAATGCTTCGCGCAGCAGCGTGTTGTCCCAGGCGGTGATGAAGGTTTGCACCGCCAGCCGGTTGGGCGGCGGGGTGGCGATGATGGACAGATCGCGCAAGCCGGCCATGGCCATGTTGAGCGTGCGCGGGATCGGCGTGGCGGTGAGCGTGAGCAGATGCACGTTGGCGCGCATCGCCTTGAGCGCTTCTTTTTGCCGCACACCGAACCGTTGTTCCTCGTCGACCACGACCAGGCCCAGGTCCTTGAACTTCACATCCGGCTGCAACAAGCGGTGCGTGCCGATGATGACGTCGATATCGCCACTGGCGACCTTCTCCAGCTCGGCCTTGATTTCCTTGGTGCTCTTGAAGCGCGACAGCACTTCCACCTTCATCGGGTAATCGGCAAAGCGGTCGCGGAAATTGCGGTAATGCTGTTCGGCCAACAGGGTGGTCGGCACCAGTACGGCGACCTGCTTGCCGGCACTGGCCGCAGCAAATGCCGCGCGCACCGCGACCTCGGTCTTGCCGAAACCGACATCGCCGCAGACCACGCGGTCCATCGGCTGGCTGCTGCCCAGATCGCGCAGCGTGGCGTCGATGGCGGCAAGCTGGTCGGTGGTCTCTTCGAACGGGAACCCGGCTGCAAACGGCTCGTACATCGCACGGTCCACCTGCAGCGCCAGGCCGGCGCGCGCGCGGCGGCGGGCCTGGATTTCCAGCAGTTCGGCAGCCACGTCGCGCACCTTCTCGGCGGCTCTGCGCTTGGCCTTGGTCCATTGCTCGCCGCCCAGCGAATGCAGCGGCGCGGTCTCGGCCGATGCACCGGAGTAACGGCTGATCAGATGCAACTGCGCCACCGGCACATACAGCCGGTCGCCCTTGGCGTATTCGATTTCCAGAAATTCGCCGGGCATGCCGCCGGCATCGAGCACGATCAGCCCGCGGTAGCGGCCCACACCGTGATCCTCGTGCACGATGGGGGCGCCTTCGGACAGCTCGCCCAGGTCGCGAATGATCGCTTCCGGCTCACGCCCGACCCGGCGCGTGCGGCGCGGTTGGTTGGCCCGCTCGGGAAACAGCTGACGCTCGGTCAACACCGCAATCTGCGGCTCATCCAGCGCAAAACCGTCTTCCAGCGCTGCCACCGTGATGCCGAAACGCAGCTTGGTCGCCGCCAGGAAGGCCGGCACATCGGCCACGACATCCGGCTTGAGCTGGGCGGCGGCCAGCACTTCCATCAAGGCTTCGCGGCGGCCGGCCGAATCGGCGGCGACCAGCACACGGCCCGGGTAGTGGCTCAGGAACGAGGCCAGTGCCTGGCCAGCCGGCGCGTCTTTTGCCGCAACCGGCAGCGGCGGCAACGGTTGGTCGCCGAGCGCGGCGGCCTCGTCGATGCGCGCATGGTCGCTGGCCCACACCTCGATACGCGCCAGCTTGTTGAGCCGCTCGCGCAGCGCATCCGGCGATTGATACAACTCCTCCGGCGGCAGCAGCGGGCGTTCTACATCGTGGCGGCGCTGTTCGTAGCGATTCTGCGCCTGCGCCCAGAACGTATCGGCGGCATTGGACACGCCAGTGGCGATCAACGGTAGCGCGCGCTTGTCCAGATAGTCGAACAAGGTAGCGGTCTTGTTGAAGAACATCGGCAGGTAGTACTCGACCCCCGACGGCGCCAGGCCCGATTTGAGATCCTGGTACAAGGCGCTGCGCCGGGTATCCACATCGAAGCGTTCGCGCAGGCAGGCCAGCACGCGTTCGACGCTGGCATCGTCCATCGGCACTTCGCGGCCGGGCAACATCTTGACCGCGTCCACCTTGTCCAGCGAACGCTGCGATTCCGGGTCGAACACGCGGATCGAGTCGATGTCTTCATCCAGCAACTCCACGCGCAGCGGCGTGGTTTCGCCCATCGGAAACACGTCGAGCAACCCGCCGCGCACCGCAAAATCGCCTGGGTCCATCACCTGCGGCACGTTGCGGTAACCGGCGCTTTCCAGGCGGCGTTTTTCCGCATCCAGATCCAGTCGCTGGCCGACCTTGAGATCGAAACTACCGCCGACGATGTAGCTCAGCGGTGCCAGCTGCTGCATCAGGGTCTGCACCGGCACGATCACCACGCCCTTGCTCAGGCCGGGCAGGCGATGCAGGGCAGCCAGGCGCTGGCTGATGATTTCCGGGTGCGGGCTGAACTGGTCGTAGGGCAGGGTTTCCCAATCGGGAAACGGCACCACCGGCAGCGTCGCGTGCTCACCGAGCAAGGCGTGCAGATCGGCCTCGATCTGGTGCGCGCTCTGGTTATCGCGGGCGATCACCAGCAGCGGGCCGGCATGCGCTTCGGCGGCGCGGGCAATCGACCAGGCCAGTGCAGTCGGAGAAGACGGAGAGCGCCAGTAGGCGCGGAGCTGGCCAGACTTGGGCAGCGGCGGCGAGGGATAGGTAGGCTGCGGCATCAGTCCGCGATTTTATCAGAGCGCCCGCAGTGCCCGGTCCATCTGGCGTGAAAGCTGGTGTTGGCTCGTGCGCGGAGAGCTTCGCCAAGTTCTGCTGGCTTGTTGCTGCCGTTCTGGTGACCGGCCGATTTTGGAGCAACAGCTAGCGGGTCGAAGGCGCGGTGCCCTCACCGCT
>NZ_JAVTIK010000024.1:0-31213 GCF_031843525.1 Xanthomonas sp. WCS2018Noco2-27 | reverse complement strand
TGCTGTTGCCTTTGCGATTCCCGATTCCCGATTCCCCACTCCCGGCCCCTCAATGACCACCCTGCTGATTGCCGATGACCATCCCCTGTTTCGCGAGGCCTTGCGCGGGGCGGTGCAGCGGGTCATGCCGGGCGTGCAACTGTTCGAAGCCGACAACGTGGATGCGTTGTACACGCTGGCCGATGCGCAACCGGACGCGGACCTGCTGTTGATGGATCTCAACATGCCGGGCGCGCAAGGCTTCAGTGCGCTGGTGCATATGCGCTCGCTGCATCCGCAGTTGCCGGTGGTGGTGGTGTCCGCACGCGAAGAACCCACGGTGATGCGGCGTGCCATCGACCATGGCGCGTTCGGTTTCATTCCCAAATCCGCAGACTCGGACACCATCGGCCGCGCGCTGGCCACGGTGCTGGATGGCGAACGCTGGATTCCGGCCGAAGCGCAGAACCTGCCGCCTACCGATAGCGAAGAGCGCGAGGTTGGCCAGCGGTTACGCGATCTCACCCCGCAACAATTCCGCGTGCTGCAGATGCTGGGCGCGGGCCGGCTCAACAAGCAGATCGCCTACGATCTGGGCGTGTCCGAAGCCACCATCAAGGCGCACGTCACCGCAATCCTGCGCAAGCTCGGCGTCACCAACCGTACCCAGGCCGTGCTGATGGCCGGCAAGCTCGCCATCGACTCCGACGGCATCGTGTTGCCGCCGCCGGAAGACGACTGACGCGCGCAGCGGTGTGTCTGCGGGCGTTGGGGTTGGTCGGAAAAGCCCGGTCACGCCCGGGTGCGCTCCTACGTGTGATCCCGCTATGTCTGCCGTCGTCGTTGGTGGGCAATCGATAGATTTGCTGTGCTCTGCCGTGCAAAGCGACACGACACGACACGACACCAGCGTAGGAGCGCACCTGGGCGCGATAGGCGTTACCGGTAAAGCTTGTTTTGCAGAAGAAACCTGACGCGCACTCGCACGTACGACTGTGATGTGCGTTACCGGGAAAGCTCCATCGCGCCCGGGCGCGCTCCTACGTGTGATCCCACTACGTCTGCCTTCATCGTTGGTGGGCAATCGATAGATTTGCTGTGCCGTGCAACACGACACGACACGACACGACACGACACCAGCGTAGGAGCGCACCTGGGCGCGATGGGCGTACCGGTAAAGCTTGTTTTGCAGAAGAAACCTGACGCGCGTTGGCACGCACGACTGTGCTGGGCGTTACCGGGAAAGCTCCGTCGCGCCCGGGTGCGCTCCTACGTGTGGGGCTTGTGGCGTTTACTCCGGCGCGCGCACGAACAAGACGTTCAGATCGCGCATCGGGACGAAGTTGGTCTGCTTGAACTGGAAGGTCAACGGGTCGATCTTTTTCAGCTCGCCGTCGAAGCACAGACTCAGGATGTCGCTGGCGGCCTGCTTGCGGATGGTCAGCTGGAAGTCCTTGATCGGGCCGTTCCAGTTCTTGCCGGTAGTGAGCACGTAGCGCAAGTTGGCCCAGGCCAGGCCGGACTGGCCTTCGCGGCGCTGCATGCTGGTCTTGGTGGCCGGTTCGATGCAGGTGTCCTTTGCATAGGACTCCAGCAGATACGTGCTGGGCTGCGGTACGCCCGTGGACAGGCTGGGCACATACGCATGCCGGATCTGCACGCTGCGGCGCGCCGGAAATAGCTGTTGCCAGACGAAGTACTCGTTGAGGGTGAAACGCGGCTGCGCGTCGGCATCGACCCAGCGCGCGGGCAGTGGCTTGCGGGCCTTGGGCTGGGTGCCGGATTCGGTGAAGGCCTCCACATCGTCCTGGGTCCACCCGGTGGCGGCAAACGCCTTGGAGATGTCGCTGCCATCGTCCAGCAACACCACCAGCTTGCGCGTGGTGGCGATCGGCTTGCCGTCCACCCACAGTTTGAAGTCGGTGAGTTCGCTGTGGTCGGCCATGCCGAAATACATTGGCGGCATCGGGAAGGCCACCGGCACGCTGAGGTCGCGCTCGCTGTTGTTGGTGAACACGTAGTCCACCTGCACGCGTTCTTCGCTGAGCAGCAGCGCTTCCTTGTCCATGCTGATGTCGGGCTGGTGCAGCAGCCGGATGGTGCCGTTGTCGTCGCCAAAACTGCTGTCGTTGGCGTGCGCTGTCGCACAGACGAACACCGCCAGCAGCAGCCAGCGCGCCATTGAATCCTTGTGCATCGCTCCCCCAAAACCGGCACGTACCGACGCGCCGCACTGCACAGCATGCCATGCACCGCGCACTGGCAGATGGCAGCGCGCGACAGCCACGCGCGCACTTGTCGCAAGACCTGCCTGCAACCGCGTTTGCGCAAACCGCCTGCATGTCGTTGCCCAACGATGGCAAGCCCAAGCGCAACAGCCTGATCGCATCGGCAGATGGCATGGCGCGACCGCCGCGTGCGTTACCGGTCGCAAGGCCTGCCTACAGCACTATTTGCGCAAACCGTCCACATGTCGTTGCTCAACGGTGGCAAGCCCAAGCGCACCGGCGTGATCGCATCCACACCTGCGCACCGCGCGGCATCGCAGTTGTCGATATCACCATTGACCATGAGCTGATGCCTGGGCAAGGCTCGGGTATCAAGGACGCTTTGGAGCTGGCATGGCGCGACGTTTTCCCTGGCTCTGGATCGGCCTGCTGGTGGCCTGTGCATTGATTGCGGCGCTGGCGTGGCAAAACCGACAGTTGCGCGTGCAGCAGCAATGGCTGCAGACGCGCATCAGCACGCCGTACGAGGGTATGTACGTGCCGCGCATCGAGGCGATGGACGCCGAGGGTCAGCGCCATCTGCTGGGTGCGCCGCAGGGGCCGGCGCAGGTGCTGTTCTTTTTCACGACCACGTGCCCGTACTGCCAGCGCTCGGCACCGACCGTGCTGCGCGCGGCGCGCCAGTTGCAGGCCAACCTGCCGGGTCGACCGCAATTGCTGGGTGTGTGCCATTGCGATGCAGTGCAGGCCGCGCGCTATGCGCATGTGCATGGCTTCGATTTTCCGGTGGTCACGTTGACCGATCGTCGCGCGCTGATGCTGTTCCGTGCGCGCAACGTGCCGCTGCTGATGGCCATCGATGGGGACGGGCGCGTGCGCCATTCCCATGTTGGCGTGTTCGATACCACGGAGCGGGTGCAGGACCTGGTCGCCGCCTTGGGCCGCACGGATGCGCCAGCGGCTTTTGCAACGTTGAGGGAGTAATGCATGAAAAAGCGTTGGGTAAGCTTGCGCGGTGCGTTGATGGCAGCGACGTTTCTGGCCAGCACCGGCTTCGGTGCGTTCCAGGTGATGGCCGTGGACGGCGCACAGCCGAAGGCCGAGTCGTGTAGTGCATGGGCCTGCAAGGCCGAGTGTCCGGAGTTCGGCGGCGATTTGGGACAAGGCAACGTCTGCTACTGCTGCGGTTGAGTCCAGCGGCGGGGCCATCAAGGCCCCGCCCTCTGCGGTGACGCGCACGCGCCCAGCTTGGCGTAGAACCCCTGAAGCTGGTGCTGGAAGACCAGCGCGATCTGCTCGTTGATGCACTGGAATCCGCATGCAGTGCGCGTGCAGTGCGACGTCGCGGATCAGTTGACGAGGTCTCTCACTGGTTCTCTTCGGCATCTTGCACGGCATACGCAGCGCCGCTGTCAGCGTGCTGACTGCGCTTGCAAATTAGGATGCGTCAATCGACCGTTTCTGTGGTCCATGACGGCATAGCGGGAGCACCACATCGTCGTTGCATTGAAAGCCGCAGAAGTGCAAGGCAACACAAGGCCCCACGCGGCAGATAAGCACGGTGTCTCCACGATTTGTTTTGGCAGGTGCAGGATTGCCTTGAGAGGTATCCGAAGGCGTCTGCTTTCAAACATCGGATCGGGCTGACGGTGTCCCCGTCCTGGAACCGAGACACTGACAACACGCAGCGTCATTGCGCAGCGTCAGTTGTCAGTTGTCAGTTGTCAGTGCTCAGCCACGCTCAGCCCAGCGCGCGATACCTAAAGTCACGCAACACCACCTCGCCCTGCTGCGCGGCATACACACCCAGCTGCAGGCTCAAGAAGCCGCCGAACACGTTGTGGTGGAATCCGGACACCTCCATGCGCGTGGGATGACGCGTCCACTGCCGGCCGTCGTCGAACGAATACGCAAAGCTCACGATGTGGCGATCGTTGGTCAGCCGCACGCGGATGCGGCGATGCGTGTTGGGTGCGCGTGCCCACACCAGTTCTTCGGAATATTCGTAGGTCTTCATGGTGTCGGCGGTGAAGCCGATGCCGACGAAGGCCTTGTGGTTGTAGAACAGCAGGAGGCCGCCTTCGGCATTGCCGACCAGCTCCAGCGTCACCTCGGCCGCGTAGGCGCGATCGGGTACGCCGCAGGTCAACGGTGCGCTATCTATCGGCGATGTGCCGGCGCAGGTCAGCGTCAATGCCTTGTTGGCCCGCCGCACGCGCGCCTGCTCGCCGGGCTTGGGCGCGTGCAGGCTCCACTGTGTGCCGAATCGGTCGGTGGAAAAGTCATCGGACAACGCGAAGCCGCTCGCCACATTCGCACTGCCGGTGGCAGCGCGTGCCGGCGTGCGCAACGGCTTGGACAGGTCGCCGCCGGTGGCGCGAAACCAGCCGTCGGCGGTCCACTCGATCGGCTCCAGCAGGGTCTGGCGCCCCAGGGTGCGGAAGCCGTTTTCGTAGCCGTGATAGACCAGCCACCAGTCGCCGCGTGGGCCTTGCACCAGCGTGGCATGGCCGCGCGACCACCACGGCTCCTGTTCGGACAGCGTGCGCACCAGCGGGTTGCGCGGGCAGTGTTCCCACGGCCCGTGCACCGAGCGCGACCGCGCGGCGATGACCATATGCCCGGTCACCGGCCCGGCGGTGCCACCGACGGCGGTGACCAGATACAGCCAGCCGTTGTGCCAGGTGAGCTTGGGGCCTTCGGGCGCGAAGTTCTCCACCACCCAGTCGTCGGGATACCGCCACGGCGCGTAGGCCGGTTCGAGTTGCCCATCGGTGGCCAGGCCGTCGTCGCGCAGGCCGATCTTGCGGATGCCGTTGACGAACAGATAGCGCTTGCCGTCTTCGCCGACGACATGACCGGGGTCGATGCAGCCGGCGATGTTCAGATCGATCGGCGCGCTCCATGGCCCGCGAATGTCATCGGCCCAGATCACGAAGATCGACCAGCCCTTGTCGTCCGGATTGGCCGGGATATAGATGAAGTAACGGCCGTCGTGCTTGCACAGATCCAGCGCCCAGATCGTGCCCAGTTCCTGGCGCAGCGCCGGGCCGATCGGGGTCCAGTTGACCAGGTCGGTGGAGTGCCACAGCACGATGCCCGGATACGAAAAGAACGACGAAAACGTCATGTAGTAGTCGTCGCCATCCTTGAGGATGGTGGGGTCCGGGTGATCGCCGGCCACGATGGGGTTGAGGTAGGTGCCGTTGCCCAGGTCGGCCTTGCGCTGGCCCTCGATGCCGCGCGCCCACGGCGGCGGATGCGCGGCGCATGGCACGGCTGACGCCTGCGCGGCAGCCGGCAACGGCGCGACCAATGCGCCTGCGGCCAGCACCTTGAACAACTCCCGCCGTGTCGTGTCTGGCATGCATCAGTTTCATCGGATCAAGGCTGGTATCTAGCCCTAGCCGCCGGTGCGAGGCAACCGCGCAGGCTGCGTTATAGGAACTGGTGATGCGGGGCCCGGATTTTGAAATAGCAGGGTTGGAGTGCGTTGCAATGCGAGGGGTCATGCCACTGCGCTGTAGGGCGGGTGTCGAGACGGCGACAGCAGGCGCGATCAGCGCGGCGCTACCCTTGGCCTGGAGAGCCGCGGGGCGATCTCTCCAGCGCACGCGGACAACCGAGTTCGCAATGGGGGCACCGGTCGAAGACCATGCGGGTCCGGGTCATGGATTCCACACGCCTGCCGGTCCGCCGGCGGCACCGGCGCAGCCGCACGAGAGATCCGAGTAGTCAGCGGAGTGCGGTCTTGCCGTTAGCCGTTAGCCGTTAGCCGTTAGCCGATGGACCAGACAACCACAAGCGATGCGCGCACAAACAGAGAGAGCGCGCGACGCGCACGGTGCCGATTGCTCAATCCGTCAGCCGCCCTGGATCGTCATGCTGCACTGCAGCGTGATCTGTTCATTGATGATTGCGATATTCATATGCGAACAGCCGGGCACCTGCCGGCTGGTGGACGTTGCGATGCACAGCTGCCCTCCAGATTCCATTCGCGCCTGCGCCACCCTTGCGGAGCGTGGCGCATGAGCGCCGTGGCACGGCAACGTCTGGGCCGCACCGACGTGCAGCTGTCGGCGCTGGGCTTCGGCGCTGCGCCGGTCGGCAATCTGTACACCGAAGTCGCCGAGGCAGACGCACTGGCGGCGGTGGCAGGCGCGTTCGAGGCAGGCATCCGCCACTTCGACACCGCGCCTTACTACGGCTACGGACTCAGCGAGACACGCCTGGGCCGCGGCCTGGCCGGCGTGCCGCGCGCTGCCTACACGCTGTCGACCAAGGTTGGCCGCTGCGTCTACGACGACGCACAGTCCGTTGCCGGCCGCGACGGTTTTGCCGTGGCCGGCCGCCGCGCCGCATTCGACTACAGCGCCGACGGCGTGCGGCGCGCGTTCGCCTCCAGCCTGGAGCGCCTGGGCACCGACTACATCGACGTGCTGCTGCTGCACGACATCGGTGCGCTGACCCACGGCGACAACCACGCCCACGTGCTGCGGCAGGCCTTGGAGGAGGCCTTGCCGGCCATGGCGGAGTTGAAAGCGTCCGGGGCGTGCGGGGCGATCGGGCTGGGCGTCAACGAGCAGGACGTAGCACTGGAGGTGCTGGCACGCTTCCCGATCGACTGCGTGATGCTGGCCGGGCGCTACACCCTGCTGGAACAGCACGGCGCGCGCGCGCTGCTCGACCAGGCGCAGCAACACGGCGTATCGATCCTGTCGGCCGGCCCCTACAGTTCCGGCCTACTCAGCGATGCGCGCGGCCCCGGCGCCACCTATAACTACGCCCCGGTGGACACCGCCACCTTGCAGCATGCGCAGCGTCTGTATGCGGCGTGCGCGGCGTTCGAGGTGGATATCGGCGCGGCCGCCCTGCAGTTTCCGCTGGCGCATCCGGCGGTGACCACCGTGGTGGCCGGCATGCGCACCCTGGCCGAGGTGCAATCGGCCGCCACGCGCTTGCAGGCATCGATCCCGCCTGCGCTGTGGCAGCGCCTGCGCGATGGCGGGCTGCTCGATACGGACCTGCCCACGCCATGAGCCGCGTCGATGCGCATCTGCATTTCTGGCACCTGGCCCGTGGCGATTACGCCTGGCTGACGCCGGAGCTTGCGCCGCTGTACCGCGACTTCGCGCCGCATGACGTGGACGACGCGCTGGATGCGGCCGGTGTCGACAGCGTGGTGGTGGTGCAAGCCGCCGCAACCGAAGCCGAAACCTGTTACCTGTTCGAGCTCGCCCACGACGCGCCACGCATTGCCGGGGTGGTCGGCTGGACGGATTTTGCTGCGCCCGATGCCGCCGCACGCATCGGCGCACTGGTCCGCGCAGGCGGCGGTGTACTCAAGGGGCTGCGCCCGATGGTGCAGGACATCGCCGATGCGCAGTGGCTGGCAAGCCCCGCATTGGACGCCGCCTTCGACGCGATGCTGGCCCACGATCTGGCCTTCGATGCCTTGATCCGCGCTGTGCATGTGCCGGCATTGCAGGCGCGCTTGAAGCGCCACCCGCAGTTGCGCGTGGTCGTCGATCACGGCGGCAAGCCGCAGATTGCGGCCGGCGAATTCGTTGCCTGGGCCGCCGGCATGGCCGCGTTGGCACAGCATCCCAACGTGCACTGCAAACTGTCCGGGTTGCTCACCGAAGCCGCGCGCGGTGCCGGCATCGATGCACTGGAGCCGTATGTTGCGCATCTGTTTGCGCGCTTCGGTGCGCAGCGACTGCTCTGGGGCAGCGACTGGCCGGTGCTGACCCTGCGCGCCGATTACGCGCAATGGTTCGATCTTGCGCAACAGCTCGTTACCCGTCATGCCGCCGAACACGCCGATGCGGTATTCGGCGACAACGCACGCACGTTCTATCGTCTGCCACGGCCGGCGGCCCCCACCCACGGAACCTTATCGGTATGACAGTCTCCATTCCCACCACGCCCAACACCCGTCTGCAGGGCAAGCGTTGCCTGATCACCGCTGCTGGCGCCGGCATCGGCCGCGAAAGCGCGCTGGCCTGCGCACGTGCCGGCGCGCAAGTGATCGCCACCGACATCGACGCCGCTGCGTTGCAGGCGCTGGCGTCCGAGTCCGATGCGATCACCACCCAGCTGCTCGATGTCACCGATGCCGCCGCGATTGCAGCACTGGTCGCCGAACACGGCCCGTTCGATGTGTTGTTCAACTGTGCCGGCTACGTGCATCAGGGCAGCATTCTCGACTGTGACGAGCCGGCGTGGCGCCGCTCGTTCTCGATCAACGTCGATGCGATGTATTACACCTGCAAGGCGGTGCTGCCGGGCATGCTCGAACGCGGCCGCGGCAGCATCATCAACATGTCCTCGGTCGCGTCCAGCATCAAGGGCGTGCCGAACCGCTTTGTGTACGGCGTAACCAAGGCCGCGGTGATCGGCCTGAGCAAGGCCATTGCTGCCGATTACGTGGCCCAAGGCGTGCGCTGCAACGCGATCTGCCCGGGCACCATCAAGACGCCGTCGCTGGGCCAGCGCGTGCAGGCCCTGGGCGGCGACGAACAGGCGGTGTGGAAGAGCTTCACCGATCGCCAGCCGATGGGCCGCCTGGGCGACCCGCGCGAAATCGCGCAGCTGGTGGTGTATCTGGCCTCGGACGAATCCTCGTTCACCACTGGCCAGACCCACATCATCGACGGGGGCTGGTCCAACTAAGAGCAGCTAACAAAAACTACTGTGCTCACCGCCAGGCGGGCGCGGCCGGTGCTCGGAATCGGCATGTACCACCCGTACACTCCGGTTCCTCCGCGCCGTCCACACCCACCTGACGACTGCTCGCTACGTTTTGTTAGCCGCTCTAAACGCAGCCGACCATACTGCTGTGCAGCGGCCAGACCCATGGCCGCTCGCGATGATGTGTTAGCCGCACTGAAGACCGCTGACAACACGTCGCATCGCACGCCTGAGGCGGCCTGTTGCCAGCACGCATCACCGACATTCCTGTTCCGAGCGCGTCGTCCAGCTCCTGCTGAAACACCTTGCAACAGCTGGCTGCTCGCTCCGACTCCTCCCCTGCAAAGGAAGACTGCATGAAACTCGTACGTATTGGCGCCGAAGGCCACGAACGTCCCGGCGTGATCGACAACGAAGGCCGCATCCGCGACCTGAGCGGTGTCATCGACGATGTCGCCGGTGAGCACCTCACCAATGCCGGCCTGGAAAAACTGCGTGCAGTGGATCTGTCCACGTTGCCGCTGATCGAAGGCGAGCAGCGCTATGGCGCCGCGGTGGGCCGCATCGGCAAGTTCATCTGCGTGGGCTTGAACTACGCCGACCACGCCGCCGAATCGGGCATGGAAGTGCCCAAAATGCCGATTCTTTTCATGAAGGCCACCACCGCGGTGTGCGGCCCGAACGATACCGTCATCATCCCGCGCGGCTCGGTCAAGAGCGACTGGGAAGTGGAACTGGGCGTGGTGATCGGCGATATCGCACGCGATGTGTCGATGGACGACGCACTGAATCATGTCGCCGGCTATGCGGTGATCAACGACCTGTCCGAACGCGAGTTCCAGCTCGAGCATGGCGGCCAGTGGGTCAAGGGCAAGAGCGCCGACACCTTCGGCCCGATCGGCCCGTGGCTGGTCACACGCGATGAAGTGGCCGACCCGCAGAACCTGTCGATGTGGCTAGAGGTCAACGGCCATCGTTACCAGAACGGAAGCACCCGCACGATGGTGTTCGGCGTGGCCGAACTGGTCAGCCACATCAGCCGCTACATGACGCTGATGCCGGGCGATGTGATCAGCACCGGCACGCCGCCGGGCGTGGGCCTGGGCCAGAAGCCGCCGGTGTATCTGAAGCCGGGCGATCTGATGGAACTGGAGATCGAAGGATTGGGGCGTCAGCGTCAGCCGGTAGTGGCGCATCCGCGCGATGCGGCCTAAAGCTCCTTTTCCCTTTCCAGGATTTTGGTCGCATTGCGTGCCAAGTTCCGCTCAACGCACGTGGTAACGCCTCCGCACGACGCAACTTAAAACCCCTCTCCCCTCGGGAGAGGGGTTGGGATGAGGGTACGTAGCGACGTATCCGAACGATTCGTCGCGCTGTCGTGCGTTGTTGTTGGACGTGTTGCTAGACATGACGTGTCGGCACTTGTGTTGATCTTTCATGCGTATCTTTTTCTGGGTTGTAGCGGCGCGTTGAATGACCAAGCGCTGTAGCGCGTTGATATCGATGCGTCGTCAATCGTTTAGTGATTTTTTGTTGATCTGTGTTGCAAACGGATGTGTCACTGCAGCGCTTCAACACTTCCGGCGCTGCGCGTCCGTACCCTCACCACCTCTCCCGATGGGAGAGGGGCTCAAGCGTCCCTCTTCCCCACGCTCTTTTTCGCCCGTTTTCTATTTCCCGTTTCCATCGCCCAGGATCTCCATGAGCACCATCGTCGCCCTCGATACCCACGACGTCCGCTTCCCCACCTCGCGCGAGCTCGATGGGTCGGACGCGATGAATCCCGATCCCGATTACTCGGCCGCCTACGTCGTGCTGCGCACCGATGCGCCGGATGCACTGGCCGGTTACGGCCTGGTGTTCACCATCGGCCGCGGCAACGACGTGCAGACCGCCGCCGTGGCCGCGCTCGCCGAACACGTGGTCGGCCTGCGCGTGGAAGACGTCATCGCCGACCTGGGCGGCTTCGCGCGCCGGCTCACCAACGACTCGCAACTGCGTTGGCTGGGCCCGGAAAAAGGCGTGATGCACATGGCCATCGGCGCGGTGATCAACGCCGCCTGGGATCTGGCTGCGCGTGCCGCCAACAAGCCGCTGTGGCGCTATATCGCCGAACTCACACCCGAGCAGCTGGTCGACACCATCGACTTCCGCTACCTCACCGATGCGCTCACCCGCGATGAAGCGCTGGCCATGTTGCGCGCCGCGCAGCCGCAGCGCGCGCAGCGTACTGCGCAGTTGATCGAGCAAGGCTACCCGGCCTACACCACCTCGCCCGGCTGGCTTGGGTACTCCGACGAAAAACTGGTGCGCCTAGCCAAGGAAGCGGTGGCCGATGGCTTCCGCACCATCAAGCTCAAGGTCGGCGCCAACGTGCAGGACGACATCCGCCGCTGCCGCCTCGCGCGCGAAGCGATCGGCCCGGACATCGCGATGGCGGTGGATGCCAACCAGCGCTGGGACGTGGGCCCGGCGATCGACTGGATGCGCCAGCTGGCCGAATTCGACATCGCCTGGATCGAAGAACCCACCAGCCCGGATGATGTCCTTGGCCATGCGGCGATCCGCCAGGGCATCACCCCGGTGCCGGTGTCCACGGGCGAGCACACCCAGAACCGGGTGATGTTCAAGCAGTTGTTGCAAGCCGGCGCGGTGGATTTGATCCAGATCGATGCCGCGCGCGTCGGTGGCGTCAACGAAAACCTCGCCATCTTGCTGCTGGCCGCCAAGTTCAACGTGCGCGTGTTCCCGCATGCCGGCGGCGTCGGCCTGTGCGAGTTGGTGCAGCATCTGGCGATGGCCGACTTCGTCGCGATCACCGGCCAGATGGAAGACCGTGCGATCGAATTCGTCGACCATCTGCATCAGCACTTCCTGGACCCGGTGCGCATCCAACACGGCCGCTATCTTGCCCCACAGGTGCCCGGCTTCTCGGCAGAAATGCACGCGTCTTCGATTGCGGAATTCAGCTACCCGGATGGACGTTTCTGGGTGGAAGACCTGGCAGCCAATCGACAGGGCTGACCAGCGCCCTCATCCGCCCTTCGGGCACCTTCTCCCGCGTGCGGGAGAAGGGAAGCGTGAGCGGGCAACGACGCAGCAGAGATCACTGCGAGCAGCAAGATTCAGCCGCCGCGCCGCGCCATCGGCCGGGCCAAGCCAAGAGAAAGAGCAGTCATGACTGCGAGGGCGAGAACGGTAGCCTAGCCATGGCTACGAGCGGAAAAGTCGAGAACGCTAGCCTAGTTATGGCTGCGAGCGGAACATGCACGCTGCAGCCACTTCACCACCACCCTTCTCCCGCCTGCGGGAGAAGGTGCCCGTAGGGCGGATGAGGGATGCCACTCACCCTTGCGCCGCTACCGCCTCACTCAACGCAAAAATCCGCCCGGCCTCCCGCCACTTTTCCCCAGGCGCACTGCCCGGCAGCGGCTTCTGGAAGCGCCACATCAGCGCTTCTCTCGCCTGGATGCGCGGATCGGCCGCATCGCGCGCGGCCTTGGCGGCTGGATCGTAGTCAACGCTAGCCTAGTCATGGCTGCGAGCGGAACATGCACGCTGCAGCCACTTCACCGCCCCCTTCTCCCGCCTGCGGGAGAAGGTGCCCGTAGGGCGGATGAGGGATGCCACTCACCCTTGCGCCGCTACCGCCTCACTCAACGCAAAAATCCGCCCGGCTTCCCGCCACTTTTCCCCAGGCGCACTGCCCGGCAGCGGTTTCTGGAAGCGCCACATTAGGTCTTCCCACGCCTGGATGCGCGGATCGGCGGCATCGCGCGCGGCCTTGGCGGCTGGATCGTAATCGTCGCCCACCTCCATCAGCATCACCAACCGATCGCCGTTGCGAAAGATCTCCAGTTCAAGAATGCCGGCCTGCTGCAAGGAGGCCACCACTTCCGGCCACACCTCGGTGGGCTGATGCCAGCGCTCGTAGTCGGCGATCAACGCAGCATCGTCGTGCAGATCCAGTACATAGCAAAGACGCGGCATGCTCAGGCTCCGGCGATCACAGGCGTCACGCGACGTGCGCGCAATGCGAACAGCAAGATCACCGCAAAGCACACACCCGGCACCGCCATCGCCCAGTGAATGCCGGCCATGTCCGACACCGCGCCCATCACCGCCGTAAGCAGCGCTCCGCCGATGATCGACATCACCAGCAAGGAGGAGCCCAGCTTGCGTGCGTCGTCGTGCATGCCATCCAGGCCCAGCGCAAAGATGGTCGGGAACATCACCGACATGAACACGCTTGCCGCCACCAGCGCGTACAACCCGGTCCAGCCGGGCAGCGCGATAGCAACCGCGCACAACACCACATTGATCGTGGCAAAACTCGCCAGCAATTTCGCCGGTGCCAGATAGCGCAGCAATGCGGTGCCGACAAAGCGGCCGGCCATGAACAACACCAGCGAGATGGTCAGATACGTGGCCGCGGTCTTTTCCGGCGTGCCCGGCACGGCGTCCTGCAGGTAGCGGATCAGATAACTCCAGATGCCGACTTGCGCGCCTACGTAGAAGAACTGCGCCACCACCGAAAACATGAAGCGCCGGTTGCGCAACAATTCGCCGAAGCGTGCGCGTTTGGGCGCCACGCCGCTGTCGCTCTCCGGCGCGCCGGTGGGAAAACGCACCAGCGCGATCAGGATCGCCCACAGCACCACCACTGCGCCGATGATCAGATACGGCATCTGCACGGCCGAGGATTCGGCAGCGAAGAACGCCTCGCGCGCGGCCGGCGCCATCGCCGCCAGCTCGGCGGGCGTGTGCTCCACACCGGAGAAAATGAAATGCTGGCCGACCAACACGCCGGTGATCGACCCCAAGGGGTTGAACGCCTGCGCAAGATTCAGCCGCCGCGCCGCGCCATCGGCCGGCCCGAGCACGGTCACCAGTGGATTGGCCGTGGTTTCCAGAAACGCCAGGCCGCTGGCGATGACGAACAACGCCAGCAGGAACAGCCAGTAGGTGTGCACCTGCGCGGCCGGGTAAAACAGAAACGCCCCGCACGCATACAGCAGCAACCCGAGCACCACCGCGGCCTTGTAGCTGTAGCGACGCATGAACATCGCCGCCGGCATCGCGAAGACGAAATAGCCCATGTAGAAGGCGCTCTGCACCAACCCGGCCTGCAGGTCGCTCAGCTCGAACGCCTTCTTGAACTGCTTGATCAGGATGTCGTTGAGGTTGTTGGCCATGCCCCACAAAAAGAACAGGCTGACGATCAACAACAGGGGAACCATGGCGGTACGCGCCAGGTTGCCGCGCGGTGACGCGGCAATGTCACTGTGATGCATGCGACCGATCCCCTCCCAAGGCTGTGGCGCTTGCGTTGCAATGGCGCGAGCGTACTGCGCACGCCAACGCCATGCAAATATAAAATCTTTGTTTATATTTGCACACAAGCACCCACCCTGACCCCTGCCGGCGATGCCTGTACTCTGGCGCGCCGCACCTTGCCTGGAATTGCAAACGGATGAGCCCCGAACCCGCCAAGTACCGCGCGCCGGCCCTGGACAAGGGGCTGGATATCCTCGAGCTTCTTGCCCGCCAGGCGCAGCCGATGAGCATGGGCGCGATCTCGCAAGGCATCGGCCGCTCGCGCGGCGAGATCTTCCGCATGCTGCAGGTGCTGGAAGAACGCGGATATCTCACCCGCGATGGCGAAGGCGACTACGTGCTGACCAACCGCCTGTTCATGCTCGGCATGCAGCAGCCGCCGGTACAGAGCATCAGCGAGGCCGCATTGCCGGTGATGCGGCGGCTGGCCGATGCGATCTGCCAGCCCTGCCACCTGGTGGCGCCCTCGGGCGACCAGATCGTGGTGATCGCGCAGATGGATGTGCCCAGCGATCTGGGCCTGGTGGTGCGCCCGGGCCATCGCCGCCCGTTGACCCATTCCAGCTCCGGGCTGGTGCTGTTCGCCTTCCAGCAACCGGAGGTGCAGGCGCGCTGGCTGGACATGCTGGACGCCAGCGAGGTGCCGTTCGAGCGTGCGCAGTTCCTGGCCGCCGCCGCGCAGGCACGCAACGATGGCTACGCCATGCAACCCAGCGAAGCGGTGGTGGGCGTGGTCGATCTGACTGCGCCGATCCTGCAACGCGGCAGTGCGACCTACACGCTCACGGTGCCGTTCATCGCACGCCGCCCGGAACTGGTGGGCCCGCACGCGGCCTTGCAGGCGCTGTGTGCGGCCACGCAAGAGATTTCCAACGCGCTGCACTGACCTCAGGCAATCCACGCCGCCTGGCGCAGATGCGCAGGCGCGTTGCACAAGGCATCGCCCTATACTCGGCGCGGTCGACCACGCGGGATCGCATGTCCAGCCTCACGTTCGGGATGTGGAGCACCATCCTGCTGCTGGGCAGCGCGCATGGCGTGCTCGGCGCGGGCCTGTTGCTGCTGGCCCCAACCAACCGGATCGCCAACCGTTGCCTGGCCGCACTGCTGCTGGTGGTGGTGGCGCTGATGACGCCGTACACGCTGGGCTATGCCGGCGCCTACGATGCCTACCCTGATCTGACCTACGCGCCGCTGTTCTGGGAACTGGCGATCGGGCCACTGGTGTGGCTCTACGTGCGCCAACTGGCGCGCCGGCAGCTGCCGCGGCGCTGGGCGCTGCATCTGTTGCCAGCGCTGCTGCAAGGCGGCTATTACACCTGGCTGTTCACCTGGCCACTGCAACGCAAGTGGGACTGGAACGCCGCCGTCCACGTGCCCTGGGTCGCCCCGCTGCAAGATGCCTTGGTGCTGGCATCGCTGACTGCCTATCTGCTCCTGGCCTGGCGCGAGTATCTGGCCTATCAACGCTGGCTGGAACATCACAGCGGTGCACGCGAGGAGCTGCGCTTGCCGTGGCTGCGCGGTTTTCTGCTGGCCGCGTTCTTTCTGCTGGTGTTGCGGCTTGGCTTCACCGCCAGCGACCGGCTATGGAAGCCGCTGTCCTATTTCGACGAGTTTCCGCGCTACCTGGCCACCGCAGCGCTGGTCTATTACCTGGGGCTGGAAGGCTGGCGCCATGCCCGGCTGCACTACCCGCCGCGCGATACGCCGCTGATGCTGGAGACGCCGCCAGATCCGTCCAACCCGGCGGCAACGCTTGCCGCGCCACAGCCTGCGGCGGAAAAGGACTGGCAGGCGCTGGGGCAACGCGTGGCTGCCGAGGTCGCTGCGCACGGCTGGTGGCGCGAGCCGGACCTCAGCCTGCCCGAGCTGGCGCGCCGCGTGGGCACCAACAGCAACTATCTGTCGCGTGCGCTCAACGAAGGCCTGGGGCAGACCTTCAGCGCCTTCATCAACGCGCTGCGCATCGCCGCCGCCCAGCGCCTGCTGGCCGGCGATCAGGACATCCTCTCCATCGCGCTGGCGGTGGGGTTCGGTTCCAAGGCCAGCTTCAACCGGGTGTTTCGTGCGCACTTCGGCTGCACGCCCAGCGACTACCGGCGCGCGCAACGTCGCACATCCTGAAAATTTTTGGCAATTGGGCATTTGAGTCGCCCGCCACCGCGCAGCTGCCGATGCTGGCGACTCTTGCCCAGGAGCTGCCATGTCCCATCGCATCCGCCTTCTTTCAGTGTTGTTCGTGCTGCTCTGGCCGATCTGCGTCGCGTGGGCGGCCCCGCCCGCACCCGCGGTGACACGCAATAGCCCACTGCCCGGTCCCGCGCTGCTGGCCGATATCGATGTGCTGCAACAGGCCTATGGCGCACTGCATCCGGGCTTGTACCGCTACGCCACCGAGGCGCAGGTTGCGCAACGCTTCGGCGAGCTACGCTCCGAACTGGCCGATGGCGCTACGCTCGGCCAGGCCTACCTCGCCATCTCCCGCCTGACCGCCAGCGTGCGCTGCGGCCACAGCTTCCCCAATTTCGTCAATCAACCCGAGCCGATTCAGCAGGCTCTGTTCGTCGACGGCCGGCGCCTGCCGTTCCATTTTCGCTGGCTAGAGGGCCGCATGATCGTCAGCCGGAATGGCTCGGATCAGCCCGGCTTGCTGCCCGGCACCGAAGTGCTGTCCATCGATGGCATTGCCACCTCGCAGATTCTGGCGGCGTTGATGACAGTGGCGCGCGCCGATGGCAGCAACGACGCCAAGCGTATTGCCCAGATGGAGGTGCAGGGGTTTGCACAGATCGAGGCATTCGATGCGTATCTGCCGTTGCTGTTTCCGCAGATTTCCGCCAACCCGGTGCTGCAGGTCCGCGCGCCCGGCGCCACCGCTCCACGCGCGCTGCAGGTGCACGGCATCGACGCGGCGCAGCGTGATGCGATGGCGGCCAAACGTACGCGCGACAGCGCAGCGCCGGCATGGACGCTGACGATGGACTCAGCCGATCTGGCGGTTCTGCGCATGCCGGATTGGGCGCTGTATGAAAGCGCCTGGGATTGGCAGGCATTTCTGGCGCGCAGCTTCACGCGCCTGGCCGAGCGCAAGGTGCCTGCGTTGGTGATCGATCTGCGTGGCAACGAGGGCGGGCTGGACGTGGGCAGCGTGCTGCTGGGGTATCTGGCAGCAGGCGAAATCGCGGCGGCGCCGATGCGCAACCTGGTGCGCTATCGGCGCATGCCCGATGCGTTGGCGGCCTACGTCACCACCTGGGATCGCGGCTTCCGCGACTGGGGCACGCGCGCGGTTGCCTACGACACGCGGTTCTACACGCTCACTGCGCAAACCGGCAGCGCTGCGCAGCGCTACCTGCCATTGCGTACGCCGCACTTCACTGGTCGGGTGTTTGTGCTGATCGACGCCGAAAACAGCTCGGCCACTTTCGCGTTTGCGCAGCAACTACAGCGCAACGGCTTGGGCACGCTGGTCGGCCAGCCCACCGGCGGCAATCTGCGCGGCATCAACGGCAGCGCGTTCTTCTTTTTGCACTTGCCCAACTCGCACATCGAGGTGGATCTGCCGCTGGTCGGTCAGTTTGCAACCAGCGCGCAACCCGATCGCGGCGTGCTGCCGGACGTGCCGGTGCAGATCACCGTGCAGGATCTGCAGGCCGGCCGGGATGTGGAAATGGCCACCGTGCGTGCCCTGCTGGGTGGCCAGCAAGCGCGGCCGACACACTGACAGCGCAACCACCGGGCCGTGGGCTCGCCCGTGGTTTCCCGGCCGTTCTACTGCGGCTGCAACCCCACGGATGGCCGCTGCATAGCCACGGCTATAAAGATCAGACCGACCTTCGCGTGCAGGCAAAACGCCCGAAAGCGGGATTTGCGTTGTTACACTGCGCGCCCCTTGGGGAGTAGCCTGCTTTCGTTTATCGAAAGCGCTTGCATCAACATACTCGGCCGTTGCGCCGTGGTGCAGGCAACCAATCGTGGTTTGGCGAGACCAGCGGCATGCGCGTACGACGACGGTTGGCGCGGGCGCATGCCGTTGTGACCGTGCCCAACCCGAGAGTGTCGATGTCTCCTTTTTCCATTGTGTTGATCGGTTTTGCGATGTCCACCGATGCGTTTGCCGCTGCGATCGGCAAGGGCGCGGCGATGCGCAAACCGCAGTGGCGCGATGCGTTACGCGCCGGATTGATCTTTGGGTGCATCGAAGCGATCACACCGGTGATCGGCTGGTTGCTGGGCCGCGCGGCGTCCAGCTATGTGTCCGCCTATGACCACTGGATCGCCTTCGTGCTGCTTGGTGCGCTGGGCACGCACATGATCGTGGCCGGCCTGCGTGCCGATCCTGACGATGCAGATGAGGCAGCCGATGCGCCGAAGAAAAACGGACTGCTTGCATTGGCCGCCACCGGCTTTGCCACCAGCATCGATGCGATGGCGGTGGGCGTCAGCCTGGCATTTTTGGATGTGCACATCGGCGTGGTGGCCGTAGTGGTCGGCCTGTGCACCTTCAGCATGGTCACCGCCGGCATCATGCTGGGCCGCGCACTGGGCGCGCTGATCGGCAAACGTGCCGAAATCCTGGGCGGCGCGATCCTGGTGATCGTCGGCAGCGTGATCCTGTACGAACACCTCAGCGGCGCGGCGTAAGCCCCTGCGCACAGGGAATCTTTCGACTGCCTGTTTTCTGTAGGAGCGCGTCTGAGTTCATCGCGACCATCGTGTGCGCACCTTTTGATGCGTAAGTTGCTCGCGTTCATCGCAGCCAGCCTAAGCGGCATCCTCATTGCCAGTTCTTCGTAGGAGCGTGCCTGCGCGCGACGAGGCGTTATCGACAATACCCCGTCGCGCGCAGGCACGCTCCTACTCTGCATTCGGGTGGCTACCCGTCAGCGCTTTTTCGCGTCGTGGAGCGCGCTCAAAAATGCACGCAGCGAGGCGAGCTTTACCGGCTTGGTAAGCAAGCGATAGCCGCGCACGTGCAAGCTGTTTGAGTTCGTCGCGACCAGCGTAAGCGCCATCCTCATTGCAAGTGCTTCGTAGGAGCGTGCCTGCGCGCGATGAAGCGTTATCGGCAATGCCCCGTCGCGCGCAGGCACGCTCCTACGCTGCATTCGGGTGGCTACTCCTCAGCGCTTTTTCGCGTCGTGGAGCGCGCTTAGGAATGCACGCAGCGAGGCGGGTTTTACCGGTTTGGTGAGCAAGCGGTAGCCGCGCGCACGTGCAAGTTGTTTGAGTTCGTCACGACCAGCGCAAGTGCCCTCGTCATTGCCAGTCGTTCGTAGGAGCGTGCCCGCGCGCGACGGAGCGTTATCGGCAATGCCCAGTCGCGCGCAGGCACGCTCCTACGCTGCATTCGGGTGGCTACCCCTCAGCGCTTTTTCGCGTCGTGGAGCGCGCTTAGGAATGCACGCAGCGAGGCGGGTTTTACCGGTTTGGTGAGCAAGCGGTAGCCGCGCGCACGTGCAAGTTGTTTGAGTTCGTCGCGACCAGCGTAAGCGCCATCTTCATTGCAAGTGCTTCGTAGGAGCGTGCCTGCGCGCGACGAGGCGTTATCGACAATCCCCCGTCGCGCGCAGGCACGCTCCTACGCTGCATTCGGGTGGCTACTCCTCAGCGCTTTTTCGCGTCGTGGAGCGCGCTCAAGAATGCACGCAGCGAGGCGGGCTTTACCGGTTTGGTGAGCAAGCGGTAGCCGCGCGCACGTGCAAGTTGTTTGAGTTCGTCGCGACCGTCGGCAGTCAGTAGCGCGCCAGCGATCGGCGCAGTCGCGGCGGCCTGCACCGCATCCAGCGTGTCCAGTCCATCCAGACGGTCGTGCAGGTGATAGTCCACCAACATCACATCCGGTTGCTCGCGCGCACAGTCCAGCGCCTGATCCACGGTGCTGGCAGTGATCACCTCCACCTGCCAGCGGCCAAGCAGCGCGCGCATGCCATCAAGAATCTCGCGGTCGTTGTCCACGCACAGCACGCGCAATCCGGCCAACGAATCGCCGCTGGGCAAGGTGCGCGTGGCGGGCACCGGCACCAGCGGCGCCACCGGCACCGGCGCCACGCGCGGCAACAGGATCGAGAACATGCTGCCGCGGCCGACTTGACTGCGCGCACTCAGATCGTGATCAAGCAGGCGCGAGATGCGTTGGCAGATGGACAACCCCAATCCCAAGCCCTGCTCGCCCCAATCGAAGGGCTGCTGATAGCGGCGAAACTCTTCAAAGATCTGCCGCATGTGGTGCTCGGGAATGCCGGGACCGGTGTCCCACACCTGCAGTTCCACCTGTTCGCCACGCCCGCGCATGCCCAGCACGATACGGCCCTGGCGCGTGTAGCGCAGCGCATTGGCCAGGAAGTTCTGCATCACCCGGCGCAGCAGGCGGCGGTCGCTGCGCACCCAGATCGGCCGGCTATGCACCTGCAGGCGCAGGCCGCGGCTGGATGCCACCGGCGCGTATTGCGCGGCCAACTCGTGCATCAATGCGCTGGCATCGAAGTCTTCGACCGTGGGGCGCAGCCCGCCGGCATCCAGACGCGACACGTCGAGCAGACCGTCGAGCAATTCTTCGGCCGCACGCAACGACGCATCCACACGCTCGGCCAGATGGCGTTGTTCTTCGTTGTTCTGATGGCTCTCGCGCAATGCGGAGGCGAACAGCCGCGCGGCATTGAGCGGCTGCAACACGTCGTGGCTGATCGCCGCCAGAAAGCGGGTTTTGGACTGCTGCGCCAGCTCGGCTTCGCGCGAGCGATCGGCCACACGTTGCTCCAGGTTTTCGTTGGCGTCCAGCAGCGCGCGCTCGGCGCGTTTGTAGTCGGTGATGTCGTTGTAGCTGGTGACATAGCCGCCGCCGGGCAGCGCCTGGCCGCGCATTTCGATCACCTTGCCGTCGCTGCGGGTGCGCTCGAACACATGCGGCGAGCCGGCACGCATGTGGCGGATGCGGCGATCGATCTGGTCTTCGATATCGCCTTCGCCCAGCTCGCCGCGTTCGGCGTTGTAGCGGATCAGATCGGCAACCGGGCGGCCGACATACAGCATGCCATCCGGGTAACCGAACAACTGCTGATAACGCCGATTCCATGCGGTGAGGCGCATCTCCGGGTCGACCACGCTGACCGCAGCGCTGATGTTTTCCAGCGTGGTGGACAGGATCTCGCGATTGAAGCGCAGTTCCTGGCCGGCCTCGTCCAGCACCGCCACCACTTCGCCCAGTTCCATGCCCGAACCGCGCAACAAGCTGGTCAACACCAGCCGCGCCGACGCCGCGCCGATGGAAGCTGCCAGCAAGCGCTCGGTGAACTGCACCCAGGCGCGGTCGGCCACCACGGTCGGTTGCAGCTCGCGCTCCAGCAGCACCGCCTGGTCGACAAAGGCACGATGCGCGTGCCGCTCGCCCACCACGCGCTCGGCCAGCGCCTGCAGATCGGCCACGCGTACATGCCCGGGCCAGTCGCCGGCCACCGCCGGACGCTGCGCATACGGGTCCAGGAACGGTGCCGCACGCAGCCGCTCGTCCACGCCCGGGCGCCAGCGTGCCGACACCAGCATCATCGCGCCGACGTTGATCAGCAGCGACCAGAACGTGCCATGCGCCAGCGGGTCCCAGCCGCGCATGCCGAACAACTGCTGCGGCTGAAGCCAGCCGATACCGAACGGCCCGTCCACCAACCACTCCGGCTGCAGCCAGCCCGCACGCGTGGCGGCCGGCAGCAGCAGCGTGTAGATCCAGGTCATGAAGCCGAGCACCATGCCGGTTTCCACGCCCTTGCGGCTGGCCCCGCGCCAATACAGCCCGCCGATCACGCCCGGCGCAAACTGCGCCACCGCCGCAAACGCCATCAATCCGTAGGCCGCCAGTGTGGTGTCGTTGGCCACGCTGCGGTGATAGCCGTAGGCCACCAGCGCCAGCAGCAGGATGGCCACGCGGCGGATCCACAGCACGCGCGAAGCCACCGCGGCACGCGCATCCGCGCTGCCGCGGCGGCGTAGCAGCACCGGCATCACCAGATCGTTGCTGACCATGGTGGCCAAGGCGATGCTGGCCACGATCACCATGCCGGTGGCGGCCGAAAACCCGCCCACGTAGGCCACCAGCGCCAGCACCGTATTGCCCTGACTCAGCGGCAAGGCCAGCACCACCGCATCGTCCACTACCGCGCTGCCCTTGCCGAACAACGCGATGCCGGCCGAGGCGATCGGCACCACCATCGCCGAGATGATCACCAGGTACGCCCCGAACAACCAGCGCGCGCGCCGGATATCGCCGACATCGCTGCATTCGACTACCGCCACATGGAATTGCCGCGGCAGGCAGATCACCGCCAGAAAACTCAGCAGCGTCTGCGAGATGAATCCCACCGACGGCGTGTGTTCGAACAAGGTGCGCGCCGAATCGGCGATGTGCAGTTGGTGATCGCTCAGCCACATCCACGCAAACAGCCCAACCGCCACGATGGCGATCAGCTTGATCACCGACTCCAGCGCGATGGCCAGCATCATGCCGTGATGGTGTTCGGTGGCATCCACCTGGCGGGTGCCGAACAAGGTGGCGAACAAGGCCATCAGCAGCGCCACATACAACGCCGGATCGGCAAAGATGCCGCGACCCGCGCTGCTATGCCCGGTCAGCACCTCCAGGCTCATCGCCACCGCTTTGTACTGCAGCGCCAGATACGGAACGATGCCGACCAGCGCGATCACCGCCACCAACGCGGCCAGCCGCCGCGAGCGGCCGTAGCGCGAGGAAATGAAATCGGCGATGGACACGGTGTTTTCGGAGCGTGCGATCAGCGCCAGCCGCTCGATGATGCGCCAGCCGAACAGCAACAACAGCAACGGGCCGAGATAGATCGGCAGATAGCCGATACCGTTGCGCACCGCCGAGCCCACCGCGCCGTAGAACGTCCACGACGAGCAGTACACCGCCAGTGCCAGGCTGTAGACCGCCGGCCGCAGCCACGGCCGCTCCGGATACATCGGCCGACGATCGCCCCACCACGCCACCCCGAACAGCAGCGCGGCGTAACCCAGCGAGACCAGCAGCAATATCCAGCTCGAGACCAATGGGTGTCCTAGGCGGCGCGATGCGAGCCTGGGAGTTTACGCAGTGGGGAACAGCGCGTGGGCGACGGAACGCTGCCGGCGGCAGATTGGGCAGCGGGGTGCTGCGCGTGGACGGCTGGAGGAGGTGGGGATGACGTGGCTGCCCCCATCCGCCCTTCGGGCACCTTCCCCCGCAGGCGGGGGAAGGAGGCGTAGCGGATGATAACGGAAGGCCGGCTGCTGGCTTTACTGGCTGTTGGCTGTTGGCTGTTGGCTGTTGGCTTCTGGCTTCTGGCTTCTGGCTTCTGGCTGTTGGCTGTTGGCTGTTGGCTGTTGGTTTTGGGTTTTGGGTTTTGGGTTTTGGGCTTACCGCTTACCGCTTACCGCTTACCGCTTACGGCTTACGGCTTACGGCTTCTAGATCCTGGATCTGGCTTTGAGCGTTAGCTTTGGCGTTAGCTTTGGCTTTGGCTTTGGATCTAGCTCCAGCTCCAGCTCCAGCTCCAGCTCTAGCTCTAGCTCTAGCTCTAGCAACGACAACCTAAAAACTGCCGGCAACCTCCCCTCTCCCCCCTGGGGGAGAGGGTGCCCGAAGGGCGGGTGAGGGCCGCTGGCAGAGCAAGCCACAGACACCCCTCAGCCCGGCAGACGCACGCGCACCTGATACGTGCGGCCGGCTACGATGTTGTGAACCCGTTGATCCGGGCAGACCTCGCCATCCACCAGCACCTCGCTGTCGCGACGACCCGCCTCGCGCGTCAACACGACCTCGAACTGCGCGCCACGAAATTGCCGCGTCACCTGCGCATGCGGCCAGTGCGACGGCAGCTGCGGGCGGATCGCCAACGCGTCGCCCTCGCCGACCAGACCGAACAAACCTTCCAGCACGCAGCGATACACCCACGCCACCGTGCCGGTGTTGAACAACTGGCTCGATCGCCCTGCGGTGCGCGGGTACTGATGCCACGCGCCACGGTAGTAGTTGGGCAGCGACACCGGCAGATGACCGCGCTGCAGCACGTCTTCGCGGGTCGGGCCCGGCAGCATCGCGCGCAGGATCTCCCAGGCGCGGTCGGCCTCACCAATCTGGTACAGGCTGTACAGATAGAACGCCACCGCATGGTTGTAGACCGCACCGTTCTCCGCCGCGCCCGGCCATTTCTGGGTAAGGCGACCCACGTCGTCGCGCATGTGGGTATAGGCCGGTGCCAGCATCACCGGGCCATACGGCGTGTGCAGTTGCTCGCGCACCGCCTCCAGCAGTGCCGTGCGTTGCTGCTCATCGGCGGTGCCGGCCAACAGCGCAAAACTCTGCGGGTTGAGATAGATGCGCCCCTCCACATCGTCGGCAATGCCGAAGCGCACGCCGTCGTCGGTGATGCCGCGCGCATACCAGTTGCCGTCCCACAACTCACGGTTTGCGTCGGCGTTTACCCTGCCCACTGCCTGGCCGAATGTCTGGGCCTGCGCGGTGCGTCCATGCGCGGCGCAGATGTCCGACCACAGTCGCAGCGCATACGCGGTCGCCACGGTGAGCCAGCCGGAGACGCCCTTGCCGCGCCAGCCGACCATGTTCATGGGGTCGTTCCAATCGCCCTGGGCGATGAAACTCAGGCCGCGCGCATCGCGCGCATCCAGCAACCACTGCATCGCCGCATCCAATCGCTCGGCCACGCTCAGCGCCTGGCCATCGTGCGTGCGCACCACCGCCTCCAGCACGCTGGCATCGTTGGTTTCGGCCAGATACGCACTCAGGAAGATCGGCAACCACACGCAATGGTCGGTATGCGGCACCTGGTTGATGTATTTCAGCTCAGCGCCTTCCACCAGCAGAATGCCGTCCGGCATCGCGCCGCTGGGTTCCTGCTGTGACAAGGCATGCAGCAGCGCCGCACGCGCGGTCGCCGGCTGCAGATAGGCCATGCCCATGTGGTCTTGCAGATAGTTACGCGTCTGCGGATCGGTGGTCAGGCGGTTGACATCGCCGTGATAGAACACCTGCCGCGGCAACCAATGATTGACCAGGTTATCCAGCGCCCCATCGGGTGTGGCGATCTGCATGCAACCATGGCCGGCTTGTAGATACTGCGCGTAGGCGCGTGCCGCCTCGGCAAAGCCTTCCTGCGAAAGATAGCGCGCGCGCAGCGCGGCGATTTCTGCATCGTCCTTGGCCGGCCCGAATGCAAAGCGGTACACGCTGGCCGCGTCGGCTTGCAGACTCAGGCGATATTGCAGCGCGGCGGCCGGCGTTTCGTAATGCGCCTCGCTGTTGCCCAGCTGCTCGGCCTGGATGGCAGAAGGCGCATGCAACCCACCCTCGCCTTCGAACGCCAGTTGCTGCGCCTCCCACGCCACCGGCGCTTGCTCGTGCAGCAGGAAGGTGCAGTCCTTGAAATCGCGCTGACGAAAATAATCGTCCACTTTCTGGTACGGCGCCACGCTGCGGCAGACGATGCCACCCAGCGCAGGCTCGTAGCCGCCGGATTGATGCATCCACGACATGTAACCGACCGGGAAATACGCGTACAGGCTCAGCCGCCGCGCGCGCCCGGAGGCGTTATGCACGCGGCATTCCCACAGCTCCACCGCATCGTCGGTGGGCAAAGCCACGCACAGCTCCACCACGATGTCGTCATGCTGCACGCGCCAACGCACATCGTGCTTGCCGGCAGAGAATTCGAAGGCCTGCGGTTGCGCGCGCACCGGCTCGTGCGGTACCGAATACAGCGCGCCGCTGTCTTCGTCCTTGAGATAGAAAAAACGCCCGGGGTGATGCGCGTAATACGGCTGCTCGGGCATCATGAAATTGCGCGCTTCCAGCATTGGTGCGTGCGCGTACTTGGATGGCTCCGGCTGCATGAACTGGCCGGTGGCATAGCCACGGCAGGTGAGCTGCAACATCATGCGGCGGTTCCACAAAAAGCCGCCGGCATTGGGCATGGCGGTCGGGCTGTAGAGCGCGTAGCGCATGCCATCGGCGCTGGGCGCCATCAAGGTGGACAGTGGGTCGGACGCAGCGGTGGGCGTTGCAGACACGGTCAGGGGTGCTCCGGTTCGTCGCGCTTGCGCGCGGCCAGTTCGTGCTGGATCCGGCTCAGCAAGCCGTCGTCCAGCGGATAGAAACGCATGGTCCAGGCAGCCAGCAGCGCGACCACCCCAGGGATCACAGTCAGCAGCAGCACGATACCGGTCAACGACCCGGTGGACTGCGCACTGTTGGCCACATAGCCCATCCCGGCCAGCACCCACGCGATGCCGGCCGAGGCCAGCGCGCCGCCAAGCTTTTGCGAAAACGTCGCCGCCGCAAACGTCATCGCCGTCGCGCGCCGACCAGTGCGCCATTCGGTGTAGTCGGCGCTGTCGGCATACATCGAAAACGCCAACGGCGACTTCGGCCCCAGGGCCAGGCCGATCAACATGTTCAACGCGAAGATCGCCCATACCGCATCGGCAGGCACGAAGAACATCGCACAACTCAACACACCGACGATCACCATCAGCCCGCACATCAGCTGGCGCTTGTCCCAATGCCGCGTCAGCAATGGGGTGATGGCTGCACCTACGCCCAAGGCCACCGAATAACTGCCTAGGAACAAGCCGACCAGATCCGGGCGTTGCACGTAGTACTTGAGGTAGTACACGCCTGCACCACCGCGCATGGTGATCGTGATCATGATGATCAACGACAGCACGAACAACACACACCACGGTTTGTTCTGCAGCAGATCGGCGATGTCGCGCCGGATCGGTGTGCGTTGTTGCGGGGGCGGTTGCACGCGCTCGCGCGTGGTCAATGCCACGGTGACAAACAACACCAGCGCCACTGCGCCGTACAGCATCATCGTGCGCTGCCAGCCCAGCGCATCGTTGCCGCCGCCGAACCAGCGCACCAGATCCATCGTGAAGTAATTGACCAACGTGGTGCCTGCAAATGCACCGATGAAACGCAGACTGATCAGCCCGGTACGCTGCTGGCTGTCGGCGGTGATCACGCCCGACAAGGCCGAGTACGGAATGCTCACCACGGTGTAGGCCAGCATCATCACCAGGAAGGTCACCGTGGCCCACACCATGCGCCCGTTCTGATCCAGGTCCGGCGTGGTGTAGGCAAGCACGCCGGTCAGCGCCATTGGTATTGCGCCCCACAACAGATACGGGCGGAACTTGCCCCAGCGGCTGCGGGTGCGGTCGGCGATGGCGCCCATTGCCGGGTCGGCAATCGCATCGGCGATCTTGGTCAACAGGATCATCGTGCCCACCGCTGCGGCCGGCAGATGCATGGTGTCGGTGTAGAAGATCAGCAGAAACGCCGAGATGTTGGCCCAATACAGATTCAGGCCCAGATCGCCGGCGCCGTAGCCCAGCTTTTCGCGCCAGCGCAGGCGCGCCGATGCAGGAGACGGTACGGGTGTTGACGTCATCGACAGACCTTCGGATGCGTTGTACCCGGCCGGGCACGCCGTTACGCTGGGTGCCCGCTCACCTGGCAAGGAGCGCCGACGCTACACCACGCATCGGCTGCCGCCAACGTGAAATCGGCTCAAATGCCGAATCGATCCGGAGATATAACCTGACGTGATGGACACCGCCGTACCTGCCACGCCCGCGTCCGCTTCGCCCATGGCCATCGTTGTGATGGGCGTCTCGGGCAGCGGCAAGACCACCATCGCGCAGGCGCTCGCCGCGCATTACCGCTTCCGCTTTCTGGATGCCGACGACTATCACAGCGTGGCTGCGCGCGCGCAGATGGCAGCCGGCCAACCGCTGACAGATGCCATGCGTCTGCCGTGGGTGGAGCTGCTGGCCGCCACCTTGCGCGACTGCGTGCATGCCGGCGAATCGGTCGTGCTGGCATTTTCCGGATTGCGCGGCACGCACCGCCAATTGCTGCGCGGCAGCGGCGTACCGATGCGCTTTGTGTTCCTGCATGCGGCGCCGCATGTGATTGCCGCACGCCTGAGCACACGCGCCGGCCACTTCATGCCGCCCAGCCTGCTCGACAGCCAGCTGCAGACGCTGGAGCTGCCGTTGGACGAGGCAGATGTGGTGTCGGTCGATGTGGACGCGACCGTGCCGGAAGTGGTGCGCGATGCGATCGCGCAGTTGGCGCTGAGCGCGTCTGCTGCAGTGCACACAGCCGCGCACTCGCCTCAACGCGCGTAACGCGCCGAGCTCACCGCTGGCCAAGCCCACCACTGAGCATGCGCTCGATCGTTCCTTCTGCCATCGGGAGAAGGTGGCGCGAAGTGCCGTATGCCGGTGCGCGCAAAGCGTCGCGCGGTTGGGATACATCAGGGCTTCGCTTCGTACCCTCACCCCAACCCCTCTCCCGCGGGGAGAGGGGCTTTTGATCGTTCCTTCCCCATCGGAAGAAAGTGGCGCGAAGCACCGTATGCCGGTGCGCACAAAGCCCCGTGCGGTTGGGATACAACAGGGCTACGCCTCGTACCCTCACCCCAACCCCTCTCCCACGGGGAGAGGGGCTTTCGATCGTTCCTTCCCCATCGGAAGAAGGTGGCGAGAAGCGCCGTATGCCGGTGCACGCAAAGCACCGCGCGGTTGGGATACATCAGGGCTACGCTTCGTACCCTCACCCCAAGCCCTCTCCCGCGGGGAGAGGGCTTTGTCGTCGTGTAGCTGATTGGTTGGCTCGCCCATCGAGGGTCAGTGACGCGCCACGCTGGGGCGCGCGGGCAGCGCCTCATCCGACGGCGACCCACCGTACAAGGTGGCGCAAAATTTCCTGGTTACCTTTTGCAAACCCATGAATTACTGACGAATTCGCTGCTGCAGCGCTGAATCATTTTTTCTATCGTACTGGAGCGAAATAGTGATGAATCATCACTATTTGTGCGATTAGCGCACGTGCTGAACGCAATATTTTCGACTTGGTATCACCAGATGCAGACGGACCCGACCGTTGCGTGAATGCAACGGCGTACGCGTGTTGCACGGGCACCGCAATCGGCGATCTTCACCACGCAGATCCGGGGGGATCCAGCGCTTCCTTCCATTAATGGACATGCCGTGATGACCAACTCCAATCGCCGCTTGCGGTTACGCAGTTTGACGCTCATTCCCTGCCTGCTCGCCAGCGCAGTGGCTTTCGCCCAGCCCGGCTCCGCCACCGCACAACAGCCGGTGTCTGCGCTGGACACCCAGGCCTTCGCGCGCTCCGGCCAGGTGTGGAGCGCCTTCGGCAGCAACCTCCCGTTCGCGAGCCCCACCAGCTGGACCACCGCCGGTGGCGGTTACTTCAACGCGCGCTTCGCGCCGGGTGAGTGGAAGATCAATCGCACCACCGTCAAGGGCCTCAAGCCGGCCTGGACCCTGACCACCACCGGCGACATCTCGGCCACGCCGAGCGTCGAAGGCGGCACCCTCTACGTGCCCGACTGGGGCGGCACTCTGTATAGCGTCGACACCCAGACCGGCAAGCCGAACTGGCAGGCCAAGCTGTCCGACTACACCGGCAACGCCGCCTCGGTGACGCGCAATACCCCGGCCATCACCGCCAAGAGCATCATCGTCGGCGACCAGGCTGCCGGCACCGTGATGGCGATCGACAAGAAGACCGGCAAGCTGTTGTGGAAGACCACCGCCGAAGCCAACCCGCAGGCGCGCATCACCTCCTCGCCGGTGATCTACGGCAACCGCATCTACGTCGGCATCTCCTCGGGCGACTGGGGCAATCTGGCGCCCAACCACACCTTCAGCTTCCGCGGCAGCGTCGTGGCGCTGGATCTGAACACCGGCAAGAAGCTGTGGCAGTTCTACAACGTGCCTGAGGGTTACACCGGCGCCTCGGTGTGGGGCCAGGTGGCGATCGACCCAATCAGCAAGCGTCTGTATTTCGGCACCGGCAACAACTACAACATCCCCGAGGGCGTGGGCAATTGCGTCTCCAATGCACGCTCCTATCTGGGCAGCGACCTCACCGTGCAGGACGAGCTGAACTGCATGGCACCGGATAACTATGTCGACTCGGTGATCGCGCTGAATCTGGACACAGGCAAGCTGGCCTGGGCCAATCGTGCACAGGGCTACGATGCCTGGAACCTGTCGTGCATCATCGCGCCTACCAACGGTCTGTGCCCGAATACGCAAGCCACCAACCTGACCGGCCCCGATTACGATTTCGGCGGAGCTGGCGTCAACCTGTTCACCGTGTGGCGCGACGGCAAGCCGCAGCAGTTAGTCGGTGCCGGGCAGAAGAGCGGTATCTACTGGGCCTTCAACGCCAAGACCGGCGCCAAGGTATGGTCGACCCAGGTCGGCCCCGGCGGCACCACCGGCGGCGTCGAGTGGGGCACCGCGTTCGACCCGTACAAGTCGCAGATCTATGTGGCCATCAACAACAACAACAACACCACCTACACCCTGGGACCGGACAACACCGTCAGCCACAACGGCGGCTCGTGGGCGGCGCTGGATGCGGCTACCGGCAAGATCAAGTGGCAGGTCAAGGTGCCGGGTATCAACCGCGTCAACCCGACCGTACCGGCCGGCGGCCAGGGCTCGCTGACGGTGTCGCCGAACCTGCTGTACGCCGGTTCGATGGCCGGCAACATGGTCGCCCTCGACACCGACACTGGCGCCACGCTGTGGAACTACGACGCCACCGGCTCGGTGCTCAGCTCGCCGGCCGTGGTCAATGGTGCGCTGTACTGGGGCGCCGGCTACGGCCGCTTCAACTTCGGCACCGCCGCGACCAGCAATCAGCTGATCAAGTTCGTGCCGGAGGGCGGTGCGGCCAAGTAATCGGCTAGCACGTGCTCTGCGTTGCGTGATGCGCAGTGAAAGCAAAACAACGACGCCACCTTCGGGTGGCGTCGTTGTGTGTGGGGCTGGTAGATAGCGCAGCGCGGTGGGTTGATTGGCGTGTGTGGTGTTTGCCTTTGCTGTTTGCCTTTGCTGTTTGCCTTTGCTGTTTGCCT
>NZ_JAVTIK010000023.1:0-68333 GCF_031843525.1 Xanthomonas sp. WCS2018Noco2-27 | reverse complement strand
CGCGATCAGCACCATCGGCCCGGCGCCCGAGCTACCAAGGGCATAGGCAGCCGCCGTGCCGCCGGCCCAGCCACCGACGTTGCGGCCGGCGAAGTGCGCCAACTCGGACTGTGCGGCGAGCGGGTTGTCCTGCCCGAGTAAGTGTGTGGCGCGCTGACCGGTCATCACCGTATCGGCGGCGGTGGCGAGCAGGCCGGCAGCGCGTAGTGCCTGGCCGGCAGATAGATCGCCTGCCAATAGCTCTGCGGTGGCGAAGCCGCGTTGGCCTGGCGGAATGCGTAATGGTCTTGCTGCTTCCTCGCCGAGAACGTTTTCGACCTGCAGAATGCCTTGGTCGGAAAGTGTCAGTCGGCCTGCGGCATGGGCTTGTGCGATGGCTTGGGAAAGTGAATTTCTACCAATCTCTGGATCGCCGCCTTTGGTGAGGTTTGCAGTGGATTGCGACACCTCATCTAAAGTAGTGACTATTCGCTTTTCCGAATGAACAATTGCACGCCAGCCGAGCTCCTCTTGCTGCATCGAATCGATGGCAGTGATTTGGTTGGCATACTTGGTGACGAACTCGGGTTTTTGATCAAAAAACGCATTCACTTCGGGCCGGATAGTATCTACATCCACTCCTAACGGCGCATTTATATAAATCTCACTATTCGCCAGGCCAACTCTCATAACATCTTGAAATTGACTTATCCTTGCAGTTAGACGCTTGCCGGCTTCTAGATCGCCTTGCTGATAGAATGCATGATAATCTTCAAGGGAACGGTATTCTGCCAGTTCAGCCGCCAATCATATTTTATACTCGGAAATATGCCTGCCACTATGCGCGGTAATAATAAGGCGAGACGCAAAGTCGGGATCAGTCGGCAAATACATCAAGTTCCTTGCCGAATGCATCTCGAAAAGATTCGCTTGGCTAAGCTCTTTGAGCAAAGGATCTGTTTTTAATAAGTTCTGCTCAACGATATGATGATCGCGAAAGTGCGTGAATTGATTAGGCATTTTATTCGCTCATTTCTATACATCAATCCAATCTGCAGAGTCCAACACCCAAAGTCCGCCGGAATTTTCTCCGGTGGATATTTCGGCTTGCCGAAGCGCATCCAGCATTAATTTGTCTATAAATAAAAATAAACCGGGAGCTGAAAATGGTAATCGGAACGCATGAAATGAAGATGTAACTTCCCTCTTGAATGCGAGGCTGACAGTCCCTCCGAATTTATACGCCTTGCCATTTATATATTCATTTCCCGTCTTGACTTTCAACTTCGATGCTGATTCATCCACTGCATCTAGCACCCGAACAACGTCACACAAAAAGTATGACGGTCCTCGCGAGCCATCAGCTAATCGAAAATCGGTTTCCGCAAATTCAAATGCCTGCGGATCAACTTTCTCGAACACTTGCTTTAGTCGATCGGACACCAACCAATAGCCGCCGAAGCTACCTTCTAGATCCTGAGGCATATCTCCTTCTCTGGGGTCGTATACCAAGCGAGGTGTCTCACGCAACGCAGGAAATCCCCCTTCGGGTGGTCTTAGGCTCCGTTTCGGAGGGGTGAGCAGCTCTTTTTCATTCTCAAACACCACCCCGTGCCCTGGGCCAGGTCTGCGGGAATCCAGTGTTACGGCGAAGAACTCGCCCTTCCTCGGTTTATTCTGGGTAGACACTTTTTTCTCCAAGGCACTGTTTCGATCAAGAGTAGCAAACAAGGCCAATGCGGCAGCAGCGTGGGTGGCCTGGTAGTTGAGTTCGCGCTGAATCGCCCAACCGCACCGAGGCAGAGGCCAGCGCCCAGATCCAATAAAAAAGCCGCGCTCCCGAAAGAGCGCGGCTTCGACAGCATCGGCCGCCATGCGACCGATCACGTGGTTTAGAACTCTGCCCAGTCCGATTCGTTGGACGGTGCCGACGCCACGGCGGCGCGCGCGGCGGGCCTTTTAGCAGACGGCTTGCCAAGCGTCTTGGTAGCTGGCTTGCTTGGCGCGGTGGGCCGTTTGGCGGCGATTTGGTGCACGACCGGCGTGGCGCGGGTCTGGGATTCCAGTTCGGCCGACAGACGGAACAGCGCCACCGCTTCGGTGAGCTGCTGCGCCTGATCTTCCATTGAGCGTGCGGCAGCGGTGGCTTCTTCCACCAACGCGGCGTTCTGCTGAGTGGCTTCGTCCATGTGGGTGACGGTCTGGTTGACCTGCTCGATGCCGGCCGATTGTTCCTGCGAGGCGGCGGAGATCTCGCTCATGATGTCGGTCACGCGCTGCACCGAGGAGACGATTTCGCTCATGGTGGTGCCGGCCTGATGCACCAGTGCCGAGCCTTCGGCCACCTTGCTGACCGAGTCGTCGATCAGGCTCTTGATTTCCTTGGCAGCGCCGGCCGAACGCTGTGCCAGCGTGCGGACTTCCGAGGCGACCACCGCAAAACCACGGCCTTGCTCACCGGCGCGTGCGGCTTCCACCGCGGCATTCAACGCCAGGATATTGGTCTGGAAGGCGATGCCATCGATGACGCTGATGATCTCGGCGATCTTCTTGGACGAGGTCTCGATGCCGGACATGGTGGTGACCACCTGGCCGACCACGCTGCCGCCATGCGAGGCCACGCCGGCGGCGCCGATCGCCAGCTGATTGGCCTGGCGTGCGTGTTCGGCGTTCTGCTTGACGGTAGAGGTGAGTTCTTCCATCGAGGCAGCGGTTTCTTCGAGATTGGCCGCTTGCTGCTCGGTACGCTGCGACAGATCCTGATTGCCCGCAGCAATCTCGCCGGCGGCGGTATTGATGGTCAGGGTGGAGTGCTTGATGCGGCCGACGATATCGGTCAACCGCTGTGTGGTGGCATTGGCATCGTCACGCAGGCGCGCGAACACGCCGTGGAATTCGCCGTCCATGCGTGCGGTCAGGTCGCCATCGGCCACCGCGCCGAGCAGCTGCGACAGCTTGCCCAGGTTGCGATCGCTGACTTCCATCATCGAGTTCAAGTCCGCCACCATCACCGCAAAGTCGTACTTGAAGCGGGCTGCATCGCCGCGGGCGCTGAAGTCGCCCGCCGCTGCCGCCTGCGCCAACTGCTTGATCTCGGTGTTGATCGACAACAGGCTGGCCTTGGCCGCATCCATCGCTTCGTGCAGGATCGCGCGGCTTGCCGGCAACCGGCGTGCGTCCTGGGTCAGGTCGCCCTGCGCGTACTGGTTGAGGATGCGCACCGAATCGGTGATGGCATCCAGGTGTTCGAAAATCATCGTGTTGATGCCGCCGGCCAGGGTGCCGTAAACGCCGGGGAAATCTTCCGGCATGCGGTGGGTGATGTCTTCGGCCGCATGCAGGTGCGACATGCGTGCGGTCTCGTCGGAGAAGCGGCGCAGCATCTGGGTCATGCGGCCGGTGGCCTCGAGCATCTGGCCGATTTCGTCGTTGCTGGTCTTGCTGACCTGCACGCTCAGATCGCCGCGCGACACCGCCTGGATGGCGCCCAGTGCCTTGGACAACGGGTTGGTGATGCTGCGTGCGATCAACCAGCCGAAGGTGATCGACAGCGCAGCCATCAACAAGGTGCCCAACAGCAGCACCGCGCTGGTCAACTTGAACGAGGTGGCGCTGGCCGCGACCATATCGCTCAGCGCCTTGGACTGCTGCGCATACATCTTGTCGACCGAGGCGAACAGTTCCTTGCGAATCTCGCCGGACTGCTTGCGCGAAAATTCCATCGCCGCAGCGCGGTCGGGGTCTGCGTACAACGTCCGCAGCTTCACGTTGGCGGCGAAGTAGCGCGTGCTGGCATCGGCCAACTTGGCGTATTCGGCCTTTAACGCAGAATCCGGCCCGATCTTGGCGTCCAGGGTCTTTTGCGTTTCCGCATACTTGGCCTGGATTTCGTCCATGCGCTTGAAGAAATACGCATAGCGTTCCGGGTCGTCCAGATTGACGAACTGGCCCACTTCATAGACGCGGAATTCGCCGGCGAAACCACGTAGCTCCGACAACTTGCTCAGCACCGGCACCACATCCTCGTTGATGAGTGCGGTCTGCTGCTGCATCTGTTTCATGCGCGAAAAGCCCAAGCCACCGAGCAGGGCGGTGAGCACGGCACTGAGGCAGAACGCAAACATCAGCTTGCGGCGGATGGGCCAATCGTTGAACTTGTTCATCATGTAACTCCGGGGCGTAGCATTGCGCTGCTGTCTTGCACGCTAGCGGCCCGGAGCGATGATTCTTTATCTCTGAACGATGGCCCGGACCGTTCCAGGTCCGGCTATATGCGCGAATTCACCTGGAAAACATGCCAATCGTCCAATATCGTTCGCACAACGACAGCATCCGATGCCGTCGTTGCAACGTTGCAGACACGGCTTAAAAGTCCTGCCATTGGCTGTCGTTACCGAGCGCAACCGTGGGCGCGCTCACCGATGCGCGGCGCACGGGTGTTGCCGGTTTCGGCGCGATGGACGTCGGCTTGGCCGGGCGTGCCAACGCGGCGACGTGGGGCGCATCGGCAAGCGTGAAACGCGCGACCGCCTGCGCCAGCTGTCCGGCCTGATCTTCCATCGTGCGTGCGGCCGCGGTGGCTTCTTCCACCAATGCGGCGTTTTGCTGGGTGGCCTCGTCCATCTGGGTGATGGTGCGATTGACCTGCTCGATGCCGGACGATTGCTCCTGCGAGGCCGCCGCAATCTCGCCCATGATGTCGGTGACGCGCTGCACGCTGGCGACGATGTCGGCCATGGTGGTGCCGGCCTGGTGGACCAGCTGCGAGCCCTCGGCCACCTTGCTGACCGAATCGTCGATGAGGTGCTTGATCTCTTTCGCCGCACCGGCCGAACGCTGCGCCAAGGTGCGCACTTCCGAGGCAACAACCGCAAAACCACGACCCTGCTCGCCGGCACGAGCCGCTTCCACCGCCGCGTTCAACGCCAGGATATTGGTCTGGAACGCGATGCCGTCGATGACCGAGATGATCTCGGCGATCTTCTTCGACGACACTTCGATGCCCGACATGGTGGTGACCACCTGCGCCACCACCGCGCCGCCCTGCGAAGCGACGCCGCCTGCACCGATGGCGAGTTGATTGGCCTGGCGCGCGCTTTCGGCATTTTGTTTGACGGTGGAGGTGAGTTCTTCCATCGAGGCGGCGGTTTCTTCCAGATTGGCCGCCTGTTGTTCGGTGCGCTGCGACAGATCGCTATTGCCGGCGGCGATCTCGCTGGAGGCGGTATGGATGCTGCCGGCGGCCTGCTGGATGCGTCCGATCACCTGCGCCAGCGCTTCGGCGGTGGTATTGGCATCGTCGCGCATGGTGGCGAACACGCCGTGGAAGTCGCCGTGCATGCGTGTGCTCAGGTCGCCCTCGGCCAGAGCGCTCAGTAGACGCGATACCTCACTGATGCTCACTGCGTTGGCGTCGAGCAGGGCATTGAGTTGTTGCGCCAGCTGCAGGAAAAAGCCTTGTTTTCCCGTGCTGTCGATGCGCTTGGACAGATCGCCCGCCGCAGCGCTGCGCACTACATCGGCCACATCCACTTCTGCCCGCGCTTCGGCGGTGCGGTCGCGCCATTCGCAGACAAAGCCCAGATGCGCGCCACGCTCGTCGCGGATCGCCGACACGTTCTGCGTGATGCAGGTGGCGCGGTACTGCACTTCGCGTTGCGCTGCGCCCTGGCGGTCGAGACGCTGGTAGATTTCCGCGTCCTGCGTATTGCCCACTTCCAGCAGCGAGACCGGTTGCCCGACCAAGTTGGCGGTGCGATTGAACGCCGGCGCGCAGGCCTGGATATCGTCTGCATAGGTGTGCAGCAAAGACTGCAGCGCGGTGTTGGTGTAGATGATGGTCAGGTCCGGGTCGGCGATGTACATGCCGGTGGATGCGTTATCCAGTGCAGTGCGAATGCGCAGGTTTTCTGCGGCGATGCTGCGCTCGCGCTCCAGGCGTTCGCGCAGGTCGCGCTGCATGCGCGACAGTGCCGCCATCAGGCTGCGCGTATGTTTTGCCGCAACCGGAATCGGCTGGTCCAGGCGGCCCTCGGCAATGTGTTGCGCGGCGGCCATGGCCAGCTGCGGCTCGCCGCCCAGCAGGCCGAACACCGAGCGCAGGATCCAGCCGGCGGCCAGCGCCAGGCAGACGAATGCAAGCACGACGGCGCCGCCTTGCTGCCACATCACGCGCTGGCTGTACTGCTCGGCCTGGCTGCGGTTGGCCTCGTTCAAGGCCAGGATGCGCTCGCTGATCGCGCCCATGCGGGTTTCGAGCTGGCCGAACTTGTCGGTGAAATCGCGGTACGCCGCAGCGCTGTCGGCATGGGTTTCGGCCAGCGTCGTGACCTGTTCGGCGGAGGCGATGTAAGCCTGCAGCGCGGGTGCCACCGCTTCCAGCTCGCTACGCAGTGCGGGGTCCAGCGGCAGCTTGCGGTTGGCTTGCACTGCATCGCGAAATTCGCCGGCATGTTCGCCCAGCGATGCGCGGGCGGCGGCAATGCCGGCATCGTCCTTGTGCGATGCGGCGAGCAGCCCGGCGGTGACGTCGCCGCGCAAGGCGTCGTGCATCATGTCGGCCTGCATGTGGTTACGCAGCGCATCGGAAGAGATCACCTGCGCGGCGATGGCTTCCAGCAGCCCGCGCTGACCGTTGTAGCCCACACCGCCCAGGGCGAGCAGCGCCAACGCGGCCACCAGCACCAGAGCGCCCAACATATGCATGATCTTCATTGCGCGGTCCGTGTCAGAAGCGGAAAGACAGACCGACGCCGAGGGCGTGGTCGGGTGAGCGGTCGTTGAGGCCGCGGCTGTACACCGCGTCCAGTTGCACATCGTTGTTCAACAGCCAGGCCGAGCCGACATCGAGCAGTGCCACGGTGCCGCCATCGTCGCTCTTGGCGATCTGCGGCAATGCCACTTCGACGAAGGAGCGCACGCGATCGTTCCAGGCTTTGCCCAGTACCGCACCCAAGATGCCTGCGGTGTAGCGATGGCCGTCGCCGTCGTCGTCCCAGATCACGCCGGGCATCACGCCGGCAGAGATGCTGTCGCTGAGATCCCATTCGGCGACCAGCCGGAACGAGGGACGCGCCCCGTGACCACGCAGGGCCTGTGCGCCGCTGGGCAGATCCACATGCAGCAACCAGGCCAGCGAGGTCTTGCCATCGTCGGAGCTGACCAGATGATGTTTGATGCCGAGCGAGACATCGGACATACCGCTGATGTTGGATTCGCCCGGCAGGTCGATGTGCTGCCAGCCATCGGTTTCCAGCCGCAATTCCCAGGTCTGGCCGAGCCCGTAGCGGAACAGCGTCGGTGTGGAATAGCCATCGACCGAGGCATCGCGCTCCCACGCAGCGCTGGTTTCCACCTGTAGCCGATGGTTGCCGACGGTGAGGCTGGACTCGACGAAATCGGGTCGATCGGTCGCGATGGGGTCTTCGGCGCGGGCATGGCCAGCGACGCACAACAGCGCAAGACAGCTGGCGAGAATAGATGACTTCATGGTGACCCCTGCAACGATCAAGTCTCGGACGCATGCGTCTGCGCGTGTTGTCTGCACCAGCGCGCGTGCGGTGTGTGAGCGGCTGTTGCGATGGGGCACAGGCAGCCGTTGTCACCCAGGCTAACGGCAACGTCAGATAAATCTTTAAGCATTGCCGATGGGTGGAGCCAGGCAGGGCAGGGTGCGTGCGCAGTGCCGGGTCGCTAGTAGCGCTTGCGTCCGCTTGAGGCGGCCATCACGCAAATGGGTGCTGGCGTTGCGGCAACGCCATGCAGCACGGGTGATACGTTTGAACGACGTAGCGAGCAATTGTTGGGTGCCACGTGCGTGCCGGCATCGCGCAGGCTCGGCGCAACGTGCAGTGCCGAGTGTGCGCAAGACGGCGTCTTGCACAGACGCCGTCGCTGGATCACGCGTGCTTAGAGCGGCTCGCAAAACGTAGCGAGCAGTCGTCAGGTGGGTGTGGGCGGCGCGCTCAGAACTGGAATGTACGCCTGGTCCATGCCGCACCGAACACCGGCCGCGCCCACCTGGCGGTGAGCACGGTGGTTTTGTTAACTGCTCTTAGAAATCCTGCCACTGGCTATCGTTGCCGGCCGGGTTGGCCGATGGCTTGCCCGACTGGCGCGCAGGTGCGGCGATGCGCGTGCTGCCGGTGGATGCGCGCTTGGACGAGGGCAGGGCACGGACAGCCGGCTTGGCGGCAAACGCAGCGCTTGCGGGTGCGGCCACCTGGCTGAGTTTGAACACGGCGACCGCTTCGGTGAGCTGGCCGGCCTGTTCTTCCATCGCACGCGCGGCGGCGGTGGCTTCTTCCACCAGCGCGGCATTCTGCTGGGTGGCTTCGTCCATCTGCGTCACGGTGAGGTTGACCTGCTCGATGCCGCTGGATTGTTCCTGCGACGCCGCCGAGATCTCGCCCATGATGTCGGTGACGCGCTGCACGCTGGCCACGATTTCGCTCATGGTGGTGCCAGCCTGATGCACCAGCGAGGAGCCTTGCGCCACCTTGCTCACCGAGTCGTCGATCAGGTGTTTGATTTCCTTGGCGGCGCCGGCAGAGCGCTGCGCCAACGTACGCACTTCCGAGGCCACCACGGCAAACCCGCGGCCTTGCTCGCCGGCGCGCGCCGCTTCCACTGCCGCGTTCAGCGCCAGGATATTGGTCTGGAAGGCGATGCCATCGATGACACTAATGATCTCGGCAATCTTCTTGGACGAGGTTTCGATACCGGACATGGTGGTGACCACCTGCGCCACCACCGCGCCGCCATGCGAAGCGACATCGGCGGCACCGATCGCCAGCTGGTTGGCCTGGCGCGCGTGTTCGGCATTCTGCTTGACGGTGGAGGTGAGCTCCTCCATCGAGGCGGCGGTTTCTTCCAGATTGGCCGCCTGTTGTTCGGTGCGCTGCGACAGATCGTTATTGCCGGCAGCGATCTCGCTGGCGGCCGCATTGATCTGCGTGGCCGAGGTCTGGATGCCGGAGACAATGCCGGTGAGCTGCGCCACGGTGGCGTTGGCGTCATCGCGCATGCGTGCGAATACGCCGGCAAACTGCCCATCCATGCGCACGGTGAGGTCGCCCTCGGCCAGCGCGCTGAGCAGGCTGGAAATACGCTCCAGGCCTTGCGAGGTGGTTTCCAGCAAGCCGTTGAGCTGGCGGCCGAATTCCAGATAGAACCCGTGCTTGTCGTCCAGCGCCAGACGCTGGCCGAAATCGCCCATCAACGCCGATTGCACCAGCGCCGCCACTTCCTTCTGCGTGCTGACTTCGGTGCTGACATTGCGCCACAGCAGCATGCTGCCGCTGCGATGACCATCGGCTGCGTACAGCGGGGTCATGGTCAGATCCAGCGTCACCGGGCCGAAGCTGTAGCGCTCCGACGTGGTGGACTGCAATTGCTGCAGCTGCTGCGCACGCGCCTTGCCTTCGGTGTCGGTACCGAACACGTAGTCCAGCGGCTTGCCGACGACCGCATCGGCGCTGAAGCCGGTCTGGCCCTTGGCATGGAAGGCCGGCTCGCCGTGCTTGAACGAGGTGTGCAGCGCTTCGGTAATGAACACTGCGTTGTGTTGTTCGTCGGCCAGCAACACTTCCATCTCGGAGTGTTCCAGCGCGGTGCGGATGCGCAGGTTTTCATTGGCGATGGCGGTGTCGCGTTCGATCCGCGCACGCAGGTCGTCCTGCATGCGCTGCATGGCGCCCATCAACCGGCCCACTTCGTCCCTGCGTTGAATGACGATATGGTTGTCGAGCTTGCCCGAGGCGATCGCATCGGCCACGCCCACTGCCGATTCCAACGGGCGCACCACCTGGCGACGCAGCAGCAGGAACAACGCACCGCTGAGCACCACCGCCGAGCCCAGGCCCACCAGCAGGATCGTCCACAGCAGGTGATGCGCCTGCTGCATGATGGCCGCATACGGCACCACCACGCCCAGCGCAAAACGCTCCTGCGCCTTGCCGATTTGCAGCGGCACATACGCACTCACCGTGCCGTCGGCATCGGGAGTGAAATCCACCGAATCCTTGCCGTCCTTGATCGCGTCGAGCATGGCGCGGTGGCGCGCGTCGGTGAGCGGCTTGCCGATGCGCGCGGTATCGCGCGATGACAACACCACGCCAGCGGGCGACAGCAGTTCGACATACCCATTGTCCATCGGGCGCAATGCACCCAGGCGCTGCTGCAACGCAGCCAGTGCCACGTCCACGGTCACCGCACCCAGATACTTGCCGTCCTGCAGGATCGGCGTGGACAAGGTGGTCATCAGCACCGTCTTGCCGCCAATCTTGTAGTCGTAGGGTTCGGCAACGGTTTGTCGTAGCAGGGCGCGCGGCTTGAGATTCCAGTCGCCAAGGCCCGGGGTTTCATAATCGGTGAGCGGCTCACGCACCAGCGTCTGGCCATCGCGCCCCCAGTACGTCATGAACCGGCCGGTGGCGTCGTGGCCCTTGGCGTTTGCAAAGTCGCTGTCCTTGCCATCGAAGGCCTGCGCTTCCCACAGCGTGCCCATGCCCACCCACTCGGGGTGATCCTGCAGCTGGTCGTGTATTACTGCAGCCGCCGTATCGCGGCTGATGCCGCCATTGGCGCGTTGCACCAGCAAGCTGGTGGCCAGCGATTGGCCGGTGGTCAGTGCCTGACCCAGTTCGCTGCCGATCTGCTCGGCCTGGTAGCGCGCGGCATTCTGCATCGTGGCCTGGGCAGACGCACTCAGTGCACGACTGCTTTGCCAATAGGTGATGGCAGCGGTCAGGCCGAAGCACAGCGAGGCGATGACCGCAGTGCCGAACATCAGGCGGTACGCAAGGCGGCCGCCGAAACGTGAGTGCGTGGAAAGCGAGGTCATGGGCGTGGCTGCAAAGGGAGGGGAGGAACCCGCTGGGGCGCGGGAGTGCAGGTAAGACGCGCAACAGACTCACTCGGCGGCGATCAGGTCAGCGCGGGCGCTGTTCGGTGCGGCATGTACCTCCCGAACGCGGCATCTCTGAGGGCCGTAGCGGCCTTGCGGCCGCTGACGGCGTCTTGCGCTTGCCGCTTCTAGTAAGCGGCCAACGCCACGCGCTTGGGCGCGCGCATGCCTGCATTGCCATGCTGAGTAGCGGATACAGCAACCACCCGGAACGTCGACACCGCATCGTCCAGCTGCTGCGCCTGCTGCTGCATCGCGTTGGCGGCAGCGGTGGCTTCTTCCACCAGCGCGGCGTTCTGCTGGGTGCTCTCGTCCATCTGGGTGATGGTGAGATTGACCTGTTCGATGCCGGCCGACTGTTCCTGCGAGGCGGCGGAGATCTCGCTCATGATGTCGGTCACGCGCTGCACCGAGGACACGATGTCGGCCATGGTCTTGCCGGCCTGATCCACCAGTGCCGACCCCTGCGCCACCTTGCCGACCGAGTCGTCGATCAGATGCTTGATCTCTTTCGCCGCACCGGCCGAGCGCTGTGCGAGCGTGCGCACCTCGGAGGCGACCACCGCGAAGCCGCGGCCTTGCTCGCCGGCACGCGCCGCTTCCACCGCCGCGTTCAATGCCAGGATGTTGGTCTGGAACGCGATGCCGTCGATGACACTGATGATCTCGGCGATTTTCTTGGACGAGGTCTGGATGCCGGACATGGTGTCCACCACCTGGCTCACCACCTGGCCGCCCTGCGATGCGACGCTGGCCGCGCCGATCGCCAACTGGTTGGCCTGACGCGCGCTTTCGGCATTCTGTTTGACGGTCGAGGTGAGCTCTTCCATCGAGGCGGCGGTTTCTTCCAGATTGGCGGCCTGTTGCTCGGTGCGCTGCGACAGATCGTTGTTGCCGGCGGCGATTTCGCTGGCCGAGCCGGTGATCGAACCGGCCGCCTGCTGGATGCGCCCGACGATGCCGGCCAGCTGCGTGGCCGTAGTGTTGGCATCGTCCCGCATACGTGCGAACACGCCGTGGAACTCGCCGTCCATGCGCGCGGTGAGGTCGCCTTCGGCCAATGCGGCCAGCAGCTCGGACAGCTTGCCCAGGTTGCGGTCGCTGACTTCCATCATCGCGTTGAGGTCGTTGATCATGCGCGCCGAATCGTGCTTGAAGCGCGTTGCATCGCCACGCTGGCTGAAATCGCCACTGGCCGCTGCCTGCGCCAGGCGCTTGATCTCGGTGTTGATGGCCAGCAGGCTGGCCTTGGCCGCGTCGACCGCTTCGTGCAGTACCGCACGCGTGCCAGGCAGGCGGACCGCATCGCGCGACAGGTCGCCCTGTGCGTATTCGTTGAGGATGCCGATGGCATCGACGATGGCATCCAGGTGCTCGAAGAGCATGGTGTTGATGCCGGAGGCCAGCTCGCCATAGACGCCGGGGAAATCGGTGGGCATGCGGTGGGTGACGTCGTCGCCGGCATGCATGTGCATCATTACCTTGGTCTGCGCGGAGAAGCGCTCCAGGGTGTGCACCATGTCGTCGGTGGCCTTGAGCATCTGGCCGATTTCATCGTTGCCATGTTCGGCAGTGCGCACGCTCAGGTCGCCACGTGCCACGCCCTTGATCGCCGCCAATGCGCGCGAGACCGGCTCCAGGATCGAGTTGCCGATCATCCAGCCGACCAGCAGGTTGAGCAGCATCAGCACGCCACCGGCCAGGGTCACGATGCCGGTAAACGCCAGCGCCTGCGACTGGGTGTCGTCCAGATACACACCGGTGCCGATCACCCAGCCCCACGGCTTGTACAGCGCCGCATACGAGGTTTTCTGCACCGGGTCCTTCTGCCCGGGCTTGGCCCAGGTGTAGTCGACATAGCCGCCGCCAGCCTGCGCGGCGGTCACGAACGCCGGAAAAATACGCTTGCCGTCCGGGCTGAGCACATCGGTCAGGGGCTTGCCATTGAGGTCCGGGCGGGTGGGGTGCATCAGCATCACCGGCGCCTGGTCGGTGACGTAGATATAGTCCACGCCACCGCGTGCGCGCATGGTGGACAAGGTGGACAGCGCTCTGCTCTTTGCAGTGGCCACGTCCATCTCGCCCTTGTCGGCGCGCTCGGCGTAGCCGTTGACCACCGCCATCGCCATTTCGATCTGGCTCTTGAGCCCGTCGCGACGCGTATCGGTGAGATCGACGTACTGCATGCGTGCCGCGATGACGGCAAGGATGATGATGCCCAATGCAACGAGCGCAGTTTGGGCGAAGAATTTGCGCTTGAGCGGCACATTGGCCAACGTCTTTGCGAGCGAGCTCTTGAACGTCATGACAGGTATCCAGCGAGAGGATTGTGACCGGGATAAGTCGAATAGCGACCCGGCAATAGAAATGTTGAGCATTGCGTGACGTCAATTGCTCCGGCACGGCGTGCAACGCACCGACGTCTGTGCGACACGCCATCGCCATCGCCTGCGACACGCCATCGCCATCTGTTGACGCCTACACACCGAAACATGCAGGCACCGCGCGGCGCGCACGATCCGCTGTAAGGCAGATCACGTGAAGCGGTACAGCATGTTGTAGAGGGGATGGCGGTGGCCGCATTGCGGCCGATCGGCGCACGCCGGAATGCGCTTAGCGGTGCTGCGGCGTGCCGACCTTGGCCACCGAAGCCTGCAGGTTCTGCAGCTCGGTCCAGAGTATCTGGTGGGTATCGCCGGGCTGGCCAAGCGACAAGGCTTGCGCTTGGTACAGGTCGCCGGCATGCAGGGCGCGATTGGCCAGACGCTGTTGCGCCAGGTACTGGCCCAGCTGCTGCTGCACCACTGCAAACTGGCGCGCCTGCTCACCCTGCGGCGCAGTGGCCTGGAAATAGCCGGCATGCCGGGCGATGCGTTGACGCAGGTTGCCCATGCGCTCGTCATAGGCCTGCACGCGGGCCGCATCGTGCGCTGCGGCGAGCTGTGCGCGTTGGTCGTCGCGTAATTGCACCAGGTCGATGGCAAGCGACTGCAGTGCGCTCACCGGCACGCTGTCCAGCAGCACGGAGACCGGTGCGGCCGGTGCGGCAAACGAGGGCGGCAACGACACGCCCGCTGCCAACACGGCGACGGCGAATGCGGCGCCCAGCATGTTGCGGGCAGAGCGGATGGAATTGGCGGTGTGCATGCGGACATCCTTCGACATGGCGCGGGCGCTTCCGCCCTCATTGCTGTGTGTATCGGCCGCAGAAGCTTGCGCTTGATCACCTTTCGACCAACGGCAGCGCAGGCGGGTGAATCGTTGGTGTTGTGAAGCGCCCGATGATGCGGGTTTGTAGCGTCCGGATAGCAGAACGCCCCGGTGGTTGGCCGGGGCGTTCTGGGGCTTTGGGTGAGGCGGATGGGGGACGATTGGCGCGGTGACGCTGAGCCGTCCCCTCACCCGAGTCCACCTCCGTGCGGGAGGTGGGTTAGCGTCGTGCGCTTAGAACTCGCGCCAGTTCGCCTGGCTGTCGGCGGTCGTCGCCAGGGCCGGGCGCAAGGCCATCGCGGGTTTGGTCGCCGGCTTCGCTTTCGCAGATCCAAGGTGGCGGGGCGCACCCGTCGAGGCGACGGATGTCAGCCGCTGCGGGGCAGGGCGGGTTGCCGTTGCCGGCTGCGTCTGGCCGGGGTGGAGTTTGAAGATCGCCACCGCATCGGACAACTGGCCGGCCTGCTCTTCCATCGCCCGTGCGGCGGCGGTGGCTTCTTCCACCAGCGCGGCGTTCTGCTGGGTGGCCTGGTCCATCTGCGTCACGGTGAGGTTGACCTGCTCGATGCCGGCCGACTGCTCCTGCGAGGCGGCGGAGATCTCGCCCATGATGTCGGTGACGCGCTGCACGCTGGCCACGACCTCGGTCATGGTGGTGCCGGCCTGGTCTACCAGCCGCGAACCTTCGGCGACCTTGCTCACCGAGTCGTCGATCAGGTCCTTGATCTCTTTCGCCGCACCGGCCGAGCGTTGCGCCAGGGTGCGCACTTCGCTGGCCACCACCGCAAAGCCGCGGCCTTGGTCGCCGGCACGCGCCGCTTCCACTGCCGCATTCAAGGCCAGGATATTGGTCTGGAACGCGATACCGTCGATGACGCTGATGATGTCGGCAATCTTTTTCGACGAGGCCTGGATATCGGCCATGGTCGCGACGACCTTGCTGACCACTTCGCCACCTTGCGAGGCCACGTTGGCGGCACCGATGGCGAGCTGATTGGCCTGGCGTGCGCCTTCGGCGTTCTGCTTGACGGTGGAGGTGAGCTCCTCCATCGACGCGGCGGTTTCTTCCAGGTTGGCGGCCTGTTGTTCGGTGCGCTGCGACAGGTCGTTGTTGCCGGCAGCGATTTCGCCGGCAGCGGTATTGATCGAGCTGGTGGCCAGCTGGATACGCCCAACGATGCCGGACAACTGCGCGGTGGTGGCATTGGCGTTGTCGCGCATCTGCGCAAACACGCCATGGAACTGGCCCTGCATGCGCTCGGTCAGGTCGCCGGCGGCAATGGCTTGCAGCACCTTGGACAACGCACCCAGATTGCCGTCGGCAGTGGCCATCAACTGGTTGAGGCTTTCCACCATCGCCAGAAAATCATGCTGAAACCGCTGCGTATCGCCACGCACGCTGAAGTCGCCATTGGCGGCGGCCTGCGCGAGCAACTGGATCTCGCTATTCATTGCCGAGAGATTGTGCTTGACCGCATCCATGGTGTCGGTGAGCACGGCCTTCTCGCCGGGCAGGCGGTCCATGTCCTGACTCAGGTCGCCGATGGCATAGCGCGACATGATCTGCGCCAGCTTCATCTTTACTTCGATATGCGATGCGACCAGTGCATTGGTGTCGCGCACCATGGTGCCGTATTCGCCGGGAAACGCCGCCTGATCCATGCGGAAGCTGATCTGGCCAGCGTCGTGCCGGCGCGCCATGTCCTGCTGCGCAGCGGCCACGGCTTTGAGTTGATCCTGCATGCCGCGCATGCTGTTCAACAATTGACCAGGCTCGTCGCGCGGCTGCGGGCCGATCGGATTATCCAGCTTGCCGTGTGCGATCGCCTCGGCCACCTGGGTGGCCTGTTGCAAGGGGCGCACCAGGCTGCGCGAAATCAGCCACGCCAGTGCAGCGGCCAGGCCGGCCGACAACAGGCTGAAGGCGATCAAGGCGCGATTGGCCAGCGCCACACTGCTCAGGATCGTGTCTGCACCGGCGGCGTTCTGCTGGTTCTGCAATTCCACCGCCGCGGCGATCGCCTTGGAGCGGCGTTCCAGCAAGGGCTGCGCTTCGCCATTCAACAGCTGCTTGGCGCCGTCGAGATTGCCATCGCGCACCATGCCGAGCAGGCGGTTGTTGGTGGCGCGGGCAGCGGTGAGGCTGTCCTGGATGGCCTGGCGCGCGCGCATGCCATCGGTGTTGGTCGGCAGATGCTGCAGCGCGGCCCACAGTTGTGCGTAATGCGCACGATTTTCCTTGAGCTGTGCATCGACGGCGGGCAGTTGTTGCGGTGCGGCCAGCATGAAGTCGCGCATGTAGCGCTCGCCGAGCATGTTGCTTTCGCGCATCTGGTTGAGCAGCGCGGCCTTGCGATTGTTGACCTCGATGATGATCGAGACCTGGTTTTTGACGGTCTTGAACTCGTACAGCGCCAGGGTGGTGGAGCCGGCCAACAAAACGATCAGCAACGCGAATGCCAACGCCAGGCGTCGCCCGACGGTCAGGGAGTGCAGGAATTTCATGGTGATTCTCTAAGGGAGGGTGGGAAAGAGGTACACCGGTAGCGTTCGCTCGCCAGGTTTCTTAAGCCACTCGGGCGCGCTTGGCACGCCTGCGTTCAGCGCGGTCGACGCCAGCACGACGCATTGGCGCGATGCGTAGTGCCGCTGGCGCGTGCAAGGCGATGACACAGGCACTGTGGTTTGCAAACCATTGCAAGCCTTCTATTGCGCTGTGCTGAGCGCTGTGGGCTACGTGGTTTCCCAGGGCGGCATCGTGTGCCGGTACTGGAGGCGCGCGACCACAAGCGGCTTCCTGCATACCCGTAGAAACGCACAAGCCCCGGCATCGCTGCCTGGGCTTGGTGGTGCAGGCTGCGTAACCGCAGCCGATGTCGCGCAAGACCTCAGAACTCGTGCCAGCTGGTGTCCCCACCGGAGGCGGCTGCCAGGGTAGGGCGTGCCACGGTTTTCGTTTTGCTCGCCGGTGCGGCGGTGGCGGCAGCGCGCTTGGCCACAGGCGTTTTGAGCGGCTTGCGCGCTGTCGGGGCGGGGCGCGCCGGTGCCATCGTCACCGCAGCGGTGGGCCGCAGCTTGAAGATCGCTACGGCATCGGACAGCTGGCCGGCCTGTTCTTCCATCGAACGTGCGGCAGCGGTGGCTTCTTCCACCAGCGCGGCATTCTGCTGGGTGGCTTCGTCCATCTGCGTCACAGTGAGGTTGACCTGCTCGATCCCGCTGGATTGCTCCTGCGATGCGGCCGAGATCTCGCCCATGATGTCGGTGACACGCTGCACGCTGGCCACGATATCGGCCATGGTCTTGCCGGCCTGGTCCACCAGCAGCGAGCCTTCGGCGACCTTGCCGACCGAGTCGTCGATCAAGTGCTTGATCTCTTTTGCTGCACCGGCAGAGCGCTGCGCCAATGTGCGCACTTCGGAAGCAACCACGGCGAAACCGCGGCCCTGCTCGCCGGCACGCGCTGCTTCCACTGCCGCGTTCAAGGCCAGGATATTGGTCTGGAAGGCGATGCCGTCGATGACCGAGATGATCTCGGCGATCTTCTTCGACGACACCTCGATGCCGGACATGGTGGTGACCACCTGCGCGACCACATCGCCGCCTTGCGAGGCCACCGTCGCTGCGCCGATGGCGAGCTGGTTGGCCTGACGCGCATGCTCGGCGTTCTGCTTGACGGTGGAGGTGAGCTCCTCCATCGAGGCGGCGGTTTCTTCCAGGTTGGCCGCTTGTTGTTCGGTACGCTGCGACAGATCCTGGTTACCGGCGGCAATCTCGCTGGCCGCGGCATTGATCGACACAGTGGCGTGCTGAATCCGCCCGACGATGCTCGACAACTGCTCGGTGGTGGCATTGGCATCGTCGCGCATCTGCGCAAACACGCCATTGAACTCGCCGTGCATCTGCGCTGTCAGGTCGCCGGCTGCAATCGCCTGCAACACCCCCGACAACGCGCGCAGGTTGGTATCGGAGGTGGCCATCAAGGTGTTGAGGCTCGCCACCATCGCGTGGAAGTCGTACTGGAAGCGCTGCGCATCGCCGCGCACGCTGAAGTCGCCATTGGCGGCGGCCTGCGCCAGCATCTTGATCTCGCTGTTCATCGAAGAGAGATTGCGCTTGACCGTGTCCATGGTGTCGGTGAGCACGGCTTTTTCGCCGGGCAGCCGTTGCATGTCCTGGCTCAGGTCACCGATGGCATAGCGCGACATGATCTGCGTCAGCTGCATCTTCACCGCGATATGCGAGCCGACCAGGGCATTGGTATCGCGCACCATGGTGCCGTAGTCGCCAGGAAATGCGTCTGCGTCCATGCGGTAGCTGATCTGGCCGGCGTCGTGGCGCTGCGCCATGTCCGATTGCGCGGCCAACACGGCCTGCAGTTGGCGCTGCATGCCTTGCATGCTGTGCAGCAACTGACCGGCCTCGTCGCGGCTATCGACCTGGATGGTGTTGTCCAGTTTGCCCTGCGCAATGGCGCCGGCCACGCGGGTGGCGCGACCGAGCGGGCCAGCGATGCTGCGTGCGATGAACCAGCCGGCGAAGGCGGCCAGCAACACCACCAGCGTCATCGCCGCGATCATCACCTGCACCGAGCGTTGGTAGGTGGCTTCGGCTTTTGCGATTTCGCTGGTCATTTGCGCGCTGTTGAACTTGGTCAGCTCAACGAGTTTGGCAAACAGCTCGCGTCGCGCCGGACGTGATTGCTCGTCGGATACGGTATTGGCGGTGGCCAGATCATCGGCGCGTATCGCGGCGCTGAGCGCAGCGTTGGCCTTGTAGTAATCAGCCAGTTTCAGCTTGACCGCGTCGTATAGCTCGGCCTCTTTGCCGGGCGTGGTGGTCTTGGCGTAAGCGCTTTGTGCGACATCGATGTCGGCACGCGCCTTGTCCATACGCTCGAAATAATTCTGCACTGCCTTCGGGTCGTCGGCATGTGCCAGCTGGGCCAGTTCGTAGGTGCGGAATTCGCCGAGCAGGGCGCGCATTTCGCTCAACTGCTGCACCGCCGGCGCCCAGACATTACCGATGTCGCGCAATAGCTGCGCGCTGGATTGCATGCGCACCAATGCGAACGCGCCAAGGCTCACGGTGATCAGTGCGGTAAACGAAAACGCCAAAGCCAACTTGCGCGCGACGGCAAGATTGCGAAACCAGTTCATAGCGGTCATCTCATGTTGCAGAGAGCGACTGGCCGCACGGGCGGCCGGCAAGATGCGGGCGCGCGAGATGATGGCTGAGTCGAACGATCCGGACGAAGGGCCAGATTTTCCGTCGGTCGTGTCGGGCCGGACGGGTATTGCTGATGCCGGCAGCCCCCATACTGCCGGCGATCTCTCCAACCCCGATCGCTCATCGATCGCGTTAAGAGCGTTGCGCCGCGGCATCCGTGCCGCGGGATGTTGCCTTACGCTGCCTGCGGCACCTTCAACGAGCGCACCAGTCCGCCGATATCCACGATCAGCGACACACGGCCATCGCCCAGGATGGTGGCGCCAGAGACGCCTGGAATGCGGCGGTAGTTGTTTTCGATGTTCTTGACGACAACCTGTTGCTGGCCGAGCAGTTCGTCCACTTCCAGCGCGATCTTCTGGCCGTCGCCTTCGACCACCACCACCAGCGGTTCCTTCGAGGACTGTTGCCCGCCGAATCCGTAGTAATTGGTGAGCGAGAGAATCGGCAGATACTCGCCACGCACCCGCAGCACCCGGCCTTCGCCTGCCATCGAGCGGACGTCTTCGGCGGCAGGCTGCAGCGCTTCGAGTACGTAGGACAGCGGCAGGATCAGCGTTTCGCCGGCCACCGAGACGGTCATGCCGTCCAGAATGGCAAGGGTCAGCGGCAGACGGATCAGCACGCGGGTACCGCTGCCGGCGCTGCTTTCCAGCTGTACTTCGCCACCCAAGCCCTGGATGTTGCGGCGGACCACGTCCATGCCCACGCCACGACCGGAGAGATCGGTGACGGCATCGGCGGTGGAGAAGCCCGGTGCGAAGATCAGGTCCCACACCTGCGAATCGGTCGGGTTGTCCGGCACGGCAATGCCGCGTTCGGCCGCTTTTTCCAGGATCTTGGCGCGATTGAGGCCGCGGCCGTCGTCGCTGACTTCGATCACGATGTGGCCGCCCTGATGCGAGGCCGCCAGGGTAATCGTGCCGGTTTCGTCCTTGCCGGAAGCGCGGCGCGCGTCGGGCATTTCCAGACCATGGTCGATCGAGTTGCGCACAAGGTGCACGAGCGGGTCGGCGATCTTTTCGATCAACCCCTTGTCCAGTTCGGTGCTTTCGCCAATGGTGCGTAGACGCACCTGCTTGCCGAGACGGCTGGACAGGTCGCGCACCAGGCGCGGGAAGCGGCGGAACACCGCATCGACGGGCAGCATGCGCACGCCGATGACCGCTTCCTGCAGATCGCGGGTATTGCGCTCGAGCAGATCCAGACCGGCGAACAGCTGTTCGGCATGCGCCGGATCCAGCCCGGCGGAGACCTGCTTGAGCATGGCCTGCGTAATCACCAACTCGCCGACCAGGTTGATCAGCGCATCGACCTTGTCGACGCTGACGCGGATGGAGCTTTCGGCTTCTGCGGCGGCGGCCTTGGCCGGCGTCGCAGCAGCAGCGGCAGGCTCAGCGGCTGCGGCAGCGGCCGGTGCAACAGCCGCCACTGGCGCTGCGGTGTCTACCGCCAGGCTCGGCGGCGGGCCGGGTACAGCCATCGGGCGGATGTCCAGCTCGCAATCGTCCACCACCCAGGCGAAGGTGTCTTCGATCTTGCTGCGCGGAATCTTGCCGATCAGGCCCAGATCCCACGCCAGATAGGCTTCCAGCGGGTCGATGCTTTCAAAGCCCGGCATGCGCTCCAGACGCGCGGCAATCTGCAGCGGGCCAAGATGCTCCAGCTCGCGGATGATGCGCAGCGGGTCGTTGCCGCTCATGAACAGCGACGGCGCCGGGGTGAAACCGATATGCCAGGCTTCGGGTTCTTCTTCCTTCGGCTTGGCGACCACGACCGCAACCGGCGCTTCGCCGGCCAGCACCGCGTTCAAGCGCGTATGCACGGCCTTGACCGCGGCCGGGTCGGCGGGAGTGCCGTGTTCGGCTTCGCGCAGCAGGGCGCGTAGCACATCGACCGAACCGAGCATGGCATCGACCGCATTGGGTTCGAGCTGGCGCTTGTTGGAGCGCAACTCGTCCAGCAGCGTCTCCAGCACGTGGGTCAGGCCGGCGACGGCCTCGAACCCGAAAGTGGCTGCGCCACCCTTGATGGAGTGCGCAGCGCGAAACACCGAGTTGATGATTTCCGGGTCGCGGTTGCCCTCTTCAAGGGACAGCAGCCCGGCCTCCATCGCGTCGAGCCCTTCACGGCTTTCCTCGAAAAAGGTGGCGTGGAAACGTTGCAGGTCCATGCTCATGGGCGTGAGATCCGATGGTGAAGCGAGTAAGGATTAACCGAGAACTTTCTGCACGGTGGCGATCAGCTGTTCTGGATTGAACGGCTTGACCAGCCAACCGGTGGCGCCGGCGGCCTTGCCTTCGGACTTCTTGTCGGCCGCCGATTCGGTGGTGAGCATCAGCATCGGGGTGAACTTGTAGTCCGGCAGCTGGCGCAGCTCGCGAATGAGCGAGATGCCGTCCATGTTGGGCATGTTCACGTCGGTGACCACCGCATTGAAGCGCTGGCCCTTCGCGCGGCCCAGCGCAACGGCGCCGTCTTCGGCTTCTTCGACGGCAAAGCCGGCGGAGGTGAGGGCGAAAGAGACCATCTGGCGCATTGACGCCGAATCGTCCACCACCAAGATACGTGCGCTCATGCGGCGTTCTCCACAGATTTCAGGTTGTCATTGGATGCGGAAAGTCCCAGTGCGTCGGTGACGCCGAGCAGACGTGCCGCATCTCTAAAGGTGTCGTTGCAGCCATCGAATTCGGTGTGCAGACCGGCCTGGCGGCGGGTCTGCACAAAGGCGCAGAGCAACTGCACGCTGGCGGTGTGGATACGGCGCACTTCACCGGCATCAAGCACCAGGTCGCCGCCCTGGGTGAGGAATTCGGCAAGCTTCTGCTTGAGGTCGGCGCTGGTCTCGATGCCGAGATCCTCACCCAATGTCACTGTGCTCATTGTTGCTCCGAACGGCTGGTTCTATGCGTACTAACGGCGGAAGGCGGAAAAGCTTTAACGGTGAATCGGCGACACGCCAGATTGCGCAAGCCCTGCGTTAATGCAGCAGGTGCGTGGCATCGAGCAGGATCATCGGTTGATGGCCCAGGCGGGCGACACCGCGGAACAGGTTGTTGGAAATACGGCACAGGCGTGCGTTGTCCGGCGGCTCGATCTGGTGATCGGTAAGGCTGGTGACGTCTTCCACGGCCGACACGCGCAGGCCCATGGTCTCGCCGTTTTCTTCCAGCACCACCACGCGGGTGTGCAGGTCCATGTCTACCGGCGACGAGCCCAGATGGATGCCCAGGTCGATCACCGGCACCACCTGGCCACGCAGATTCATGATGCCGAGCATGGCGCTGGCGGTGCCGCGTAGCGGCAACAGCGGCACCGGCAAGACCACTTCCTGCACCTTGAGCAATTCCAGCGCATACGTTTGTTCGCCACAGCGCAGACGCAGCCAGCGGGTGCTGCGTTCGCTGGCGCGGCGCTCTGCATGGATCTTGTCGGCCTGGCCGGGCGCAAGCAGTGCCTGCAGGCCTTGCGGATACACCGGTGCCGGTGCGGCGCGTGGCGGTGCCGGCGCTGCACGCGGTGCAGGTGCCGGCGCTGGCACCGCAACCGGTGCGGCTTCCAGCCCGAACGCCGGGTCGGAATCCATTTCCGCCAGCAGATCGGCAGTCAGCAGGTCCACCGCAGAGGATGCGGTCCCGAAGGCGGGATCGGCGTCCATTTCGGCCATCAGATCGGCCGTGCTCATGAACGGGCTAGGCGCGGCGGTGGCGAATGCCGGGTCGGCATCCATCTCGGCCAGGAAATCGGCAGCGATGTCGGCAGCACTCGGTGCGGCGACCACGGGCGGTCCGAACGCCGGGTCGGCATCCATCTCGGCCAGGAAGTCGGCGGCGATGTCGGCAGCGCTCGGTGCGGCGACCACGGGCGGTCCGAATGCCGGGTCGGCGTCCATCTCGGCCAGGAAATCGGCGGCGATATCGGCAGCACTCGGTGCGGCGACCACGGGCGGTCCGAACGCCGGGTCGGCATCCATCTCGGCCAGGAAATCGGCGGCGATATCGGCAGCACTCGGTGCGGCGATCACGGGCGCACCGAGTGCCGGGTCCGAACGCAGGTCGGCCAGCAGATCGGCGGCGATGACTTCCGGCGTTGCGGCAACGGCAACCGGCGCTTCGGCGACAGCGACGTCGGTCTCTTCGATCGTGGCAAGCGCGGCAGCGGGCGCAGCGGCCAGGGTTGCAGCGGCAGGCGTGCTCGCGACGGTGGCGGGCATCTCTACGCCGGCATCGTGCAGCAAGCCTTCCAGATAATCGTCCAGCTCACCGTTGGCGGTGTGGTTGCTCATGCGGCTTGCTCCATACGCATCGCGTCATCGGCCAGCACCCATTCCAGCGCGCGGCGATAGGCGGACAGGCCGCGGCCCTGATAATCGGCGCCGGTGGCGGGGACGGTCAGTGCGGCGGCATTGCAAATACGGGTGTCCATCGGAACGGCGTCTTCCCACACCACCGGTCCGTAGGTGGTCTGCATTTCTTTGAGCGTTTCGTTGCCGGCGCGGGTGCGGCGGTCGAACAAGGTCGGCAGGATCGACACCGGCAGCTCGCGGCGACGCGAACGCTGCACCATGTCGGCGGTGCGCACCATGCTGGCCAGGCCATGCAGCGCGAGCGGCTCGGCCTGGGTCGGCACCACCACGCGGTCGCAAGCGGCCAGCGCGTTGATCATCAGCAGGCCGAGCGTAGGCGGGCAGTCGAGCAGGATGTAATCGTGTTGCCCGGCGTGGCGGGTCATGGCGTTCTGCAATGCCAGGCCCAGGCCGGGTTGATTGGCGCTACGGCGCTCCAGCGTGGCCAGTGCGGCTTGCGCGCACACATACGACAGGCCGGGGATGCTGCTTTCGTGCGCCAGGCTGGCCAGGTCGCTCGGCGGGGTGCCGAACAGATCCAGTACCCCGCGCGGCGGCGGGTCGACCGCCACGCCGAACGCGCGGGTGAGCGAGGAGTGCGGGTCGAGGTCGATCAACAACACCCGATGGCCGAGCGCGGCCAAGCCGCGACCCAGCGCCAGCGTCGTGGTGGTCTTGCCTACGCCGCCCTTTTGGTTGGCGATTGCCCAGATACGCATCTCACTGCACTCCTTCAATTACGGCGGGGACGGAACTTGTGCCGCTTTCGGTGGTGACGGCCGTTTGGCCGCCGTCTGACTTGGGAAGCTTTGGCGCCCCGGCGGCGGTCGCGTGCAACTGCGATGGCGGATCGGGTGCGAGTGAGCCAGCTGAGTCAGCGAGGATGATCAACACCACACGCCGGTTCGCATTCCGTCCCGCCTCGGTTGTGTTATCGGCACGTGCGCGGAATTCTCCATAGCCCACCATCGCCAATCGTTGCGGGGCGATGCCGTCGTCGGCAAACAGGTGCACCACGCTGGCCGCACGCGCCGCCGACAGCTCCCAATTGGAGGGGAACTGCAGGGTGGCGATGGGCTGGTTGTCGGTGTAGCCCTCCACGCGCACGCCGTTGGGCGCATCGCGCAGCACGGAGGCCAGGGTGGACAAGGTGTCGCGGGCGCTGCCGGCCAACGCGGCCGAGCCGGTACCGAACAGGATGTCGCTGTTGATCTCCACTTCGATCCACAGATCGTTGCGGCGGATGGTGATGAGTTTCTTGTCGATCAGCGGCGACAGCGTCTTGCTCAGCTGTTCGGCAACCGCGTCCATCTGCCGCTGCGCACGCGCCAGCTGGGTCTGATTGCGCAGCGACACCGGCATGCGCATCTGCGCGGCCATCGACGGCAGCAGGGTGGGGTCGGTGGGGCCATTGGACGCAGCCATCGGCGCGCCGGCCTTGATCACCGACGGGCGGTCGTAATCGGCGCCCAGGCTCTGGGTCTTGCCCAGTTGCACCGGGCTGGCGTTGGTGGACGAGCCGCCGAACGCGCTGGTCAGCGCCTGCGCCATGACCTTGTATTTGCCCTCGTTGAGCGAGGAGATGGCGTACATCACCACAAAAAATGCGAGCAGCAAGGTCATCAGGTCGGCGTACGGAATCGCCCACGCTTCGTGGTTGCCATGTTCTTCGTGGTGTTTGCGACGACGGGCCATAGCAAGCTCTAATGCAAGTAGCCTGCCAATTTCGACTCGATGTTGCGCGGGTTCTCGCCCTGAGCGATCGCAATCAGCCCTTCGATCGCCATTTCGCGCTCGTTGGTGCTGCAATGGATCACGCTCTTGAGCTTGGCCGCCACCGGCAGAAACAGCAGATTGGCCGAGGCAATGCCGTAAATGGTGGCGGTAAACGCCGCCGCGATGCCGTGGCCGAGCATGGCCGGGTCGGCCAGATTCTTCATCACCGCCATCAGGCCGAGTACCGCGCCGATGATGCCCAGCGTGGGCGCATAGATGCCCATGCCCTCGAACACCTTGGCCGCGGCAAGATCCTGACGCTCCTGGTTATCGACTTCGATTTCCAGCATATGCCGCATGGATTCGGGCTCCACGCCGTCGACCAGCATCTGCAGGCCCTTGCGCAGGAAGGCATCGCTCTGACGCGGCAGCTGATCTTCCAGGCCCAGCAGGCCCTGACGACGCGCGATGTTGCTCCATTCCACGATACGGGCCAGCAGCTGCGGGCGATCGCTGGACGGCGGCTGGATCACCCAGCGCAGGATCTTGAACGCGCGCCGGAAAACCGCCGGGGAGGTGTGCAGCAGGATCGCCGCCACGGTGCCCACGATCACGATGAGGAAGGCAGCCGGCGACCACAGCGACGAAATGCCGGCGCCTTTCAACACGCTGCCGCCAACGATCGCCACGATCGCCAGCACCAGTCCGATAATGCTCAGTCTGTCCATGGAAGCGGTATCGGCCCAGGCGCGGCGGACTTGATAGATGTGGCCGGTTGGCGCGCCAGAAACTTGTCGTTCTGAGGTATGGGTCTTCGAATTGCCAACTGCGCTGAGAGCGGTAGCGCGGTGCGGGACCGGTTCCTCGGTCGTAAAGGGTCTCGCTGAACTCAGTGGCGCCTCAGGTCAGCCCTTGCGTTACCGAGGCGGACATAGAAGACACGACCGACGCGACACTCAAGCCCCTCTCCTGCGGGAGAGGGGTTGGGGTGAGGGTACGTCCAGGCGCGGACGGTCGATTGTAGGCTTCGGTGAGGGCGCCAGCGCGGCCGGGAATCGTCTCTTCCAGCTCCACACACATCCTGTGTGAGTCGCCGTCGCGGCACATCTGTGCGATGGCGACGGCAGCCAGGCGGCGTGTGGTGGCCATGTCCTGGAATGTGTCAACACTCACGTCGATCCTGTCTCTGGCTGAGCCCGGTTGCAAGTGACGGGAAGAGTGCAGGCGCTTCAGTAAACCGCTTGCGCCTGGGTTCGTGCGAGGGCGTGTTGCGGGCCGCGATGAAGCTGCTGCGGCAAGCAGGCTGTGCCGTGCCGTACTGCATGCAAGCGTGGCGAGCCCGACCGCGCATCGTGGCGCTTGTATTGCTGCGGCCTGCTGCGCGGCAGAATGCGCTGGCGCATGGGCTGTGATACTTAGCTTTCCGTTGTATTAGAACGATCTAATCGCGTCCGCGCAGAAGGGGAGAGAAGAGGAGGGAAACCGGGTCGCCGCAACGGCGCCGGATATTTTTGCGTCACTCGCGCGGTGTTCTTGTCCGATCGTTGGATCGATACAAAGCCGCCGAAGCCGATCACTATTGGGAGAACATGATCGAAATGAACTGCATGCCATTCGCACGCAACCGCAGCACCTTGTCCGCCGGTATCGCCATCGCCTTGTTCGCGAGCGCCGCCTCCGCCACCGTCTCCGCCCAGCAGGCCGACGGCACGCCGGCGCCCGCGGGCCAGGCCGAGGTGCAGGCCACGGAGCTGGACGCTGTGACGGTGACCGGCTACCGCTACGCGATCGAAAAAAGCCTGGAGCAGAAGCGCAACGCCAACGCCGTGGTCGATGTGATCACCGCCGAGGACGTGGGCAAGTTCCCCGACAAGAACGTGGCCGATGCGCTGCAGCGCGTGCCCGGCGTGGTCATCAGTCGCGACGGCGGCGAAGGCAAGAACGTCAGCGTGCGTGGTCTGTCCTCGGAGCTGGTGCTGACCGAATTGAACGGCAACTACATCGCCACCGCCGAGTCCAACGGCGACCCGACGCGCTCGTTCAACTACACGCTGCTGCCATCGAACCTGCTGGGCAGCGCGGAGTTGTACAAGACCCCGGAAGCGCGCATCGACGAAGGCGGCATCGGCGGCACGGTGATCCTGCAGACGCGGCGCCCGCTGGAACTGGAAGCACATTCCGGCTTCGTTTCCGCCGAGGGCACCTGGTCCGATACCAGCAAGAAGACCGACGGCCAGTTCTCCGGTTCGTACTCGTGGCACGACAAGGACAACCGCTTTGGTGTCTTCGTTGGCTACACGCAGCAGAAGCGCACCGCACGCACGCTCAATGCCAGTACCGAGAGCTGGCAGTGGTACGGCCGCGACGAAGTCGGCCCGGCGGTGGACGTGAACGGAAATCCGTCGGACTTCAACGCCAACTGGTGGGGCGGTACCGGTTTCTGGGACCAAAACAGCAATTACTCCACCGGTTTCATGATGCCGACGGCGGTCAGCCTGGATGCCAAACGCGAGGAGCGCGAGCGCAAGGGTGGGCAGCTGACCTTGCAGTTCAAGCCAACCGACGACCTGACCCTGACCGCGAACTACTTCCGCTTCGACCTGTCGCAGAACTCGCAGACCAATACCATCAAGATCCCCGAGTGGAACATTGCCCGCTTTAACGGCGACGGCAACTGGCGCGGCGGCCGTCTGCTCGACGGGCTGCAGTTCGATCCCAGCGGCACGATTGTCACTGGCGCCGCCTACAGCCTGCGTCCGGGCAAGACCTATTACTGTAGCGAGGCGCAGGCCGCCGCAGCTGGCCTGCCGCCGGGCGGCTGGGGCTCGGACGACTGCACGGTGCCGACGCCGCAGATCACCGGCAGCTACAACATCGAGAAGTCGCAGTCGCAGACGGTGGACCTGGGCGGCGAATGGCGTGGCGAGCAGGTGGACGTGGCGTTCAAGGCTGGCCGCACCTGGGCCAAGGGCGGGCCGGAGCTGCAGTTCTCCCTGCCGATCAAGCCGCGCCTGCAGAACGCCGACGGCAGCTGGACCAACGGCAACTTCGCCAGCGCCTGGGACCTGACTGGCACACCGAGCATGACCTTCTCGCCGGAGCTGATGCAGAACCTGCGCAACGGCATCCTGCAGGTCGACCTGGGCTCGACCGGCTCGTCCTGGACCCGCAATACCAATCAGCAGCAGTACGCGCAGATCGATACCACCTGGCATTTCGACGGCGAGGTCTTCGACTCGCTGCAGTTCGGCCTCAAGCGTCGCGACGGCGGCATCCACCGCAGTACCGGCAACAACTACTGGGTGTGCCCGGGCACCGACCAGGGCGACTACGACAACCGCTACTGGAACGGGCGCTGCAATGCCATCGCCACGCAGTTCTCGCCGGGCCTGCTGTTCGCGCAGGACAATCTGGCCGGTGGCGTCAACGCCAGCGCGTTCCCGGCGATCAACTTCCCGGGCTACATCGGCTACTTGAACCAAACCTACGGCGCGATGCAGACCCGCAGCGAAGACAACTTCGTCTACAACGTCGACGAAGAGATCTATTCCACCTACCTGCAGCTCAACTTCCACACCGAGCGGCTGCGTGGCAACGTCGGCGTGCGGGTAGCGCGCACCGGCCAGCGTGCCGATTCCACCGACAAGGTGACCGCCTACAACGACTATTTCTTCGACGGCGCCGACGGCAGTCCGCTGGCCTGCCAGCAGGGCGCTGCCATGCCCAGCGGCGCCCCGGCCGACACCTATTGCGGCACCGAAGGCTACTGGCGTTTGTCCGACAGCGTGCAACGCACCGAGTCGTTCGTAATCAGCGGGCTGGACCGCAACTACACCGACGTGCTGCCGAGTTTCAACCTGGCCTACGACCTCACCGAAAACCTGCTGCTGCGCGCGGCAGCCGCGAAGGTGATCGCACGTCCAAGCTACAACGACATCGCCGCGCCTGGCAGCCTGGAGTTTTACAGCCCCGAGTACGTGGCCGACCGGCGCCTGACCGGCGGTGCCAGCGAGCAGGGCTGGTACGGCTCTGGCAGCAACAAGAACCTGGAGCCGTACAAGGCCAACCAGTTCGACCTGGGGCTGGAATGGTATTTCCACCCGGGTTCGGTGGCGGGTGTGGGGCTGTTCCGCAAGAACGTGGAGAACTTCGCGGTCGACGTGATCAGCGACGTCAACATGATGGTCGACGGGCAACCGGTCACCGTGCAGAACTACAGTACCCAGGCCGGCGGCCAGGACGCGGTCTCGCAAGGTGTGGAGCTCTACGCGCAGCACACGCTGCCGTTTGGCCTCGGCGTGCAGGTCAACTACACCTACAACGATGCCAGCAAGGCGGCGGTGCGGCTGGAAGACGGCACCGAGGCCGGCAAGACGTCCATGCCGGGCAGCGCCAGGAACCAGACCAACCTCACCGTGTTCTACGAAGCCGATAGCCTTCTGCTGCGCGCCTCGTACAACCGTCGTGGCGAACTGGTGCAAGGCCTGGTCAACGGGTTGAACGTCTTTGAGGAGCCGTACTACCAGATCGATGTGAACGCGGCCTACAACATCACCCCGGCGCTCAGCCTCACCGCCTCGGTGCTGAACCTGACCAAGCAGGAGTCGCGCTCGCACCTGGGCGAGGACACCCGAGCCCGCTTCTATAGCGGCGGATACGCAGGCCGGCTGGCGTACTTGGGGCTGACTTACAAGTTCTAGGCCCCAGCGTGTCGCGCCCATGCCTGCCGCGTGGCGGTATGGGCGCGATGGTTTGGCGACGGTCGGGCTGCAGTGGAAGTGAACTTGGAACTGTTATTTCAACCCTGCGCGCGCAATCAACAGCGGGGGGCAGTGTCCACATCGCGTACAGCTCCCACATAATGGCTGAAGTAGCCAAACGTGGCCGCACGGAAATACTTCGGCGAAAGCGCTTGCAGTATCGCGCCGAATGCCAGCTTGCCAATTGCACGCGGCGGAAGCCCTGGCGCGTGCTCAAGGCGCAGGATCATCGCCGCCGCGATCATGGCCAGCCCGAGGCTGCCACAATCGGCGTCTGCCACGGCAGCGCACCATCCATTGCCTTGATGCCTTGTCGCAGCGCCGTACCAAACGTCAACATACCTACCAGCCAAGCCAGCGCCATGCCCGCACGCTGCGGCGCCCACTGCACACCATTAGCTTCATGCTGATCGGGTAGATGCCGGCAAGGCACAGCCCTACTGAAAAGTGCTCGTGCTGGATGCGCCTTCTTTTTGACGCTATGTGCGTGGGCGATGTCGGGCATGACACCGCTGGCACAAAATGTCGGGTTCTCCACAGACAAGACTGCTACATCTCGGTATTGTCCAAACTGGAAATCTTCATGCATGGAAAGCAAACGGGGGAATAAAGTGTTTCCTGCTGCGTACTCATTAGCATGGCCGTTTGGTCCGGGTGTGAAAGTCGGCAACCTTTTTGGCATCCGGAATTGCGTGCTGTTGCTGCCGTCGCATCAAAGCGGCTCAATCTTGCGAGGCCTGATTAAAGGCATCAACGCGGTAATTGCACCTATGACATCGACGATGCTAGAGGTTCGCTGCCTTGCTGGGCTCGCTTCGTTTGTCGGAATGTGCCTGCAACACAAGCTATCAATTTTGCTCAACATTAATAAGCGTAGTCGCCGACGACTGGAGTCGCTTCGAGAAGGACGTGGGCGAAGCCTTATGCCAACGCTGCACAATATAGGGGGATGGCGCCGACGGCAGCATAGACCAGGGAAGACAGCCGCACCTTTGTGCAATGCAAGTAATAAAAACAGTAGCAAGTGGAGCTAAGCGTGTTGCAAGGCATGACAGGTTCGGACCCTCCAGAAGTACCTTCAACTCTCGAGCTGTCAAAGAAGAATAAATAATTGATAAGTGCCACGCAAAAAGGAAAAATAGTGGAAATTGAAAATAATGTTGCGTCGATGAATTTTGATGCCGTCATTTCATCGCCGGATGAGTCGGTAGACATGAAGTCAGGCTTAGATACGTTGCAGGGCATTTCGGATGCTACGAGAAAAATTGGCGAGACACTTCTAACGAAAAAAGTTCCTCAAAGGTTGCATCATGGTAGTGCGGTGCGTACCAAGCTTAAGCAAAGCTTCAAAGGCTCTTATGGACAGATTTTTAGTTTGGAGTTCCATGATTCAGATTTGAAAAAAGAACTAAGAAAGCTCGGCCGAGAAAATTTTGTCGAGCTAATGAATTATTTTATTGGTGAGTCACTTTATGAAATAAATAGCGACTTGTCAGAGAAGTCACAAAATCACCTGGAAAAATTGGGTAATGTGACTGAAGATCTAATAAAGAACTTAAGAACCTCTTGCATGGAAAATATCCATGAAGTCCCTGTCAAATTTGGTTTTGACGTCAAGCTAAATTACAGAAAAACTAGATCTGAAAAAATTGAGATCGGAAGTTTCACAAAAGAAACTGCATTAGTGTTACAGGCAGAGCCAACAGATGAAGAAGTTGAGATAAGGGCTGCAATAACTAGGCTTAACATAAACACCGGGAACGGCCGACTAAAGCCGGAGGAATCAGCTGAAACCTATGCGTTCGGATTTTCAAGTGCTTATGCGGAAATAAGAATGGAGGCCAAAAAGATATTCTCAGAGAATCTGAACTATAACAATGGAATTCCCGAGGAGAAATGGAAGGTTATTAGGTTGAGACTAAATCCTGTTAGATTAAAGGATAGGAGAATAATTAAATATATAGTAATTGGATACTTCAATGATTGACAGGCGAATCCTTATTGCGGCTTTAGCCGTTGCTGCAGTGTTGGGTGCATATACAATCAACTTTCATTTGAGTGACATTTCCCCTAAAGCAGAGGTTTGGGGTCAATTTGGAGATTATATTGGCGGAACCTTAAATCCCATACTTAGTTTTATATCGTTACTTCTGATTGTTAGGTCTTTAGGGCTGCAAAACGAATCTAATAAGGCGTTTCGGGATGAGCTTTATCAATCAAGAAAAAGTGAGGATTTGAAATCTTTTGAGAACAAGTTTTTCAAGATGATTGAAGTGCAATCAACGAAATTTCAAAGATTCAAAATAAACTCATGCGATGATGTTGCTGAAAAATCAGTATTTAGTGCTGAAGCAGTAGTGGCGATTGAAGACGAGATAAGTCGCTTAAGGAGCAATTCTTCAAGTGATGAAAAAATTGCCAATTTTTTGAAAACGTGCGATGAACAAGATCAAATATTTGGATCGGTTAGGACTTTTTACACCTGCGCTAAGTTCATTGTCGATCACCTCAGTGATTCAAATGGATTCAGCCAAAAAATTAGGCTTGATTACATGAGAACCCTAATTAACTTTACTGATTTCTCGTTAATACGCTTGAACATGATGTCGATACAATTTCTAGACTATGAGGCTAGTAGATACCTCAGGGCATGCGGGGAATTTAATGATATTATGGTGGAGGTTGGGCTTTCATATACGTCATACTAAAATGCGATATAGGGCAGTTTCCAAACAAAGTGGAAGAAGCTTTCGTTCAAGCTGGGAGTAATGGGGTCAGGTTCTTAGGTACCCCACATTTTTTTACGCCACCAGCGTCATCTGCTCGCGTACTTCGTCGGGCAGTGTGCGCAAGCGTTCTAGCCAGCGTGGAAATTACCGTGATAGGGTCAGGTGCACTTATCACGCGACGGCGCTCGGCTTGCGTGGCCCGTATGGAACTGCGGCAGCGGCGCATACAGCCGCGCGAGACCCGCCAGCGTGTATTGACACGCCAGACCGTGTACTTGCAATCTAGGCCCAAGGAGCGTCGAAACTCCTCACACAGCGGTACCCACCTCCGTCAAACCGGTGGGTTTTTTGTGCCTGCATCCTGCAGGCACAAGCCGACGCAATGCCTGCGTCGGGAGGGCGGCTAATACAACACCCGCAAGGGGAATACGCCCGCCGGCTGTGTGCGGTTTCGAACCTCCCGACATCCCGTCGCCGTTGGCGGCGGTTCTTGGGTTGTTCCAGGAGGGCGTTGCCATGTCTACCGAACTATCCGTGCCGGCATCGGTGCCGGGTTATCTGTTGCCAGCTTCCGCCCACAGCTTGCTGAGCGAGGTAGGCGAAGTGCTGCGCCGGCTAGCCGCACGCGCGGCCGTTGAGCAGGCCAGCGACGATCTTGCGCAGCAGTTGCTCAACCAGCCCTGCGTGTTGTCGCAGGCCTTGCATAGCCTTTCTGCACGCATCGACGTGGCGTTGCAGCAGTGCGTCGCTGCGCCTAGCGCTACCCGCCGCCAATCGGAGGCGCCATGACACGCCACCGGCCACCCACCACATCTGCCAGCGCACGGCCCACCCGCACGCGTGCGCGCCCTGCGCCGTCCAAGCGGGTGCAGTGGGTCGTTGTGGAACCCGACCGCACCAAGCTGCCACCGATGCTGCCACCCGACCCGGACGCCTCGCCGCAAGGCCCCGGCACGCTGGGCGCACCCCGCCGCGCCCGCCGCCCGCGCCAATGCACCGTCAGCTACACCCATTACCCCGGCGCCCACAATCACGGCGGCGACCAGCACGTACCCCATGTGCGCCTCAGCGGCCTATGGCTGGAACAACTGGGCTTTGCCATCGGCACCAAGCTGCGCATCACCGCCAGCGCGGGGCAGCTGTTGATGGAGGTGTTGCCGCCGGTGGAGGTGCCCGCCAAGGCGCAAAGCGTGCGGCGATGATGGCGTGGTTGCCAGAAGCCTTGCGATTGACCTCGGTGCCGGATGCCACTAGCGTCGCAGCCACACCTGCGCACAACGGACGCTTCATGATCGCGCGCCCCCTCTACGCTTTGCTCGCCACCTTCGCCCTGGGCGCATGCGCCCACACAGCGGCCACCCCAGCCCCGGCAACCGTCACGGAGACATCTGCCATGAGTTCCTCAGCCGATCACGTACCTGCAGATCCTTCCAAAAGTGGACCGCGTTCCGCGAAGGAAGCATTGGAACGGGTGCTGGAGCTGATCCGCACAAGCGCCAGCATTGAGTCGTTCACTGCCGATCATGTGTCTCGAGCAATGGGCCAGCCGGTGCAGTATCGCGATGATGGTTCCGGGCGGTTCGGTGCCAGCGGGGTGCTGACAAGCGAATGGCACTACGGGTTTGGTGTCAACAAAACCGAAGTGAAGGGGGCGTGGTTCGAGTTCCTGTTCCTGCCTAACCCGCCAGAAGCGTCTCCTTCTATGTCGGATATCTGCCAGATCGACTTCGAGACGTTTGCGGCACACCTAGAGAAAATGGGGTTTTCGCGGCAGCGCAACTTTGTCGAGGATGGACGATGGATGAGTGAGATCTTCCAGCGCCCAGGGATGCGCGTAGAGCTCTTTCCGCGTGGTGAAGCTGACGCACCCCCAGAGCGCGCCACTCATCAATGCGTCGAATGGGTCCAAATTCGCTAGTCCAAGGAGCGGACATGTTGAGCCAAGAAGCAAGTGCCGTGGTGGCATCATTTAGTCAGCAACCAGGTGTCACGCGTGAGCACCTGGACAACTTCAATCGGGTTCTGAACGATTCGCCCGAGTTGACCCGCCAGATCAACGAGGCGGTGCAGAAAAAGGTGTTGAAAGGCTTCGCACCGTTAAATGACCCGCATGCGGGAGGCATCTATGATCCACGCGATCAGGAAATTCATTTGCCGCTCGCAGCCCTGGCGAATGATGCCAACGGCAAGCATGCCGCGGCAGGCGATTTGACCTTTGTCTTGGGACATGAAATTCAGCATAGCCTTTACAGCCCTACTGCCGCACTTGCGCGGGAGCAATTCAAGGCAGAAGCCATAAAAATTGCCCGTAGCACACACGATCACACTGCTGCTGGTGAAAAAGTGCTGGCCAGTAACCGGACGGACGAATCAACGGCCGAGATAGCCGGATGGAACGCTATCGTGAGCGCGGTCAAGACTCGTAACCCTAATCCCACGCTTGAAGATGTTTACCTATTTGCGGATGGTCGGGCCAGAGATTTCGTCACGCGCAGCGGCTATCCAAGCGTCTATACACCCAAGCCAAACCTGACGTTCAATAGCGACCTAACGTTATCGCCCACGGCAAGTAACGTCGAGGCGATGGGGGTGAACTACTTCGACAAATCGGTCAAGGACACCCGTATCGGTCATGGGGGCCAGTCCGACTACGTCAACCATTACGGTCCGTGGGTGGTCGGCACAGCCGCCATCTACGAGCGTCACTACAACAAGTCAAAGCCCGGCGAGCCAGAGCAGCCGATGATCCTGAACATGCAGCGCTTGGGATTCAATGAAGAAATCCTGGAACGCAACGGCATCGATCTAGGCAGTGACCCCCGTCCCATGCCGTACCTCGACAGTAGTAAGCAGCCGCCAACACCTGGGCTCTTCCAGCACAGCAAGGACAATCATCTACACGTCTCGCCGATTTCTGCCCAGGCGCTGGAGCAGGAGCTACGCGAGCGCGACCCGCAATCACCACCTTCTTCCCCGGCGCAGATGCCATCACAGCCGGGCCACCCAGACCACGCGCTGTACCAGCAGATCAGAGGTGGCGTGATGCAGCTCGATGCCCAACATGGCAAAGAGTGGGATGCATCGAGCCAACGCATGACCGCCAGCCTGCTTGCGCTGGCAAAAGAGGAAGGGCTGTCACGGGTGGACCATGTAGTGCTCAACAATCCGACACCTCAATTAGCTGGCGGCGAGAAGGTCTTCATTGTCCAGGGTGCACTCAATGACCCGGCACACCAGCGTGCCCATATGCCAACCTTGGATGCCGTGCAGACACCAGAGGCCCAGTCATTCGATCGCCTGCAGGCAATCAACCAGACTCAGGCCCAGGCGCGCGAACAGCAGCAGGCGCTGGAGCAATCGCAACAAGCCGTTACCCAGGCCGGTCCGTCGATGACGCGTTGAGGTTCAACAAAACAGAATGAAGCCTGGGTGCTCATATGCCCCTCGCTACGCACGCCAATGTACCGTCAGCTACATCCATTACCCCCGGCGCCCAAGACCATGCCTGCGACCAACACGTGCCCCGCGTCCGCCTCAGCGGCCTATGGCTGGAACAACTGGGCTTCGCCATCGGCACCAAGCTGCGCATCACTGCAAGCGAAGGGCAGTTGTTGATGCAGGTGTTGCCACCGGTGGAGGTGCCGGCCAGGGCGTGTAGCGTGCGGCGATGATGGTGCGGGTGACAGAGACCTGCGATTGACCTCAGTGCCGCATGCTACTAGCGTCGCAGCGACATCAGCGCACAACGGACGCTTCATGATCGCGCGCCCCCTCTACGCCTTGCTCGCCACCTTCGCCCTGGGCGCCTGCGCCCACACGGCCGCCACCCCAGCTCCGGCAACCGTCACGCAGACATCTGCCATGAATGCATCCGGCCCTACCACTGTGCCGCCTAATAATCCCACTGCGGAGGGTTTGCTTGGTCAGCTGCTCGTATTGATCAAGGGCAGCCAGAACATCTCGGACTTCACTCCACAGCGTTTGAATTCGACGATGGGGCAGGCGGTTCAGTTCGTGAAAGGCGACGAACGCCGATATCGGGCCTTCGGTCCGCTCACTAAGGATTGGAGTTATGGATTTGGAGTCGATGAAACCAAGCTTGATGGCAGATGGTTCGAGTTCCGCTTCGATCGCAATGTGGCCGGTGCTTCGCCTCCGATGAGCGAAATTTGTCGCCTGGACTTTGATCGCTTTACCCAGCAGCTTGAGCAGATGGGGTTTGCACGTGAGCGCAACATCATCGAAGACGGCCGCTGGATGAGTGATTTCTTTACGCGCCCAGGAATGCGAGTAGAGGTTTTTCCGCGAGGTGAGGCTGCGGAACCGCAAGCGTTGGTGGCGCACAAATGCGTCGAATGGGTCTACATCCGTTAAGTCCAAGGAGCGGACATGTCACTCGGTCCTGATGCTTTGAAAGTTTTGAATGATTTCGGCAATGAGCCTGAAGTTACCAAGTGTCACGTCGATCACTGCCATAAGCCTTGCGATCGACCTCGGTGCCGGATGCCACTAGCGTCGCAGCCACACCAGCGCACAACGGACGCTTCATGATCGCGCGCCCCCTTTACGCCTTGCTCGCCGCCCTCGCTCTGGGCGCATGCGCCCACACGGCGGGCGGCGCAGCTCCGGCAACCGTCACGGAGACATCCGCCATGCGTTCCTCATCCGAATCCGCAGTCACTCCCGCTGGCAGTGAACTCAGTGGGCCGATACGAATGGCAGAGGATGCGCTCACCCGCATGCTTGCATTGATTCAAGCAATTCACGGACTGGACGATCTGACACCTGACTACCTGCAGTCCAAAATGGGGGTCCCGGTGACGCGTGCGGCAGCTGATCCCAAGCGTTACGGCGCCAGTGCTCCGCTTACCAGTGAGTGGGGTTACAGCTTTGGCGTGGACCAGACGCCTACCGCGGAGCGTTGGTTCGAGTTCACTTTCATTCCAGCGCAAGCGGGTGCTTCCCCGTCCATGACGGAGATCTGCGGGATCGATTTCGATACGTTTACCAAGAAGCTGGAAAACATCGGTTTTGTACGTCAACGCAACATGGTGGAAGACGGGCGATGGATGAGTGACTTCTTCAGCCGCCCAGGCATGCGCGTGGAGGTGTTTCCACGAGGTGAGGCAGATGCACCGCAGGAGCGGGTGGAGCACCACTGTGTTGAATGGATCTACATTCGTTAATCCAAGGAACGGCCATGCCATTGAGTTCACCGGCGCAAGCTGTTGTTGATGACTTCGGACGCCAGCCAGGCGTCACCCCCGAACATGTCACCATCTGCAGGGTGCGCTAGCCGCGTCGCCCGTTCAGCCAAGTAGCGGGTCCAGGTTTAGTGCGAAGAAATAACGGGTCAAGAGATAACGGGTCCAGGTTCAGTTCCACGGCAGCCTTACCGTCGCCAAACCATCGCGAATGCGTGCGCGCATGGCGTAAATCGGCAGCGATGCTGATAGTGAAACGATAACGGCCGCAGTACGCGGCCGTTGTCGTTAGATCAGGTAACCAGGATCGTCTTCCCGATTCCCGATTCCCGATTCCAAAGATCAATGATCGCTGGAACGCAATCCATCCACATCCAGAATCAGCGCCATGCGGCCGTCGCCGATGAGGGTGGCGCCGGCGTAGCCGGGCAGGCCGCGCAGGGCGCGGGGGAGGGGTTTGATCACCACTTCCTCGCGGCCGCGGACCTGGTCCACCACCAGGCCGAAGCGGGTTTCGCCGGCCTGCAGCAGCACCACGGTCAGCAGCGGCGGTTGATCGGCGGGCACGCCCAGCCAGCGGCGCAGGTCGATCAGCGGCAAGGTGTGCGAGCGGCGGTCGAGCACGGCGCGGCCATCGAACCAGCCCAGCGAGGTCTGCGGTGCGTGCAGCACTTCGACCACGCGTGCCAGCGGCAGTGCATACACCGCTTCGCCTGCCTGCACCAATAGCGTGGGCAAGATGGCCAGGGTCAACGGGACGCGGATCATGAAGCGGCTGCCCCGGCCCAGTTCGGACTGGATCTGGATCTGCCCGCTCAACTCGCGGATACGCGACTGCACCACGTCCATGCCGACGCCGCGGCCAGAGATGTCGGTGACTTCGGCCTTGGTGGAAAAGCCCGGCATGAAGATCAGGTGCAGGCATTCGTCGGTGCTCAGACGCGCAGCGGCTTCGGCATCGATCAGGCCCTTGTTGCGGGCGATTTCGCGCAGACGTTCCGGGTCGATGCCGGCGCCGTCGTCCTGGATTTCGATGCTGACGTAGTCGCCTTCCTGCTGCGCAGACAGGCGCACATGGCCGCTACGCGGTTTGCCGGTGGCTTCGCGCAATGCCGGCGATTCGATGCCGTGGTCGATCGCGTTGCGCACCAGGTGCACCAGCGGGTCGGCCAGGGCTTCGACCAGATTACGATCGAGCTCGGTTTCGGCACCGACCAGTTCCAGTTCCACTTCCTTGGACAGGGTGCGCGCAACGTCGCGGGCCACCTTGGGGAAGCGCGAGAACACCTTGCTCACCGGCTGCATGCGGGTGCGCATGACCGCGGTCTGTAGGCGGGCGGTGGCGATATCCAGCACGCTGACCGCGCGGTCGAGTTCTTCGTCGCGCAGACGGGTGCGCAAGGTCTTCAACCGGTTGCGCGAGAGCACCAGTTCGCCAATCAGATTGACGATGGCGTCCAGGCGTTTGGTATCCACGCGCACGGTCTGTTCGGCTTCGGCGCCGCCCTTGGCGCCAGCTTTCGGTGCGGCCTTGGCACCCGGCGCCGGCGCGGCATGGCCGTCGTCGTGCGCAGGCGCCGCAGCTGCCGCCTTGGGCGCGGCCTTGACCGCCGGCGGTCCGCTCTTGGCATCGAACTGTGCGATCAGCGACGGCGGTGCATGCGGCACGGGTTCGCCCGAGCCCATTGCATCCAGCATGGCCTGCAGATAATCCAGCGACTGCTGCGCGGCATCGAAGTGATGCGCCTGCAGCACCGCCTGGCCCGAGCGCGCCATGCCGAGGGTTTCTTCGGCGGCGTGGCACAGCTCCACCATGGGCTTGATCGCCAGAAAGCCGGCGCCGCCCTTGAGCGTGTGGAAGCCGCGGAACACCGCGTTGAGCTGGTCGGCTTCGTCTGGCGCCTGTTCCAGCGACACCAGCTGTTCGCCGAGGCGATCCAGGATTTCCTGGGCCTCGACGATGAAATCGGCAGCAATATCGTCTGGAACAGCACTCATGGTTACAACCCCAATCCGGACAGCAAATCGTCGGCGTCGTCTTGCGACACCGCGTGACGGTCCAGGCCCTTGACCGCAGGACCGGCAAGACCGCCGTCGTCTTTCTTCGGCTCGGTGCTCTTGGGCGGCAGGCCCAGCGCGCCGAAGCCTTCATGCACGCGGCGCACGATCCCGGCCACGCGGCGAATGATCTGCCCGCTGAGGTCCTGGTAGCTCTGCGCCAGCGACAGCTCGGTGAGGTTGTGGCGCATCTGGTCCATCAGCGCGCCCTGGTCTTGATTCAGGCCGCCGTCGCGCAGCTTGTTGGCCAGCTCGCGGCATTCTTCGACCAGATCCAGGGTGCGATGGCTGGCCTTTTCGGTCATTTCCACCACGTGGTCCAGGCGCGAGCAGGCATCGTCCAGTTCGCCGGCTTCTTCGGGCACGGTGGGCAACTCGCCCAGCGCCTGCCCAAGTTCGCGTGCGAGCCGGCTCAGGCCCTGCATCATCGGACGCGTGCGCAGGGCGGCGAGGTGATCGACCTCGCGCTTCCACGCAGCTTCGTCACCGCTTTCCAGTGCATCAAGCGCACCTTGCAGACGCTCGATCAACGCAGCGCGTTCGGCATTGGTCTCCACGGTGGCGTTCATCAGGCGGTCGCCGCCAGACGTTCGAACACCTTGCCCAGCTTTTCTTCCAGCGTCTGCGCGGTGAACGGCTTGATGATGTAGCCGTTTACGCCGCACTGCGCCGCTTCGATGATCTGCTCGCGCTTGGCTTCGGCGGTCACCATCATCACCGGCAGGTGCTTGAGCTTGGCGTCGGCGCGGATGTTGCGCAGCAGGTCGATGCCGGTCATGCCGGGCATGTTCCAGTCCGTCACCACAAAATCGAACGGGCCCGAGCGCAATGCAGCCAGCGCGCTGTTGCCGTCTTCGGCCTCTGCGGTATTGGTGAAGCCGAGATCTGCCAACAGATTCTTGACGATACGTCGCATCGTCGAGAAGTCGTCCACGATCAGGATCCGCATGTTCTTATTCACATCAAGCTCCTAACACGAAAAAATACGCGAAAAAATTAGTCGTCAATTTCGACACCGGCGTCGGCCAGTTCGAAGACTTTGAGGCGGCCGCGCAAACGCACCACGGCCTGGCCATGGATCTGGCAGACGCGCGACTCGCTGACACCGAGCACAGCGCCGATTTCCTTCAGGTTCAATTCCTGTTCGTAGTACAGCGATAGCACCAGCTGCTCGCGCTCGGGCAACTGGCCGATGGCCTTCCCCAGCTCGCGGCCGAACTCGCCACGCTCCATCATCTGCTGCGGGTTGGGGCCACCCTTGGCGGTGGTGTCCAGCTCGCCGTGATCTTCGATGCGCGATTCCAGGCTCAGCACCTGGCCGCGTGCAGCGTCTTCCATCAGGCGCAGGTAATCGGGCAGCGGCATTTCCATCGCGGCGGCCACTTCGGTGGCGGCGGCGGCGCGGCCGGTGTTCTGCTCGATCTTGCGCACTGCGGCGGCGGCGTCGCGGGCACGGCGGTGTACCGAACGCGGCACCCAGTCGCCACGGCGAATTTCGTCGATCATCGAGCCGCGGATACGGATCGACGCATAGGTTTCGAACGAGGCGCCCTGGTCGGAGTCGTAACTGCGCGAGGCTTCGATCAGGCCGATCATGCCGGCCTGGATCAGGTCGTCCACTTCCACGCTGGCCGGCAGACGCGCCGCCAGATGGTGGGCGATGCGGCGGACCAGATCGGCGTGCTGGGTCACCACGTCGTTGGCGTTATTGCGCTGCACGGCGCGGTACTGCGCGGTGGCCGTGGTTGCGGTAGCAGTGCTCATGCGGCCACTCCCCGTTGGATGATGCGTTCGACAAAGAACTCGACGTTGCCGCGCGGCACGGTGGGAGCCTGCCAGCGCGAGGTACGGCGTGCGATTTCGGCAATGGCCTGCGCCGACGGGCTGGCGGGATACGCCTTGATGACGGGTTGCTGACGCTGCACGGACAGGCGCAACCAGTCGTCCTGCGGCACGTGGCCGAGATAGTTCAGCGACACATCGCCAAGGAACTTTTCGCAGACGCGCGAGAGCTTGTCGTACAGCAGGCGGCCTTCGTTGGGGTCGCGCACCATGTTGGCGATGATCTGCAGGCGGTCCACGCCGCGTTCGCGCGAGAGAACCTTGATCAGCGCGTAGGCGTCGGTGATCGAGGCCGGCTCGTCGCAGACCACCACCACGGTGTCCTGGGCGGCCTGGCAGAAGGTCAGCACGCTGTCGGTGATGCCGGCGGCGGTGTCGATGACCATCACGTCCAGGTCGCGTTCCAGTTCGGAGAACACATTGACCAAGCCGATGTGCTGGGCCGGAGCCAGTTCCGCCATGTGGCGGCGACCGGAGGCGGCCGGGACCACCAACACGCCGCCCGGGCCTTCGATGATCACTTCATCGAGCGTGCAGCGGCCGGCGATCAGGTCGGCCAGGGTGAACTTGGGCGAGAGTCCCAAGACCACATCCAGGTTGGCCAGGCCAAGGTCGGCGTCCAGCAGCAGCGTGCGTTTGCCCATGTCGGCAAGCGCCACGGCCAGGTTGGCGGAGATGTTGGTTTTGCCCACGCCGCCCTTGCCACCGGTCACGGCAATCGTGCGCACCGGGCCCAAAGGCTCGGGACGGGTCGCCGTCAGGGGGAAGGCGTTGGTCAGCTTTGCGTATTCACGCGACTGCATGGTTGTGCTCCGGAGTACAGGGCTTATCGGCAGCGCGCCGTAAATCTTCAAGACGAAGAACGAGACTGGCGGCATTGGCGCGGTGCAGGTCGTCGGGGACCCGCTGTCCGTCAGTCACCCAGGTGATGGGCAGTTGGTGGTCGACCACCACCGACAAGGCGCTGCCGAAGCGGCCGGTCTCGTCGAGTTTGGTCAGCACCACGCCTTGGGGTTTGGCGTGGGCGAAGCGGCGCACGACCTCGTCGAGGTCGGCAAAATGAGAGTTGGCGGGCAGCACCAGCAGCGAGGTGACCTGCTGGGCGGCGCGCAGCCAGTTCAGCTGGGCAGCCAGGGCGCGGTCGCGCTGGCCCATGCCGGCGGTGTCGATCAGCACCAGCTTGTAGTCGCGCAGGCGATCCAGCAGCGCGAGCAGGCTTTCGGCGCTGTCGGCCTCGTGCACGGCGATGCCGAGCTGGCGGCCGTAGCTGTGCAGCTGCTCGCGGCCACCGACGCGCAAGGTGTCGGTGGTGACCAGGGCAACGTCGCGCGGGGCGTGCTGGGCAGCGAAGCGCTGCGCCAGCTTGGCGATGGTGGTGGTCTTGCCGGCACCGGTGGGGCCGACCAGGGCGATCACGCCGCCGCGTTCCAGCGGGTCGATCGGAGCGACCGGCAGACGCTTGGACAGCAGCCCCAACATCAGTCCGCGGCCGCGGTGCAACTCGGTATCGGCCGGGATCTGCATGGCGACATCGCGGGTCAGGCCGGCATCGAAGCCGTAGTCGTCCATCAGCTCCAGCGCCTGCGCACGCACCGGGGAGCCACGCAGGCGCTCGTCGGTGAGGCGGTTCATTTCGCGCTCGATCATCTGACGCATCAGCGCCAGTTCGCCACGCAGCTGCTTGAGTTCTTCGTCGTTCTGCGGGACCGGCGCGGCGGCCACCGGCACCGCGGCCAGCGCGGCGGGGGCGACGACGATCGGCGGCAGCGCGGCTGGCGGCAGGATCTGCGGCAGCGCGTCGTCCAGGTCGAAGTCGGCTTCGTCGTCGAATGCATCGTCATCCTGCCCATGCGCGGCGTAAGCCGGGGCGGCGAGGGCTGCGGCAACAACCGGGGTCGGCGCCTGCACCGGAGCGGCCTGCACGGCGGGGCGCTGCACCGGGGCGGTAGTCAAAAAGTCGGCGAACAGCTGTTCCGGCACGGCCGACAGCGCGTGTTCCTGACGCTGCACAACCGGGGCGGCGACATCCTGCACGGCCGGCATCGGCACCACGCTGCGGATCGGGGCGGCCACCGGGGCCTGACGCGGCACGCTGACCGGCTGACGCAGGGCCATCGCAGCAATCATTTCTTCGGCGGCGCTGGCAACGCGCTGGCGGTGGCTCATGCCGGTCTCGGCGGCCGGCTTGAGCGGGGCGTGCACCGGAGCGGCGGGGCGGGCAGCGGCCTGCACCGGAGCCTGCTGCACGGGCGCCTGCTGCTGCGGAGCGGTGTGGGTGATCGGCGCATCGGAGCGTGCGGTTTCCAGCGCACGCTGCACGAGTTCTTCGTCGTAGTTGCTGGCAGCGACGATCTCGATGCCTTCGGCGGTACGACGGTTGGACAGGATCACTGCATCCGGGCCGTGCTCTTCACGCACCATGCGGAATGCGGTGCGCATGTCCGGGGCGACAAAGCGTTTGATCTTCATGCCACGTGCCTCCAGGAACGGGACCCGCCGGACGCCGGACGGGTGCGCGATGAATGTGGGTGTGTTGCCAGCGTCATGAGTTGCCTGTCCCGTTCGGTTGTTCCAAGTCCTGCCATCCGCCCCGCAGCGGTGGTGCTGTCTGCGGTCTCGCCAGAGCTAATGCACGCGGCGTGCCAAAACGGCGGTGCTGGGTTTTTGGCGAGTGGGTGCGGGGCGTGCGCGGAGGAGGCTGGGTACTGACGCCGAGCCGGGCTTGCTGCGCTAAGTGGATGTTCTGATTGAATTTTTCGACGGCATTGGGTGCCGGTGCGACGGCGTCCCTGTGCTGGGCGGCAGCGCAGGTCGCGTCTGTCGGAGCGCATTGAACGCCCGCGGGAGCCGCGACAGCGTCGCGCTCGTCATGCTTCCCAGGGTCGGTGGCATGCAATCGATTGGGATTTTGCCGAGTGGCGGATTTCCGGCGCCTGGCGTTGGCGGTTGGTGGCCGGCCTGCGGCGATTGCTGGAGGACGCGATAGAGGCTGTCGAGCTGTACCGGAGCGCCGATGCAGTCGTAGGAGCGCACCTGGGCGCGATGGGCTGTATCGGTAAAGCCCTCGCGCCCGGGTGCGCTCCTACGGAATTAGGGCGATGACGGTGTGCTTTCGACTCAGCTGATCGTGCCGACCAGCTTCAGGCGCTTGTCTTCCGGCACTTCACTGTATGCAAGCACCGACAGGCTCGGGATGCTGTGGCGGACCAGGCGGGCGCGGACCGTGCCGGGTACCAGGACCACGGCCGTTGCCGTGGGTACTGGATTCCCCGAAAGCAGCCGCCGTCTACTACATCGGTGATAGCTGGACGTAGTGAGTTTTTGTCTCACACCCCACAACGAGACCAAGATTGCCGCTATTCCGTAACGTCCTGATATCAATCCGGTCCCTGACCCTTCCAGACGTTGGCCGCATCCTCCATACAGGTGCTGAAGTGTTAGATGACCTGCTTCCAGGCGTTCAGTGCGGTCTGCTTCAACTCTGGATCCCAAGGGGCACCGCTTCGTCGAACTGCGAGTCTGGCCGATGCGTCACGTTACTCTGCCAGGTGCGCAGCAAGAATTCGGGAACCGGGTGGGTGACGATCAGCATCTGCAGCACAAAAGCAATCGCCTGCTAATGTTGTCAATACGACACATTTTGGGTCATTAACGAACGGAATGGTTCGCTGAGACATATAGGTTTCGTATCCTGCGGTGGCTCCGCCTGGCTTGCCGCATCGCTGTGGGCATCGAATGCGCGATTGAGCGAGATTCCAACCTGTCACTGCAACTCTTCGACAGCGTCTTGCCTGCGGCGTTCTTTCCCGCGCTTGAATAGATTCATCATCGTGTGATTATCCCATGACCGGTCCTGGCTCGGTCGGCGCATTCTGTTTTGCTTGCGCACTCGCCTGCTGTTGCCGTGCGGTTTCTAGGGTATGGGTTTGCACCTGTTGCATCGACTCCTGGATCGATGGCGCCGGTCCGGCGATAGACATGTGTAGTCGATTGGAGGGGTCGGTGGTGTGCTGCGCATAGAACGTGTCGTTGACGACATCCACGCGCCCAGGCCAATCGGCCTTGAAACCGCCGATGTACATGGCGGCGGTGACTTGGTTCAAGCGATCTTCCGGCAGCGGTGTGCCCTTGGCCTCGAGCCGGTCCTTCACATCGACATAGAGAGGATGACCGGGATGTGCAGGATCACCCATGGCAAGAAGAGGCTGCGAAGCAGGCATGCGTCTAAGTCCGTCATCAGCACCTATCCCTGCTTCCATGGCGAGTTTGCCATCCCCGGGGCGCTGCGGTGAAGGCACCTCGGTGCCGCGGTCGCCGGTGCGCAAAGGGTGGTCTTGTGTCTGTGTAGGTGCCGTCTGCTCGGGCGCGAGCAGTTCGCGCGCTTTGCGCTCCGTGCCCTGGATGCGCGCATCCATGCTCGGCACCACCGTTTCGGTCATCAGATGCCGTTCGGTGGCTTCGTCGAAGCTGTCGCTCACCTTGTCGGCAAGCATGCCGGTCCTGGCCAGATTGAACAGACCCTTTATTGTCGTGGGATTGTGGATCGCCGCGGTGCCGACCACCGACGTCGCAGCGCCGACCTGCACCGCGTTGACTTCAGGTACCATCGCCGTGCCGGCCTCGATAGAGCGCCCGACGGTGTCAAATGTTGCGTTGGCGGCGGTTCCGACCGCGGTGAGGGTGGCCTGCTCGGCCTGGCCAACTTGCTTGGCAGCCGCGTCTAGCGCATGACCGGCGTCGTGGGTGCGCTGACGGATCTGCTGGGCATGCTCGGCGGCATCCCGTAGCGCTTGCGCAGCCTCGTGCTGGCCACGCTGTTGCGCGGCCGCACCGGCCTGCTCCAGGCGCTCGGCCTGTGCGGTGACGTGCTCGCCCACGCCCTGCGGCAGTATCCCGCCAAGGCTACGCAAGGCCGCCGCGCCAAGCGACGCAGCCTCACCTTGCGCCTGCCCCTGCAAGCGATCGATCCCTGCCTCGGCCTGGCCTAGTGCCTGCCGTCCCTGCGCGGCCACGACGCCAGTCTGCTCCACTCCCTGCGCCGCCACTGCACCCAGTAACTGGGTCGTGCCCTGGCGCAGCTGCGCTGCTGCCTGTGCTGCGCGTTGGGTCAGATCGCCGGAGGCGTCCAGCCCTTGTTCGGCCAGTTGGCCCGCTTGCGCCACTCCGCTACCCAGGGTGCGCCCCAAGCGCGCGCCTTGTGCGGTCAGATAAATCGCATCCAGCGCAGGACCTGCGAAATTAGAGACCTCGCGCAGCGACAGGCGGGTGGGCCGATCCACGATGCCGCCGTCGCCGGAGGCGTGTTGCTTGGCCGCCAGCAAGGGCTGCGCTTGACCGGCGGCCAGCGGCAGCTCGCGCAGCAGTTGCGCGGTGTCACCGTGTTGCAGGCGGTCCAGGAACGCATGCACGGACGGCTGCGCATAGCGCGGCACATTGGCATCCAGCTGGCTTGCCAGCAAGGCCTTGCTGTGCGGCAGTTCCTGAAGGATGGTGCTGGTTTCCTTGAGTACCGCACCCAGCTCTTCACGCCGGAACGCGTCCAGCCGGTGGATGTTCTGCTGGATGCCGTCGTTGAGCACTTCGCCGGCCACTTGATAGGCAGTGACGTTTTTCCGGGTGTCGTAGAGCTGCAGCCCGTTTTCCTCTGCAAAGCGCTGCGCGGTGAGCGGATGCAGGCCGGCTGCATTGAGGGTGGTAGTGCGTGCGCCGGTGACCGCAGCGGCGGCCGACGCCATGCCGCCGCCGAGGGAGTGGCCGGCGAGTTCGAAGTCGAGCTTTTGGTCTTTTAAAAGGGAAGCAAGACGCATCGCGCGATCGTAGTAGTCTGTCTTCAACCCCACCGACTGCGGGAAGTTATTGGCGATGAAATCCTCGCTGCCGGTGTCGCGCAGGCCATCCGGCGTCAGGACTTCGCCGGCGGAGCCCTTGAAAACGACGGTGGGTTTGTAGCCTGGGCCGAGCACTGCCGGGTCGGGGAGGTAGATTTCGGCGCGGAAGCCGGAGTTGCCGGGCTTCAGCAGTTCCGTGATCTGCTTATCTGTGAGATTGAGCTGCGATGCGTACTCACGCAGCTTCTCTGGATGCTCGCTTGCACGAATCCATCCGGCATCCGGTCGTCCTTCACCTTTGGCCGAGTCATAGACATCGTCGGCCAGGCCGGCCATTTCGCGGTCGTGGTAGAGAGTTTGCAGTTGTTCGGCTTGCTGCTGCGCGCCGGGATCATCGCTGGCACGCAGATGTGTGAGCAGGGTGCGCTGCTGTTGGTGTTCTGCAAGTGTGGGCATCTGAAAGCTCCTTCTTCAGTGATCGATCAAAGCAGAGGAATGTCTTTTTCTTCGGAGGGAAAGCCGAAGGCTTTGCGCATGCTGCGGTAGTTCTCTGGCAATGGTGGTCGCTTGTAACCGTGTTGCAAAAGGAATTGCTGGCATTTGCGTTGCCAGGTCGGATCATCTGGTTTGCCTGGGTGCCAAAATATTGCCTCGATAATACGGCCATCATCGACATTGGCGCCGTGCTGCATCAGCCAGTAAGACTGTTCGAATCCGCCTCTGCCTGCATAGTCAAGCAGGATTGGAGAGCCTTGGCTTTTCGCATTTACATCCGCCCCGCGCTCGACCAATAACTTGACGTTTTCCCATTGGTTTTGCGTCAAGAATGCTTGGAGAAGAATAGTCTCGTCATTTGTGTTGCGCGTATTCGGATCACCACCGTGATCGAGTAACAGCTTCAGATAGATCGGGTCCTGCTGTTTCGCGGCCCACACCATGGCATTCTCGCTTTTAAAATAGCTCCCGCCGCTGCCGTCCTTGTAGGTCTTGACGATCTGATCCTGCTTCCGCGCATTCGGATCTGCCCCATTCTCCAGCATCGCGCGTAAGCCAGCCGGGTTATGCGTCATGATCGGCCACATCAACAGCGGGTCGCCATCGGTTGAGAAGATCACATCCGGATCGACGTGCTCGTCCTTCATCAAGCGCCGCACTTCCTCGACATTGCCGTACTCGGCGGCCAGCGCCAGCGCTTGGGCCTTGCGGTCGGGGAAATACGACGGCAGCGGATAGGCAGATTGCTGCGCGGTGGCCGGCAGCGACAGCCCGCCGCAGCCGGCGCAGGCCAGCAATATCGACAACATCAACACACGCAAAAGACTAGACACATCGCATCCTTATGGCACGGCAACGGCGCAAGCACGCCCGCTGGTGGGGCGTGTCTGGCTAGACTAAATCGTGCGCGCGGCCGGCGCAAAGACGGTCGTGGCAGTGCGTCTTCAACCCTGCCGACTGCGGGAAGTTGTTGGTGATGAAATCCTCGCTGCCGGATTCGTCAGATTCAGCTGCGATGCGTATTCGCGCAGCTTGTCTGGATGCTCGCTTGCACGAATCCAGCCGGCATCCGGTCGTCCTTCACCTTTGGCCTAGTCGTAGACATCGTCGGCCAGGCCGGCCATTTCGCGGTCGTGGTACAGGGTTTGCAGTTGTTCGGCTTGCTGCTGCGCGCCGGGATCGTCGCTGGCACGCAGATGTGTGAGCAGGGTGCGCTGCTGTTGGTGCTCTGTAAGTGTAGGCATCTGAAAGCTCCTTCTTCATTGATGGATCACAGCAGGGGGATGTCTTTTTCTTCGGAGGGAAAACCGAAGGCTTTGCGCATGCTGCGGTAGTTCTCAGGCAATGGCGGTCGCTTGTAACCATGTTGCAAAAGGAATTGCTGGCATTTACGTTGCCAGGTCGGATCATCTGGATTGCCTGGGTGCCAAAAAACACTTTCGATGACGCGCTTATCATTAAATTTGGCGCCATGGTTAAATAGCCAATACATATACTCAAAGCCGCCGCGTGCAGCGTAGTTAAATAAAATGGGAAAGCTCTGGCTTTCCGCGTTCACATCCGCTCCCCGCTCAATTAGTAGCTTCACATTTTCCCATTGATTCTGGGTAATGAAGGCTTGAAAGAGCAGGGTTTCGCCATTGGAGTTGCGTGCATTGGGGTCGCCGCCATGATCGAGCAGTAGCTTCAGATAGATCGGATCTTCCTGCTTGGCAGCCCACACCATGGCATTGTCTTCATAGCGGCCCTTGAATCGCGTCGTGTTCTGCTGAGGATGGAGTTTGCGTGCATTGGGATCGGCCCCATTCTCCAGCATCGCGCGTAAGCCAGCGGGGTTATGCGTCATGATCGGCCACATCAACAGCGGGTAGCCATCGGTTGAGAAGATCACATCGGGATCGACGTGTTCTTCCTTCATCAAACGCCGCACTTCCTCGACATTGCCGTACTCGGCGGCCAATGCCAGCGCTTGGGCCCTGCGGTCGGGGAAATACGACGGCAGCGGATAGGCAGATTGCTGCGCGGTGGCCGGCAGCGACAACCCGCCGCAGCCGGCGCAGGCCAGCAACATCGACACCATCACTACACGCAGAAAGAGAGACACATCGCATCCTTATGGCACGGCAACGGCGCAAGCACGCCCGCTGGGTGGGGCACGTCTGGCTAGCCTAGACCGTGCATCCGGTATCCGGTATGGCATTGATGCCTGGCCGACATGCACATGCTCGGCCCAGTCATCCCTGCAGTTGCAGGCCCGTTACGGTCACTTCGGATTGAGAGTGCGGTCTATTTACTTCGAAGGCAGGATATCTTTGGGGTTAACGCTGATGGCAGTGCCCTTCGCATCCGGTATGTAGCGCACCTTTGCCCAATACTGTTTTCCGCAGGCATCAACATGCCACTGTTCGTCCCACGGCTGCGCTGGCGCGGGACGGCCGCCTGGTAACTTGGTTTCCAGAACATCTATCCGACAGCCCTTGGGCAAGAAGTCCTTGATGAGCAAGGCGCTGGCAACCTGGGTAACAGTGTCCTTTTGCAGAACCGGATTGGATTCCGATTCGCCGGGAAACAGCGGCAACACGGATGGCTCGCCATTGTTGAAAATGGTGATGGAGTTGTAGCGGCGCTGTTGGCCGCAGGCCGTTCCAGGCACGGTGTCTACCCAAACGGCCTTGACGATCCGGCCCTGTTCATCGAGTGTCGGCTGAACGGCAACATACGCCTTCGCCTTGCTCCAATCGGCCTGGACGCTTGGGCAACCTGTGCGCAGCGAGGATTCGTACTGCTGTATCACCGATTCCACGGCATTACGGTAGGCCGGGTACTCGCGCATGACATCAATCGCGGTTTGCGTCTGCGCATGCGCAGCGAATGCGCTCGACGCCACGCCCAGCACGAAAAGCACAATCTTGAAGTTGGGACGAATTTGCATGGGTATCTTCCTTGAGGAATAAATCGGTTGGCGGTTCGACATCGAAAACGCTACCTGGAGCGTCATGCACGTAAATGCTCTGCCTATCGCGGTTGCCCGGGATTTTCTCACTTTTTATCCGCTGCCTGACCCAACACCGATGCCAAGGCCGGTACAGGTACAGGGTCCATGATGCGGCCCTTTAGCCCGCTGTCTTTGAAGAACCAGTTTTTTTCGCAGCGGATCGGCTTGCTTCCCTCGAAGAACAACAGCTCCTGGTCGCCAGGAAGTTCCTTGATCTCCTGCGGCAGCATCAACGCTCGCCGTTCTTCGGTGTAGTTATACGACACATTGCTTCCGCCGCCCCCCCTACTGATGGACCTGTGCTGTTTGCGCAGGGTCTTGTAGCCAAGCATGTCGCTGTAAGCGTTCGCATCCTCCTGCTCTCGCGGAGTGAATGCGATGCTGGCGGCGTGATTGGTGATGAAGTTCTGTGCGTCATCGGCCCCATACGTGGCGCGTAGCTGCGACTGACTTTGAATGATGCACAGGTCGCGCACACCGTAACTGGCCGAGATCGAGATGCGCTTGGCCCAAACGTCAACGCGGCCCATTGCCGTGAACTCGTCCATCAGCATCAGCATCTGATACTTGAGTGTTGGGTCTTCGTTGAGCTGTTTGTCGAGGTTATTGCCGATCAACGAGCTGAAGAAAATATTCAGCAGCTTGCCGCTTTCATCGAGTTTTTGCGTCGGGATGATGACGTAAACGGTCGTCAGTTGTTTGCGTATCGCGGTGACGTCGATATCAGTGGCGTTGGTTGCAGCAGCCAGAATCGGACTGAGGAACTGCTGTAGCGGCGCTTGCATCGTCGCCATGACCGAAGAGAATGTCTGTTCTGCCAGACCGGCCAGTGCGCTGAAGGTGGAGCGCGTCTGCGGGCTGATGTAGTTGAAATTCTTGTTGGTAATAATTTTTTTCAGCAGATCGGTGGTGCTTTCACCACTGCCTCCACCGGTGGAGAAGCGCAGGATGCGTTCGAAACTGGGAAACAGCTCACCGGTGTTGGGGTCGTCCGCTCCGGGGAATCCTGTACTTCTCATGTCGTACCAGTTCTCGAACATGAAAGAAGCGAATGCCACGAACGCAGCACGCGGCTGGGTGACCCAGAAGCTGTCTTTCCCTGGTTCATCCGGATAGAGAATCGCGGCCATGGTTTGAATCGATGCGATACGCTCGCGAGGATCTTCTGGCACAAGCGTTAGCGGATTGAATCGATGGGTCTTGCCATCGGTCGCGTAGGGTGCCCAGACATAGATTTTTTGACCTTGCGAAGCTCTATACCCACTGGTGGCTTTGAACAGTTCACCTTTCAAGTCGAGCACGACCATGGATTGCTGATATGTCAGCAGCACAGGAATCGCGATCGAGGTGGTCTTGCCGGATCGTGTCGGCGCGACCACGATCACGTGGAGCGCGCCATTGATATAGATGTAGCGCCCCTTGAGCTTTCCTACCAGAATACTTTCTGGCTTCTTTTCGAGCATCCCAGCTTTTTTCAGGTCGGAGATGCTTGCGAAACTGGCCTCTCCGTGCAGGGATTCTTTCTTGCCCTTGAACATCGGAATCAGCAGCAGCGCCCAAGTCAGCAGGGGCAGGCCAAAACCGATGATGCCGCTTACTTTGATCCGCACTACGTAGGGCTTGACCTGCGGCAGGTCGAGCGCCCTCCAATATTCCCAATAAGTCGTCGCTTTCAATGGCACCTGAAGTTTCAGCAGCATCAGTGTCATGAAGCCGGACAGGTACAAGCCAGCGACCAGCGCAAGGATCAATAAGATCGTTGCAACTCCCGCCTTTCCTTTACTACTCATGCATCCATCTCCGTGTGTGTTTGCTCCTGCTACGCGTATCGGCAGCGATCAGGATGCGGTCGTTTCCAAAACTGTTCTTATCATAGAGGACTAAAGCCGCCCGTGGCATCGCATAGATGACTTGCCGTTGCGCCAATGGGCTGCGGAGCGGCGATATGGCTTGCTTGTTTTGGTGCGAGAAACACGCGCTGCCAGGGGCCGGTAGTCAACCGACGAGCTACGGTCTCTTGCATTCCGTCTATGGTGCATCGCGCCTTGCGGCACTTGACCGCATAGCCCACGGTCAATGCGCGTCGGCGAATTGACAGTACCTCGTAGGAGCGCACCTGGGCGCGATGGGGCTGTCCCGGTAACGCTGTCGCGCCCGGGTGCGCTCCTACGGAATCAGGGCGATGACGGTGTGCTTTCGACTCAGCTGATCGTGCCGACCAGCTTCAGGCGTTTGTCTTCCGGCACTTCGCTATACGCCAGCACCGACAGGCTGGGGACGCTGTGGCGGACCAGGCGGGCCAGGGCGGCGCGGACCGTGCCGGGCACCAGGACCACGGCCGGTTCGTTGCGGGCTTCCTGCTTGCCGACGCAATCGGCCAGGCTCTGGTGCAGGCGCTCGGCCAGGCCGGGCTCCAGCGCCACACCGTTACCGTGGGTGGATTCCTGCAACACGCGCTCCAGCTGCGGGGCCAGGGTGAATACCGGAAGTTCGGCGGACATGCCGGCGATCTCCTGCACGATGAAGCGGCCCAGCGAGGTGCGTACCGCGGCGGTGAGGGTGGCCGGGTCCTGGCTCTGCGGGGCGTGCTCGACCAGCGCTTCGACGATCTTGCGCAGCTGACGCACCGGGATCCGCTCGATCAGCAGGTTCTGCAGCACGCGCACCACCACCGACAGCGGCAGCGCCTTCGGGGTGAGGTCTTCGACCATCTTTGGCGCGGTCTTGGCCAGGGTGGCCAGCAACTGCTGCACTTCTTCGTGGCCGAGCAGTTCCGGGGCGTGTTCGCGGATCAGGTGCGACAGATGCGTGGCCACCACGGTGGCCGGGTCGACCACGGTGTAGCCCATCGATTCGGCGTAGGAGCGCTGATGCGGCTGGATCCAGGTGGCATCCAGGCCGAACGCCGGATCCTTGCCGGGAATGCCGTCCAGCTGGCCGAGCGCACCGCCCGGGTCCAGCGCCAGCTCGCGGTCTGGGTAGATCTCGGCGGTGGCTACCGGCACGCCATGCACCAGCAGGCGATAGGCATTGGCCGACAGTTCCAGGTTGTCGCGGATATGCACCGGCGGCACCAGGAATCCGATGTCCTGGGTGAGCTTGCGGCGCACGCCCTTGATGCGCGCCATCAATTCGCCGCCCTGGTGCTTGTCCACCAGCGGGATCAGCCGGTAGCCCACTTCCAGGCCCAGCGGGTCGATCGGGCGCAGTTCGTCCCAGCTCAGTTCGGCGCTGGCCTGCGCGGTGGCGGCTGCGGCGGCGGCCTTGGGGTCGCTGGCTGGGTCGCCGGTCGGGGCGACCACCAGGCTGCGCTTGTACATTTTCCAGGCGATCACGCCCAGGATCAGGCCGAGCGTCAAAAACGCGACGTTCGGCATGCCCGGCACCAGGCCGACCAGGCCCAGGATGGCGGCGGCCACCGCCAGTGCGCGGTGCTGGCCGAACACCTGGCTGATCATGGCGCCGCGCATGTCCTGCGCCCGCGAGGCGCGGGTCACCAGCAAGGCGACCGAAGACGACACCAGCAGGGCCGGCAGCTGCGCCACCAGACCGTCGCCGATCGATAGCAGGGTGTAGGTGGACGCGGCATCCACGAAGCTCATGTCGTGCTGGAACATGCCCACCGCCATGCCGCCGATGAGGTTGATGAACAAAATCATGATGGCGGCGATGGCGTCGCCGCGGATGAACTTGTTGGCACCGTCCATTGCGCCGTAGAAGTCGGCTTCTTCGCGGACCTCTTCGCGGCGGGCCTTGGCTTCCTCGCGCGTCAGCAAACCGGCGTTGAGGTCGGCGTCGATGGCCATCTGCTTGCCGGGCATGGCGTCCAGGATGAAGCGGGCGGTCACTTCCGACACGCGCCCGGCACCCTTGGTGATGACCACGAAGTTGATGATGGTCAGGATCGCGAACACCACGATACCCACGGCGTAGTTGCCGCCGATCACGAACTGGCCGAAGGCCTCGATCACCTTGCCGGCCGCGGCGTGGCCGTCCTGGCCGTTGATCAGGATCACGCGGCTGGAGGCGACGTTCAGCGCCAGCCGCAGCATCGTGGTCATCAGCAGCACGATCGGGAAAATGGTGAATTCCAGCGGGCGCTGCACGTAGATCACCGCCAGCAGCACCATCAGCGAGATGGCGATGTTGAAGGTGAACAGCGCATCCAGCACCGGTGCGGCCAGCGGCACCATCAGCATGGCCAGCATGGCCATCAGCGCCAGCGGGGCGCCCAGGCCGTTGCGCAGCAACTCCATGACGCGACGGGCATTCAGCGGGGTGGGTTGGGCGCTCATGCGCTGGCTCCCTTGCCGAACTCATCCACGTCCAGCGAGGGCAATTCCGGCATCGGGCCGCCGTTCCAGCCGCGTAACTGGTAGACGTAGGAGAGCACCTGGGCCACGACCGAATAGAGTCTCACGGGAATTTCCTTGCCGATTTGAGCTTCCCTATACAAGGCGCGTGCCAAAGGCGGTGCGGTGACGATCGCCACCCGGTGTTGTTCGCAGGCTTCGCGGATGCGGAAGGCCATTTCGTCCACGCCTTTGGCCACCACGATCGGGGCGCGCATCTTGCCGCCTTCGTACTTGAGCGCCACCGCGTAGTGGGTCGGGTTCATCAGCACCACGTCGGCCTTGGGCACCGCTTCCATCATCTGGCGCTGCGACATCTGCATCTGCATCTGGCGGATGCGGCCCTTCACTTCGGGGCTGCCCTCGCTTTCTTTCATCTCGCGCTTGATCTCTTCGCGCGTCATCTTGAGCTTCCGCATCCAGTTCCACTTCTGGTACGGCGCGTCGATGGCTGCCAGCAGCACCAGCGCGCCGGCGGTGTAGAACAGCAGGCTCTTGGTGAAGTGCAGGCCGTTGCTGATCGCCTGTTCCAGCGGCTGGTTCACCAGCGAGCGCAGGCCGTGCAGGTTCTTGGAGATGCACAGCCAGGCCGCCAGACCGACGAACAGCAGGCGCAGGATCGACTTGACCAGTTCGGCCAGGCTGTTGCTGCCCCACATGCGCTTGATCCCGCTGGCCGGGTTGAGCTTGGTGAGGTCGGGCATGATGGCCTTGCTGGAAAAATGCAGGCCGCTCATCAGCAGCGGGCCGGCCAGCCCGGCCAGCAGGCAGATGCCGATCAGCGGCAGCATCACCCACAGCAGCTGCATCAGCAGGTCGCCGAAGTGGCCGAATAGCGCCATCGGGTTCTCGCGCATCCTCGGGTCGGGGCTGAGCGCGGTCTTCATCCACACCGCCGCGCCATCGCCGATGCCGCCGGCCAACGCCATCAACCCGAACACGCCAGCGCCGAACACCGCTGCGGTGGACAACTCCCGCGATTGCGGGATGTTGCCCTGCTCACGTGCTTCGCGCAGGCGTTTTTCGGTGGGAAGCTCTGTACGCTCGCCGCCGTCGTCGGACTCGGACATGGAGGTGCCGGTGGGGGATCAGCCTGGTCTCATGCAAGCGGCGTTCCAGTTTCGGATCGGGAATCGGGGTTGGGGAATCGAAAAAAGCAGTGGCCGCGCGTTGAGCTGCTGGAGGATTGCGGCGACGGTGAGGGGCGAGGGCAGCCCGTCGGTCTACAAAAGCGCGGCTAACAAGACTGCGTGACGTCACTCTAGTGCAGGCCGGCTGATCTGCTACTTGGCTGCAGTGTCCTTGCTTGCCCACTATCGCAGGACACGCTGCAAGTACGTCCATGTAAGAGCGGCTAACAAAACGTAGCGAGCAGTCGTCAGGTGGGTGTGGACGGCGCGGAGGAACCGGAGTGTACGGGTGGTACATGCCGATTCCGAGCACCGGCCGCGCCCGCCTGGTGGCTGCACAGTCGTTTTGTTAGCTGCTCCAAGCTCCTTGGTTGAATCCATGCCGCCAAGGGTCCCGCGACGGTGAGCGGGCAAGGACCAGTCACGCTAGTCGTTGTGCAGAGCTTTCACCACGCAACCAGCAGCGGTATGGCGCAGTGCCTTCTATTCTTCAAAGTCACCAGCCGGCTGTCTGGCGCGGTGCCCTCGCGGCTTGCGGGACCGTTGGCGGCATGGATGCCGCCATCGAGCCCCCAGGGACGGGTTCACGGCATCTCCCGCGAGCGGCGAGGGCACCGCGCACTCGACCTACTCGGCGCTTGGCCTGGGCCTGTGACCGCAGGATGCGGCCGACAACGCCACTGCGCTCACTGCCCGGCAAACGCTCGCTACGTGCTGTCAGCCGCTCCACGTCCAGGCCGGTGCTCGGCCTGGCTGGGAGTCGTTGAGCATGAAGGCTGGGCCGGGAGTCGTTCGACGTCGTTTGTTGCTCAGCTGGCCAGGCGACGCGGGCCGTCGCGTTGGGCGACGACCACTGCAATGAAGCGGTCGGCTTCCATCGGCCGGCCCAGCAGATAGCCCTGCAGCTGGTCGCAGCCCAGCCGTTCCAGGGTGTTGCGCTGGGCGGCGGTTTCCACGCCTTCGGCCACCACCTGCAAGCGCATGGTGTGGGCCAACGCCACGACGGCGGCGACGATGGCGATGTCTTCGGCGCTGCTGTCCATGGCCTGCACGAAGCTGCGGTCGATCTTGAGCTCGTGCGCGGACAGCTTGCGCAGGTAGAGCAGATTGGAATAGCCGGTGCCGAAATCGTCGATGGCAATGCGCACGCCCAGTGCATTGAGCTGGCCAAGCGTGCGCAGGCAGGCCTCGGCATCGCGCATGGCCATGGTCTCGGTGATTTCCAGGGTGAGCTGGCCGGGGGCGATCGTATGCTCGGCCAGGGTGGTGGCCACTTCGTCGAGCAGGCTTGGCGAGGCGAGCTGGGTGGCCGACAGGTTCACCGCCACCCGCCAGTCGCCGTGGCCGTCGTCGCGCCACGCGCGCATCTGCCGGCACGCCTGCTGCAGCACCCAGCTGCCGAGCGGGCCGATCATGCCGCTGCGTTCGGCCAGCGGAATGAAGCTGTCCGGCGGCACCAGGCCGCGTTCTGGATGCTGCCAGCGGATCAGCGCCTCGGCGCCGATCGGGCGGCCGTCGTCGGCGCAGTATTTGGGCTGGTAGTGCAGCACGAACTGGCCCGATTCCAGCGCGCGCGGCAGATCCTGCAGCAGTTGCAGGCGCTCGCGGGTGGTGTCGGTCATCGCGCGCTCGAAGAAGCGGTAGCGATTGCGCCCGGCCTGCTTGGCATGGCCCATCGCCGCATCGGCGTGCGTCATCAACTGGTGCTCGCTGCCGGCATCTTCCGGATACAGCGCAATCCCGATGCTGCTGCTCAGGCGCAGCTCTTGATCGCCGACCAGAAACGGCACCGCCAACGCCTGCACCAGATGCCCGGCGATGGCCGCCGCGTCTTCCGGGTCGGCGATATCGGCCACCAGCACGAATTCATCCGCGCCTAGCCGCGCCAGGCTGCCGTGCGCACGCCGATGCGCGCTCAGGCGTTCGGCCACCACCACCAGCAATTGGTCGCCGACCCGATGGCCGTAGCCGTCGTTGACCACCTTGAAGCCGTCCAGATTGATCAGCATCACCGCAAAGCGCTGCCCATCGCGTTGCGCGCGCTCGATGTTCTGCAGCACGTGCTCGTGCAGCAGCACCCGGTTGGGTAGGCGGGTGAGCGGGTCGTGCAGGGCGGCCAGCGCCAGATCGGCGTTGGCCTGCGCCAGCGATTGCGCCAGCACTTCGGTGTGCTGCTGATGGCGGCGCGACAGCACCGAGATCACCAGCGCCAGGATCAGCAGGCCCAACGTGACCGCCACCACCACCGCGGTCAGCCACGACAACGGCAGGTGCGCTCCGGCCGCCGCGCCGCAGATGCTGCCAGGTGCGAATTGTGCGGCAGCCATGCCGGTGTAATGCATGCCGACGATCGCCACGCCCATGATCAAGGCGGCGATCAGGCGCAGGCTGTAGCGGCGGCCATCGTGACGCAATCGGAACGCGATCCACAGCGCGGCGGCAGACGCACCGATGGCGATCGCCACCGACAGCGCTAACAGCGCCGGGTCATAGGTGATGGCAGGCGACATGCGCAGCGCGCTCATGCCGATGTAGTGCATCAGCGCGATGCCCAACCCCATCAGCACCGCACCCAGGCCCAGCCGCGGCCAGGGCAGTTGCGGTTGCGAGGTCAGCCACAGCGCCAGCGCCGAGGCCAGGATGGCCGCCAGCATCGAATAGGCGGTCAGCGCCACGTCGTAGCCCAGCGGAATCGGCAGCTGGAAGGCCAGCATGCCGACGAAGTGCATCGACCAGATGCCGATGCCCATCGCGATGGCGCCGCCCACCAGCCATGCGGCGGCGATGCCGCCACGGCTGGCGGTCATGCGGGCAGCCAGATGCAGCGCGGTGTAGGAGGCCAATACGGCCACCACCAGCGACAACAGCACCATGCCAAGGTTGTAGGTTGCGACCACCCATCCAGTTCCGACGTCGGAAGACGCGCTTGCTCAAGGAGCTAGCGACCCGCTGCGCGCGTTCTTGAGCACACAAGGGCGCAATGCAGTGGATCAGGCGACCGAAACCTCGGGTTCTTCCGGTTCGATGCGATTGCGGCCGTGGCCCTTGGCCCGATACAAGGCCTCGTCCGCACGTGCCAGCAGCGTGGCGGCGGTGTCGCCGATGCGAAACCACGCCACGCCCACCGAGCAGGTCACCTGCAGTGGCCGCGCGGCACCGACGTCGTACAGCGGCAGGCTGATCGCCTCGTGGATGGCACGCAGCCGGTGCTGGCTCTGACGGGTCATGCCGGGCAGCAGCAACAACAGTTCTTCGCCACCGTAGCGGCCCACCTTGTCCGAGTCGCGCAGGCAGGCGGTGAGCCGCGCGCCCACCTTGGCCAGCACCGCGTCGCCGACCAGATGGCCGTGTTCGTCGTTGACCTGCTTGAAGTGATCCAGATCGATCAGCACCACCGCCAACGCATGCTCGGCATGCGCGCAGGCCTGCAGCTCTTCGGTCATCGCGTCGAGAATGCCGGAGCGATTGAGCAGGCCGGTGAGCGAGTCGTGGCTGGCCTTCAATGCCAACGCCGCGCGGGCGCTTTCCAGGTCGCGTTTTTCGCGCTCCAGTTGATAGGTGCGTTCGGCTACCAGCTCGGCCAGCATGCGCTCGCGCGCCACCAGATGGCGGTGCCGCCAGCTCCACAGGCCGATCAGCAGTCCGCCGCCGATCAAGACATACAGCGCAATCGCCGGCGGGCTGCGCCACCACAACGGCGCCACCGCGAATGCCAGATCCACCACCGGCGATGCGGTGCGCCGATAGCGGTCCAGCAGCTGCACCTGCAGGCGGAAATGCCCGGACGGCAGCGGCGGTTGGTCGATCGATAGATCGTCGCCCTCGATCCATTCGTTGTGCAGACCACGCACGCGATAGCGCACGGTGAGCCGGCTGGGGTCGTCGTAGACCTCCATCGTCGACAACTCGATATGCAACGGCGTGTCGCTCCAGGCCAGCAGTTGCCCGGCGCGTATCGGCACGCCGCCGCGGCTGACGCTGTCGATGCGAACGCTGGGCTGGCGCTCGTCGAACAGGCGCGCCGGATCCGCCAGGTGGCTGACACCGCGCGCGGTGCCGATCCACACCGAGCCGTCGGGATCTTCAAAGAATGCGGCTTCGGAGATGTCGTCCCAGATCAGACCCTGCGACTGCGACAGATGCGCCCAGCGCTCGCCGTTATAGACGTCCACGCCGCGTGCGTGGCCGACCCACACCCGGCCCAGGCTATCGCCGCGCATCAGGTACACACCCGCGTCGCGCAGCGCTTCGTCGCTGATCGCCTGCAGGTCCAGGCCATCGCCGAGCAACATGCCGTGCCACAGGCCGGGGCGATAAAACGCCAGCCACACCTCGCCGCTGTCGCTGATGTGGAACTTGCTGATCCACGGGTCGGCGTCGCCGCCGTTGACCTTGACCTTGACCTTGGACCAGCGCTCGCCCTGCAGGCGAAACAGCCCGTTGGCACTGGAGACCCACAGGGTGCCGTCTGCGGTCTGCTGGATATCGGTGTAGGCGATCGCAGGCATGTCGGCGACAGGCTGCAAGGTGCCGCCGTCCAGCGGGCGCTCGATCACGAACAGTCCGCCGAGGGTGAGAATCCACAGGCGCCCTTGACGGTCGTTATAAAGGCGCCGTCCGGTACGCGGAAGTTTGCCCGCCTCGGCGCTGCGGCCGTCCGGCCAGTTGCGGCGCACGAAGCCGGCAGAATTGAGCGTCCACACGCTGCCGTCGGTAGTGCGCGCCAAGCCGACGATCTGGATGCCCGCCTGCGGCAGGGCCGGCACAAACCGCTCGCCGGGTCGGGCCTGACGGCCTACGCCGTGCTCGTTGCCGACCAGCAGTGCGTTCTGCGCATCGCGTGCGATGGACCAGGTGGATGGGGCCGGCATCCCTTGCGAGGCGTCCCAGTTTTCGATCCATTCGTAGCCGGCCCAGCGCACCAGGCCTTCGCCATCCACGGTCATCCAGACGTCGCCGTCGCGGTCCACCACGATCGCGTCGCTGCTGCCGGGCGGCAGCCCGTTCTCGGTGCCGAAGCTGCGCCAGGCGCCATTTTCCCAGCGCGCCAGACCGTCGTTGCGGCGTACCAGTACACGCCCTTCGCGGTCCATCACCAACGGCGCCTGTTGCCCGACCGTATTGCTGTCGAGCAGCGGCAACGGCCGCACGCTGAACCGGCTCGCACCTGGTGCGCGGTAGAGCAGGGTGCCGGCACCACGCGCCCACAGCCCGCCGTCGTTGTCGCGTAACACGCTGTACCAGCGATCGACCGGCACGCCCTCGTCGGGCCCGTAGACCTGTACCTTGCGCTGCGCATCGATGGCGCACAGCTTGCGTCCGCAGCCGACCCACAACGTGTCGCCTTCCACCGACAGGCTCAGTACTTTGGAGAGATCAGGCAGGCGCACGCGCGTGGCGGTGTCCAGCAGATATTCGCTATGCCAACGGCCGTTGCTGCGTGCGCGCAGCACTTCCAGTTCGCCGCCATTGGCGATCACCGTGCCCCATGCAGGGCTGGCAAGCAGCAGGCCTTCCTGCAGGTGTTCGGCTTCATCGCGCGCGAGTTTGCGAAAGCCGTGCTCGTCGCCGACGAACAACGCCTGGAAGCCGGCGACCCACAGACGCCCATCGGGCGCTTCGCTGATCGAGGTAATCGGTTCGTTGCGCAGGCCGTCCAGCATCACCTGTTGAAAGATGCGGCCGTTGTAGCGATACAGCCCGCTCTCGGTGCACACCCACATCAAGGTGCTGCGGGTCTGCAACAGGCAGGTGCCGGCAAGACCGAGCAGGCCCTGGTCGTGCGCATAGCGGCGGATGCTGGCGCTTTGCGCGCTGGCCAGATCGGCAAACGACAGCAACGCCAGCAGCAGCATCGCAGCAAACGATGCCCCTCGGCCTGACGACCTCCCTTGGCGGTGCAAGAACCCCACGAGCGTTGCAATCTCCCACGCATCGGTGCGTGCGGTCCGCGCCCCTCGCGCGGTGTCTCACGCTTGCCATTGGCAGCCCCCATAGCAGGCCGCGTTATATCGACTAGCGGCTGTTCACGCGCTTTACTTTAGGACACCACCCTTGCGCATTGTGCAGCTGCCAGCAAGCACGACTGCAGTCTGGGAGGGGCGTGTGGCATGCAAAGGCTACGGTTTGGTGTTATCGACAGGTTGAGTATTGCGCGCTACGCGTGCTCGCCAGCGTGCGTCACGTGGCAATCGATGCTGGCACGATCGAGCGGGCGCGACTGCTGCACTGCTGCGCATGGACGCGCTAAATCGGCCGAGACTGCGACCAACACCGATGTTTGATCCAGACAGTGTGGCGGCCGCAACCGCGCTTATCTGCAGGTAGTACTGGCATTCGCTGCGGCATTCGCTGCATGGGTGCGGATGCTTTGCCACCGCCAACATCGCTGCATCTACGTGCGAAGTCGGGCGCGATGGTGGTCCGCGCGCGGCGATCAGTCGGCGCGATTGTCGGGTGCCGCAAGCGCAGTAAGGTGGCCGGCGTCGTAATCGATGCAATTGCGTCCGCGTCGTTTGGCGCTATACAGCGCGGCATCGGCGCGCGCCAGCAATTGCTCGAGGGTTTCGCCGGGCAGAAACCACGCCACGCCGATCGAACAGGTGACGTGCAGCCAGCCGCCATCGATGGGGTAATCGCCGCAGATACCACGATGCAGCGCGTCCAGTCGGTGCGTGGCTTCGTGCGTCAGCCCCGGCAGCAGCGCCAGCAATTCTTCGCCGCCGTAACGGCCGATACGGTCGTCGCCACGCACCAGCGTATCCAGCCGGCGACCGACCCCGGCCAGCACCGCATCGCCGGCCAGATGCCCGTGCTGATCGTTGACCAGTTTGAAGTGATCCAGATCGATCAACACCACCGCCAGCGGTCGCGCCGTCTCATCGGCCCGCAGCAGCATGTTGCGTAACGCGGCAAGGATGCCGGCGCGGTTGAGCAGGCCGGTGAGTTCGTCGTGGGTGGCCTTGAGGGCAAGTTCGGCACGTGCCGATTCCAGGTCGCGCTTGTCCTGTTCCAGCTCGGCAGTGCGCTCGGCAACCAGTTGTTCCAGCTCGCGCTTGCGCCGCAGCAGTTTGGCGGTGCGCCAGCGCAACAGCGCAATCACCGCGGCGATCGCCAGCAGCACATAGGCGATCAAGGCGGGAATGCTGCGCCACCAGGGCGGACTGAGCGCAAAGGCAAACCGTGTGATCGGGCTGGCACTGCGCTGGCCGGCGTCCACTGCCTGCACCTCCAGTGCATAGCGGCCGGGCGGTAGCAGCGGATAGGTGATGTGGCTGAGCGAGGTGCTGGTCCAGCTGGCCTGGTGGCCTTCCACGCGGTAGCGGAAGCTGATGCGGTCCGGGCCGCCTTCGGCGCCGGGCGTGCTCAGATCCACGTCCAACGGAACCTGCGACCAGGGCACCTGCGCACCGGCCGCAAGGGCCTGTTCGCCACGCCGCACGCGCAGCACTTCCACCCGTAGCGGCGGCGACGCGAACACCCGTGACGGATCGATCAGGTGGGTCAACCCGCGGCTGCTGCCGAGCCACACGCTGCCATCGACGTCCTCGAACAGGGCATTGGCAGACACGTCGTCCCACAACAGGCCCTCGCTGCGCGTGGTGCGCGACCAGTGCCCATTCTCCAGCAGGTCCAGGCCCTGGCTGCTGCCCAGCCACAAGCGCCCCTTGCTGTCGTGAGAGAGGATGAACGGCATCACGCGCGACACCAGCGGGTCGCTGACTGCGGTGAGCGTGACCGTCGCCGCGTTCTGCACGGCGCCATGCCAGAGCCCAGTGTCGCGCAAGGACAGCCAGAGCTGGCCGTCGGCCGAAAAATCCAGCAGGAAGTAATCGTGGCTGGGCAGGTTGCCGTGCACCTCCACCTGCAGCCAGCGGCCATTTTTTTCCTGGCGATACAGCCCTTTGCGGGTACTGGCCCACAGTCGACCCTGAAGATCCACATCGATATCGCCCACGAACGCCGCCGGCACTGCCTCTTCGCGCTTGGCCTGCAACGGCAGCTCGGGCGGGACGGAGTACAGGCCGCGTGGCGTGGTGACCCACAGCACGCCACCCGAATCGAACAACAGCTTGTTGGTGGGCAGCCCAAGCTGCAGCACGTCGAAGGTCTTGCCCGTCTGCGGGTCGCGACGGGAGAGGGCGCCCGACGAGCGCGCCACCCAGGCCGCGCCATCCTTCGGCGACAGCGCGATGGAGATCGATTGCAGCAATGGCTCGCCGTTGGCCAGTGTCCACGGCTGCATGCGCCCGGTCCGTGGATCCAGCACATTGGAGCCGGCATCGCCGCCTACCAGCAGCTCACCACTCGGCAGCCGCTGAATGGCCCAGGTCGGCGATTCGGCCAGGCCCTGGCTTTCGTCCCAATGCTCGATGTTGCCGTAGCCCAGCCAGCGCTGCACCCCCAGCCCGCGCGTGCCGATCCACAGCTGGCCGGTGCTTTGCATCATCAAGGGGCCCACCATCGGGCTGATCGACAGCCCCTGGTCGTGCCCGAAATAGTGCCAGTGGTCGCCTTCCCAGCGCACCATTCCGCGGTCGGAGCGGGTAATCAAGCGGCCCTGCGCATCCTCCGACAAGGTGGTTGCGCCAGCCAAGGTGTCGAACCTGGTGCCGGCTGGAGGCGCATGGTCGCGGAACACGCGCTCGCCTGCTGCGCGCGACATCACCATGCCGCCACCGCGCAGCCACAGGTCGCCACGATGGTCGCGGAACACCGCGCGCCATTGCCGCTCCGGCACACCGTCGGCATCGCCCAACTGAGTGATGCGTCCGTTGGCATCAATGCGGCAGACGCGTTTTCCGCAACTGGCCCACAGCGCGCTGCCATCGGCAAGCAAGGCTTTCCCGGCGGGCAGGGTGGTGCCGTCGTCCAGGCGCAACGGCAGCACCCGGGCGCTCCAGCCGCCTGGCTTGGTCGGCGTCAGGTGCAACAGCTGATTTTCGCTGACCACCACCACGCCGCCCGCGTACGCGGCGATCACATTGCCGCTGTCGGCACGGATCGGCGTGCCGTCATGCAACACCGGGCTGAAGGTCGTGCCATTGCGCACGAACACGCCATTGGCGCTGGCCACCCACAAGCGCCCGCGCGCATCCAGCGTCAACGCGCGGATGTAGCGCGCGTCCAGGCCGCTTTCCTGGCCGACCGGGATGAATTGTTCGCGTTCGAAGCGATGCAATGCCAGTTCGGTGCCGACCCAGACCACACCCTGTCGATCTTCGAGCAGGCTGTTGACGGTCATACCCTGCAGGCCATCGGCCTGTGCGTAATCGCGGAAGCTATAGGTTTTCGCCCATGCGCTGCCTGCGATCAGCCATCCGAGCAGGCACAGCGTTGCCAGACGACGCAGCGCCTTGCCGCGCACACCAGGTGAAACGAACAGCGCAGACACGTTGGGCATCGGCTTTCGCGGAAAGGGGGGCGTGCGATTGAACGGGCCAATCGTCCTCAGCGTTGACGGCGAACAGGTGCAAAACTTGAGCGTCCGTACGCTTAACCCGTCAGTTCTCTGGCGGAGTCGAAGGCGGTATCGAACATGCGCTGCACCGGTGGCGCGAACTCGCTTGCGAAGCTGGACAGCAGGAACAGCCCCAGTAAGACCGTCAACGGCAAGCCAAGTTGCATCGGGTTCAATGCCGGCGCCGCCTTGGCCAAGGCACCGAAAGCCAGGTTGACCGCCAGCATCGCCACCATCATCGGCAAGGCCAGGGTCAGCCCGCCGCGCATGATCTGCAGGAACAAGGTGGGCGCCACCTCCGCGAACGCGCGGGCGTCGGGAATGGCTGTGCCGATCGGCAACGCCTTGTAGCTGTCCACCAGCAGCGAAATCACCGCCAGGTGCCCGTTGGCCGCAAAGAACAGCAAGCCGAATCCGATATAGAACCACTGCGCGATCACGCCGGAGGTCACCCCGCGCATCGGGTCGGACATCTGCGCAAACGACAGGCCGGTGGACTGCGACACCAACTCGCCGGCCAGCGCGCCCGCCTCGAAGATCAGCTTCAGCATGAAGCCCATGCTGGCGCCCACGGCCAACTCACGCGCGATGCTCAGCACCGCCTGCGCAGTAAAGCCATCCCACTCCGGCACCGGCGGCAGGATCGGCGCCAGCACCATCGACAAGGTTCCGGCCAGCATCACCCGCACCCGCCCGGGCACCGCACGCGTGCCGATCAACGGCATGGCCGTGAGCAGCGCGCCGGTGCGCAGCATGGTCCACATAATCGCCCCGACCATCGCAAACGCGCGCTGGCCGTCGATCACCATCTGGGTAGCGGAATCCATCTGGTCTGGTCCGCTAACCGATCAAATGCGGAATGCGCTGGAACAGCGCAATGGTGAACTCCACCAGATGCCCCAGCAGCATGCTGCCGGTGGCAAACAGGGTCGCGGTCAACGCCACGGCCTTGGCCACGAAGCCGATGGTGGGCTCATTCAATTGGGTGGCGGCCTGCACCACGCCAATGACGACACCGACGACCAGCACCGCCAGCAACATCGGTCCGGCAATCCACAGGACGGTGACCAGGCCACCACGTAATTCAGTCAGGGCGATTTCAGGGCTCATGGGAGTGCTGATGCAAGTGCGGTGCCAAAGGACGGGATTTGGGAGTAGGCAGTGGGGATTCGTTGGTGAACGGGGATGGGAGTTGCCTCGTGTTGCACTGTCTGTCGCTGTCGCTGTCGCTGTCGCTGTCGCTGTCGCTGTCGCTGTCGCTGTCGCTGTCGCTGTCGCTGTCGCTGTCGCTGTCGCTGTGGACGTTGGCTTGGCTTGGCTTGGTTTTGGCTATGGTTTTGAGCTTCGCCTTCGCCTTCGCCTTTTGCCGTTGGCTTCCCATCCCCCATACCGCAGCGGCAAGCCGGGTAGATACAACCCGCAGGGCGGCGCGCATGGATGCGCGACGTTTTTGTAAGGGACATGGATGTCCCTTACAAAAATTTCTACCCGGCTTGCTTACCCGGAGCGCCTTGGCGCGGAGGGGCGCGAGGACGGGGGTGTGTTTCTTTGGTTACTTTCTTTGCACAAGCAAAGAAAGTAACTCGACCCCCGAAGGGTGCCGAAAGCTCTGCTTTTGCTTTCGCTGGTGATTGTGCTTCGCACTTGCCTTGATGCTGGAGCGGTCAATCAAATGCTTTCACACCCTACGGGCGCGAGTCACTTTTCTTTGCTTGTGCAAAGAAAAGTAACCAAAAGAAAGCACACCCCGTCCTCGCGCCTTCCGCGCTACGCGCTCCAGGTCCGCAAGTCCGGCAGAAATTTTTGTAAGGGACGTCCGTGTCCCTTACAAAAACGGCGCGCATCCATGCGCGCCGCCTTGCGGGTTGTATCTGCCGGCCTTGCCGCTGCGGTATGGGGCCCCGGAAGCAAAGTCCATAGCGAAGCAAGAGCTAAAACAATAGCGAAGCCGGAGCGAAAGCTGCCCCACCCCTACGACGCATTAAAGCTCGCAGCCAGCGTCCCCACCACCAACACCCACCCATCCACCAGCACGAACAACAGAATCTTGAACGGCGCCGAGATCAACATCGGCGACAGCATCATCATGCCCATC
>NZ_JAVTIK010000022.1:0-75485 GCF_031843525.1 Xanthomonas sp. WCS2018Noco2-27 | reverse complement strand
CACAGGCGGAATGGACTCGCCCAGGTGCGCTCCTACAAGGTGGGCGAAGTTTGGCGGGGCTGGAGGCCCCGCCATGTTCGCTGGGATGCCGGTCAGAACGCCTGCAGCGCTTCGGTCAGTTGGCCGTTGTTGTTGACTGCGCCCATGGTGTAACCCTGCCAGCCCGGGTAGGCGTTGGGTTCCCAGTAGAAGACGCCGAGCACGCGTGAGCCGATGGCGTTGCTGCGGCTGAGCAGGTTGGTGAGCATGGCGCGGGTGGTGGCGGCCTGCTGCCAGTCCATGCCGACCTCGGCCACCACCACGTCGGTGCCGTAGCGTTTGATCATGTCGCGCATGTTGGTGTCCAGCCGGGTGTTGTAGTCCTGCCAGCTGCCCACCGGCGGATAGTGCGACATGCCGATGACGTCCCATTTGCCGCCGGCCGAGCGCAGGTTGTCGAAGAACCAGCGGAAGTTGGCGTTGTCGTAGCCGTTGGCCAGATGCACGATGACCTTGGCATTGGGATACACCGCCTTGGTCGCGTTGTAGCCGCTGTTGATGAACTGCCCCAGGTTGGCGAAGTTGGGCGTCTTGCCCTGGTCCCACAACATGCCGCTGTTGATCTCGTTGCCCACCTGCACCCAGGTGACGGTGATGCCGTTGTCCTTGAGATATTTGAGGATGCCCTGGGTGTGGTTGTAGACGTCGGTATTGAGCTGGGCCACGGAATGCCCTGCCCAGGCAGCCGGTTTGTTCTGCTTGCCCGGGTCGGCCCAGCTGTCGCTGTAATGGAAGTCGATCATGATGCGCATGCCCTGCGCGGTGGCGCGCTTGGCCTTGTCGAGCGTGTCGCGGCCATCGTTCCAGCCGCCGGACGGGTTAACCCACACGCGCAGGCGCACGGCGTTGCCGCCGACATCCTTGAACAGCTTGAGGAAGTCGGTGGTCTTGTTGGAGGCGTCGCGAAATACCTGCGGCGGATTATTGGCCGCCTGTTGATTGAGCCAGCTGACATCGGCGCCCTTGGCGATGCCCTGTGCGCCTGCGCTCAGGCTGACCAACGACAGCAGCAGCACCAACAGTAGGCGGCTGTAACACGTACTCACCACACTCATGAACCCTCTCCCTTGATCGATAGATGTCGCGCCAAATGGCGCCCTGCCTGATCCCCCTGCTTTCGATCCGCGTGGCGTGGCGTGACGGGTCGTACAAGACACGGCCAGCTGCACTGCGAAACGCTGGCGATTCAAACATGGACGTTTCGATCGCTCGAGGTCGCTATAGCTCAGCGGTGATGTCGGAATATCTCTATGCGAAAAAATACGGTAATGGCGTACATGCGCGTTGGTTACCGGCGTGTCTGTTGTGCGGCTGCAGCAAGAAACAGCTGCATCTGCGCGCAAACAGGCAACAAAAACGCCGGCAAGCCGGCGTGTCTGTGGAAGTGCTGGATGTACGCGATGCGCGCAGGGCGGGCTGCCACCTGCAACCGCGCGGAGTGCTCAGCCCATCGCGCGTGCACCCTGCTGCTGTTGCTGGGTCTGAGTTTGTTGTTGTTCCAGCGCCACCGCCTGGCGCGCTGAATTTTCGGCCACCCGCTGGCTGCTCTGCTCCAACGGTGTGTTGATCGCGGTCATGGTTTCGACGCTGACGCGCAACTGCGCCGGATCATCGGCACGCCCCTGCACGGCGAAGGTCCGGGCAGCATCGGGACTCATTGCCACCGAATCGATACGCTGGCCGCCGGCGGCATGCATCTCCGAGGCGAGCGCGCCAGACAGCTGCGCGCTGTGCTGATCCGGCGTACGGCCAGCACGCACGTCGTGCGCATGCACGCCGCGCTGGGCGTCCTGGAACAAGGGGTTACCCACGTGCCCAGGTTGATCGATGCGCAACGAGGTGTGGTCGTTGCCATGCTCACGCGCATCGCGCTTGGCCGGCTCGCCTGGAGCGAGGGGGCCACGAACGGCGTCGACCACATCCTGCCCAAGGCCTGGTGCACCGCGCGTCAGGATGGTAGTGCCGGTACGCAACCCGTTCACGTCGCTGCGGTATTCCTCAATCATCCGCGCGTTCTTTTCGGCGAGCGGACGTGCATTGGGATCGGTGAGCGCGGAATGCTCCCCTAAAAAATTGCCCAATTTGTGCGCACCCAATGAGGCCGTAGCTGCCATCAGCGGATCGTCGGGAATCAGGAAGTTGGCCTTGCTGTTGCTATAACCGCTCGCGCTCAAGGCAAGCATTTCAGTGGGCTTGGCATAAATGCGCACCTGGCCAAAATGCGGTGATGCCGCACTGACCGGGTCGGAGGCCATGACGTGATTGATCACGCTGTTGCCGCCTTCCGGGATGCGATAGCTCAGGCTGGCTGCACCATACGAATTGAAGGTTTCGCCCTTGAGGTCGTAATGGTGTGCGGAGATCTGTGCGAGTGCGCCGCCGAGGGAGTGACCGGTGACGGTGACTTGGGGTGTCCGCCCCTCTTCCTTGCCGATTTCCTTTGCATAATCCAAAGCATGTTTGGTCAATGCCAATGCATCAGCAGCCTGCGGATTGGTCCGCGAGGTGACCATGGTTGCATCGGTGAGAATGTCATTGGCTGCACCCTCGGTACCGCGGTGCGCAACCACGATCTCGCCAGTGCCCTGGCGTTGATAGATCGTGCCCTGGTAGCCATTCGCCTTGTTATTGACGTGTTCGAGAACAGCGTAGCGCTGCCCTTCGATCGTGACGATCTCTTCTTGCCCCGGCGCACGCCGGCCTACTGCACGGTCTTTATAAGAGTCTTCAGACAGACCGGCATATTGCGGAGACGGGATGGTCATGGCGCAACTTCCTTGGCGGCCAGTGTGATGGTGAAGAGCTTGTCGCGGATCTCTGGCTTGAACTCCTCGGCAGCGTGCTTGCCCATATCCGGGAAGTTGCTCATTTCAGAGCGCGGATAACGCTCGCTCCAGTAATACTCTGTAGACACCTGCTGCGCAGTCACCGTTTTGGCTTCGATAAACGACAGGAAGCGCGTCTCTTCTTCCGCACCAGTCGCCTTCAGCATCACGCTGGCGCCACTGAATTCCCAATGACAGACGCCGCGACCGTAATAGTCTTCGTCCTGCATCAGGTCTAGATAGACGGTGCCGCGATATTCAGTATCGGACACCTTCTTCAGCGCGAAGTCTTCCTGGCTGGTGATGCGGCCGGCGGTGCCGGTCTCCGGCTGGATCTTTCCGCACTCGGCTTCGTTGCTGACATCGTACTGCGCCGCGCCCTGCACCAGGCCGAACGCGCCAGGCGCGTTCTTCAGGGTGAGCGTGACCTCGAACGCCTTGCGTGGACTGGGATTCAGCTTGGCAAGGCCGCGGCCGCCCGCCTCGACGTTGGCTTCTGCAGCGGCCTCGGTAGCGGGGGATTGGGTCTGGGTCATGCTGGTCTCCGGGGCGCTACAGGCCGTAAGCAATAGGGCCAGCAGGCTTGGGGTCAGAATCTGGCGCAAGGCCGGCCTCCGTGGCAGTTGGGCAGCCAATCTAGTCCGCCCGCGCTCGGGGGGCAATCGCGGCGGCGTGAGGATGAGGCCGCTGCAGGCGATTGTGGGTGGGCGCAAAGCTGCCATGATCGAGCACAGCCATCGCCAGGGAGTGCGCGCCATCGTTACCCGCCCACCAGCGCCCACGCCGTCCGCACCGGCCGCCCCACGCGTGCATTGGCGCAATAGCTTGCGGATGCGGGTGATGCTGGCGGCTACCGGCGTGCTGGTGGCGTTGCTGGCGGTGCTGGGCACGCTGTTCTACCTGGGCGCACGCGCCGAGCTGGTGGAGGCCGCGCGCAACGAGGTGGACGGGTTGACCGAGCAGACCGCGCGCAGCCTGGCGGCGATGCTGGATTCGGTGCAGGTGAGCGGGCGCACGTTGGCGGCCAGCAGCGGCGCGGTGGGGTTGCAGCCGTTCAACCTGCGCGCGTTGTTGCTGGCCACGCTCAGTGGCGACCCGGATATCGGCGCAGCGCGGCTGATCATCGAGCCGCGAACGCAAAAAGCGCGCGATACCGGCTTTGTCTGGTACGTGCATCGCGATGGCACGCGCACCGTTGAAAAATCGGTGACGGAGCTGGGCTACGACTATCGCGCGATGCCGTGGTACCTGCGCACGCAGCGCGAAGGCCGTGCGTGGTGGTCCGAGCCGTACCTCAACAGCAATGGCGGCAGTGCGCTGTACACCAGCTACAACCTGCCGCTGCGGCGCCCGGGCGATGCACTCGATGCGGCGCCCGTGGGCATGGTGAGCGTGGACCTGCCGCTGCAGCATCTGCGCGAGATCATCGACCAATTACCGCGCGATATCGGTATCCAGCCGATGCTGTTGTCGCCCGAAGGCATGCTGGTATTCAGCCCCGACCCGGCCCTCAACCTGCATCACACGCTGGACGCTTACGTGGCGCGTTCGCGGCCGGATCTGCGGCCATTGCAGCGGGCACTTGCGGCCGGCCAGCCGATTTCGTTTTCGCACACGGCGCCGGATGGCGAACGCTTCCTGACCCATAGTGCGGCAGTTGGGCACAGCGGCTGGACATTCGTGCTGTCCGCCTCGGAAGACTACGTATTGGCTGGCCTGAACTGGCTGGCGGCGTGGGTGGCAGCGGCCGCGTTGCTGGGTGCGGGCGTGTGGTGGTGGTTGATGGGGCGGATCACGCGCAAGTTGACGCGGCCGATCGAGGAGTTGACCGACACCGCCGAGCATTTCCGACGTGGCGAATTCGAGTATCCATTGCGGCATATCGAGCGCGATGACGAGGTGGGAGTGATGGCGCGCGCGTTCGACAGCGCACGCGATGCGATCCGTCACCATATCGCCGAGATCGGCGAGATGACCGCCGCGCGCGAACGCATGCAGAGCGAGCTGCAGATTGCGCGCGAGATCCAGCAGGCGATGCTGCCGTCCGGACGCACCTTCGACCGTGCAAGTTCGCACCTGGAAGCCTGCGCCTGGCTGGAGCCGGCCAAGGCGGTGGGCGGCGACTTCTATCACTTCGTCGAAACCGAACCGGGGCTGCTGTGGTTCGTGGTCGGCGATGTATCGGACAAGGGCGTGCCGGCGGCGTTGTTCATGGCGCGCGCGGTGAGCGTGCTGGAAATCGCCGCTCGCCGGTACACGCGCCCGGACGGCATCCTGATTGCCGCCTCCACGCGGCTGGCCGAGAACAACGACACCTGCATGTTCGCCACCGTACTGTGCGGCTTGATCAATGTGGTGAGCGGCGATTACTGGCTGGCCAGCGCCGGGCACGAGCCGCCGCTGTTGATCGACATCGATGGCAAGACGCATGCGCTGCCGCTGGAAACCGGCCCCCCGCTGGGGATCGAACCGCAGATCTCGTTTCCGGTACTGCAGGGCCGTATGACCGCGGGGCAGACCTTGTTGGGGTATACCGACGGGGTGGTCGAGGCGATGGACGAGCACGGCGCCAGCTATGGGCTGGAGCGGTTGCTGGCCACGCTGCACCCGCGCCGCAGTGCGGCGGCGCAGTGCAAGGCGGTGATCGCCAATATCGCCCGCTTCACCGGCAACGCCGATCCGTACGACGACATCACCCTGCTGGCGATCCGGCTGCGCCAGGAGCATGCTGGACGGGTCGCAGAGACCGGCCGGGGCGTCCCCGGGGAGGCAACCAGCCCATGAAGTTCGATCTGGCCATTGCACCGTCGCTGGCCCAGTTGGCCGGCGCCAACGACGCGCTGGAAGACTCGCTCACCCGTGAGGGCCTGCACGCCGAGCGCATCGGCCAGATCCGGCTGATCGTGGAAGAGCTGGGCTGCAATGCGCTCACCCACGGGCAGTGCGCCGAACAGCCGCTACGGCTGCAGCTGCAACTGGACCAACAGGCCCTGGTACTGGAAATGCACGACCCCGGCACCGCGTTCGACCCGTGCGCTGCGCCAATGCCCGATGTGACAAGCGAGCTCGACGATCGCCAGATCGGCGGTTTAGGCTTGTTTCTGGTGCATCAGTTCGCCGATCACATCGACTACCGCCGCGATGGTGCATACAACATCGTGCGCGTCACCCTGCTCCACCCGTACGCCCCTGTCCCCGAGGCTTTGTCATGACCACGCTCGCCATCCAGATCGACCCGCCGCAAGACACCCGCCAACGCGTCATCCTGACCGGGCGGCTGGACACCCACACCTATCAGGACCTGGACGCGGCACTGTCGCCGTTGCTGGGCACCCGCATCACCACTCTGGTGCTGGACTTGTCCGCACTGGAATACATTTCCAGCGCCGGCATCCGCTGCATCTTCAAGGCGCGCAAGGCGCTGGCCGCGCACCACGGCAAGGTGCTGGTGACCAACCCGCAGCCGCAGATCCGCAAGGTCTTCGACATGGTCAAGGCAGTGCCGCTGAGTGATGTGTTCGCGTCCACCGAAGAACTGGACGCCTACCTGGCCGCAATGCAGCGCAAGGTCATCGAACAAAGCGCGCAGAGCGATGCACCCATCGTGTCGCATTTCGCCGAAGCGTAAGCCGCATCGCCTGCGCGCACACGTGGGGACGTGTGCGCGTGCGGCATGTGCGCGGGCTTGGTTAGGCTATGACGCCCCATTCGCTGCGTCGCAATGCCTGCACTGATCATTTTCGATTTCGACGGCACCCTGGCCGATTCGTTCGGCTTCTTCCTGAGCACACAGCGCGCATTGGCTGCGCGACATGGCTTCCGCGCGGCAGAAGCGCATGAGGTGGACGCCGCGCGCCGGCTGACCACGCGCGAACTGCTCAAACAATCGGGATTGCCTGCCTGGCGGGTGCCGCTGGTGGCGGCCGACTTCATCCGGCTGATGCGCGGCGCGCCACCGGCTGCCTTGTTCCCCGGCATTGCGCAAACCGTGAGCGCACTGCACGCCGGTGGCACGCGCTTGGCGGTGGTGTCGTCCAACGCGGTGGACAACGTGCAACGCGCCCTGGGCGAGGAACTGAGCGCCAAATTCGCCGTCATCGAAGGCGGCGCGCATCTGCTGGGCAAGCAACGCGCCCTGCGCCGCGTCTTGCGCGCAACCGCCCACACGCCAGCGCAGGCGGTCTATGTGGGCGACCAGGTCGCCGACTGGGAAGCGGCGCAGGTGCTCGGCCTGCCGTTTGCCGCCGTCGCCTGGGGCTACGCCCACCCGGACGTGTTTGCCGGGCTGGCCGGAACCTCGCTGATCGAGCGGGTGGACGATTTACTGGCGTTGGGGATGCGTTAGCGACGGCAAAGCGTAGCAGCGCTTTGGGCACGTTCTTCCAGAGATGGCACATGGCACCGGCTTGCGCTGAGGAGTAGCTGGCGATCCACCCAACGGCGATTCTCTAACCTAGCTGCAGGTCTGCTGCTCGCTGATGTTGGCGTTTGCGGTGGTGAGCAGGTGCTGTCGTTGATCTTGCTGTTGATCTTGCTGTTGATCTTGCTGTTGATCTTGCTGTTGATCTTGCTGTTGATCTTGCTGTCGCTTCACCCACGTCGCCTTAAAGCAAGCCGAGCACCGCAGTCATGTGTGGCCGAAGAGGCGCCCTTGCTTGAGCGAGCGAGTTTGGGCGCCGTGCCGCGCATGACGAGGAGCGCAGGGAACCGGCGCGGCCGTATCGCGCCGGATTGCGTCAGGCGACAGCGGTTTTGGTGACTTTTGCCAAGACAAAAGTCACCCGCGCCCGAAGGGCGTGGAAGCTTTTGACTCTGCTGTGGCTTAAGCGCTGACAGCTTGAAAGCTGTGCTTCAAATTCCTGCATGGTCTACAGGTGCACCTGTTGGAGATCACCGGCAACCGTACCCTCATCCGCCCTTCGGGCACCTTCTCCCGGAGGGAGAAGGATGAGCATGCAGCGAGCTTTTAGCCGTACTGCGCGTTGCACGGAGGAAACATTGAACACTACAACGTGCGCCGTATGACTGCGGGAAAACACGCGCGAACGTCTATACCCCACCGGAGCTCGGCAACGGTGCCGGCACATTCAACATCCCGCCCGCCGCCACGTAGGCCGCCAGCGCCTGGCCCTGGCTCAACAGATGCCCTTGCATCGTCCGCTCCGCACCTTCTGCATCGCCGCGCCGCACGCAATCCATCAACTGCCGATGCTCGGCCAGCGACTGCGCCATGCGTCCCGGCGTCAACAACTGCCGGCCGCGGTGCATCTTCAAGATGCGATGCAAATCGTGGGTCACCCGGATCAACCACGGATTGCCTGCGTAATGCTGCACCGTCTCGTGGATCAGGTAATTGTTGCGGTAATACTCGGCCAGATCGCCGGAGGCGGCAGACGCTTCCATCGCCGCATGCAGCTCTTCCAGCCGCTGCACGCCGGCCGCATCCAGACGCTTGACCGCGTCATGCGCGCAGCGGCCTTCCAGCATCGCCATCACCGGGAACAGCTGGTTGAGATCTTCCAGCGTCAGCCGCGTGACCCGGCTGCCGCGGCCTGCATCCAGTTGCACCAGGCCTTCGGCCGCAAGCAGCTTGAGACTTTCGCGCAGCGGCGTGCGGCTGATGCCGAGTTCTTCGGCCAACGCCGGCTCGTCGATCCATTCGCCCGGCGGCAGCGCGTAGTCGTAGATTTTCTGGCGCAGGCGCTCGGCCACTTCCTCGTACAGCGGTACGCGCTTCTTGGCACTGCGCGAATCAGGGGCGAGGGTCATGGTGGGCAGGTCGTCGGCAGTGGATCGGGGGCGCCCATTCTACGGGCGCGCCCGCTGACCCTGCCCACCAGCGCCATCGTCACAGCCAACCCGGCACCACGAACAGCAGCCATGCCGCCAGCGGCCCCAACAGCACCACTAGCCCGCTGTAGACCAGAAAACGGCGGAACAGTCCATCGCGCTCTTCCTTGGCCGCCGAGGCCACCACCAGCGCGCCGTTGGTGGAAAACGGGCTGACATCCACGATGGTGGACGACACCGCCAACGCGCAGATCACCCCGGCCGCACCCAGCTGACCCTGCATCAGGAACGGCACCGCCAGCGGAATGGTGGCGCCCAGCACGGCCGCAGACGATGCGAACGCAGACACGATGCCGCCCACGTAGCACACCAGCAACGCGCCCAGTAATGGCATGCCGATATGCGACACGCCGGTGCCGATGTAGTCCACCGCGCCGGCCTTTTCCAGCACCGCGACATAAGTGACCACACCGCTGATCAGCAGCACCGTGGACCAGCTAATGCCATCCACCGCGCCTTTTTGTGCATTGGGCGAAATCAACGCCAGCGCCACGGCGACGGTGATCGAAACCAGGCCGACGTTGAGGTTGTAGACCAGTGCCGCAACGCCCAGCCCCAACAGGCCGACAAGCGTGATCACGCGATCGCGGGTAATGGACACGGCCTCCAGCGCCAGCGGGTCGGTGGACAAGGTGCCGCCGCCGGCTGCCACCAGCGCGCCATGGCCTTCGATGGAGAAACGTCGCTGCGATGCTTGATCGCCACTGACCGGCACGTACTGCGCATCGGCCAGCGACACCTCCTGCCGACGCATCAGCTTGAGCCCGCCGAAGGCGCAGAAGCAGATGATCGCCATCATCAGGTTGAAGCCCAGGCTGGTGAGAAACACCGCCATCTCGGTGACATCCAGTCCGGCTTTTTCCACCACCTTGTTGGTGATGCCCCCATACACGCTGATCGGCGAAAACCCGCCGCCCTGCGCGCCATGGATGACCAGCAAGCCCATCATCAACGGGTTGATGCGGTATTGCTTGGCAAAGCGCAACGCCACCGGCCCGATGATGGCCACCGCCGCCGGGCCCAGCGCACCGAAGGCGGTTAGCAGGCCGGTGATGACGAACATCACCCACGGGATGGCCACGATGTGCCCGCGTACCGCTCGTACTGCCCAATGCACCAGCAGATCGATGGTGCCGTTTTTCTGCGCGATGGCGAACAGATAGGTGATGCCGACCAGGGTCAGGAACAGGTCGCCCGGAAAGCCGGCCAGCACCTCCTTGCCGTCCAGCCCCACCCACATGCCACCGACGATGAATGCCAGCGCGAAAGCCACCGCGCCCATGTTGATGGGCAATGCGGTGGCGACGATGAACATGATCACCAAGCCAAGAATCGTTGCAATTTGCGGGGTCATGCGCCCTCCCAGACACCTGATACGCGTACAGCACGGATGGCCAGCCGCCATCCAAGGGTCACGCCGTGTACGACACCTGCCTGATGGTCATGCCGCGCGTTCGCATGCAGCGTTGACCCACTCCACCACCCCTTGGGTGCTGTGGAAATCGTCGACCGACCGCGCTTCGCAGCCCGGTACGATCTCGCGCGCCATGCGCGCCAATGCGCTGCCGGGGCCGAGTTCGAGAAATACACGCGCACCGCGTTCGGCGGCCTGCACCAGCACGTCGTGCCAGCGCACGGTCTGCGCGATCTGTGCAGCCAGGCTGTCGATCACCTGCGTCGGCGTGGCGACGGCACGTGCGTCGATGCCGGCAAGCACGCGCAGCGTGGGGGCGCGAATGGCTGCCTTGTTCAATGCGGCGGCGAAGGCATCGGCGGCCGCGCGCAGCCACGGCGTATGCGCAGGCACAGTGACCGGCAGCATGGTGACGCGTGCGCCGCGCGATTGCGCATCATCGCCAAGCCGCGCCAATGCCGTGCGCGGCCCACCAAGCACGGCATGGTCGTCGCCGTTGATGATGGCCACTGCTGCACCATGCGTGTTGCAGAGCGATTCCAGCGTGGGCAGTGGCAGGCCGATCACCGCCATCAACCCGGCATCCTCGGGGCTGGCCGCATCCATCGCGCGTGCTCGGGTCGCCGCAAGTTGCAAGCAGGTCTGAATATCGATGCTGCCAGCCACCGTGTGTGCGGCCAGCTCGCCGACGCTATAACCCAGCACCAGCAGCGGCGTCGGCAGATGCTCGCGCAGCACCTGCCATTGCGCCAAGGTGCCTGCGCAGACCAGCGGCTGGGCGACGGCATTGGCGTAGCGGCCAGCATCTGCGGCAAGGGTTTGCGGAGCGGCGCCAAGTACCTGCCCGGCAGCAGCAAGCACCGCTGCCGCAGCGGGCGCATCGGCAATGCGGGCGAACATGTCGGCGTGCTGGCCGCCTTGACCTGGGCAGAGGATGGTCAGGGTCATGGCGTTGGCCACGTGCATGCGCTGGCGCGACTGCTGCAGGAACTGCACATCTGCGCGCTACGGGCAACGTTTCCTGGTGCAGCGTGCAATACCGCAGCCGCTGCTGTGCGAAGTGAGGCACAGATGCCTTGCGTGCACACGCAACGTGCTTCTGCAGCCACAGTGACACCGGGCGCGCGCCTGCTCACAGCGTCTCCTGACGATGCAGGAACCACGCACAGGCCAGCAGGTCCGCGCTGCCGCCGGGACTGAGCCGACGCGCCACGAATTGTTTGCCGATCGACGACAGCCGATCGCGCCAGTGGGGTTGCGCAATACCGCCGTCATCGAGAAAGCGCCGCGCCTGCGCTTTGGCATACGCCAGACCGTCTGCGCCGCCACGATGCAGCAGATTGAGATCGTCGACATGCGCGACCAATTGCATCAAGGTCTGCGCGAGCGCGGCATCCTGCGTGGCGCCAGTGTCCAACGCGGCGCGCAGGCTCGGCAGCGCGATCTCGCGCAGTAGCGGGTAGCCGGCTGCGGCCTGCTCGCGAACGCCAGCCACCTTGTACTGCGCGCGCATGCGCTGGCCATTGCTGCATGGGTCCAGCGGCGCAGCGCGCAACGCCGCGCCCCACACCTGCACACCGTTGCAGACCGCATCGGAAGATGGCCGCTGGCCGTGCGCGGCGCGCAGGCGCGCGGCCTGTGCGGTGAGCAGGCCAAGGCTGAAGATCGCACCACGGTGGGTATTGATGCCGCCGGTGGCGCACAGCATGGCCGCCTCGGCCGCGATGCCCAGATCGCGCAGCCGTGCAAAGGGTGCGTTGTCGCTGCCGGCCTGTGCGATGGCTATAAAATAGCCGCGCAATGCGAACAGACTGCGCAAGAACGTGGAGGCATCCATGTCGCTGTGGCTACCGCTGTCGAACGGCGTCACCAGCCCGGGCTTGGGCGCGCAGGCCAGCTCCGCATGCAGCGCGCCGACGGCGAGCCGGCCGAGCCGGTGCACAACGTCGCGCGGCACTGCGGGCACGTCCACATGCTGCAGGTGTTGGACCTGCGCGCTCATGCCGCGCTCCTTAGATGAAACAACGCAGCGCGCGGCAACAAGCAGCAGCCGTTGCCGGATTTGACCAGCACCTGCTGCGCATCACTGGCGTACTCGCGCCAGTTCACCGCGATGTCGTGGGGGAATAGCAACTCGCCATCGGCACGCATGCCGTGGCGTTGTTCCCAGCGCTGCAACAAAGCAACCACTGTTTGTGCCTGCTCGGGCGTCTCGATGGACCACAGCAGATCCAGATCAGATTGCGCGTGCACATAGGTCAACCCCGTCAACGCTTGCCACGCGAAGCTGCCGAACACGCACAGCTGCAGTGCATCAGCCTGCGCATGCGCGCGCAATGCCTGCAACGCGGGCTGCACCTCGCCGGGTGCGTGCGCGATGACGGCATCCAACGACAGGGGTTCACTGCAGCGTGCAATTTCCACGACATGGGCACGCAATGCCAGACGCTGCTTGCCTTCGGCCGGCGGCAACGGCACGCCCAGGCGCAAGCTGCCAAGCGCCTCGCTGCCGTCGCCACGCGCCACCACTGCCGGCAAGCCGGCAGCAAACCACTGCTGCAAGCGTGGCTGCGCACCGGGCGTGTGCGCCTGCCAGTGCGCATCGTCGCGTAACCACACCAGGGCGTGGCGGCCGGCCATTCTCAGGCCTCGCCCGCTGCCACGGCGGCGGCAACCTCGCGCGCCAGCGTGCGGCCGCCGCGTTGCGCGCCGAGTGCGCGACGCTGATCGCCATCGACGGGAGCAGCCAATGCATCAAGCAGCGCCTGCGCCAGATCGCCGTCCCACAGCGATTGCACCGCGCCCATGCGCACATAGTTCTCCACGCCCGGCGCGAACACTGGCGAACTTTTGCTGAGCGCCTGCAAGGTGTCCACCGATTGCTTGGTGACACGGGCCATGGCACGCAGATCCATCACGCGCACCTGCGCATCCGGCAATGCATGGATGCGGTCGGCCATCAAACCGAACGACAGAAATCCGCCGCTCACCGCTTCGCCATACACCAGCGTGACCAGCCGCGCGCCGCGCCTGCGCGCCAGATCCAGCGCACGCGCCAGATGCGCGAAGTAGCCATTGATGCCGAGCAATTCATCGCGACGGGCAAGGCGTTGCCCAGCGGTGTCGGCCAGCATCACGATCGGCCGCTGCGGATGCGCGCGGGTGCTGGCCAGCACGGTGGCGGCCAGGGCCAACGCGTGGTCCACGCCTACTTCGAGCTTGTTGGCAGTGCCGATCACCGTAACTTCGCCTGCGGCGGTGGTGGCGCTGCCGGTGAGCACATCGTCATTGCGCGCGATGGTGTGGCCAAGCGGAAACAGCTGGTCGAGCAGTTGGCTCATTTCCATGGCGTGCTCCGATCTGCAGTGGCCGCGAGGAAGGCGTCGGTGTCCAGCAGCGGCAGCCGCTGCGGATCGGCGATGCCTTGGCGCGCCCAGATGTCCAGGCCGTCGCGGCAATCGCCATAAGCATCGATACGCGCAGACAGTTGATGATGCGCGCGCTCCAAGGCCTGCAAGGCAGCATCGCCTTCGGGTTCGACAAGTGCGTCCAGCGTGCTGGCCGCTGCATCGGCGAACGCCGCGATGCGGTCGGCCACCAAGGTCTGCGCGTCGCCCAGCAGATAGCGGTGTTTGCCACCGGTTACGCGCCAGACCAGGGCGCGGTCGCGGGCGTCGAACTCTTCCACCCCGCGCACGGTTTCGATCACGTCCGGGCCTGACAGCGACAGGCGGCCTTCTTCGGACATGATCACCGCGCTGCAGCAGCGCGCCACGATGCCCATGCCGCCGAATGCGCCATTGCCGCTACCGATCAACGCCAGCACCGGCACGCCGGCCGCGCGCGTATCCAGCGTGGCACGCATGACTTCGGAAATGGCGATCAGGCCGGCATTGGCTTCGTGCAAGCGCACGCCGCCGGTATCGAGCAATAACAGCACTGCTGCCGGATGCGTGGCTGCCGCGCGCTCAAGCAAGCCGGTGAGCTTGGCGCCGTGCACTTCACCCACGCCGCCGCCCATGAAGGCGCCCTGCTGGCCAGCGATCAACACGCTGCGGCCACGCAAGCTGCCCTCGCCCACAACGATACCGTCGTCGAAGGCACCCGGCACGTCGAGCTGCGCCAGATGCGGGCTGACCAGGCGGCGGCGCGGGCCGACGAATTCGCGAAAGCTGCCGGCGTCCAGCAGCCCGTCGATACGCTTGCGGGCATCGGCTTCGTAGTAGCTGCGCTCGGCCATGGGAATGGTGGTGCTCATACGCGCCTCCGGATTGCATTTGTAGGAGCGCACTTGGGCGCGACCGCGGCGTTACCGAGAACGCCAGTCGCGCCCGGGTGCGCTCCTACGGAGGTGTCTGTGTCTCTGACATGGGAGCTCATGCGGCATCTCCTTGCAGAACATTGATCGCCTGTTCCAGACGCAGACTCACCACTGCAGGCGTTGCACCAACATCGTTGATGCTGATGCGCACATCGCGCAGCGGGTGGCGCGCGGCGAAGTCGCCCAGCACCGCCTGCCAGATCGTGCCGAAGCCGCGGGCCGCCGTGAGGATCTCGATTTCCATCGCGCCGTCGAGCGGCACGCGCTCGACCAGCACTTCCAGGTTGCCGGAGGCGACCACGCCAACCAGCGCATGCTCCAAACCGGTGCGCGCACCGTGCTGGCCGTCAAAGCGATATCGCAGGGTTTCCATGCTGAGCCCTTACCAATTGCGGAAACGTTTCGGCGGGTCGTACAACCCACCGGACCAGCGCACCAGATCCTTGACCGTGCGCGCGGCGAGCAGATCGCGCGTGGCATCGCGCGGACGGATGCCCAGATCTTCCGGCCGCTTGATCACGCCGCGATCGCGCAGGTTTTCCACCATGCGTTTGTCACGTCCGAGACCCACGGCGGTGTAACCGGACACGCCACGAATCGCCTGCTCGCGCTCTTCCGGAGTGCGGCACAACAACAGATTGGCGATGCCTTCTTCGGTCAGCACATGGCTGACGTCATCGCCGTAAATCATCACCGGCGGCAGCGGCATGTTGGCGCGCTCGGCCAGTTCCCAGGCATCGAGCTTGTCGACGAACGCCGGCGCCATGTGCTCGCGGAAGGTTTCCACCATCTGCACCACCAGCTTGCGCCCGCGCGGCATCTCGCCCGGTCGTGCGGCTTCGCGCCCGGCCTTGAGCCAGGCAGCGCTGGCATGGCGACGGCCGCGCGCATCCGAGCCCATGTTGGGTGCGCCGCCAAACCCGGCGATGCGGTCGCGCGTGGCAGTGGAGCTATTGCCCTGCAAATCGATCTGCAGGGTGGAGCCGATAAACATGTCGCAGGCGTATAAACCGGCGGTCTGCGACAGCGCGCGGTTGGACCGCATGCTGCCGTCGGCGCCGGTAGAGAACACATCCGGGCGCGCGGCGATGTAGTTTTCCATACCCAACTCGGAGCCGAACGAATGCACCGACTGCACAAAGCCCGATTCAATCGCCGGGATCAGCGCCGGATGCGGATTCAGCGCCCAATGTCGGCAGATCTTGCCTTTCAAGCCCAGCGATTCGGCGTAGGTGGGCAACAGCAATTCGATGGCGGCGGTGTCGAATCCGATGCCGTGATTGAGCCGGTCCACACCGTACTCGGCGTAGATGCCCTTGATCGCCATCATCGCCATCAGCACCTGGATCTCGGAGATCAACGCCGGGTCGCGGGTAAATAAGGGTTCGATGTAGTTGGGCTTGGGTGCTTCGGTCACGAAGTCGACCCAATCGGCCGGAATATCCACGCGCGGCAAGGTGTCGAGGATTTCGTTGACCTGCGCGATCACGATGCCGCCCTTGAACGCGGTGGCCTCCACAATCACCGGCGTATCTTCGGTGTTGGGTCCGGTGTAGAGATTGCCGTGGCGGTCAGCGGCCTGCGCGGTGATCAACGCGATGCGCGGGGTGAGGTCGATGAAATAGCGGCCGAACAATTCCAGATAGGTGTGGATGGCGCCGATCTCGATGCGGCCTTCGCTCACCAATCCAGCCAGACGCGCGGCCTGCGGGCCGGAGAACGAAAAATCCAGACGTTTGGCGATGCCGCGCTCGAACACATCCAGATGCGAGGCCAGCGACAGCACCGACTGCACCATGTGCAGATCGTGCACGCGCGCGGGGTCCACCTCGGTGAGGCAGCGCGCCAGGAAATCGGCCTGCTTCTGGTTGTTGCCCTCCAGGCACACGCGGTCGCCGGGCTCGATCACCGCCTCCAGCAGCGTCACCACATCGTTGGCGGCCACCACGCGGCCCTGCGGCGCCAGCGCGGCGGCACGCTGCAAGCGCCTGCGCCGGCCTTCGGCCTGGGTGTCCCACTGTCGACTCATCGCATTGCCTCACCGGGCCGAGCCCGTAATGTCGAAGTAATTATATCGTAATTATGAAAAGAGGTGCTGTCTAGACGCATTGCAGCATCGGTGGATGAGGAGACGACGAACGGTCAGCAATGCGACAGCTAAGTGCTTGCGGGCGCCCGCACTTCGATATATCTTTTTCGCATGCTTCGATATATCGAATGAAACCTAACACCCGCCATCATGCGGTCTTGGCCGATCTGGATACCGCCGACGGCAGCGTCTCCGGGCGCGGCGGTGCGCGCATCCGGCCGCTGGGGCATGGCGATCTGCGCCTGCTGCTGCTGGCCTTGATCGAACAGCGCCCACGCCACGGCTACGAGTTGATGCGGCAGATCACCGCGCTGTTCAAAGGCCTGTACACGCCCAGCGCCGGCGCGATCTACCCGGCGCTGGCGCAGCTGGAAGCCGACGGCTGGGTGCAGACCGATCTGGAACAGGGCCGCAAGCAGTATCGGATCACCGACGCCGGCCGCAGCTACGCCGGCGATCAGCGCGACGCCCTGGATGCCGCACTGGCGCGCACCCATCGCCGCGCACGCGAGCTGATCAAGGCGCAGACACCGCCACCCATCCGCGAGGCAATCCACCGCATCAAGCACGGCTTGTTTGCACGCCACGGCCAATGGAGCGAAGCAGACATCGAACGGATTGCCGCACTGCTCAACGCCGCCGCCGACGGCATGGAGCAGGACGAGCACTGAGGGGTGTTGCAGCGTCGACGGCAGCCGTTGGCCGATAGCCGTTGTTGCGATGTTGCGATGTTGCGATGTTGCGATGCGAGTCTGCTGGCCGGTTCTGTTGATCGGTCGTTCTGTTGAGTTGATTAGCTGTTCTGTTGATCGGAAGTTCCGTTGGCTGTTCGTTCCGTCGCCCGGTTTGCGAGCGTTGCTAAAGCCCCTCTCCCCTCGGGAGAGGGGTTGGGGTGAGGGTACGGCGCGAAGCCTCACGAACATTCCAACCACACAACATGTCGCTCAACCTCCTCCACCCACCACTACGCGTCACTTGCTCCACCTGCACGAAAAATCACCTCGAAGCAGGAAGAAAAAAAGCGGTGTCTTGGCAATCAACAAGTTTTAGAACGGTAAGAAGCAGCAATTAATCGTCAACGGGGCATGGATGACACACCCAGAACCAGAGCCTAAGAGAAGGACATACCGCACCGAGCACCTGCGGCACCCGCCTGGCACTGAGCACAGCCGTCTTGTTAGCCACTCCTAACTATCCATCGTGTCACCGCCGTAACTGTTACCACCCCCACGCCGCGCCTCTGTGCGCGACACCATCAGGAATCGCACCCCCATGGCTGCACACACCAATACCCAACTTCGTCGCGACTCGCGCCTGCGCTCCGTGGAAGTGGTCCGTTGCGAGCCAATCACTCCGCAGATGCGCCGCATTGTGTTTGGCGGCAGTGAGCTGGCCGGCTTTCAAAGCGAAGCGCCGGACGACCACGTCAAACTGTTTTTCCCCAATGCCGATGGCGCCTTCGTGCTGCCGACCATGACCCCGGAAGGGCCGCGCTACGCCGAAGGGGCACTGCCCTCGCCCGGCCGCGATTACACCCCGCGTGCGTTCGATCCGCAGAGCGGCGAGCTGAGTATCGATTTCGTGCTGCATGGCGACGGTGTGGCATCCACTTGGGCCGCACAGGCGCAGCCCGGCGATGCGCTGAAGATCGGCGGCCCACGCGGCTCGTTTCTGGTGGCAGACGACTTCGACCATTACGTGCTGATCGGCGATGAAACCGCGCTGCCCGCAATCAGTCGCTGGCTGGAGTCGATGCCGGCCGACATGCAGGCAGAGGTCTTTATCGAAGTGGCCGATGCAGACGAGCGGCAGGAGTTGATCAGCGCCGCCGATGTCGCTGTGTACTGGCTGGAGCGCAACGGCTTCGATGCGGCCAGCAGCACCTTGCTGGAAGACAGCCTGCGCGATTACGAGCCGCACGACGGCGACACGTTTTACTGGATCGGCGCCGAATCGATGCGCGCGCGGGCCATGCGTAAGTTTGTGGAAGAGCACATGGGCGTGGACAAGGAGTGGATCCGCGCGAAGGGATACTGGAAGGCGGATCCGGCCGGGGAGTGAGGCATGTCGTGAGTGCGATCTATCTGGGTATCGCGAACCTGGATCACCCTCATGCGAATGCGCTAGTGCGATGAAGGTTTACTGATTTTGTTGCGTTTCGCGGGTGGGCCTATCGGTAGTGCGTTCGGGGCCGGGGCCGCTCCTACGGGTTGTCACCCCCGGTGCGTGGCATTTGGCGATCACGACGTTGCGTCACGTTTGCAAGAATGCGCGCTTGTGCGATGAAGCCTTATCGACCTGGCGGTGCATCGCCCGCAGGCCTATCGGTAACGCGTTCGCGGCCGGGGCCGCTCCTACAGGTGCAGCTTTTAACGGCAACGTGCTTCAAGCGCACAAACAAAAAGCCCGCCAATTGGCGGGCTTTTGCGTTCCGCAGACCGGTGTGATCGCTCACACCGGTCTGTATTTACCGCACTGCGCGAATTACTTCGCAGCAGCGTCGCCGGCCTTGGCCTGCAGGGCTTCGGTGGTGATGCGGATCTTGACCTCGTCGCTGACGTTCGGGGCGTACTGGCCCACGCCGAAGTCGCTGCGCTTGATCGTGGTGCTAGCGTCGAAACCGGCAGCCGCCACCTTCTTCATCGGGTGCTCGCCGGCACCGTTGAGGGTGACGTCCAGCACGACCGGCTTGGTCTGATCCTTGATGGTCAGGTCGCCGGTGACGGTCAGCTTGTTGGCGCCGGCCGATTCGACCTTGGTGCTCTTGAAGGTGGCGGTCGGGAACTTGGCCGCGTCGAAGAAGTCACCACTCTTCAGGTGCTCGTCGAACTTGGCGGTGAAGCTGTTCAAGCCGGACAGCGGCAGGGTCACCTGCACGGTGGACTTGGTCACGTCGGCCGCGTCGTACACCAGGGTGCCGTCGACATTGCCGAAATGCGCGCTCGGGTTGGAGAAGCCGAAGTGGCTCCACTGCGCCAGCACGTCGGTGTGGCTCGGGTCCAGGGTGTAGGTACCCGAGGCCACTTCCACCGCAGGAGCGGTCGAGGCAGCCGGAGCCGGAGTGGCGGCAGCGGCATCGGCCGGCGCGGTGGCGGCGGGGGTTTCGGTGGCCGGTGCGGCGGCGTTGTCGGCCGGCTTGGAGCAGGCGGCGATGGCCAGGGTCAGGGCGAGCGGCAGCAGCAGTTTGTGGGTGGTTTTCATTGGAACTCCATGTGATGAGAGACGCGTTGGATCAACGCGGATGGGACAGATGCAGACGGACGAGGACTGCAGGAAACTGTAAGCGGCAACCATATCTTGCACACAGTGGTCAGGCGACGAAGAGCGGCCAACACACCGTAGCGAGCAGTCGTTCGTTGGGTGTGGACGGCGCGCTCGGAACCGGAGTGTACCGAGTGGCACATCCCGCACCGAGCACCTGCCGCGCCCGTCTGGCGGCGAGCGCAGCGGTTTTGTTGACGACTCCAAGAACCGCAGGCTCGAAAGCGCAGTGGACATGTGGCATCCACCGTTTCCGAGCATCGGCCGCGCTCACTTGAGGGTGAGCGCAATCGCTTCATCGACGACACACAACAATGCAGAAAAAAAGCAATCGGCACCGGGTAGCCCACATGAGGACGGGCGATGATGCCGTCAGACGCGCCGCAGCGTCGATGTCACAACGCATGCGTCACACACGGCGCTACTCAGTGATGCAGACCATCACTCGAAGCGCGCAGCTTCGTCGAAGCTCAGGCGCGGCGAACGCGGGAACAACCCGGCCGGGTCGCCGTAGCCAAGATTGATCAGGAAGTTGGACTTGATCGGCGTACCGGCGAAGAACGCCGCATCCACCTTGGCGTTGTCGAAGCCCGACATCGGGCCGGCATCCAGACCCAGCGCGCGCGCAGCCAGAATCAGATAGGCGCCCTGCAGCGAGCCGTTGCGGAACGCCGATTCGGTGCGACCCTCGCGTGGGCCGTCGAACCAGCTCTTGGCATCGGCATGCGGGAACAGGTACGGCAGCTTTTCGTGGAAATCTTCGTCGTGCGCCACGATCACCGTGACCGGCGCGGCCAGCGTCTTGGCCGCATTGCCTTCGGACAGCGCCGGCTTGAGCTTGGCCTTGCCTTCGGCGCTGGTCACGAACACAAAGCGCGCCGGCGAGCTATTGGCGGCGGTGGGGCCCCACTTCACCAGCTCATAGAGCTCACGCAGCACGTCCTGGCTGACCGGCGTGTCGGCAAACGCGTTTTGCGTGCGGGCGGTACGGAACAGCTGATCCAGTGCGGCGGCGTTGAGCGAGTCGGACATGAGCACTCCAGAAGAAGGGGTGGCGGGACGGTAAGCTGCGGCGTCGGCACCAGTGTGAAGACCCGCAGTGTAGAGTGGCGCGATTGCCGCCACACGCGTTCAATCTGAAACAAATCTATGTCGGATCTGAAACGATGGCGGTGACCTGGGCGCTGAGCGACGGCCGCGCCGGCAATGCGCGCCAGGCCGAAGCGCTGGCGCGGGCACTGCAACCTGAGGCCTTCCAGCCGATCCATCTGCACACGCAGCCGCCCTGGCGCTGGGCGGCGCCGCGTCTGCTACCCGGCGCACAACGCGCATTTGGCGCAGCGTTTGCCCAGCAACTGCAGCAGCCCCCCGCCCTGGCCATCGGCTGTGGCCGCCAGGCAGCGCTGGCTACCCGGCTGCTGCGCGCGCGCGGCAGCCGTAGCGTGCAGATCCTGGACCCGCGCCTGGATGCCCGCCACTGGGATCTGCTGATCGTGCCCGAGCACGACGCGCTGCGCGGCAGTAACGTGCTCACCCTGCTCGGCAGCCTGCATCCGGTGGACGATGCCTGGCTGGCGGCCGGGCGCGCCGCGTTCCCGGCACTGGGCCGCCTGCCCGGCCCGCGGCTGGCGCTGCTGGTCGGCGGACCCACCGCGCAGGTGCCATGGACAACGCAGGAGCTGACCGCGCTGTGCACGCCACTGCGCGAGCAACTGCGCGCGGCCGGCGGCAGCCTGCTGGTCACCGTCTCACGACGCACCCCACCGGAGGCGATCGCTCCGTTACGTGCGATCTGCAGCGGCTTACCGCATCTGCTGTGGTGCGACGACCGCGACGGCCCCAACCCGTACGCCGGCCTGCTGGGCTGGGCCGATGCGATCGTGGCCAGCGCCGACTCGGTCAACCTGCTCTCCGAAGCCTGCGCCACGCGGGTCCCGGTGATGGCGGCGTTTGACGAACAGGCGCAAGGCCGGGTTGCCACGTACGTGCGGGCACTGCAGTCGCATGGCCGTTTATGCGATGCAGCGGATGTCTTCGTAACGCCGTCGCACCTTCAACCGCTGCGCGAAACTCAGCGCATCGCCGCGCTGGTGCGCGAGCGCCTGCACGTATGATGGTGCAGCCTTGGCTGTCACGGGGCAACCACACGGACGATCGACCCCATGCAACTCGAACACAAGCAGCGCAGGTGGCTTGCAACGGCGTCGTTGCTCATCGCCTTGACGTGCGCACTGCCCGCCATTGCCGCGCCGGTCTGCACCCCGCACTATCCAACCCCCGCCACGCTGGCGGCGATGTTCGACATGGCCAGATCCACCCAGCAGACGCTGGATGCAGTGGACGGTGCGCAGGTGGTGCTGCTGGCACGCGGCGGCCAGGATCTGAGCCGCTATGGGTTGAAACACAGCCATCTGGCCTTCGCCCTACGTGAGGACGACGGCACATGGCGGGTGAAGCACCTGCTCAATCACTGCAAATCGGACAACTCCGCGCTATATCACGAAGGTCTGAGCAACTTCATCGGCGAAACTGCCCTCAGTGCAGATCTGCGCGTCGGCGTGCTGGCACCGGCACTGCAGCGGCAGTTACGCACCTTGCTGCAGGATCCGGCCACGCTGGCGCATGCGCTGCACGAGCCGCGCTACAGCATAATTGCCTACCCGTTCTCCACCGATTATCAGAACTCCAACCAATGGGTGCTCGAGGTGCTGGCGGCGGCAATGGCAGCAACCACGGCAGCAGATGCGACACCTACGCCGGTGAGCGATCGACGCAGCGCGCAAGCCTGGCTCAAGCACAATGGTTACCAACCCACCCGCTTGCATCTCGACCTGAGCAAGCGCATTGGCGCACGTTTTTTCGTCGCCAATGCTGCGGTGACTGACCATCCTGCCAGCGAACGCATCTCCGGCAATTATTCGGTGATCACGGTCGAGTCGGTGTTCGATTTCCTGCAGCAACAAAAGGTGCTGCAGCAGGACCAGTCCATTCCACATCGCGTCGCCACGCACGGAGCGTCTCCATGAACATCCCTTCTCGATTTGCCTTCCTCGGGCTGTTGCTCGCCGTCTCGTTCGGTCAGCCGATGCCGGCCAACGCAGGCTTGACCACGATCACCCGCGGCGATGCCTCTGCGATGTCGGCGATCCTGGTGATCTCCGCACCGTACTTCGTGTCGTTGGCGCTGGGCCATAGCGCGATGGCAGGCTCGCAAGCACTCGGCGATGCATCGAACAAGGCCTCCGCAGGGCCGTTGCCGCCGATGCGGGTCAAGTCGGTGGAAAAAACCACCGACGGCGGTTGCGAAGTGCAGTTGCAGGATCCAGAAAAAGCGGACAACACCGCCCTGCTGCGCTGGCCGGCGCGCGAGGACGACCCGGCTGCGGGCTTTCGCGTTGGCGAGACGGTGACCTTCCAGCCGAGCCCGGCCGGTGCCGGCTGGACGGTGCAGTCGCCACAAGGCCAGGCGCTGGCGTTCGTGCCGACCGCAGATTCCGCTGCGCAGAACAGCAGCAAGACCTGGTGATGCCGGCAAGCTGCTTGTAGACGCTGACGTCGGCCAGGATGGGGCGCTACTGACGCCGCGCCGTCTGCGGATACGGCGCGGCGCGCGGCGCGCGCAGACACATCTTCCACCGTCTGCCGAACTGCCTGCCCGAAGGCGTGTGGATCGTCACCGATGCGTACGGCGTACGCAGTTGTAGACCCGTAGCGCACGATGCCTGGCACGTGCGCAGTTGCCAGCGTGTCAATCGCGCCGCAGGTGGCAACGGTGTGTATGCGAATTGGCGATGTCTCGGTGGCGTGTGCATGCGGGCGTTGCTGGCACTGGTGACGCGCCGCATGCGGTCAAACGACAGTGCTGCGGCACGGTGGATCGATCAGGCATCGCGGTCGCGCGAACGCAAGCGATTCATACGGCGCCACTCCAGCGTGCTGGCGGCCATCCCCTCATCAACACGCCATTTCAACCTGCAGCAGCCGCCGTGGCTTCTAGGCGTGGCTCTGCGCACTGGCCCGCCTGCGCCAACGCGCGGATAATCCGCGTTGTTCTGTCATTGCCGCACCGCCATGTCCAGCACCTCGCCGACGCCGTACACCCCACTCACTGCGCGCGCATTGGCGTGGGCGGTAGTGGCCATGGGCGCGGTGGTGCTGCTGTCCAACATCCTGGTGCAGTACCCGATCAACGACTGGCTGACCTGGGGCGCGTTTTCGTATCCGCTGGCGTTTTTGGTCAGCAATCTGATCAATCGCCGCTTTGGCCCACGCGCAGCGCGCACGGTAGCCTGGTGCGGGTTCGCGCTGGCGGTGCTGTTGTCGATCTGGCTGGCAACACCGCGCATTGCGGCGGCCTCGTGCACGGCCTTTATCGCGGCGCAGTTGCTGGATATCACCGTGTTCGACCGGCTGCGCAATGGCAGCTGGTGGCGTGCGCCGATCGTGGCCACCACCTGCAGCGCCACGCTGGATACCGTACTCTTCTGGAGCATCGCCTTTGCCGGTGCATCGCTGCCGTGGGTGAGCTGGGCCGCGGGCGATCTGGCGGTGAAACTGGGCATGGGCGTGTTCTTGCTCGGGCCGTTCCGCGCGTTGCTCTGGCGCAGTGCGCCTCGGGCGAATAGCTGAATCACGGTTGCGCTCTCTCACCTTGCGCGCATGGGCACCTGCGCTGTAAACGATTCGCCACCGCCGCAGACACCCAGTCTGTGTACGCGTCAGCACATACCGCGTGCATGGCAGCCAAGGCGACCCACGTCGCCATGCGCACGGCACATCACAGCACTCATGAAACGGCCACATGAAGGCATGCACGTGGCGGCAATGCTCTGGCGCATCGCTTGACCTACATTAGGCCACCGCAAGACGCACCACGGCGGCAGCAACGCCCACCGGCTGCAGCAGGTAGGCACGCAAAAAGCGCAGTAAACACAACAGCGGCGTGACGCTGCATGCATCGCGGCGTAGCGCTCGCACACGGTGATGCAGCGCGGTCATCGGCGACATCGCAAAGGGCATTGCTGCAGCCATGCCACTGCCCGCACGGCGTTGCCCGTTGTCCGCACACGTCATCCCTTCATCCACCGGCCAACGCAACCACAGCGGCACATAGCTGCGGGCAGCGTGCAACTCTCATGAGAGCCACACCATGCAACTGCGCATCTTCCTTCTGGTGCTCTTGCTTGTTTCATTCCCAACGCTAGGAGCAGACATGTCCAACGGTGCCGATAACTTCTACACCAGCGAGACGGTGACCATGCAAAAGGTCACCTTCAAGAATCAGTACCAGATGACCGTGGCCGGCAACCTGTTCGTCCCCAAGGGTCTGGACTCCGGCAAGCGGCATCCGGCCATTGTGGTGGGGCATCCCATGGGTGCGACCAAGGAACAGAGCGCCAATCTCTACGCGACCAAACTTGCCGAACAGGGCTTTGTGACGCTGTCCCTGGACCTGTCGTTCTGGGGCGAAAGCGAAGGGCAACCGCGCAACGCAGTGTCGCCGGACATCTATGCCGAAGACTTCAGTGCGGCAGTGGATTTCTTGGAAACGCAGACGTTTGTCGATCGCGAGCAGATCGGTGCGCTGGGTATCTGCGGCAGTGGCAGCTTTGTGATCAGCGCGGCCAAGATCGACCCACGCATGCACGCGATCGCCACGGTGAGCATGTACGACATGGGTGCGGCCAACCGCAACGGCCTGCGTCATGGGCTCAGCCTGGCGCAGCGCAAGCAGATCATCGCCGCGGCCGCCAAACAACGCTCGGTCGAATTCAGCGGCGGGCTGGTGGAATACACCGGCGGCACGGTCCTGGCGCTGACGCCGGAGTCCAACCCGATCGAACGCGAGTTCTACGATTTTTATCGGACACCGCGCGGGCAGTACACGCCCAAGGGCCAGTCGCCCGAGCACACCACACGGCCGACGCTGACCAGCAACGTCAAGTTCATGAACTTCTACCCGTTCAACGACATCGAGACCATCTCGCCGCGGCCGATGCTGTTCATTACCGGCGAGAAGGCGCATTCGCGCGAGTTCAGCGAAGAGGCGTACCGTCTGGCTGGCCAGCCCAAGCGATTGGTGATCGTGCCGGATGCAGGACACGTGGACTTGTACGATCGCGTGGATCTGATTCCGTTCGACACGCTCACCGCGTTCTTCCGCAAGCACCTGCAGTAATCCACGAGGACAGCGCCGATGCCGATCCTTCGCCCCAGCGCCTGCGTGCGCACCCTGTTACTGGGGTGCGCCGTCCTGGTCACCGCCTGCTCGGCTGCAACGCCACCAGCAGCGGCCACCCCACATACACCGGAGCGCACGATGCGTATCACCCTCACTATCGGCGATGACGTCGTCGAAGCGGAGCTGGTTGATCACTCGGCCACGCGCGACCTGCTCGCGCGGTTACCGATGACCGTGCCGTTCGAAGACTTCCATGGCAGCGAAAAGATCAGCTACCTGCCGTCCAAGCTCGACCTGAGTGCGGTTGGCCCTGCCGGCCCGGCACAGGTAGGCGACCTGATGTATTACATGCCATGGGGCAACCTGGCGGTGTTCTACCGCGGCTACACGCCATCGCGCGATCTGGTGCGGCTGGGGCGGATCGTGTCCAACCCGCAAGCGCTGACACGCTCGGCCAGCTTCACCGCGACCATCGCACGTGCGGCGCCCGCGGCTGCGGCACCGCCGCCGCACTGAGGCGGGCGATCACGACACGCATCAGCTGCGCTGCACATGGCGCGCTACCGTTGCTGCAGGCCTTGCCAGACCCGCTTGCCGACGCGGGCCTCAATCTCCTGCTGAGCCACTCCTGCGCCTGGCCTCCTGCGCCAGCGGCAGCACGCAGGTGGCACTGTGAATCACCTGCACACCACGGCGTAATGCCTCACCCACGCGGTGCGTCCCTACCGCGCGGAAACGCCAGGCCTTGCGCCTGCGCAATCGCAAAGATGCTGCCGGTGGCCTGCTGGATGGCGGCAGTTGGCGTGATCAGTCGCGGGCGCCGGTCGAGCGTGCAGGCCAGCCCGGCATCCACCAGCGTGGCATGTGCGTCGTGCAGCGCTTGCGCGGCAGACGCGGGCAACCACTGCGCCTGCACCAGTGCATCGATCAGTGCGGGCGTGTCGCAGACCTGCAGCAACGGCGGATGCTGCGCCGCCTGGCCGAGCACACCGGCCTGCAACAGGAATTCCAGATCGACCAGGCCGCCGGCGCCCTGCTTGAGATCCAGCCGGCCGGCATCGCTGCGATCGAGTTCGGCGCGCATGCGCGCGCGCATCTTGCGCACGTCTTCGTGCAGCAGCGCAATGTCGCGCACGCGCGCCAGGGTCTCGCGGCGTACCTGTGCAAACGCCTCGCACAGCGCGGCGTCGCCTGCGACCGCGCGTGCGCGCACCAGCGCCTGATGCTCCCAGGTCCAGGCGCGTTCGCGCTGGTACTCGCGGTAGCTGGCCAGCGACGACACCAGCGCGCCCTTGCCACCGTCCGGACGCAGCCGCACGTCGATGTCGTACAAACGGCCGGCGCCGGTTTCGGCAGCGAGCAACGCCATCACCTTCTGCGCAAACCGTGCGAACCAGCGCCCGGCTTCCAGCGGCCGCTTGCCGTCGGAGCTTTCCACCGCACGCGGATGATCGTAGAGAAACACCAGGTCCAGATCCGAGCCGAAGCCCAGTTCCAGCCCGCCCAGGCTGCCGTAACCGATGATGGCGAAAGTGCCGCCGGGCACCTGCCCGTGTGCGGCGACCAGCTCGACGCGCGCCAGCTGCAGGACGGTCTGCACCACCGCCTCGGCAAGCCAGGCCAGTTGCCGGGTGCTGTCCACCGCAAGTTGGCGGCCATCGAGCGTGGCCAGCGCGATGCGAAAACTCAGCGCCAACCGGCGCTCGTTGAGTTCGCGCAAGGCCGCTTCGGTATCGTCGATCTGCAGCGTGTCGGCACATGCCGCATGCAGGGCCGCGCGATCGGGCAATGGCCCGCTGATGCGGGTGTCGAGCAACTCGTCCAGCAGAAGCGGATAGGCGGCCAGGCGCTCGGCCAGCAGCGCACTGCGCGAGAGCACATCGACCAGGCGTGCCAGCGCACTGGGTTGTTCGTCCAGCAGCGCCAGATAGCTGGTGCGGCGCAAGGTGGCCTGCAACAGGCCCAGCATGCGCCGCACGGCGGCATCGGGCTGGCTGGCGCGCGTGGCTGCGTGCAGGAGTGCCGGCATGACGCGATCGAGCCTTACGCGCGCACTATCGGACAGTGCATGTACGCCGGACGACTGCGCAAAATCGCTCAACACCTGATGCGCGTTGGCGGGATCGTGCAAGCCGATGCCCAGCAGCGCCGCCGCATCGCCCTCGGGCAATGCGCGCCAGTAATCGGCCAGCGCATCCGGCGCGGTGGCACGCACACGCGGCGCCAGTAACTCGGCAAACTCCGCCGCCACCCGGCTGCGATGCGGGGCCAGCGCGTCCAGCAGCGCCGTCCAGTCCGCATGGCCCAGGCCCAATGCGATCCGCTCGCGGTCCAGCGGCGCCTGCGGCAACGCGTGGGTCTGCGCATCGCGCAACATCTGCAGGCGGTTTTCCAGACGGCGCAAAAAGCGATACGCCTCGGTCAATGCGGCACCGTTGTCCGCTTCGATCTGGCCTGCGGCAACCAGCGCCTGCAACGCAGGCAACAGCCGCCGCTCGCGCAGCGCGGGCTCGCGTCCGGCGCGGATCAGCTGCAGCGACTGCGCAAGAAATTCAATCTCGCGAATGCCGCCGGGCCCGCGCTTGATGTCGTCCAGCCGGTCGTGCCGCGCCACTTCGGCAGTGATGGCGGCTTTCATTTCGCGCAAGCCATCTAGCGCGGTGAAATCCAGATAGCGCCGGTAGACGAACGGCCGCAGCGTTTCCAGCCAGGCCTCGCCGGCAGCGATGTCGCCAGCCACCGCGCGTGCCTTGAGCCAGGCATAGCGTTCCCAGTCGCGGCCTTCGCGCTGAAAATACTGGTCCATGCCGGTGAACGACAACGCCACGCGGCCGGCGGTGCCGAACGGGCGCAGGCGCAAGTCCACGCGGTGGCTGAACCCATCGGCGGTGGTTTCGTCGAGCAACTTGGCCAGTTGCTGGCCCAATCGCGCGAAGTATTCTTCGGCCGCCAACGGGCGCGCACCGGTGGACTGTCCGCCCTGCGGGTAGGCGTAGACCAGATCCACATCCGAAGAAAAATTCAGCTCGCCACCGCCGAGTTTGCCCAGCCCGAAGACCACCAGCTGCTGCACGCTGCCGTCTTCGGCAATCACCTGCCCATGGCGGCTGTCGAACTGCTGCTCCAGCGCCTGCAGCGCACATTGCAGGCAGGCTTCTGCCAACCGGGTCGCACCGGCAAGCGTGGCGTCCACGCTGTCCAGGCCCAGTACGTCGCGCCACACCAGGCGGGTGGATTCAGCGGCGCGGTAACGCCGTAACTGCGCCGCCCAGGCCTGTGGCTGCGCCGGGTCGAGCATTGGCACCGGTAGTGGTGGCGGATCGGCCTGGGCCAGGTGCAGCAGCAGTGCCGGCTGACGCGCCAGGGTTTCCAGCGCGAAGTCACTGACAAGCGCGACCTGTTCGAGCGCTTGCGCAAGATCGCCGCCAGGCCACGGCTGCTCGGCAGGGACAGCCTGGCGGACACGCGCCACGGCCCGCTCGATCAGAGCGGTGAGCGCAGGAGAAGCAGATGTGATGGGCAGCGACATGCGTCGATTCTGGCATCCCTGCACGGTGGCGGCATGTGCGCGCGCCATCATCCGGCTGCGGCTTGCGGCCTGCGCATTCGCCTGCGCGATGCGTAGCGCAGGCGAGTGCGTCTGTAAACGCTGTACGACCAGGCCAGACCAGGCCCGGTGTGATGCGAGGCGCAACGCACGCTGGTGTGGAGCGACGTGGCGGGCCGCCGCGTGCTCGGTTGGCGCGAAGACGGCGCAGTGGACGTATTACTGGAAACCACCGCCTTCACCAACGGCGATGCGGTGGATGCGCAACGGGTGCCTTGCGCGCATGGCCCCCGCGCGATCACCCGCAGCGATGCGGCTGGACGGGCGCATTTCCTGGCCAGCGTTTCGAGGGCAAACGGCTGAAGTCGCCCAACGCGCCGAGCGTGGCGCGCGACGGCGCGATCTGGTTCGCCAACCCACCGTTTGGCCTGCTCAAGCCCAGCCAGGGCTGCCCCAGCCCGCAGGAACTCGACCACCACGGCGTCTACGGCGGCCGCCCGATGCTGGCTCGCTGCAGTGCATGGACAAGCTGGATCACCCCAATGGCCTGGCGTTTTCGCCCGACGCGCGCGTGCTGTAACCCCGGAGGACGGCCCTGGCGAACCGGAGATCACCGCATGGGATTGGTGCGATGGTGCACTGCACGATCGACGCCGCTTTGCAGGGGTGCCGGACGGCCTGGCCGATGCCTTCTGGGTGGACCGGCAAGGATGGCTGTGGAGCAGCGCAGGCGCAGGCGCGTGCATCTTCGTTCCGGAGGGACACCTGTTGGGACTGGTACCGACCCCGCGCACCGCGTCACTGCAGCTTCGATCAGGATCAGCGGCGACTGTTCATCGGCGGCGGCAGCACGCTGTGGATGCGGGAACTGCGGTAAATCCCGGGCCTTACGGAGCTGCAAATGCTTGACTAGTCAAACGTCAGAAAATAAAAAAGCCCGCTTGCAGCGAACTGCCAGCGGGCTTTGCTCCCTCCCCCACGTCGGGATGCAGGATCATAGTGCGCGCCCCGAATCCGACTTGCACGCTGCACTGCAAAACAACACCAGACGGTACAGAACTGGCCCAGTTTTCTTCACGCAACGCTGCCGCGTCCGGTTGTCATCGCAACAGATCCGGCTGCGCCTGATACCACTCCGGTGCCCGTAGCAGATGCCACTCGGGGGTGTCGTTGCGCAGGCCGACTGCCGCACTCACTACACCCCAGCGCGCAAGCAGGCTGCCGCTGCGCTGCGTGCCTTGCAGGCGCAAGCGTGCATCGACCTGGAAACGTGCGTTGCGCGCCTGCAGTCGATCGACGATGACGGTATCGCCTTGCCAATGCACACGACCGACGACCTGCGCCTGCCCTGCATCCACCAACCGCAGCATCCAGTTGGGAATGGAGCGGTCGCGCGCGTACAGCGCCATCAAAAACGCCAGGTCGCGTACCTGGATACGCACGCGTCCATCCACACCGACCGGCTGCCGCCACTGCATACGCGTGTCGTCCAGCACGATGCGTGCCCACCAGCCATCGCGGCGCTGTCCATCCGGACCGGTAAATCCGACATTGCGCAGCTGCACCGTACTGGCATCGAGGCGAAAATTTTCTGCACGCAGATCGCCACGCTGCAGGCGCAGATCGGCATCCACGTCGCCACGCAATGCGAGTCCGGCAAACTGCAAGCGCGCCGCGCGTGCACCGAGACGCAATCCGCCCTTGCCGATACGCCCACCGGGCTCGATCTGCAGATCGCCGCTAAGCACCCCGTTACCACCATCGAACCGCAGCTGCTGCTGCGGCAGATAGCGGTTGTATGCGCGCAAATCAGGCACACGCGCATTGGCAAAGGTCAGATGCGCACGCGTGGCATCACGCAAGGTTGCCAAGTTGCGTGGATCGGCGCGCGTCTGCAGATCCAGACGCAGATCGCGGCCTTGCACGAACGGACGCGTGGGTGCGTCGGTGTGGGCGATCGCAAACTGCTGCATCTGCAACGCGAGCGCGGGCAACAGCTGACCGTTGGCATCGGCATCCACGCGCAGATCCGCACTGGCCTGCCCATCGATCGCGTGCCCCATCACGCCGACATGCGCGCGTACATGCGGCACCCGCAGACGGCTGCCGGCACCGAGCTGGCCATGCGCGATACGCAGGTCCGCATCGACCAGGCCATCGCCCTCCAGGGTGAGCCAGTCCACATCCGGAAATAGCGCGGGAATCCAGCTGAGCGACGCCAGCTGCCAATGCAGCCGTGCATGCCCGGAGGTGCGCGGCAGCAGGTCGCGCAGGGAGCCCAGCGGCAACTGCCGGCCCTGCACGCGCAGGTCGGCATCCAGCGTCAGCCCGGCATCGGCAGGCTCGGGCATGCTCACGGTCAGGCGCATGTTGTCGTCCACCTGCAACTGCGCCGCCAGCTCACCCAACAACGCGGCAGGCGTGCGCGTGCTGTCGTGCAGAGGCGCACGCCAGTGCAGCTGGCTGCCCGGTTGCAACGCGCCGCGCGTCCAGCGCAACTCGCCATCCGCACGCCCCTTGCCCGGCCGCGTGGTCACCGTGTGGCGGCCCTGTGCGGTGCGGGTGACATCCAGCGCTGCGGTGTCGCCGTGCACGGCCACCAGCGCATCGGTCAGCTGCAGCAAGGCCAGTCCGCGCGCCTGGTCGGGCGCATGCCGCGCAATGCTCGCCTCCAGGCGCAGCTGCCCGTTGCGCAGCAGTTCGCTCTTGCCCCAGTGCACGCGTGCGTTGTCGAACACCGCACGCGATGGGAACAGTTCCATGGGCCCGCCGCGCAGCTGCTTGAACAGACCGAGCTGCAGCTGGCCGTCGCCTTCGATCCGCAATTGACGCAGCGATAGCGCGTGTACCTGCGCGGCATCGATGCGGTCGAACTGCAGTGTCCAGGCCGGCGCGGCGGGGTTTGGATTTGCAGGGGGCTTAGCGGATTGCGGACTGCGCGCCTGATCCGATGGAGACGACGCTGTTGCTGTTGTTGCTGTTGTTGCTGTCGGCTTCGCGCGTTCTGCGGCTGGCGCTGTTGTTGCTGTCGAAGGCGCTGCTATCGCGCGCGTTGCATTCGCTGCGGCTTGCTCGGGTGCAGCGGTCGCGGATGCATTCGATGTTGCGTCCATCGTCGTGGTTACCGGCTTTGCACCCACCGCGGCAGCAGCGGGAGCTGCGCCCACGGCATCCGCTATGGACGGGGCCGACTGCAGGCCGGCACGTACACCGTGCACATGCAGTTCCGGCACCAGCAGTTGCCGATGCAGCAAGGGCAATATCCGGATCTGCCCGCTCATGCGCTGCGCACTGACGCTCCAGCGGTTGCGGGTGGAGCGGCCTTGCAGATCGACATCCCACAACATCACCCGTCCCGGCAACCAGGTCAGCCCAGGGCCCCACTGCATGGCAAAGGTGTCTGGCTTGCGATTGAGCGCTGCCGGCCCGAGCGGGGTGTTGAGCAGCAGGTTGCCGAGCAACAGGTAGCACACATACAGCGCGATCACGGCCGATAACGGCCAACGCAGCGCGCGGGGCAATGCGCGCCAGCGGGCGCGAACAGGCATCGTCATGACGTCAGGCTCCTTCAAGACCGCGCAGGCGGCGCCGCGCAGTGTGCCAAGCAGACCGTGAGTGCGGTGCGCATCGTGGGCACATGGCTAAGCACGCGTATGCGCGTGGCGATGGCGACCGCGAGGCCTGGCGCTTGGCGTGGACGCTACGCGTCGAACGCCCCGCTCAATGCTTGATCAGGCAACCGGACGACTTAGGGTGGCTAACAACCCGTAGCGAGCAGCCGTCTGGTGTGTGGACAAAGCACAGGAACCGGAGTGTACGAATGCACCACGCCGACTCCGAGCATCGCCCGCACTCGCCTGGCAGTGAGCGCAGCCGTTTTGTTAGCCGCTCTTCGCCATCTGATGCACACGTCGCGCGGCCCGCACTGTGGTCTACACGGCATCGCCCAAGATGGATGCCACACCCTGCATGACGCCACGCCAGCACGCTTCGCCAAGCGCTTACTTCCGCCTGGATACCGGCGGCAGCAAGCCCGGCTGTTTGTCGTACCACTCGCGCGCGCCGGCCAGATGCCATTGCCGCTGCTTGCCATCCAGTTCGATGCCGGCGCCGAGCACGCCCCAACGCAGATACAGATTGCCGCGCCGCGTGTCGTCGTCCAGCGCCAGGCGCGCGCGCAACGAAAGCCGCGCGTTTTCTGCCTGCAGATCGTCGACCGTGAGTTGCTGCTTACGCCAGCGTACGCGGCCGGTGGCATCGAGCTCGCCCGAATCCAGCAAGCCCACCACCCAGCGCGGATAGTCGGCCCGCTGGGCGAACACCGACAGCAGCGGCGCGGCATCGCGCATGCGCAGTGCTGCGTCGGCATCCAGCTGAAACGGTGCGCTGGCCTGGATGGTGCCGGCACCGACCTGCAGTTCGCCCCACCAGTTGGTATCGGCGGTGTCCTCGCCCACGCGCATGTTGCGCAGACGCACGCGCGTCCCGCTGAGGTCGAAGAACTTGTTCTTGAAGTCGGCGCGTTGCAGCTGCGCCTGCAGGTCGGCATCGCCACGCATCTGCACGCCGGCCAGCGCCAGATGCGCGCCCTGCCCACGCAGATGCGCATGCCCGCTGCCGACATCGCCGGCTGCGTTGAGCGCGACATCGCCGGTCAGGCTGCCGCTGCCGCCGAGCAGGCGTACGGCCTTACCGGAAAGATAGCGGTTGTAGACGGTCAGGTCGGGCACCTTCGCATCGCTGAAACGCAGCTGCGCCTTGAGCGTGTCGCGCAGGCGCGCCAGTTCCGCATCGCCATGCATGGCCAGCTGCAGGTCGCGACCATCCAGCAGGATCTGCTTGGGCGCATCGCGTGGCGCGGCGCGGAACGTGGGAATGCTCACATCCAGATGCGCCTGCGGGGTGGCGGCATCGTCGATGCGGCCGCGCGCCCTGGCGATGCCGGTCAAACGCGTATCGAACACCTGCGCCACTGCCTCCACCCGTGGAATCTCCAGGCTGCTGCCGCTGGTCAGCCGACCTTGCGCCAGGCGTAGGTCGGCTTCTACCAGGCCGCCGCCTTCCAGCTGAAACCACGGCTTACGCACGAACAGCTCGGCGATCCAGTTCAAGGATTCGAACTTCCAGCGCCCCTGCACCTGGGCCGATAGCCGCGGCAAGATCTGCGCCGGCTCCTGGAAGGGGATGCTACGCCCAGCAATGCGCAGATCGGCGTGCAGTTCGCTGCCGGTGTCTGCATCGCGCGGCAAACGCGCCTGCACGCGGATGTCCTGCGCCACGTCCAGCTGTAACGCCAACATGCCGCGGTCAGTCGCACCGACACCGGCCATCAACGGCAGCCGCCACACCGCATGGCTGCCCGGCTGCAGCGCGCCGCGGTCCAGCGTGATGTCGGCCTCCACGCGCGCGACCGATGGTCCGCTGCGGATGTCCACGTGCGGGGCACCGGTATCGATCTTCAATGCCACCGTACTGGCCTTCAACCGCAGGCGCGCATGGGTGATACCGAGCTTGCGCAGGCCGGGCGCTTCATCGCGGTAGTGGCGCGGAAACTGGAACTGCGCATCCAGCTGCGCGCCATTGAAGACCTGCACCCCATCGAAGCTGACCACCGCATCGGTAAAGCCCGCCTCGGATGGAAACAGCTCCGATGGCCCGCCCTTGAGCTGTTTCAGAAAGCCGACCCTGCCGTGGCCGTTGCCTGCGATCAGCAGTTTCCCCACGCGCGCACTGCGGATGCTGTCGCTGCTGATCGCATCGAAGCGCAGGGTCCAGCCCTGGTCGCCACGTGGCGGCGGCGGGATAGGCGTATCGGAGGTTTCCACGTCCGCGCTCAGGCCGGTGGCATGCAGCCACGGCAGACGGACCTCACGCCGGAACAGGGCCAGCAGCGCGATGCGTGCATGCGCGCGATCGGCATGGAAGACATACACGGTGCGGTTGGCCTGCCCGCGCATGCGCACATTCCAGGCCATCACCTCGCCCGGGAACAGCGTCAGTGCCGGGCCCGTCTGCATGGTGAACTTGTGCGGCTGCCGGTTGGTAGTGGCATCGAACAACGGCGTGTTGAGAAACACATTGCCGGCCAGCAGATACAGCGCGTACAGCGCCAACAGCACCAGCAGTGCGAGCCGCCACGGCCGGGGCCAGCGCTGAAAGCGTTCGCGAAGAGAGGGCATGGGCGCAGGCGAGGAAGAGTCTGCCGCCACTATCGGGGGTGCGCCGACGGCGAGGCGTGAACGCTGGGGGTGCGCGACACCGTGGAGGCGCTGTTAGGTGGGTTCTGGAATGCCCGCTGCAGCCGCTGCAGCCGCTGCATGCGCGACACGCAGTGACGCTTCGCGGCCGCGTTCGGCTGACAATGGACGCAGCGATTCCAGATGGCGTGCTCACTGGCAGCAGACGCCAGTGACCATTGCATCAAGGTCGCACGCAGCCAGATGCCTGCAGCGGGCGATAACGGGCATCCCGTTGCCGCTGTGCCCGCCATGTCCGAGCAACGCATCCTGTACGCGCCGCTGCGCGACCGAGGGGTGTCTGCCTTGGCGGCAGCCGCGCTGATTGAGCCTCGCGAGACCGTGGCGATGAGCAGCTTCACCGGCACCGGCTACTTAAGGCGGTGCCGATAGAGATAGCGCAGCGGACCAAAGCGGCGAACCTACAAGGGAAGCAGTGGCCAACCTGCGCGTGCTCACGCCCAATCAGCACGCGCGCCAGTCGCTCGACCATTGCGTGTCCCCGCGCTATCGCAATGCACTGGAACACTAGATGGTACGCGCCAATCACGATAGCGATAGCACGCACACCCCGCATACGCTGACTGAGTCATTGGCGCGGCGCCAGCGCTGGCTCGAGCCTGGCGACATGCGGGGCTGACGTTGCATGCATGCACAGGTTATTGGGTTACATCGCGTGTCCCCGCGCTATCGCAATGCACTGGAACACCAGGTGGCACGCGCCAATCGCGATAGCGATGGCACGCACACCCCGCATACGCTGACTGAGTCATTGCCGCGGCGCCAACGCTGGCTCGACCCTGGCGACATACTGGGCTGACGTTGCATGCATGCATGCACAGGTTATTGGGTTGGGTGGCCATGCGTGCAGCGATGTACGCAAGTGAAGCACCGCCGCGGCGCCGCTTAACTCTTTGGAAACTTCATGTCTGCCGGCGCCACGCAGCGACATGCGCAGGTCATGCCCCGGGGCGATAACGTCCTTACCCGCTCGCTGGCGGTGCAGAACGTCTCTCCCTCCTAGCCACCGCAGCGACGGGTCACCAGTGGGTGGTGTTGTTCAATCCGCCGGACCGGCTCCCTGCGCCGGTCCGGCGTTTTTCTTTGACCGCACGGGTGGCGGCTCAGGCGATGGATGCGTTTTTTCCGCCGCACCGTAGCAATGTCACCCCAACCATCTCCCGCCGGCACAGTGGCTTTGGTTTTCTCGGACGAAAGCCGCTTTCATCATGTCCATGCGCGCTGCTTTCATCCCCCTCAGGATAATCAGCGCTCTCGCCCTTCTCCCATCGGGAGAAGGTGGCGCATCGCGCCCGATGAAGGTCCGGACGACACCTGGTGCCGCATCCGCAAGCCGACCAACCCGCAACCTCAAAATCAGTCAGCGAACGCGATGTCGCACGCTTACGCAGCCTCGGCAATGCGCCGCGCGCGCCGGGCGCGCACTGCAGTCGCCAGGCGATCCAGTACCTGTACCGAAGTGTCCCAATCAAGGCAGCCGTCGGTGATGCTCTGGCCGTAGGTCAGCTCGCAGCCTGCGACAAGTTCCTGGCGGCCGCCGACCAGATGGCTTTCCACCATGACGCCGACGATGCGCGTCTCGCCGCCTTCCAGCTGCCGCGCGATGTCATCGATCACCTTGGGCTGGTTGTCGGGATTCTTGCCGCTGTTGGCGTGGCTGGCGTCGATCATCAACCGTGCCGGCAGACCGGAGGTGTTGAGCACCTGGCTGGCCGATTCCACACTGGCCGCATCGAAGTTGGGCACCTTGCCGCCGCGCAGGATCACATGGCAATCCGGATTGCCCGCCGTGGCTGCCACTGCGGTCTGGCCGTCCTTGGTCACGGCCAGGAAATGATGCGGATGCGAGGCCGCGCCCACCGCGTCCACCGCAATCTTGACGTCGCCACCGGTGCCGTTCTTGAACCCTACCGGGCACGACAGACCCGAGGCCATTTCGCGGTGCACCTGGCTTTCGGTGGTGCGTGCGCCGATTGCGCCCCAGGCCACTAGGTCGGCGATGTATTGCGGCGAAATGATGTCGAGAAACTCCACACCGGCCGGCAATCCAAGGTTGTTGATGTCGCGCAGCAAGCCGCGCGCCACGCGCAGCCCCTTGTTGATCTGGAAGCTGCCATCCAGGTCCGGATCGTTGATCAGGCCCTTCCAGCCAATGGTGGTGCGCGGCTTTTCGAAGTACACCCGCATCACGATCTCCAGCGCATCGCCGAACTGCTCGCGCAGTGGGCGCAGCCGGTGTGCGTACTCCATCGCCGCGACCGGGTCGTGGATCGAGCAGGGCCCGATCACCACCGCCAGGCGGTCGTCGCGCCCATGCAGGATCTCGTGCAGCGCGGCGCGCGAGTTGGTGACGGTTTCGGAGGCGCGCTCATCGCAGGGCAGCAGCGACAGCAGCTGCGAAGGCGGTGCGAGGGCTTCGATCTTGCGGATACGCAGGTCATCGGTCACAGGCGGCATAACAGTGTCTCGGGTCGGCGGTTGCATCGGGGAGCCAGGCGAGGCGGCAACAAAAAAGCCGCCAGTGTGCGCTGGCGGCTTTTCGGGAATGCTGCTGAAGTTTCCTTCAGGGTGAGCGCAATCCTTCCTCCGCCAGCGGCATCGGAAAACCGTAGTACCAAAAATAAAACTGGCTGCGGGGTGCGTTCATGGGATGCATTGATACCACGCGTATTTGCGTGTTGCCACTGTTTCATCGGCAACGGACGTGCGCCCTATCGCAGTCGATGCACTGCCGGGACGCGAGAAAGGCCCACCGGCATATCCCTCGTTGACCACGACGGCGTGGCGCGACGCAATCGATGAGCGATGTGCGACCAGCCCTTTTGGCGCGGCTGTTTCATAAAGCTTGCGGTCCGTAGCTGCGGCGGGACGATTAACGCACTGGTACGCAAGTCCGCTTGTCCGACATCCGATGCGTGGATGCAGATGCGTCGTGACACTCAGCAGATCGTACATAGCGTTCCAAATTCGTATCTCGCTGCGGGCAACGACACATATATTCGCCAGATGACAGTTGAGCAACGGCACCGCCACCAGCAACCCCTCGTTCCTCCAGCATGGAATTGCTATCCGTATCCACGCGAGCGCTGCACTGCGGCCCGTCTAATGTCGGGTTGCAGCCGATCGTCATTGCACTGCTATGCGCCGCGTCCGCTTGCACCTTGCAGCCGCTGTTCACTGCATTGCCGCGCACGCTATCGATGCTTGCACCAAACAGCATCGCGCTAGCTTGATCGACCGCGCCACCGCGCACCACGCCACAGCGATCATGCCGTGACGTGGTGTGCATGCAGCAACCACATCACTCAAAATGTAAACACATACTCCGCTGCGACTTCGCGGCCGATCGGGTTGAACAAGGTGGTGTTGTAGAACCCGTAGCCGTAGAAGCGCTCCTTGTTCTCGTAGCCCACTTCGTTGAACACGTTGTTGACGTAGAAGTTGACCTTGGCGTGGTCGGTGATCTTGTAGCCGGTGCTGAGGTTCCAGTAGATCGCCGGGCCCACGCGACCGAAGTAGCGCTTGCTGCTCTCGCCCAGATGCACGTTGGCGGTGTCGGTTACCAGGCATTGGTCCGATGCGCTGGGCTGGTAGCCATCGTCGAAGCGCGCGCAGGTGCCCCAATTGACCGCACGCATCGAGCCAAGCCGGCGGAAGTACACCGTCCAGTCCCAGGCGCCGCCGTTGTCCCAATGCACGCTGCCACGCACCCGGCTGCGCACGCGTTCGTCGCGGCGGTTTTCGTCGCTGTCGGTGCGGTAGATCTGTTCGCGATAGGCGATCAGGTTGTTGTAATCCAGCGACAGCTGGAAGTTGCCCCAGCCGGCGGTAGCTAGACGATATTTCAGCGATGCATCGATGCCGGAGGTTTCCATCTGCGCCAGGTTGATCGGGCCGCGCTCGATGCTGGCGATGGTGCCGTCGGCATTGCGCACCACGCGCGAAGTAATGGTGTCGCAATAGCCCGCACCGCCGGGATTGTTCCAGGCGCCGCCGCTGACGGTGGTGCCGGTGCGGCAGCCGGCTTCGGCGGACAGGATCTCGTCGCGGTCCAGATCCTTGATCATTTCCTCCAGCTGGATGCGGTAGTAATCCACGCTCAGCGACAACCCTTGCGCGATATCCCACACCACTCCGCCGGTGAACGAGCGGCCGGTTTCCGAGCGTAGATCCGGGGTGCCGCGACGGTTCACATCCACGGTGTAGTAGATGTCGTTGTTTTCGTCGTTGCAGCCGCCGGTGAGATACGCGCCAGAGGAAATGCAGCGGTATTGATCGATCACGGTCTGGTTGGTGGAGCTGGGTTCGCCGAGCACGTAGTGCATGTCCGGCGCGCGGAAGCTGGTGGCCAGCGTGCTACGCAGCAACAGGCTCTCGACCGGGCGCCATTCCAACCCCGCGCTCCAGGTGGTATCGCTTTGCGTGCCGACATCGGTGGCGATGGCGGCCGACGACCGGTAACTGCCATAGCGGTCGTATCGACCGGCCACATTCGCGCTCAACGTGGATAGCAACGGAATCTGGAATTCCAGGCCGGCCGAGCTGCGCACGCGTTCGCCGCCGCCGCTATCGACCACATCCACCGGGTAGCACTCGTTGGCGCACGGGTCCGGCGACAGTTGATAGCCCTGCTTGGCGACTTCGGCCACGGTGGCGAAGCGGATCGGGCCGGCCCAGCCCTGCACCAGATCGCCGCTGAGGCTGAAACTGGCCTGATTTACCCAGGAATACGCAGCGTTGTGCGATTTGGCGACCAGGTCGTCGTACTGGTCCGACGACAGCGGCGCGTACAGGCGCGCTTCGTTGATCGCGTAGATGGGCGAGCCATCGGCGGCGGTGCCGGTGGGGCTGCCGAGAAAGTATTCGGTGGCACGCGCGGTATCCACGGTGCGGATGTATTCGTCCACCGTGTAGCGTGAGCGGCCCACGCTCAACTCCCAATCGAAGCGGTCGGCCCAGACCCCGCGCAGGCCGGCGCTGAGATCCCACGACTGTTCCTTGTTGTAGTTGGCCAGCCGGTCCCAACCGCCGGCTTCGCGCCGGGTGAGCTGACGGATCAGGTTCAACGAACGCCCGGTGGCCGCGTCCTGGAACGGGCCCAGATACGCGTATGGCGGGTCGTAGGTCCAGCGCCCGATGCTGCGGTTGGCCGACAGCGTGGCCCAGGCTTCGGTGGCCTCTCCGAACTTCCAGGTGCCGTAGAGATAGGCCGAATAATCTTCGCTGCCGGTGACCAGGCCCCAGTCGCCGTAATCGCGCGCCACGCCGCAATAGTTGCCGGTATTGGTGAGCGCGCCGCTGTTTTGGTCGTAGCTCAGCCGCTGCGCATCGACGAACTCGCCGCCGAAGCGCGCGCAGGTGCCCGCAGGCGGCGCCAGACGCTGGTTGGTGTTGGCATCGACCAGGCTCAGGCCAGTGAATGGATTGAAGCCGTACAGGCGGTTCTGGCCGGTCCAGTTGGAATAGGACATGTCATCCGAATCGTCCATTTCGGGGCGATCGCGGCCGCTCAAGGGGTCGCGCCGCGTGGCCTGCAGGGCGTAGGTCACGCTCCAGTTTTCGCCGGTGCGCCCGCCCGCCCACGACACATCGAAACTGTCGCGCCCGCCTTCGGTGGCAGTGCCGCCACGCAGGCGCACCTGGTCGCCCTGGTAGTCGCGCTTGAGGATCACGTTGACCACGCCGGCCACCGCATCCGAGCCGTAGATCGCCGAGGCGCCGCCGGTGAGGATCTCGATGCGCTCCACCGCCGCGGACGGGATATTGCTGTAGTTGGAAAAGTTGCTTTCGCCGCCGTAAGGCAGCGGGTAATCGGCGACGCGGTGGCCGTTGACCAGCAGCAGAGTGCGCCCCGGCCCCAGGTCGCGCAGATTGATCGGCGAGGCGTTGGGCGTGTGCGAGCCCCATTGCGTATCGGCTTCCACCGAGCCCTGCTGATTCATGCTGTTGAGCACGTCGTAGACGGTGGCGAAACCTTCCTGCTGGATCTGCTGCGCGGAGATGGTGACCACCGGCTGCGCGCCTTCGACCTGCGCGCGCTTGATGCGCGAGCCGGTGACGCTGACCGCATCCAGGGTGGACGTGGCACGCGGTGTGTCCGGCTCGGTTTGCTGGGCCATGAGCGGCGGCGCTGCGGCAGCCGTCAGTGCAAGAGATACGGAAATCGACAAGGCAAGACGATGACTGCGGCAGTTCATAAGATCCCCGGGAGAAGCCGGACGCGGCCGGCGTGGCAGTGCGCTGCAACGACGTCTGCCAGCGATGCATGCACCGCCGCCCCTTGTCCGATGGCCCCCCGACCACGCGGCGCAAACGCCTGCCCAGCGACGCTAGAGCTGCGATGACATCGGTGTCAACACACTGTCACGCAAGTGTGATCTGGATCGCGGTCCTGGGTTTGCGAACCCACTGGACACGCTTGCGCTCGCATGGCGATTGCGCGAAGTGCGGCGCACTCCGCAAGGGATGCGTCGCACGCTTCGGATTGGTCGGCTGTTTCGTTAGCTTGCCTGATCGACTGGCCGCCTGTTCGCTTGTCCTCTGGGTGACAAGGTTCGATTGATTCCTGATCGCTTGGCGTTTGGCAGTGCGCACGCGACACGCACACCAGCCGGGAGACTGACAGCTCAGCAGTCGGCAATCCCGGTGCGTCGCTTCTGCCGGCAGTCTGGCGTCGTCGCGACAACCCGATGCCTCACAGCCTTAATGTGCCCGCATCGAGCGGCTACGCCAGGGTGCAGGCGCTGGGCCCGGGCAACGAACGCCGCACGGCGACGCGCGCCATCGACTCAGGCCAGATAGCGGCGGAACCACGCAATGGTGCGGTCCCACGCCAGCGTGGCGGCGGCCTTGTCGTAGCGCGGCGTGGAATCGTTATGGAAGCCGTGATTGGTACCAGGGTAGAGATGGGCCTCGTACACCCTGTGCTGTGCCTTGAGCGCGGCCTCATAGGCCGGCCAGCCGGCGTTGACGCGCTCGTCCTGCGCCGCGTAATGCAGCAGCAACGGCGCACGGATGCGTGCGACCTCCTCGGCGGTCGGTTGACGGCCATAGAACGGCACGGCAGCGGCCAACTCGGGATAGGCCACGGCCGCTGCATTGGCCACCCCACCGCCATAACAAAAGCCGGTGATGCCGACCTTGCCGGTGCTGTTCTCGCGGCGCATCAAGAACTCCACGGCGGCGAAGAAATCATTCATCAGCTTGGTGGGATCGACCTGCTGCTGCAACGCGCGGCCCTTCTCGTCGTTACCGGGATACCCGCCGACCGAACTCAGGCCATCCGGCGCCAACGCGACAAAGCCGGCCTTGGCCACGCGCCGCGCCACATCTTCGATATACGGATTCAACCCGCGATTCTCGTGCGCCACCACCACACCCGGCACCGGCGCGCCGGTCTTGGCCGGACGCATCAGATAGCCACGTACGTCGCCATGCCCGTTGGGCGAGGGATACCGGATGTACTCGGCCACGATGTCCGGGTCGGTGAATTCCACCTGGGTGGCCAGCGCGTAGTCGGGACTCATCGATTCCAGGATCGCCGCCGCACTCAACCCTGCCACCGCAAAAGCGGCCGCGCGATCAAGAAACTCGCGCCGGCTCAGCGTGCCGTGCACATAGCCATCGTAGAGCTCGAGCAGTGCGGGATGAACATCCTGGGCGGTCAGACGGGGCATCGGCGTTCTCCTGGAGCTGGCCTGGCGAGCTGGGCGATCACGCCAGGCAGCATACGGTCTGCGCCGACGCTGCCTTCACTTGGTCTGCAGGTCCCTCCCGACAACGGCTTGCGTGCTACTGCGGCAGGACCCGTGCACGGCTAGCACGCGGTCGGATGTGTCGTGGCTGTCCAGTACCCGAAGGCACTGTGCCCGACCAGGCGCCGACCACAAACAGCATTGGATCCCAGCGCTGCTCGGTGCGGGAAACAAGCACGCGCGTTGCGGGTGCCGTAGCCGGCTTGCTAGGGCGTTTGTTCGGCCTGCGACCACAGCCGCCGATTTGCACCTTTGTGTTTCTAAGGCTTGACGTTGCGAGCGCTCACGTTCAACGACATAGACTTCCCCGGATCGGCTGCGTTGTCCGCCAAGCGAACGCTGTATGTGCCTTCCGAAATCGCCCACTGACGCGCTGCGGTGTCGAACCTGGCGAAGAATCTTGGATCGATCTCAAGTTCCAACTTTTTGCTCTCACCCGGCGCAAGCTCGACGCGCTCGAAGGCACAAAGCCGTTTTGGAAACTTAATCACGCCCTCGCCCGCCACATACACCTGCGCTACATACGCTCCGGTCAGGTCGCCGGAATTGCTGACAACAAAGCGAGCGACGAACCTGCCACCTTCGTCACTCACGTGAAAGTCATGGGTTTCAAAGCGCGTATACGACAACCCGTATCCGAACGGGAACAGCGGTGTTAGCGAGCGCGCGTCGAACCAGCGATAGCCTACATCGGCGCCCTCGACGTTGTAATCGATGCAGAAGATCTCGCCCTTGATCGGCTCCCCCGGATTGGACGTCGTGGTCGACGGATCTCGCTGCTCAGGATGCGGCAACTGTTCGACACTCTGTGGGAACGTGATGGGGAGGCGCCCGGAAGGGTTGACGCGGCCAAACAAGATGCCAGCGATGGCCTCTCCGCCGCCTAGGCCAGGATAGAACGCTGCGACCACGCCAACGACGTCGTCTAACCAAGGCATCGTGACCGAGCCACCTGAGATCAGCACGACCACGGTGTTTGCGTTGGCCTTGGCCACGGCAGTGATCAATGCATCCTGATCATCAGGCAACGAGAGACCTTGGGCATCTTGACCTTCCGAGCGCCATTCTTCGGCAACGACGATGACCGCATCGGCACCATGCGCCGCTGTGACGGCTGCGGCTGCATCGTTCGCGCTCACATAAACAACCTGCGCCGCGCAGGCTTCGGCCTTGATGGCGTTCAAGACCGAGCTGGGATGGTAGACCTTCTCCATCACCGTTCCCATGAACTCGAAACCAGGCTTGGTAACGCTGCCGATCGGAGTGACGGCAGACGAGCCGCCGCCCGCCACCACGCCGATGTCCGCCTGCGTGCCGATGACGACGATGCGGTTAGCGCCTCTCGAAAGTGGCAGGACATCTGCCTTGTTCTTGAGCAATACGATGCCTTGCTCAGCAGACCGCTGCGCCAACAGGCGATGTGCGGCGTAGTCGATCGCGGCGCCTGGCTTGGGCGGAGTGTCGATGACGCCGACAGCAAAAAGGCTACGCAGCTGACGGTGCACCATGTCGTCGATACGCGATTGGGGGACCAAGCCATTGCTGACGGCGGTTCGCAGCGGTTCGGCGAAATAGGGTTCAGGGTCCAAGTTCGCTCCGGATTGAACATCCAGCCCGGCAAGTGCGGCCTTCTCCACCGAGTGTGTCGCCCCCCAGTCGGACATCACCCAACCCGGATAGCCCCACTCCCCCTTCAATACGGTGTTGATGAGGTAGGCATTTTCGCTGGCCCACTCTCCGTTGACCAAGTTGTAGCCAGGCATCACGGCGCCTGGTTCACCAATCTCAATCGCGATTTTGAATGCCAGCAGATCCGACTCGTGGAGCGCCTGATCGACGATGTGCGAGTTCACCACTACGCGCCCGGTTTCTTGCGGGTTGATCGCAAAGTGTTTGACAGTCGAAACCACGCCTTGCGACTGAATACCAGCAACGGAGTTGCCAGCGATCACACCAGTGAGTAGCGGGTCTTCGGAGACATATTCGAAGTTGCGTCCACCACGTGGCTCACGCACCAGGTTCGCCCCGCCCGCCAACTGCACATTGAAACCCTTGGCCCTGGCTTCCTGCCCAACCATCGCGCCCGTTTTGCGCGCCATGATTGGATTAAAGCTCGCCCCAAGCAACAACGACGACGGCAGCGCTGTGGCGTTGTCGCCAGGACGTACATTCGCCAAATTGCCTACACCCAGACTTGCATCGGTTTGCTGTTGCGCAGGAATGCCCAAACGCGGCACTGCCGGGTAGTAGGCCGCTGATCCGAGCGCACCTTCCGGTTTGTCACTGCCTGCAATCGGAATTGCCATTGGCCCGGACAACCATGCAAATTTCTCGTCCTCGGTCATCGCCTGAACCACCAGCCACGCGCGCACCTCTGCTGGCAGGCTTGCATCAGACCAAGGGAATTGCTGCGCGTCCGCACAAGCCGATCGAACATGCTCCTCACCGACAATGGGAGCGTTGTCCGTGCCTTCAGGCGTATCGCTGCGAGATGGACTGTGCAAGACAGAACTCCTGAAAATTTTCTGGAAAGATAAATGTTTGAAAGTGTGGATGCGATGAAGCGCTGCGCTCAAATGGGTACGTCGCACGAGCAGCGGATCGCTTGTCACCGAGGCGAAGCTTTCGCGCTTGGCAGTCAATGAAAGATCGATGCCTCAGACATCGCAGAACAGCGGATGGTGAAGGTAATTGGCCACTCAGCGTCACGCCAACTTGCCAGCAACCTCCTATCCAACGCCGCTCTGCTACCGGCTTTTTCGCCGATAGCAGCGTGCTGAAACAGCAGCATCAGTCGATTGCAAGCATGCATCTTCTGCGAGGTCATCCTTACAGCGTTAGCTTGAAGTCTTTTCGAGCTGCGCATTCAAGAATCGCACTGAGCTTGCAAGTGCTTGGCGAGCCTCTGGAAGTGTGTTTGCAAAAAAGTGCCACGCATGGAACATGCCCGGCCAGACTTCAAGATCGACGCGGACACGGTTGTCGCCCAGATGAGTCGCCAGGCGCATCGCGTCGCTCAACATCAACTCGTTCTCGCCGATCTGAATCTGGATCGGTGGCAGGCCAGTGACATCGGCAAACACAGGAGATGCCATCGGATGATTCGGCAATGCATCGCCCAAGAAGGTGCGAGCCAAGAAGCGTAATCCCGCTCCGGTATTCAGCGGATCGAGTCCTTCGCGATTGGTGACCGATGCCCCGGTGTGCTCCAGATTTGCCCAAGGCGAAATCGCAGTGCCGGCTGCAGGAAGAGGCAAGCCTGCGTTGCGTGCCGCCACCATGACGGAAACCACCATCGCGCCGCCAGCCGACTCGCCGGCGAAAACGATTTTTTGGGCTGGGATGCCCAACGCAAGAAGTCCCTTATAGGCCGCTAGCGTGTCGTCAATTGGCGTGGGAAAAGGATACTCGGGGGCAAGCCTGTAATCGGGCATGTAGACCCGTGCACCCAGCATCTGCGCGTAATTTCCGCCTATCCCATGATATCCATCCGGGGCACCGACGATATAGGCGCCGCCGTGAATATAAAACAGGACGGCATCGGTGTTCTGCGTTGCCGGAGTCACCAGTGTCGCGGGCACGCCGTTCAGATCGATCTTCTCGAAACTCACGTCTGCTGGCGGCAACTGCTTGGCCAGCATGTCTACGTAACTGTCGCGGATTTCTTTCATCGTGAGTTCTTTGTTTTCCCCGGTCACTACCGGGGCAAGTTCTGCCAAGCTCTGAGCCCACTCTTTGATGCTTGCCTTGACGTTCTCGTTCACAGAAGCTCCCTCAGTCGATCATTGGTTCTTGAAAACCGGTATGCCAAGATTAGGTGCATGATTGGGGAATGTGGTTCCCCACTGATCCGGTGATCAATCCCTAGAGGCCTCGATGGAACTCACGAACATCAACGACATTGTCGCGTTCGTTACAGTCGTTGATAGCGGTAATTACACGCTGGCCGCCAAACGTTTGGGGTTGACCCGCTCGGCCGTTGGCAAGCGCGTTGTTCGTCTGGAGGAAAGACTGGGTATGCGTCTGTTGAACCGGACGACAAGGAGCTTGAGCCTGACGGACGATGGGCACGTTCTCTATGCGAGAAGCTCTCTGATCCTTGAGGATCTGAAGGAAACAGAGACCGCGATGGCGCTTCGTTCGGAAGCCCCGTATGGCCGCCTAGCCATCAGTGCTCCTGTAACACTGGGAATGAGGTATGTGCTTCCGGTAGTAGAGCAGTTCATCGATACCTGGCCAAACGTCAGCGCAGTTGTGCAGTATTCCGATCGCTTTGTGGATCTGATTGAAGATGGTATCGACATTGCAGTGCGCACCGGACCTGCACGCGAAGACTCGCGCATCTTCAGTCGAACCGTCACGCACCAACGCATGGTGACGTGTGCATCGCCCAGTTACTTAGCGAAGCACAACGCGCCAGAAGCCCCATCCGATCTGTCTCAGCATCATTGCTGTTTCTTTCTAGACGAAGGGCGCCCAAGACCGTGGACGTTCCGAACTGGAAAAAGCGATACATCCTTTTCGGGTGCAAGCAGACTTATCATGGATAGTGGGGAAGCCTTGCAACGTTCAGCCTGTGCAGGGCTGGGCATCGCCCAACTTCCCGACTATCTCATCCGAGATGACCTCGCATTGGGAACGTTGGTCAGGATCTTGGAAACATTCGAGCCCGCTCCTGAGCCTATCCGTGTCGTCTATCCGAGCAAGCGTCACCTGTCGCCCAAGATCCGTCGGTTTATCGACCTGCTGAGCGACGCATGGAGAGCGGATCCACCGGGCGGAAACAGTCAGTGAGCGGCTGACTAATGAAGAGATGCGCGAAGCCATCTTGGTCGGAGCTGCAGCTGGTGAACTGGATGCCGTTAGCGACGAGAACCGTATGCAGGGTGTAAGTCACCGTCTGTTTGCCACCATCTTTTGATTGATTCCGTAGCGGCTTGGAAAGCGCTCTCAGGCTTTTTTGACCACGACTCAGCCCTCATTTCCCGGCTTTCGTCTTACCGAATGCCGTCTCGTCAAAAATACGGTGGTGTGTCGAAACTGCTCGGCTATATTGAAGCGAGGACCGCAAGAATCTTGCGGATGGCCGTCAGGTTGATGCATGAAAGGACGCACGGGTAAATGAAACGCCAGTTACTAGTTGCTCTTTGTATGCTGCCGTTCGCGGCGAACGCAGTTGTCATCCGTAACGATGTTGAAGACTCAAAGTATCGAGTAGATCGATCTGCGTTTGTGGCGCTGGCAGATATGCCAGGCGAAGGGCATGGCGTTCTCATCGCGCCGAAGTGGGTCGTCACCGCCGCACACGCAGCTCCCATGGAAGGCATGGACGCCGAGGTGACCATCGACGGGCACGCATACAAAGTTGCGCGCGTAGTCGTCCATCCAGGCTACAAGCGCATGCCAGACGCGCTGGGCCAGGACGCCTTGAAGACCGGCAATCCTTCCAGGATTCACGCCTTTCTGGCTGGTTCGGATGACATCGCTCTGGTCGAGCTGGAGACGCCAGTGGAGCAAATTGCACCGGTAGCCCTGTATCGCGGCAACGATGAGGTCACGCAAGTCGCCATGTTGGTAGGGAAAGGGGCAACCGGTAATGGCATCGAGGGGCAGATTCCCAATGCGCCACATCGCGGCGTGTTGCGGCGGGCCTACAACTCCATTACTGGAGCAAACGATCGCTATGTCTGGTATCGATTCGATCCCCCCGCACACGGCTTGCCGCTCGAAGGCGTGTTGGGAAGCGGCGACAGCGGCGGCCCGCTGGTTGTGCAGAAGCAGGGCGCCTGGCAACTCATTGGGCTGGGATCGTGGATCACGGCGGTTCCAGAGCACGTCCTGGAGGCGGGTTTCTACGGACAAATGGTCTACAACGTCCGCATATCGCGCTATGTCGCATGGATCGATGGCGTGATGTCGCCATAGCTCTGGCCGCGCAGCCGTCTACGCGCGAAGACCTCGCGACGCAGTGACATCTGACCATGGCTGATGCGCCTGGCGTTACGTGCGCCGCTGATAGCGCATCGGCATGCAAGCGGGATGACCGTCGCGGTGCACGCAAAAAAAGAGCCCCGCATCGCTGCGGGGCTCCTTTTGACTGCGGTGTTGCGTGTCGGCGTAAGCCGGCTGGATCAGAAATCCATGCCGCCCATGCCGCCCATGCCACCGCCGCCCGGCATTGCCGGCTCGTCCTTCTTCGGTGTATCGGCCACCATGGCTTCGGTGGTGATCATCAGGCCGGCGATCGAGGCTGCGTTCTGCAGCGCCGAACGGGTGACCTTGGTCGGGTCCAGGATGCCGAACTCGACCATGTCGCCGAACTCGCCATTGGCGGCGTTGTAGCCGTAGTTGCCGGTGCCTTCCTTGACCTTGTTCAGGATCACGGACGGCTCTTCGCCGGCATTGGCCACGATTTCGCGCAGCGGGGCTTCCATGGCGCGCAGGGCGATCTGGATGCCGTGGGTCTGGTCTTCGTTGGCACCGGTCAGGTTACCGACGGCCACCAGCGCACGCACCAGGGCCACACCGCCGCCCGGGACCACGCCTTCTTCGACGGCTGCACGGGTAGCGTGCAGGGCGTCTTCGACGCGTGCCTTCTTTTCCTTCATTTCGATTTCGGTCGATGCGCCGACCTTGATCACTGCAACGCCACCGGCCAGCTTGGCCACGCGTTCCTGCAGCTTCTCGCGGTCGTAATCGGACGAGGTGTCTTCGATCTGGGTCTTGATCTGGCCGACGCGCGACTCGATCGCGGCCGAATCGCCAGCACCGTCGATGATGATGGTGTTCTCCTTGGAGACCTGCACCTTCTTCGCACGGCCCAGGTCCTTGATCGTGGCCTTCTCCAGCGCCAGACCCACTTCCTCGGAGATCACGGTGCCGCCGGTCAGCACGGCCATGTCTTCCAGCATCGCCTTGCGACGGTCGCCGAAGCCCGGTGCCTTGACGGCCACGACCTTGACGATGCCGCGGATGGTGTTGACCACCAGGGTCGCCAGCGCTTCGCCTTCGACTTCTTCAGCGACGATCAGCAACGGCTTGCCGGCCTTGGCCACGCCTTCCAGCACGGGCAGCAGGTCGCGCACGTTGGAGATCTTCTTGTCGTGCAGCAGGATGAACGGGTCGTCCAGGTCGGCCGACTGGCTCTGCTGGTTGTTGATGAAGTACGGGGACAGGTAGCCGCGATCGAACTGCATGCCCTCGACCACGTCCAGCTCGTTTTCCAGGCCCGAACCTTCTTCAACCGTGATCACGCCTTCCTTGCCGACCTTCTTCATCGCTTCGGCAATGATGTTGCCGATCGATTCGTCCGAGTTGGCCGAGATGGTGCCGACCTGGGCAATCGCCTTGTCGTCGGTGGTCGGCTTGGACAGGTTCTTCAGCTCGACGACCGCAGCCTTGACGGCCTGGTCGATACCGCGCTTCAGATCCATCGGGTTCATGCCGGCAGCCACGGCCTTGACGCCTTCGCGGATCAGGGCCTGAGCCAACACGGTGGCGGTGGTGGTGCCGTCGCCAGCGTTGTCGTTGGTGCGCGAAGCGACTTCCTTCACCATCTGCGCGCCCATGTTCTCGAACTTGTCAGCCAGTTCGATTTCCTTGGCGACGGAGACGCCGTCCTTGGTGATGGTCGGGGCGCCGAAGCTCTTCTCAAGCACGACGTTGCGGCCCTTCGGGCCCAGGGTCGCCTTGACGGCATTGGCAAGAATGTTGACGCCACGCACCATACGGTTGCGTGCATCTTCACCGAAACGAATGTCTTTAGCAGCCATTTGTATGTAACTCCGGAAATGGGGAATAGGGAATGGGGAATCGGTAGATCAACAGCGTGAATCGGGGCGGGGTGGGATGGCGAAGGGCGTTAGCCGCTTTGCCCATTCCCGATTCCCAACTCCCGATTCCCGGCGCATAGCGCCTGATTAGCCGATGACTGCCAGGATGTCGTCTTCGCGCAGCACCTTGTACTCGACGCCTTCGGACTTGTAGCTGCTGCCGGCGTACTGGCCGTAGATGACCTTGTCGCCAACCTTGACCACCGGCGCGCGCAGGCTGCCGTTGTCCAGGGGCTTGCCGGCGCCGATGGCGATGACTTCACCCTTGGTGGACTTTTCCTTGGCGGAGTCAGGAATCACGATGCCGCCGGCGGAAACTTCGTCGGCTTCGATCGGCTTGACTACAACGCGGTCGTGAAGCGGCTTGATGCTCATAGATAAGACCCTCTTAAGTGATTGATTGGTCTGGAAATTATCGGCGATGTTAGCACTCGTATATGACGACTGCCAGCACAGCGCGCGGAAAAAACCCGACAGAGCGGGTGCGGGCCAGAGATTGTGCTGGGCGGGCAGCTTTCAAGGGCTGGCGGCAAAAAATTTTCATCCGGCCGTCTCATCCGGCGGGCGAACCGCGGCGAAAACACCGGGCAAGCCGTCGTCGGGGCGGACGTGAGCGGCACGCAGGAGCTGGATGTTGCGACCCAACGCCAACGAGCGCCGGTGGCTGTCGCCACGTGCCGATTCCGGGCAGCGGCTGCGCCCACCGACCGTACATGCAGCCGTTGCTACTCGCTCTAAAAATGGAACCAGGTTCCACCGTTTGTCATGCACAGGCTCTACAGTCGGAACAGCATTCCCCGATCACAAGGAGCTGTCGATGAGGTTGCCGTTCCGTAGTCTTCCGCTGGCCTGCGCCATTGTCCTGGCCGTCCCCACCGCCCACGCCGCGGTGTTCATCAACGAACTGCATTACGACGACGCGGGCGCCTCCGGCGATACCGGCGAAGGCGTGGAAGTGGTGGCCACCGCCGGCGAATCGCTGAGCGGCTACCGGATCTATCTGTACAACGGCAGTGCGCCCAGCGCAGCGGTGAGCTACGCCAACACGGCGGTGCCGGCCGGCAGCCTGGTCAGCTGCGGTAGCCAGGTGCGCATTGCCACCGTCAGCTACTCCAGCAACGGCGTGCAGAACGGGCCCAACGACGGCGTGGCGCTGGTGGACCCGAGCGGCCAGCTGGTGCAGTTCCTCAGCTACGAAGGCGCCATCACCGGTAGCGGCGGCCCGGCGGCCGGCGTCACCAGCCAGAACCTGCCGGTCAGCGAAAGCAACAGCAGCGCGGTCGGCAGTTCGCTGCAACTCACCGGCACCGGTAGTGCCGCAGCCAACTTCAGCTGGGCGGGCTCGGCGGCACAGACCTTCGGCGCCTGCAACCGCGGCCAGACCTTCAACGGCAGCGGCGGCGGTGGCACCACCGGCGCACCGACGATCACCAGCACCACGCCGACCCAGGGCGCGAGCGGCTTCCCGGCGGCCGGCGATCTGGCGGTGGGCTTCAGCGAGGCGGTGACGCTGAGCAGCGGCGCCTTTGCGCTGAGTTGCGCCAGCTCCGGGACGGTTGCACTGAGCTACCCGACCAGCGGCACCCGCTTCACCCTGTCCACCAACACCGCCTTGGTCGGCGGCGAACGCTGCACCCTGGCGATCACCGCCAGCGCCATCCGCGATGCCAGCGGCTTGAGCCCGGCGGCCAATCAGTCGATCGCCTTCACGGTGGCGACGGCCGGCGGTGGCGGCACCGGCTACTACTCGCGGGTCAACACCACCAGCCCCAGCCAGTTGCGCTGCTCGCTCAATGCCACCATTCGCGGCCACACGGTCTATCCCTACAGCGGGACCGGCACCAGCACCTGGACCATCCTGGAGATGGCCGACGAGGACCCCAACAACAGCGGCCGCATCCTGGACGCCTACCGTAACCGCAGCTACGCCAAAGTCAGCGACCGGGCCGGCACCGGCAGCGGCCTGACCTACAACCGCGAGCACACCTGGCCCAACTCGCTGGGCTTCGGCAGCGCCACCGGCGACCGCGGCCTGCCGTATGCGCCCTACACCGACACCCACATGCTGTATCTGACCGACACCACCTTCAACGCCGACCGTGGCAACAAGCCCTACGCCACCTGCACCAGCAGTTGCGGCGAGCGGGTGACCGAGGTCAACGACGGCAGTGGCGGCGGCAGCGGGCGCTATCCGGGCAATTCCAACTGGGTACGCACGCCCGATGGCAACGGCGGCACCTTCGAGGTGTGGGGCCGGCGCAAGGGCGACATGGCGCGCGCAGTGATGTACATGGCGATCCGCTACGAAGGTGGCACCGACGCGTCCACCGGCCAGTCCGAACCGGATCTGGAGCTCACCGACGATCGCAGCCGGATCGTGCAGACCTCATCCTCGCCCGCGTACATGGGCCTGTTGTCGACGCTGCTGGCCTGGCACCAGGCCGACCCGCCCGACGATGCCGAGCGTGCGCGCAACCAGGTAGTCTTCAGCTTCCAGGGCAACCGCAACCCGTTCGTCGATCACCCCGAATGGGCCACCGCCGGCCTGTTCAATTCGGCCAAGCCGGCCAGCTGCCAGCTGGCCAACTGAGACCCACCGGCCCGGCGCGTGCTGCGTCGGGCCGGTGTGGCTGAAGCGCTTTTCAGCGGAGACCGACAGCGACGGCGCGCTGTCCAGGCGCCATGTGCCAGTGCCCGCGATCATCGACCGGCAGCATCCCGCCAATCGCACGTCCCTTGCCGCCCTGCATTGCACGTTGGCCGATGGCGCAGGTGCCGCGAATACCGGCGTTAGCGCCAGTCGGTCATGCAACTCGCAGACCCGGCGCATCGCCCTGCCGGACCTGGGACGTTAGGCGCTCCAACCCATCTCTGCTACTAGTGCGGGGTTCTCTTGCTGATCGCGGATTAGCGCGGCTAACACCACGTAGCGAACAGTGGTCAGACAGGCGTGGGCGGCGCGCTCAGAACCGGAGTGCACGCGTGGCCCATACCGCACCGCGTAGCGAGCAGCAAGCACCGGCCGCGTCCGCTTGGCGGCGAACACAGTCGGTTTGTCAGCTGTTCGTCGCCTAGCTGTCTCTGCGCGAACCTGGTGTAGGCGCGGCGCGCGGTCAAGGCACGCATCGCACAGCGCTGCATTCGACGCTGACGAGTCATCCGGCGTACTGCGTCCATCGGCGTGCATGCCGATGCCCTTAAAGCATCCCAGCGCGCCGCTTTGGCTACCCAACGACCACGTCGGCGCTAACGCATCGCCCGTCTGCAGCGGCAATCCAGCGAAGTTGACGCCTTGTTCCGGAATGTGCGGTCGATCCCCCGCAGGCAGGGGATTACACTGCCGGGCCGAATGAACGCCTCTTCCCTCCATCTGTTGTTCAGTACCTGCCCGGACGCCGACAGCGCCGACCGCATCGCGCATGCCTTGCTCGACGAACGGCTGGCCGCCTGCGTCACCCAGCTGCCCGGCGCACAATCGCTGTACCGCTGGAACGGGGCGATCGCGCGCAGCACCGAAGTGCAGCTGCTGATCAAGACCTGGGAAGACCGCCTGCCAGACGCCATCGCGCGGCTGCAGGCACTGCATCCGTATGAACTGCCGGAGGCGGTCGCTGTCCAAGCCAGCGCCGGGCTGCCGGCGTATCTCGATTGGGTCCGGGCCGACACCCGCAAGGAAATTTGACGTCCATGAAGTCTTTGTCCCGCTGGATCGCCCGCTGCGCACTGCTGTCCGCTCCTGTCATCGCCGCCTCGCTCGTACTGGTGGCACCTGCCGCGCAGGCGGTCAGCGAGGCCGACCTGCTGCCGGTCAACCAGGCTTTCGTGCTCAGCGCCCAGGCCGACAGCCGCGACAGCATCGGCCTGACCTGGAAAATCGCGCCGGGCTATTACCTGTACCGGCACCGCATCAGCGTCAAATCCGGGCAAGGCTTTTCTGCGGGCGACTTGACCCTGCCGGAAGGCGAGAGCAAGCACGACGAGTTCTTCGGCCAGGTGCAGACCTACCGCAAGCAACTGCAGGCCACCCTGGCCGGCAAGGCCGATCCGGCGCTGAAAACCGCGGTCCTGCAGGTGCAATACCAGGGCTGCGCCGATGCCGGGGTGTGCTACCCGCCGCAACGGCGCGAGATCCGCGTGACCCTGCCCGACGCACAGGCGGGTGGTGCTGCCGCTTCCACGCCGCAACGCGAGAATCTGGGGGCGCTGGTGCCGCGCGCCGCGCCCGGCCCGCGCCTGTTCGGGGCGCCCGGCCAGACTGCCGGTGTAGATGCACTGCCGCTGCCGGCCGAGCAAGCCTTTACCTTCGAAGCCATCGTCGGCGACGGCAACAGCCTGCTGCTGCGCTTCACCCCGGCGCCGGGCTATTACCTCTACCGCGACCGCACCTCGCTGGCGGTGGAAGGCAGCAGTGGCGTGCGCACCGGGCTGCCGCGCTGGCCACAGGGCAAGACCCACCGCGATGAACACTTCGGCGATGTGGTGGTGTATTTCGACCAGGCCGAAGTCACCTTGCCGCTGCTGCGCGAGCGTGCCGACCCGGCGCGGGTGACCCTGGTGGCGACCTTCCAGGGCTGCCAGACCGATGGCATCTGCTATCCGCCGATGACCCGCCGCGTGACGCTGGACCTGCCCGCCGGCACGGTGTCGCCGCAGAACCAGGCGCAAGCCGCTCCGCTGATGATCTCGCCGCTGGCCGCCGGGCAAACGCCGCCCGGGCCCGCCCCGGCAACGGCATCGGGCGGCAAGACGCAGCCCGCGCCGACAGCGGCAGCCGACAACCCGCAGCGCACCCAGCCGCCGCACACCGACAAGGGCCTGCTGGCGATGCTGGCGCTGGCGCTGCTCGGCGGGCTGGTGCTGAACCTGATGCCGTGCGTGCTGCCGATCCTGTCGCTGAAGGTGCTGGGCCTGGCCCACAGCGGCGAGAGTCGCAGCCACGCGCGCAGCCATGCCATCTGGTATTCGCTGGGCGTGCTGGTGTCGTTCGCCGCCATCGGTGGGCTGGTGATCGCCCTGCGTGCGGCCGGCCAGGCGGCCGGCTGGGGCTTCCAGCTGCAACAGCCGTGGTTCGTGGCGGCGCTGGCGTATCTGATGTTTGCGGTGGGCCTGAGCCTGTCGGGCGTGTTCACGCTGGGCAGCAATCTGGGCGGCATCGGCCAGTCGCTGGCCGCGCGCAATGGCCCGCTGGGCGATTTCTTCACCGGTGTGCTGGCCTGTGTGGTCGCCAGCCCCTGCATCGCCCCGTTCATGGGCACCGCCCTGGCCTATGCCTTCACCGCGCCTGCGCCGCTGGCGATGCTGGTGTTTCTGGCGCTGGGCCTGGGCCTGGCGCTGCCGTTCCTGTTGATCGGCTTCATCCCGTCGCTGGCGCGGCGCCTGCCCACGCCCGGTGCGTGGATGGAAACGCTCAAGCAGGTGCTGGCGTTCCCGATGTATCTCACCGCGATCTGGCTGCTGTGGGTGCTGGGCAAACAGCGCGGCGTGGATGCGCTGGCCCTGATGCTGGTCGGCGCCACCCTGCTGGCGCTGGGTCTGTGGTGTTTCGAGCGTAGCCGCTGGAACAGCAACCGCACGGGCATGCGCCTGGCGGTGGCGATGCTGGTGCTGGCCATCGTGCCGGTGGTGGGCGTCACCCGCCTGCGTTTGCCGGCCGCCACCGCTGCCAGCGAAGGCGCGGTCGCGTTCTCGCCGCAGCTGCTGGACCGTCTGCGCGCCGACAACCGGGTGGTGTTCGTCAACATGACCGCGGACTGGTGCGTGACCTGCAAGGCCAACGAAAAGAACGTGCTCAGCAGCGCCGAGTTCCGCGATGCGTTGCGCCGCGTGGATGCGGTCTACATGAAAGGCGACTGGACCAATGTCGACCCGGCCATCAGCACCTTCCTCGACCAGCACCAGGCGGTCGGCGTGCCGCTGTACGTGGTGTACGGCCCTGGCGCCCCGCCGGCCATCCTGCCCACGGTGCTGACCAATGCGATCACCGAGGATGCGTTGCTGCGCGCGGCGCGCTGAAAACAGCCTGCTGCGCCGAAGAAGGCGCTTGATGCGCCCCGCGTGAGCGGCGCAGTGCCCACGTCGGCCGATTCCACGCTCACCCGTCCTGCTGCGTGCCGAGAGCGGCCAGGATGCGCGCGCGGCTGACCTGCAGAATCTCCTCGGCCAGCGCCGAGTCGTCCGGACACGCGCGCGACAACATCACCGCGCCAACCACGCGCGCATACGTGTCGAGCATCGTTTCCCGCGCCTGGCCCGCACCCTGCGGGCCCGCCTCGCTGTCGACAAAGTTCGCCAGGCTGTTCTCGATGCCCTGCGCAAACGTCGCCCGGATGTCCTCGCCCTGGCGCGCAGCGTCACCGCTCAGTGCCGCCATCGTGCAACCCGCACCGCGATCGTCGCGGTGGTCGCGGGACAGGTAGGAATCGACGAATGCCGACAGATCCGCATGTTTGTCGTTGGCCAGGCGCTGCGCAATGCCGCTGGCCGCCGTCTCGGCCATGAGGTCGGCCTTGGAACGGAAGTGTTTGTAGAACCCGCCCTGGGTGAAACCGGCAGCAGACATCAGTTCGGCAATCCCCACCCCGTCGTAGCCCCGCTCCCGGAACAACGCGGCGGCGGTCTGGACAATATGGGCGCGATTTTCCTGCGCCTGGGCCTTGGTGACTTTCATGAGTGGATGTCTCTGCGATGGACGACAAGGGCAGCCAGTATTTCATTGATGTCGATCGTAATCAAACTATTGACAACTTAGATTACTACCGACATCATTAGGCCAACTGAGGTGCTTCGACTCATCCAATCACCTGCGGCGACCCGCTTACCTACATCACTCACCGGACTGGCGTCGCCGCTCCGGAACCACCACACCTCATCCGAGACTCGACAAATGAACAACGCGAAAAATGCAGTTGCCCTGGTCACAGGCGCCTCCTCCGGCATCGGCCAAGTCACCGCCAAGGCACTGGTCACTGCGGGTTACCGCGTCTTCGGAACCAGCCGCAAGCCGGCAACCAGCACGCCGGGCGTGACCATGCTGGTCTGCGACGTCACCGACGAGACCTCGGTGCAGACGCTGATCGAGGAGATCGTCAAACAAGCCGGCCGTATCGATCTGGTGGTCAACAACGCCGGCATCGGCCTGATCGGCGCCGCGGAAGATTCATCCATTGCCCAGGCCCAGCGCCTGTTCGACGTCAACGTGTTCGGCGTTGCCCGTGTGGTCAATGCGGTGCTGCCGATCATGCGTGCGCAGCGCAGCGGCCGCATCATCAATATGAGCTCCATCCTTGGCCTGATCCCCTCGCCGTTCAACGCCTACTACGCGTCGACCAAGCACGCCATTGAGGGCTATACCGAATCGCTCGATCACGAAGTGCGCGCCTTGGGTATCCGCGCCCTGCTCGTGGAGCCCGGCGTGACCCGCACCGCGTTCGAAGAAAACCTGACCCGCGCCGACCAGCCGCTGCCGGTCTACGCCACCGAGCGCGCGCGCAGCGAAACGTTGATGCGCAAGTGGGTGGAATCGGGCGATCTGCCGCAGGTCGTGGCCGACACCGTGGTCAAGGCCGCCACGGCGACCAAACCGAAACTGCGCTACTCGGCCGGCAAGCAATCCACGCAGGTAAGTACGCTGCGCCGCTTCATGCCCGAGCGGATGGTCGACAGCACGCTGCGCAAGTTCAACGAGTTTCCTGCCTGATCTGCAGGCCTATGCGGTAAGTGGTGTTCTCTCAACCTTACGTCCGGGATCGCAACCCAATGAATGCACACCAGCAACCGCATCTGCATGGCCGCTGCGCATGCGGACAGTTTTCGTACGTGGCCAGTCAGGCACCACGCGCCCGTTTCATTTGCCACTGCCTGTTCTGTCAGGACTTCACGGGCGAGGCTTTTTCCGATGTTTCGGTGCTGCTGGCGCATCAGCTCACCATGACCGGCGCCGACGCACTCGTCCACAAGAAGTACCGCCGCCCGCCCAATCTTGATCGCGCCGTCTGCGCCAATTGCAGAAAGCCGGCTATGGAGACGATGGGCGCCGGACCTTTGAAGTTGGTATTTGTGCCATCGCAGCACGTTGTCGAAAAGGCCAGGCTGCCGCCCGTCCAGCTTCATGCGTTTTATAACCGTCGCAAGATCGATGTTGCGGACGATTTGCCTAAGTACTCCCACTACTGGCCAAGCCAGTTCGCCATTGTAAAAACCATCATGGGCCTGTAGGCATCCGCCAGCCAGGCGCCACGCCCCCCTCCCTCCGCTCTAACTGGACATCAAAATGAAAGCATTCCTGACCAAGTGGATCCCGCCACGCGCCGATTTCCTGCCGACGATGACCGAGCAGGAGGCCGGGCAAATGCAAGCGCATGGCGCCTGGCTGGAAGATCATCTGCACAACGGCAGGATCGTTGCGCATGGCCCGGTGCTGGACCCTGCCGGTAGCTATGGCGTGGCACTCTGGCAACTTCAGGACGACCAGGACATCAGCGAGTTGACCGCACAGGACCCGATCATTCGGGCAGGCATTGGTCACTACGCGCATTTCCCGATGCTTCAACTCAAAGCGCACGGCTGACTCCAAGCAAACGTGCGTCAAAGGCAGGCCGCCTTGCCTGCATGAGCATCAGCGATGCAGGCAAGGCGAGACCGAACCACCGGGGCAGTCCCGACTCGTTAAGCTCCGGTGCCGGTGGAGCCGGTGCAAGATTCCAATCAAGCGCGGCATGACGCAGGAAAGCCAGCGGCGCACCGATATCCGTTCCGCGTCAAGCACCCGCACGCCCTGCCAAAGCGACGGTGCTGCGAAATAATCAAACAGATGTTTAAAACAGCTATAACTTCTGCTATCTGGACAGCATCGCCCACATCGCGCAGACTTCCGGCCTTTCCGCTCTGCTGGATCTCATGGCCCACCTGCTGCTGCTGCACGGCCCCAACCTCAACCTGCTCGGTACCCGCGAGCCGGAGGTCTACGGGCGCACCACGCTGGCGCAGATCGATGCAGCCCTGGTGGACCGCGCGCAGGCAGCCGGACACACGTTGGCCTGCCTGCAGTCCAACGCCGAGCATGTGCTGGTGGAGCGCATTCACGCTGCCCGCGAGGACGGCACCGCCTACATCCTGATCAACCCGGCCGCCTTCACCCACACCTCGGTGGCGCTGCGCGACGCGCTGCTGGGCGTGGGCCTGCCGTTCGTGGAGATCCATCTGTCCAATCCGCATGCGCGCGAGCCATTTCGCCACCACAGCTATCTCAGCGACAAGGCCGACGGCGTGATCTGCGGCTTCGGCGCAGACAGCTACCGGTTGGCGCTGGAAGCGGCGATCGCGCGCCTGGAGCGCGACGCATGACACCTGCAGCAACGACCACGGCGCCCACGCCGACGGTCTGACCCCATTCCGCCGGCACCCCGCCGACACTCTCCACCGATTCACCTCAAGAGGCCCTTATGGATCTCCGCAAAATCAAGAAACTGATCGACCTGCTCGAAGAATCCAATCTCGCCGAAATCGAGATCAAGGAAGGCGAAGAAAGCGTGCGTCTGGCGCGTGTGCCCAAGGGCACCCAGGTGGTGAGCGCGCCGATGCAGCAGTACGCACCGGCCCCCGCCGCGCCGCCGCAAGCGGCCTCCATGGCGATGCAGTCGCCCACCGAGGCGTCCACCGGTGGGGCAAAGCAGGCTGCCGCGTTGCCGGAAGGCCATGTGCTGCGCGCGCCGATGGTCGGCACGTTCTACACCTCGCCCTCCCCCGACAAGCCGGTGTTCGTCACCGTGGGCCAAGCCGTCAAGGCCGGCGACACCCTGGCGATCATCGAGGCGATGAAGATGTTCAACCCGATCGAAGCCGACGTCTCCGGCACCATCGTCGCCATCCTCGGCGAAACCGGTCAGCCGGTGGAATTCGATCAGCCGTTGTTTGTGATTGGCTGAGCGGCCGGGAATCGGGAGTGGAGAATCGGGAATCGGCAAAGCGGCCTCATGAACGTCTTGAGGCGTGGCGCGATTCCATGGAGCTTGTCGAAATGATCTATCGGTTCACCGAGTTCTTTCCCGAGCAGGAACGCTACGGCCTGATAGCGCAATTGCGCCGTGCAGCCGTCAGCGTTCCTTCAAATATCGCCGAAGGTGCGGCGAGACGCTCCACCCCCGATTACGCGCGGTTTCTCTCGATTGCGCGCGGCTCGCTCTCCGAACTGGATACACAGGTCCAGATCGCCGGACGACTGGGCTATAGCAACACCGAAGACGAAGACATCGTCAGCCAGCAGGTCGACCAGGTCTTCGCCAAGCTCACCGCATTGATGAATGCCTTACGCAGACGTGGAGCCGCACCATGATGCCCGCATCTACCCATTCCCCATTCCCGACTCCCTATTCCCATGCTAGATAAAGTCGTCATTGCCAACCGAGGCGAAATCGCGCTGCGCATCCTGCGCGCGTGCCATACGCTCGGCATCCGCACGGTCGCGGTGCATTCCACGGTCGACCGCAACCTCAAGCACGTGGCCATGGCCGATGAGTCGGTGTGTATCGGCCCAGCCGCCTCCAGCGACAGTTACCTCAATATCCCGGCGTTGATCGCTGCGGCCGAGGTGACCGATGCGCAGGCCATCCACCCCGGCTACGGTTTTCTGTCGGAAAACGCCGATTTTGCCGAGCGCGTGGAAGAATCCGGTTTCATCTTCATCGGCCCCAGGGCCGACACCATTCGCCTGATGGGCGACAAGGTGGAAGCGATCCGTGCGATGAAGGCCGCCGGCGTACCGTGCGTGCCCGGCTCGGGCGGCCCGTTGGGCGATGACATCGTCGCCAACACCAAGGTAGCGCGCGAGATCGGCTACCCGGTGATCATCAAGGCCGCCGGTGGCGGCGGTGGACGCGGCATGCGCGTGGTGCATTCGGAAGCGGCGTTGAAGGCTGCGATCGAAACCACCAAGTCCGAAGCCAAGGCCGCTTTCAGCAACGATCAGGTGTACATGGAGAAGTTCCTGGAAAATCCGCGTCACGTGGAAATCCAGGTGCTCGCCGATGGCCAGGGCGGTGCGATCCATCTGGGCGAACGCGATTGTTCGATGCAGCGCCGCCATCAGAAAGTGGTGGAAGAAGCGCCGGCACCGGGCATCACCGAAGAACTGCGCGCTGAAATCGGCAAGGTCTGCGTGGATGCCTGCATCCGCATCGGTTATCGCGGTGCGGGCACCTTCGAATTCCTGTTCGAAGGCGGGCGTTTCTACTTCATCGAAATGAACACCCGTATCCAGGTGGAGCACCCGGTCACCGAGCGCATCACCGGCATCGATCTGGTGTGCGAGCAGCTGCGTATCGCCGCCGGCCACAAGCTCAGCATCAAGCAGAGCGACATTGTGCTGCGCGGGCATGCGATCGAGTGCCGCATCAATGCCGAAGACCCGGAAACCTTCATGCCCAATCCGGGCCTGATCACCGCCTTCCATCCGCCCGGTGGCCCGGGTGTGCGCGTGGATACGCACATCTATGCCGGCTACAAGGTGCCGCCGAACTACGACTCGATGATCGGCAAGTTGATCGTGCACGGGCCCGACCGCGAGACCGCGATCGCGCGCATGCGCGTGGCGTTGAGCGAGATGGTGGTGGACGGCATCAAGACCAACATCCCGTTGCAGCAGCGCATCATGCGCGACAAGGGCTTCCAGGCCGGTGGGCAGAACATCCACTACCTGGAAAAACGCCTGGCCGAGCGCAAGAACAAGTCGATTGCACTGACCTGATCGCACTGGCCATTGCACCACGCAACAAGCCCGGGAAACCGGGCTTGTTGCGTTGGATCCCAGTACATCGCGCCGGCAGTGCATCGCGCAGGCCAGTCACGCAGCTCGACGACAGCGCTCACCGGCAAAACCACACGGCCAGCCGCCCGCTGCGTAGGAGCGCACCCGGGCGCGACCGCTCTTTATCGGTGGAACCTCGTCCGCCCGGGTGCGCTCCTACGGGATCCGGGGTGCCACCGGATTCGCTGCGCAGACCTTCAGTCGTCCGCGCGGATGCGCATCACGCTCGCATCGGGGCGCGATGCGACACGCCATTCAACGCCGCGGCGCAGGCGCCTGCTGGCTGCCCGGTACCGGCACGATGCCGCTGGACGATGCCGGGTCGACCACCATCATGGTTTCGGTGGAGCCATCCGGCCAGACCACCTGAAACATCGAGCCGGCCGACAAGGTGGAGAACGGCATCGCGCTGCTGGCGCGATATACCGCGGCCACCTGGCTAGCGCCATGCTGTCGCTGCTGCGCGTCGGCGCCGACCGTGGTCGATTTGATCGACAGCGGCTGGTAGCGGTGATCGGCGGTATCGATCATCACGATGCCCACCGCCGCGGCCGAATACGCCACGAATAACGCCACCCAGAACCAGAACTTGGCGCCATGCGCCAACCGACGGTAATTCATGACTGCGCTCCCGGATCGGACACCAATGTATCGACCATCTCATCCACCCTGTCTGCTCCCTGCCGCGGCACCGCGGCGTCGAATACGAACGACACAAAATCCTGTGCGCTATCGCGCGAGCAGATGCCCGCGTTGGCGCAATAACTGGTGACCAGCGTGCTATCGGCACTGCAGTCCAGACCCAGGCGGCATGCGGCCACCTGCCAGGCGAGTTCGGCGAACTGATCGCCGGCCACATACCCTTCCAGACTGTCATCGCCGCTGGCACGCGCGCCCATCGCAGGCGCCAGCGCCAGATAGGCCTCCGGGTCACGCGAGGCCAGCACGCGCTGCACCAGCGCGCGCTTGTAGGTGGGGGTTGCCTGCAGCGGTTCGCCCAGGGCCAGCAACGCGGCTTCGGCGGCCAGGCTGCCGCCGCGCGCGGCGCGCAGCCGTTGTTGCGCCACCAGGCGCGGGCTCAGCCCATCGCTGGGAGCGAAGCCGGCACAGCGCTGCGCGACACGATCGCGCGCAGCGTGCATCGCGGCCACGCCGGGCGTCTGGTGCGCGGCGATCCAGTCGCTGTCGGCGGCGTAGCCGGCCGGGCTGTCTGCATACGGCGCGCAGTAATCGTAGACCCGGCTCAGGCGCCAGCCGGCCTGCGCATCGCCGGCGCGCACCTTCTGCTGCAACTGCTGCGCGTAGCGATACAGATCCGGCTGCGCATCCACCGCATCGCGATACGGCAGATGCAGCGCGTTGCCGCGTTCGGAAGAGGTGTGGCGCGCTGGCGTTGCAGCAGCAGCGCGCGCGGAAGTGGCGCTGGCGGCGGGCACTGCAGTGGCGAGCGCCGTCGGTTGCGCGCGCAGCTGCCACCAGGCTGCCGCCGCGAGCGCGACGGGAGCGAGCAACAGCCAGAGATGGCGGGCACGGACAAGCGGCATGACAGCGGCAACCCAGCTGCGGAAGACGCCCGCAGCAACGGCGCGGAGTCTAGCACCCGGCTGTGTCGGCAGCGGCCGCCAAGCGGGCGCTGCCAGCGCGTGCGGTACCGATGGGCAGTACCTGCAGTGATGGCCAGCGCGACCGATGACAACGACTACGGGACCAACAACCGGGCGCGGCCGGTGCTGGGTGCGGCAGGCACCACGCGTACACACCGGTTTATGCGCAGCGCCCAGATCCGCCTGTCAGCCACTCGCTGCACTTCTTGGCGCTCTTCGCACGATGCGCCTGTTGCGTGCGCGCCGCGGATGTCTGGCCGCATCGCGCTCCTTGCGCAGGTGCAGGTGCAGGTGCAGGTACGTATTGCATGTAGACACGTCGCGATACGAGCGCGGCGTGGTTGCGACGTGCGTGCAGCACCCTTCAAGCACACATTGCCATCTGGTGCCCACAGCAACGCAGATCGGTCGCTGGCCTTGATCGGCCGATCTTGCGCATCGCTGCTTGATTCCGGTGCCGCCATCCTCCACAAAACCGTGCGCCCCGCCTGGGGCACCGTGTCAGCCCGCCGGCGCGAATCGTCTACGATGCACGCCTTGATGATTGCCGACTGCCACGATGCCGTTTCTTGAACTGACCCTGCCCTGCTCCGATACCACTCAGCCCCGCTTCCAGACCGCGCTGGAGGAAGTCGGCGCGCTGGCGGTGACCCTGCTCGATGCCGATGCCGATACCAGCAACGAGCGCGCCATCCTGGAGCCCGGCGTGGGTGAGATGCCGCTCTGGAATGCGCTGGTGCTGACCGCGCTGTTCGATGGCGAGAGCGACGCGCTGGAGGTGCTTGCGGCGCTGGAAGCGTTCGACCCGGAGCTGGACTGGAGCCAGGTGGCGCTGCGCATGGTCGAAGACAGCGACTGGGAACGCGCGTGGATGGATCTGTTCAAGCCGATGCAGTTCGGTGCGCGCACCTTCATTGTGCCGTGGAATCACGACCTGCCCGAGGCGGCCGACACAGCGGAGGCCGCCGTGGTGCGGCTGGATCCGGGCCTGGCGTTCGGGTCGGGCACGCATCAGACCACCGCGCTGTGCCTGCGCTGGCTGGATCGCCTGGCCGGCAGCGGCGAGTTGCAGGGGCGCAGCGTGCTGGACTTCGGGTGCGGCTCTGGGATTCTGGCGGTCGCCGCGCTGAAGCTGGGTGCCAGCAGCGCCGTGGGGGTGGACAACGACCCGCAGGCGCTGCTGGCAACGGCCGACAATGCCGAACGCAACGCCGTGGCCGCGCAGCTGGCGGTGTATCTGCCCCAGGACGAGCCGGTGCAGACCTATCCGGTGGTGGTCGCCAACATCCTGGCCTCGGCGCTGGATGCGCTGGCCGACACCCTGGCCGCGCGCGTGGCGCCGGGTGGCCGCATTGCCCTGTCGGGCATCCTGCACGGCCAGGAAGACGACCTGCTGCAGCGCTATGCACCGTGGTTCGATCAGCTGCGCTGCGAGCGCGACGAAGACTGGATGCGCATCGACGGCGTTCGCCGCAGCTGATCCTGGGCCGGCTCACCGGCGCGGGCGGCCGGCGCGAATCTGCGCGGTGGTCACCGCATCGGCCACGCTGATCGCACGCAGGCGGGTCACCGCCTGCCAGCCGGCACGCTGCAACGCCGCACTGCGCCAGCGCTCGGCATGCCGGGCCGCATACACACGCAGCACCAGCTCGGCCAGCAACAGCGCCCCCCAGACGCCCGCCGACCACGCCTGCGCACCGGCCAGCGCCATGCCTGCGGCCAAACCAGCGAGCGTCGCCCCCATCCCCAGCAACGGCCAGTGCCGATAGCGCAACGCCCAGACCCGTGGCGCCAGCGCCGCTGACCAGTGCACGCCCTCGACGATGGCGGCCCAGTCCTGGGCGCGTCGCCAGACTTGGTAGCAGGCCGCACCGCGAAAGCGCCTGACCGCCGGATCCAGCGGCGAATCGGCGGGCCACGGCGCGCTCGGCGGCGGTATCCGGCCACCGCGATGGTCCGGTGTTGGAGTGACAGGCTCGACCATGAACATCCTCCTTGAGTTCGCTGCGATCACGTCATCGATGTCATCACGACAGTATCGCAAACATATGCCGATATGAAAGACATACGAACTATCCCCAAGTGCTGCTAGGGCTATATCTCCCGGCCCTGCCTGCCTCCCATCCGGTGCCGTGTGAGCAAGCTGTACGAACGAGTACGCGAAGCCCGCAGCTTCACCAAGCTGACCCAGGAAGCCCTGGCCGGCGAGCTGGGCGTTACCCGCAGCGCGGTGGCGCAGTGGGAAATGGCCGAAGGCACCGCCCCGTCGGTGGAGAACCTGATCGGCCTGGCCAAGCGCAGCGGCATGGCGTTCGAATACCTGGCCACCGGCCGCGGCGATCGCGTGTTCGGCCCGCCGGTCTCGGCGATTGCCGAGGAACCGGCCCAGTACCGCCGCCTGGACGACCAGCAACGCGTGCTATTGGCGCGCTTCGACACCCTGGCGCCGCGGCAGCGCAGCGGGCTGCTGGATCTGTTGCTGGCCGAGGGCAAGACACGGCGCAGGCGGTGAGGCTGGGAATCGGGAATCGGGAATCGGGATTGGGGAATCGGGAATCGGGAATCGAAACAGCGGGCTTGCTGCGCTCTCGCGTGAGCTGCGGTGGTGTTGGCGTTTCCCGTAGGCGGACAGCGACTTTCCGTGCCTCCATTGCTCGTTAGCATCGCCGCCAAGGCGCTGGCCGCAGACACCTACTTTCGGTGAATCTGTCTTCCTGGGTAGCGTCGCGGCATCGTTGCCAAGGCACTGCGCCAGGAAGCACGCGTCGCACTTCCCCATCCGGGCGTTCGCCCATCGCTGCGCACGTGGTTGAATAGCGGTCTTCCCGCTGCACGCCTGCCGATGTCAGAGACTCCGCCACCGCGCCGCCCCCTTGCCACCTTTCTGCGGGCAACGCCGCCGCCTGCACCGACGTTGATTCAACCGCCGGTGCTGCCGGCCACCGCGCCTGCGGAGCAGGTGGTGCCGATGCCCGCGACTGAGACGCCAGCTGCGCCCGTGCTGCAACCGGTGCCTGCGCCGCCGACGTCCGAGGCCGCTGCACCAGGCGGGCCGGCCGTGAGCGCGCCACGCACCGCGCTGCCGCAGACGCCGCCACCCACCAACGAACACGGCAGCACTGCTGCAGACGACGCCGGGCTGCAGGACACCGCGCCGATTGAACGCGGGGCACCGCAGCTGCCGGTCGAGCGGCAGCCGGCCGACGAAACGCGCTACGAGCCCGCTGCCGAGACCGCGTCCAACAGCGCACGCGACGCCGCAGACCGGCAGGACAGTGAGGCGCTCGATGACGACAGCAACGCCACGTCCACTGCCGACATCGCAGACCACGCGCAGCGCGACACCAGCGCCAGCGAGGCGCACGCCCACCCAGCGCAATTACACCCTTTGCCCACCGCTGCGGTGGCAGCGCCTGCCTTTGCACGCCGCGGGCTAAGCCGCCCACGGCTGCGCGCCAGCGGGCGGCAGTGGGTGCTGTTGATCGGTCTGGTCGGGCTGCTGGGACTGCAGATCGTCATTGCCGACCGTGCGCATCTGGCCGGCGACGCGCGTTGGCGGCCGCTGGTCACCGCTGCCTGCGCGGTGATGCGTTGCACGCTGCCGGCGTGGCGCGAACCGGCCACCCTGACCCTGCTCAATCGCGATGTGCGCCCGCTGCCGGGCCTCGCCGGCGTGCTGCAGATCCAGGCCAGTTTCCGCAACGATGCGCGTTGGGCGCAGGCCTGGCCCTGGTTGCAGCTGTCGCTGTCCGATGCCGATGGGCGGGTGATCGGCACCCGGGTGCTGTCGCCGCAGGAGTACCTGGGCCAGGCGCCAGCCGAGCACGACACGCTGGCGCCGGGTCAAGCCGTGCAGGTGGCGTTTCGCGTGCGCGAACCGGCTGCCAGTACCGCTGCCTTCAGTTTCGACTTCCGCTAAGCGGACACAACCTCGTCCGATAGCCACATGGGCGTGGCGAGCGGTGAGGTCACGCGCTAGACTCACTCCCCCTCGCCGGCCCGCGCCCCGGCCTCGTGACACTGGGAACTTTCTTTGAACGCAGCCCCCTCTCGTCCTGACACCAGTCGTGGCGCCCCGAAGTCGCCGCTGCGCGAACACGTGGCCCAGTCCGTTCGCCGTTACCTACGCGATCTGGACGGCAGCGACGCGGACGATGTGTACGAAATCGTGCTGCGCGAAATGGAGATCCCGTTGTTCGTCGAAGTGCTCAATCACTGCGAAGGCAACCAGAGCCGCGCCGCGGCGATGCTGGGCATCCACCGCGCCACCTTGCGCAAGAAGTTGAAAGAGTACGGGCTGACGTAAGCCGGGAATCGGGATTGGCGAATCGTGAGAGCAGTGCCGCGTTGCTGACCTGCGAGGTGCGCAATTTTTTGCTGCGCGATTACGCCCAGCCGTAGCGGATCAGATGGAAGAACACCGGTGCGGCAAAGCACACCGAGTCCAGCCGATCCAGCACGCCGCCGTGGCCTTCGATCATGTGGCCCCAGTCCTTGATGCCGCGGTCGCGTTTGATCGCCGACATCACCAGACCGCCGAAGAACCCCATCAGATTGGCCACCAGCGCCAGCGCGAACGCGTGCCACGGCGCGAACGGGGTGATCCACCACAGCGCCATGCCGAGCAGGCTGGCCGACAGCACGCCGCCGATGAAGCCTTCCACCGTTTTGGACGGCGACAATTTCGGCGCGATCAGATGGCGGCCGGCCAACTTGCCCCAAACGTACTGCAACACGTCCGACGACTGCACCACGATCACCAGGAACGCGATCAACAACAGATTGCGCCCGGCATACCCGGGGATTTCCAGATTCAGCAATGCGGGCACGTGCGAGATGCAGAACACGCTGATCATCAAGCCCCACTGCACCTTGGCCGTGCGTTCCAGATAGCGCGTGGTATCGCCGCCGATGGTGGCCAGGATCGGCAACACCAAGAACGCGTAGACCGGAATCAGCAGCGTGTACATGCCGTACCAGCCGGTCCACACCAACCCGTATTGCCACGGCAGCACGATGTAGAACGCGGCCAACAACGCGTAGTAATCGCCGCGCCGCGTCGGTGTGAGGGTGATGAACTCGCGCAACGCGAACAACGACACCAGTGCGAACAAGCCGATGACACCGGCGCGCCCAAACACGAACGCGATGCCGACCACTGCCGCCATCACCCACCACGCACGGATCCGCGCCACCAGGTTGTCCAGCACCGCGCTCGGGCGTTCGCGCGCACGCCAACGCAGCGTTTCGGAAATCAGCGTGGCGATGATCAGCACCAGTGCGATACCGCTGAATAACCACAGCGTCTGCTGATGCATCGAGGACTGCTGCAACTGCCCGCTGAAGGCATAAGGATTCATGCGCGCGCCTCCAGTTGGTCCGGCGACAACGCCAGCAACGCCTCGCGTGCGCGCGCCAGGAACGCGTCCTTGTCTTCATCGGCATCCAGCCGCAACGGTGCGCCAAACGTGGTGGTGCACAACAGCGGCAACGGAAGCCATTTGCCCTTGGGCATCACGCGTTTGAGGTTGTCGATCCACACCGGCACGAACTCCAGTTCTGGGCGTTGCCGCGCCAGGTGATACAGCCCGCTTTTGAACGGCAACACGCCTTCGTCCGGGTTGCGCGTGCCTTCGGGAAACAGGATCAGCGAATCGCCGGCATCCACCGCGTCGCACAGGCATTCGATCGGGTCGCGGGTGCGTTGCGCCGGGTTGCGTTCGACCAGCACGCCATTGAACACCGCATGGATCAGGTAGCGCCGCAACGCGGTGCGTTGCCAGTAATCGGCCGCGGCCACCGGGCGCACTTCGTGGCGCAGGCTGGCCGGCAACGAGGACCAGATCAGCACGAAATCGCCATGGCTGGCGTGGTTGCCGTAATACACGCGGCGCTCGTTGGACGGTGCACAGCCGCGCCACAACGCACGCGCGCCGGTCAAGGTACGGATGGCGCCGCTGCAGGCACGCGCAATCAAACGGGCAATCATGTCCACTCCAATGTGCGCACGATCATGCGCAGCCGCAGCACCACCGTCAGCACCGCACCGGCGATCAACACCGCCAGCGCGCCGATCAACACCCAGGCCGCTGCCTGCGGCTGGCCCATCCACTGCAACGGCATCGCCAGCACGGTCATCAGCGACAACCAGTGCATGCGCTGCACGCGCGCCATCGGCCCCTGCCGTGGCTCGGCGGTGCCACAGGCCAGGCCGAGCATGCGCACGTAGGCGGTGGCCACACAGCACAATGCCGCCGCCCAGCCCAGTTGCGCGGCCCACGGCACGCTGGCTTGCAAACCGTAGCCCAGCCCGACGCAGACCAGTACATCCGACAGCCGGTCCGGCGCATCGTTGTAGACCTCGCCGGCGCGCGACACCAGCCGCGCCTGTCGCGCCAGCACGCCATCCAGGCGGTTGCACCACAGCCGCCCCTGCAGGCCGAGCAAGGCCAGCAGCAAGGGGGCGGCGCCTTCGCGCGCCGGTGCACTCAAGGCGATGTAGAACATCACGCCGGCCAGCGCGGCGAAGGCGATGCCGGCCCACGACACGCCATTGGGCGTTGCGCCGCGTCCACGCAAGGCGCGTGCCCAGCGCTGGCGTCGTTGCAACAGGGTCTGCTTGCGTTGCATCAGTCGCCTCCTCCACCGCAACCACCACATCCACCGCCACCGTCTCCACCGCTATCGCCGCCACCACTGTCGCCGCCACCGCCGCAACTGCTGCCGCTGCTGTCGGTGTTGCTGGTCGTTGGCGCGCGCAGCGTGTGGTAGCTCACCCAGGGCGTACCCACCAAGGCGACGGTGCCGTACAACGCCACCGCTTCGCCGGGGTCGTTGCCAGTGCGCGCCGCATCGGGCCGGACTTCCGATCTGCGCTCGTGCAGGCGCGCGTCGCCGGCCCCGCTGCGGCGCACCGGCACCAGCAAAAATCCCAGCAGCAGCATGCTGACCAGCACCATCAACGCCAGCAGATAGCCCACCGGATACCCACCCTGCAGCCCGATCACCAGCTTGCACGCGCCCAGGGTCCACAGTGCGGCTACCGGCACGGCGCTTATCCCGCGCACCAGCAGCGCCATACGCCGATCCAGCAACAGCCCCTTGTCGATCAGCCGCTGCTGCACCGGTGCGGCCAGCGTGCGCAGCGTCTGCCATGCCAGCACCGGATCTTCTCCATCGCGCACGCACTGCAGTGCCGGTTGCAGCGCCGCCGGCACTGCAACGGTGGGATCGCAATGCACCCACTTGCGCGCCTGCGCATCTTCATCGCGCTGCAGATGCACCGCATCGCAGACCAGCAAGCGGGCAAACAGCAGATCGGCCACACGCCCGGCGCCACCGCTCAGGCAGGCCAGTTCCATCGTATCGACCGCGTGCACCGGCGAGGTGCGTCCGATGCTGCGCAATTGGCGGCGCAACCACGCCGATGTAGACCAGGCCAGGCCGATGCCCACCACAAACACCGCCAGAAAACTGCTGCCGCGCCAGTGCAGCGGCGAGGCGGCCTCCCCGTTGCCGGCAACCACGCCAATCACCAGCGTCGCCACGGCCCAGACCAGCAGCGTACCGAGGCCGGCACCGCGCCGCGCGCGCATCGGCTCGCCGCGCAGGGCGCGCAAGCTGGCTTCGGCATCGTGCTGCTGCGCCGGCGTGGCTGCAGACTGCGGCGGTGGCGCAGGCCAGACCTGCGTCGGCGGCACGCCGAAGTGCGTGCTGTACCGCTCAAGGGTCTGCCGATACTGCGTCTGGAAACGCGCAGCGTCGTCGCTGTCGCCACGTCCGGGCTGATGATGCAGCGTGGTCTGCAACACCTGCGGGCAGAACTGCTGCCAATACTCGCGGGTGTCGGTGAGATGGGTGTGCCAGACCTGATCGACCAAGGGGCTGGGCGTGACATCGTGGGTGTCGCTGCAGGCCAGAAAACAGAACCGTCGGTACTCGTCCACCGCCAGCTGCGCCTGCGCCACGCTGCAGTGGGCCTGCTTGGCGACACGCCGCACGAACGCCGGCAACGCATCGGCATCGCTGCCGAAACGATACGCCTGCAAGCGCTGCCACAGCGCCAGCTGCGCCGCGGTGGCCTGCATCGGTTCGGGCTGACCGGAGGCGTGCGTGTTGCTCATCCGAACACCCGCAGTGCCAGTGCTGCGACCATCCACAGCAACTGCGCTGCCACGCTCACCAGTTGCCAGCGCAGCAAGCGGCGCATGCCGCTCCAGCGTGCCGACCAATCGCGGGTGGGTGGCAGCGTCGCGCGCAGGCCGATGGCATGCAGGGCCGTATCGAGTTGTTGCGCAGCCTGTGTCTCGTCGTTGCCGCGCGCGATCTGTGCGATCACGGCTTCCAGCAGGTCGACATCCAGGCCGACGCGGAATGCCCAATAGCGTTGCACCAGCCCCGCCGCTGCGCTGAGCGCAAAGCTCAGTTGTATCGATGGCGGCGCTTCGGCAACGCCCAGCAAGGCAATCGCGGCGGCCAGCAGCAGCAACGAGAACCGGTCCAGTGCCGCGCCCTGGCGCAACACCGCGCGCATGGCTGCCAAGGTCATCAGAGAGGTGTTCATTGGAGGCTCCGCACGGCCGCGCCGTCGTTCTCTAGCTGACCCGTGCACGCCGCCACGATGGCAGCGCGATGCTGTGCGCCCAGCACGATCGAAGCGCGCGCGGTACGCAGTTGCGCTATGGCCGCGTCCACATCGTTACTGCGGCCACTGCGCACCAACCAGGTCGCAACGCTGGCGGCGCTGCGCGAGTAACCCAGTGCGCAGCACACCAGCACCGGGCCATGCACGCGCGCGGATTCGATTGCGTCGGCGGCGGCGCGTAGCTGCGCGGGCGTGGGCGCCACCAGATCCAGCATCGGCAGCGTGCGGTCGTGTGGACGCGCTGCGTACAAGGACAACTCCGCACTCACGTCCACCACTGCGGCGAACGCAGCGCGCTGGCCGGGCAGCGGAATGCGGCCCAGCCACACGCCATCGCAGACCACGCGCGGCAGTGGGTCGCGGCGGGTCCATAGCCGCGAGTTGCACCAGGCTGCCAGCAGATACGGTGCATACAACCAGCGCGCGGCCAGGCTCAAGCCACCATCGGCGCGTTTCTGGAAGCCAAGCGCACCAAGCAGTGCATAGTTCAGCGCGACCAGGCCCAGCGACAGACTCACCCACAGCATCCACAACCCGACGCCGCCGATGTACAACGCCGCCACGGCGCTGGCGACTGCACCGACCAGGTACAACGCGGCCAAACGCCAACGCCGCGGATCGCGCGCCAGGTGCGCCTGCGCAAACGGTGCGGCAATCCGCTCCGGCCACAGCCACACGCACAGCCAACCCGCTGCAAGGCCGGTGGGGATATCCAGAAAATGGTGTTGATACGTGGTCAGCACCGACACGCCGATCAAGCCGAACCAACCGTGCAACAGCCAGCGCCACACACCGGACAGATGCTGCGCGTAACGCACCCACAGCACCACCAGCAACACGATGTGCAGCGACGGCGCCTGATTGAACGGCTTGTCGAAGCCCAGCAGCACGGCGAACAACCAGCCGAACACACCGTCCGTATCCGGGCGCACGAAGCTGTACCGCAACGGCCACAGCACAAAACAGGCCACGCACAGCACTTGCGCGCTGAGCAGACGCAACGCATGCGTATCCAGTTCGCGGCGGGTCCGGCAGACGAAGAACGAGGCGGCGTAGAACAGATCGATCGTCCAATACGGCACGATGGTCCACGGCCAGAACGGCATGCCGTGTTCCCAGCCGAACACCACCGACGGCACCTGCACCGCACGCCCGGCCAGCGTATTGGCCAGGCCATAACTGAGGAAGAAAAACGGCCCCAGGAGCGCCAACCACAGCGCGGCACGACCGCTCGGGCGCGCGCCGTGCGTCATGCGTCGATCCGCTGCGCCATCGACACGGTAAAGATGCCGAATGCATCGATCCGCTGCGCCACCTTGCGGAAGCCTGCCGCCTCTACCAGCGCATCCATCTCCTGCTGGCTGCGCCGGCGCATCACCCAGGCCACGCCATCGCGGTGACTGGTGAGCGCGCGCGCGATGAATTCCAGCTGCGGATGCCACGGCTGGCCGGTGTAGAGCAGATAGCCGCCCGGCTGCACCGCAGCGGCCAGGCCGGCCAGCGAGCGCGCCACCTGGTCGTTGTCGGCAAACAGTTCGTACAACCCCGACACCACCGCCAGGGTGGGCGCCGGCTGCACCGCCGCCAAGGCGGCCGGGTCGAACGCATCGCCTTGTTCGAAGCGGGCAATGTCGCCGGCGCCGAGCGTGCCAATCAGCGCACCGCCCTGGGTGACGTTGAGCGCGCTGAAATCGCGCAGCACGATGGCATCGGCACGTTGCGTACCACTGCCCAGCGCTTCCAGCACGTAACGGCCGTGGCCTGCGGCCACATCGAGCACGCGCACCGGCTGGCCGGCCTGGCGCAAGCGGCCTGCCGCATCGCGCAGTAGTTCGCCCAGATGCGCGCCACGGATGCGGATGCCACGCCAGCCGATCGCATCGAGATAATTACGGTCGATCATGCGCCCCAGCGGGCCACGTCCACGCGCCTGGTTACGGTAGATGTAATCCAGCGTGCTGCCGGAATCGAAGCCGGTCTGCAAGCCCAAGGCAATGCCCTCGGACAACGTGCCGCCCAGACGCAACCCGGCACGCACGCCGCGCCAGCGCAGGTCCTGCAGGCTGT
>NZ_JAVTIK010000021.1:0-78462 GCF_031843525.1 Xanthomonas sp. WCS2018Noco2-27 | reverse complement strand
ACGCGTAAGGCAGCGCTGCACTAGAGCGTGGGAGCCGGTCCCCACCAGATTGCGCAGACGGCACCCGGCGCAGCGACGACGACTTCAAGCCACCCCGCCCCCTGACCCGTAGGAGCGGACCTGGCCGCGATGAAGCATTCCCGCGGTCGCGATAAATCGTCACGCGGTAACGGTGACGCACCGTCGCGGCCAGGTCCTCTCCTACGAAAGAATGCGGGTGGTCGAGCCTTCTGCGCGAGGCGGCGCGACTTGCACGGTCCGGAGATGACGCGGCGCCTGGACAGACTCACATGACGGGCACAGCCGCTTCCATGGACGGCCACGCCAACCATACGCATGCGAATGTTATGCTGCAGGCCCGACCCGCCATGGAACCCGGCCCGCATGCGCGCTTCACTGTTCAAGCTCGGCATCAACCTGTGGCCGCCGTATCTGTTTTCAGGCATCCACGTCACCGTGTTGTCGGCCGACTATCGCTTCGCGCGTGTGGAACTGCGGCAGCGCCCATGGAATCGCAATTACGTCGGCACCCATTTCGGCGGCAGCCTGTTCGCGATGACCGATCCGTTCTGGATGCTGCTGGTAATGCAGAACCTGGGGCGCGACTACTACGTGTGGGACAAGGCCGGCAGCATCGAATTCGTCAAACCCGGGCGCGGCACGGTGAGCGCGGACTTTGTGATCGACAACGCCATGCTCGCCGAACTGCGCGACGCCACCGCCAGCGGAGAGAAGCATCTGCGCTGGTTCGAAAACACGATACACAACCGCGATGGCGATGTCGTTGCGCACGTACGCAAGCAACTCTACGTCAAGCGCAAACCGGCACGGTAACTGCAGCACTGTCGCTCCGCTGCAAAGCAGGAGAGCGATAAATCCATGCGCCAATCGGACATGACGCGCCCGCTCGATGCGGGCACGTCATGTCTGCGCCAGGTGCGCCGCAATGGCACGCAATCATCATTGCCACGACGCTGGCGTAGCGCGTCGGCGTCGTGGCGCGCGCATCACCGCTTTGCGTCCTTGCGCGCATTGGTCAAGAATCAACCACCTTTCCTTCGCTGGTTGCCTTCATGCTGCTGCGCACTGTTGTTTCTGCCTGCCTGCTCGCGCTGGTAGTGCCCGCTGCCGCGCATGCGGCCTACCGCAGCCCGCAACAAATCCTGGACAGCTCGCCGGCCAACGCCTGGCGCGTGCTCGATCCCGATCGCACGCTGTACCTGGAACTGGATACCGGCCGGGTGATCATCGAGTTGGCGCCGCAATTTGCGCCCGAGCACGTGGGCAACATCCGCACGCTCGCCCACGAGCGCTTCTGGGATGGGCTCAGCATCTATCGCTCGCAGGATAATTTCGTGGTGCAGTTCGGCGACCCCGATGGCGAGACGCCGGACAAGGCCAAATCATTGGGCTCGGCCAAGACCCATCTGCCTGCCGAGTTCGAACGCGCCGCGCAAGGTCTGGATTTTCAGCGTCTGCCCGATAGCGATGGCTGGGCGCCACAGGTCGGCTTTGTGGACGGCTTCCCGGCAGGCCGCGACAGCGCCACCGGCAAAGCCTGGCTGGCGCATTGCTACGGCACGCTGGGCGCAGGGCGCAACAATGACGAAGACAGCAGCATCGGCGCCGAATTGTATGTGGTCACCGGGCAGTCGCCACGGCAGTTGGACCGCAACATCACCGTGGTCGGCCGCGTGGTCAAGGGCATGGAGTTGCTGAGCGTGATCCCCCGTGGGCCGGACCCGATGGGCTTCTACGAAGACACCACGCAACGCTCTGCGATCCGTGCGATACGCCTGGCCAGCGAAGTGCCGGTGCCGGAGCGCACGCCGTTGCAACTGTTGCGCACCGACAGCCAGAGCTTCCGCGATGTGGCCGAAGCACGCCGCAATCGCAAGGACGACTTCTACAAGCGTCCGGCCGGACATATCGATCTGTGCAACGTGCCGCTGCCGGTGCGGACACCGCCGGCGGGCTGAATCGAGATCCGGGATTAGGGATTCGGAATTGGGGAGTCGTGAAAGCGGGCTGCGCGTGGCTTAGAGCGGCTCACACCACCTAGCGAGCAGTCGTCAGGGATGATGCACTCAGAACCGGAGTTTCGCGTGGTCCACGCCACCGGGAGTACCTAACACCGGCGGCGCCCGCCGGGCGGCAAGCGCGATCGTTTTGTGTCGGTGACGCTTAGCGCGCGCGCTGACTGAAGGCGACGCTGCCCAGAATCAGCACCGCGGCCAGCAACATGGTCCAGGTCAGCGGTTCGCCCAGCAGCGACCACGCCAGCAGCGCGCCGAACACCGGCACCAGGTAGGTCACGGTGGATGCCCGCGCCGGGCCGATGCGCTGGATCAACCGGTAATACATCAAGAATGCCAAGCCGGTGCAGACCACGCCCAATGCGGTCGCACACGCCCAGGCCACTGCCGGCACCGGCGTGGTCGGCCACTGCAGCCAGGCCAACGGTGCCAGCAGCAATGCACTGCACCCCAGCGTGGACGCCGCCGATGCAGCCGGTGGCAGGTCGCCCATGTGGCGCTTCACCAGGTTGTAGCCGATGCCGTACAGCAGCGAGGCGGTGGCGCCGGCCAATGCCGCCGGGCCCACGCTCAACCCGGCTGACTTGCCGGTCGCCAGCACCAGCACGCCGATGAATCCCACCAACAAGGCCAGCGCGCGCCGCGTACCGATGCGCTCGCCAAAGAACAAGAACGCGATCAACGCAGTGAACAACACCGTCATCGCATTGCAGATCGCACCGACGGCGGCAGGCGCATGTTGCGCGCCCCAGGCAAACAGCAGAAACGGCAACGCGGAGTTCAACACGCCGATCGCCGCCAGCATCGGCCAACGGTGCAAGGGGAACCGGTCGCGCGCCAACCACAGAAACGGCAGCAGGACCGCTGCACCCAGCGCCAGGCGAATTTCCACCAACGCCACCGTGCCGAACTTGGGCGCCGCCACACGCATGAACAGGAACGAGCACCCCCACACGATGCCGAGAAAACCCAGCTCGAGCGGGGTCCGCCATTCGCGCGCTGCAACGACTGGCTGCGTCGACGAGTGCGCGCTCATGGCTGTGCTCCCGCGGCATGCCGTGCGGCGCTAAGACGGCAGAAGACAAGCTCGGGCGGACAGCTGGACATGGCACGATCATCGCGACGGGATGACGCAGCATCGGCTGCCGCCGCAGGCCCGACAAGCGCGTAGTATCGCGGTCAGCCACAAATCTGACTCATGTCTCGATGAATCTGCGCCCGACCCTGCTGCCCGCATTGGGCGTGTTCGCCGCCGCCGCGCGCCATCAAAATTTCGCGCATGCGGCCGAAGAACTGCATCTCACCGCCAGCGCGGTCAGCCACCATGTACGCAAGCTCGAAGCGCTGCTCGGGGTCACCTTGTTCCAGCGGCTGCCGCGCGGGGTCAAGCTCACCGCCGAAGGCCGTCAGCTGGCCGATGCCGCCACCGCCGCACTGGCCGAGATCGCCGCGGTGGCCGGCAACCTGCATCCGCGCGAAGACGCCATCCCACTGCGGGTGACCACGCTGCGCTCGCTGTCGTACTGCTGGCTATTACCGCGCCTGCCGCGCTTTTGCCGCGCCCATCCGCATGTCCGCCTGGACCTGCAATCGGACCCGGCGTTCTCGCGTTTCGAAGAAGGCGGCCCGGAACTGGGCATCCGTTATGGGCAAGGCGCATGGCCGGGACTGACCTCGCACCATTTGATGGACGATGAGCTGTTTCCGGTGGCCTCGCCCTCGTTGCCGGAAGTGGCGGCACTGCGCACACCGGCGCAGATTGCCCAGTTGCCGCTGCTGAGCGATATGTCGCCACAAGGCTGGCGCGACTGGTTTCGCGCCGCCCAGGTGCGCGGCACCACGCTGCCGCCGATGCATACCTTCAACGACAGCACCGATGCGATGCGCGCAGCGGTGTACGGCCTGGGCGCGGTGCTGGCACGCAAGCACATCGCCCAGCCCTATCTGCAACGCTACGAACTGGTGCGGCTACCAGGCCCCACGCTCAAAGCCCGCTACGCGTATTACATCGTGCACCCAAGCCACCGCGAGCCCAGCCCGGCGGCGGCGTTGTTCATCGACTGGCTCAAACGCGAAGCGCTGGACGAACGCACCCCGATGCCCGCACTGCCGGCAGAACTGGTGGCACTGCCGGCGGCGTGAGAGTGGCCGTTTGAACCGCTGCGGTCTCGCCGGCCAGGCGTCCCGTCATTGGATCACCTGAGCGTGACGTTCTCGAAACGCGCGCGGTTGTTCCCGGACTGAGGTGGTGTGACAGTCGTGCAGGCCATTGGCGGCAAAGGCACTCATCGCCAATCGGCCGCACCCTGCGCCACAGCGTTGGTAGATCCCGCGCGCTTCCGGCGTAAGCCGCCGAGAAATCCTCCATCGCAGCAATGCTTGCGGCATTCACCAGATGCACCCGGCCGTGGCCCGGGAGCACCACCCAAAAAAAACGCTTGACATCGGCCGCCATAAAATCAATTAATTAGCTAATTCGTTAATTACTTAAACCCTTATGTCCATCGACCGCGTCTTCGAAGCCCTCGCCTCCCAACCCCGCCGCAAGATGCTGGCGTGCCTGGCAGACCAGGAACTCACCGCCGGGCAGATCGGGCAGCTGTTCGAGATGAGCGCGCCGGCGATCTCGCGGCATCTGTCGGTGCTGGAAACCGCCGGGCTGGTGTCCAGCGAGCGTCGCGGCCAGTTCGTGATCTACCGGCTCACCCCGGACAACCTGGTCAACACCCTCAGCAGTTTCGCCTTCGAGGTCTGCCCGGCCTCGGCACCGATCAAACGCAAAGCGCGTGCCCTGACCAAGAAGACCTCCTGACTCACCTCCGGCCGCAAAGGACTCATGCCGATGTTCAGCACACCCCAGCACCGCCCTGCCGACGCACACGCAGGTTTTCCGTCCGTCCGTCTGGAGTCCTACAGCGGCGGCCTGCCGGTGGAGGTCACGCTGATCGCACAGCTGGGCGTGGGCGCGGGCAACCCGTTGATCGACCAGGCCTGCCGCCGCCAGCGCGCGCATCCCAGCTTTCACGATGCGCTGGACGAGCCATCGGCACGCCTGGCGGCCACCGATTTTGCGCACGGCGAATCGACCGCGCTGTTCTCGTTTGCGGTGGGCGCCAATGGCCACCCGTTCCATCGCCACGCCGGGCACCGCATGTTCACCGCCATCACCGGCAGCAGTGGCGCGCAACTGCGCTTTTGCACCGCCTCGATGGAGCAGATTGAACAGGACCCGCAACACTTTCTGGCGGCGTTACGGCATATCGATCTGCCGGCCGATTGCCTGTTTACCGTGCGCTTTGGCGGCGGCACCTGGCATCAGTTCGCACCGCTGAAAGCGCAGGCCGCACACCCGGCGTTTTTTGCACTGTCCTGCCACAGCGATGAGGCCGGCGGCGAGTTGAGCGATGCGGTACGCGCACGCGTGCTGGCCGGTACCGCCGATATCGCAACGCTCACCGAAACGCTGCCCGAGTCAGTGATTGCACTGCTGGCCTCGGCTCAGGCGCGTGCGCTGCAGATTCCCACTGTGGGTTTGTCGCTGGCCGCATCGCCGGGCAGCAGCCGGTTTGCCTGGTGCGGCCGGCTGCGCTCCTTCAGCGGCAGGCTGCGCCAGGCAGTGAGCCGGTTGCGGCGGCCGGTGGGGTTCGTTGCGCTGGCACCGCACCGGGCGCAGGTCAGCGTGCATGCCGAGCCCAAGCCCGGCTCGCTGCTGACCCGGCATCTGCAACGCTTCGATCATCAGGACAGCGTGCGTCTGCGCCTGCAGCCGCATCAGTTACGTCAGCACGGTGCGCACACCTTGATGGCGTTGCTGCTGGAAGGATTCACCGAGCGCGCGCCGCGCGGCGTGACCTGGCTGATGCGGCTGCGCAATGCGCTGGTGGCGCCGTTGCAGTTGCGGACCTCGCCGCTGGGCTGCCCGGTATCGTCGTTGCTGTCGGCGCAGCGCGACTGTCTGTTCGCGGGCCGGTTCCCGGTGCTTGCGCAAGACACCGCGCCACTGGGCCGACGCGTGCAGGTACTGCTGGGCGCCGACGACCGCCACCTGGTCTTCCGCAGCAGCGTGGGCGTGGAGGTACTGGAGGATGGCAGCGTGGAGCTGAGCCTGGAGACGCGGGTGGCCTGCCGTAATACGTTTGGCCGCGTCTACATGGCCTTGGTGGACGGCGTGCACCATCGCTACATCGCGCCGGCACTGCTGCGCACTGCCGCGCAGGCGCTGCTGGTGCCGGTGCTGGATACCGCCCCGGCACAGGCGACAGCCAAGCGCGCGTGAGCAGCCGGCGCACGCAGCCATCACCCGATCTTGCCTGACCGCTGCCTAGGCTTTGGGTCCCCAATCCAAGGAAGCTTTCCCATGCCGACTCTTCGCATGCGTATCACCGGCACCGACGACGACGCACGTGCCATCGCCAACCTGCTGCAGAGCATCGAAGGTATCGAGCACGTCGAAGAAGTGGACGACCTGATGCCGCATCTGGACGACGACGATTCCAGCTCGGCCGGCCTGTCCGACGACGAAGGTCCGGGCAGCCACGAGTTCGAAGTGGAAGCCGGCAACGAGGCCACCGCGCAGAAGGTGCGCGACGCGGTGCAGGAACTGGCCTTGCAGCTGGACGTGTTTGTCGAATACGAAGTCGACGAAGGCTGAGCCTGCGCTGGGCGCGACTGCAGCATCGCTCGATGCCTGCAGTCGGCCTGCCTTTTCCCGACGAAGCCTACGGCCCGCTGGCGCCTTGCTTCAGCAAGCGCTGCTCGCACCGGAGGCTTACAGCACGCTGGAAGCGACCTGGTCGAACAGCGCTGTTAACACGCGGCCATGTCGATGCACATACCAGAGTGCATGCGCTGTGTACCTGCACCCTGCACTACTTCCCCAGCGCGGCTTTCAACATCGTACGACGGCGCCAGTCACGCGCGGCTGGTGCGGCAGTGCCGCCCAGCCGCGCGCAGGTCAGGACATCCGGCGACGCCGCGCGCGCCAGCGCCACGCCTGCAACAGCAGCCAGCCGACGATCGCCGCCACCAGTGCCACTGGCAGCAATGCCGCAACCGCACGGATCACGAACGCCACGCTGGACGAAAACACCTGCCCGAATTCGGCAGCTGCCTGCGCAATCTCGCTTCTGCCCTGCTCCCCGCCGGTACTGCGGAAGTTGAGCGTCAGTAACTGGGTGCGGATACGGCGTTGCTGCTGCGCCGCTTCTTGCTGGGTTTGCTGCGCTTCGGCCTCGATCTCGGCCAGGCGCTTGGACAATGCAAGCAGATCGCTCACCGCCAGATCGCGACGTTGCTGCAATTCCAGCAGACGCGCGTGTTCTTTCTGCAGCCGCGCTTGCGCCAGACCGGTATCGGCAATCTGCTGGGCCAGATCCTCGGCGTGCGTGCTGCGTGCCGCCACATCGCCATGCTGGCCGGCCAGCTGCACCAGTGGCTCGATGCCCTCGGCCACCGTGCGCACGCGAACGCTGCCGCTGGGCTCGCGCCCACCATCCTGTTCCACCGCCAACAGCGCGCAGGTGCCGAACTGTGCGCTCTGGCAGGCTGCACGGACCGCCGCGATGCGCTCGCCGATCTGATCGGCCGGCAACTCGATCCGCACATCGTGTTCGTAAGCCAGCGCATTGCCCTGCGCAGCTGGCGGCGCCGGCGCTGGCGCACCGCCGTCTGCGGCCATCTCTCCCTGAGGCCGCGCACATCCGCACAGGGCCCAGCCGACCAGCAGCGCGATGCCGGGCCAGCGCACGCCGCGCCTCATCGGCTGGCTCCATCGACCTGTTGCACGCGCAAGGTGGTCAGATCCAGCGCGGGCAGGCAGCGCACGTTGACCACGACGCTGGCTTCGCCGGTCTTGGGGTTGGCCCCCTCGCTGAAGGGCGCAATGCCGCACTGCGGGCAATGATGATGCTCGATATGGTGGTGATTGAAGCGGTAGGTGCCAACCGCCTCCGCGGCCGCCTGCAGACGCAGCTGGGTGCGTGTGCCGAACCAGAGCAGACCACCGCGGCGACGGCAAAGCGAGCAATTGCAGTCGTAGACCTCGGTGATCGGCGCATCGGTCTCCAGCTCGAACGCGATGCTTCCGCAATGACAACTACCGGCATACAGCATGGGTATTCCTCCTTGGAAAGCGCCACCTGACTGTGGCGTACAACGGGCAAACGGTGGGACGCGACAGCGGGCATGGCAGCGGCGAGGGTTCGCTCGCTACCGGCCGATGCCGGACAACGGCTGCGGCCGCCTTTGTGGGCGGCGCGCCGATTCGATCGCCACTCTAAACCAATGGTGGATGCGGACAACCGCACAGTTGCCTATGCTGGCGGATTGACTCCACCAGGACCCACCATGCGTCAACGCCTGCTTGTCCTCGCCCTGATCGCCGGCCTGAGTGCCTGCCAACAGCAGCCCGCCTCGCCGAGCGCCGGCACCACGCCGCCCGCCGGCGCGCACGACGCGCAGACCCCGGATGCGCGCTTTGCCGCGCTCTCCAAACAGGCCCTGGACACCTGGATGCAGCTGTCGCCGGTCACCGCCACCCAGACCGGCGATCACCGTTTCGATACGCAGATCGACGATCTCAGCACCGCCGGGCGCCAGCGCAGCCTGGATGCCGGCAAGAAGCTGCTGACCGAGCTGGAGGCGATCGACATCGCCAAGCTGTCGCGCGAGAACCAGGTCGATGCGGCGATCTTGCGTAATCAGCTGCAATCGGAAATCTGGAATACCGAGGTCCTGCAGAGCTGGGCCTGGGACCCGCAGGTCTACAACGGCCTGGCCGGTAGCGCGTTGTACGGCCTGATGGCGCGCGAGTTCGCACCGCTGCCCGAGCGCCTGGCGTCGGCCACCCAGCGCATGGAAAAAATCCCGAGCATCTTTGCGCAGGCGCGCGAGAACCTGGACCCGGCGCGCGTGCCCAAGATTCACGCCGAGACGGTGGCCAAGCAGAACAAGGGGATCTTGAGCATTGTCGATACCTTCATCGCGCCCAACATCGGCCAGCTTGGCCCGATCGAAGCGGCGCGTGCGCAGGCGGCCATCGACAACCTGCGCAAGGCGGTGACCGAGCAGCAGACCTGGCTGGACACCGTGCTGGTGCCCAATGCCAAGGGGGACTTCCGTGTCGGTGCAGAAAAGTACGATCAAAAGCTGAAATTCGCGCTGTTGTCGTCGCTGTCGCGCGCCGATATCAAACAACGTGCGGAGTCCGAGCTCAAACGCGTGCGCAGCGAGATGTACGGCATTGCGCGTACCGTGCTCAAGGACAAACCGGGCGCACCGAAGCTGCCCGCCTCGCCGACCGACGATCAGCAACAGGCTGCAATCGAAGCCGCGCTGGAACTGGCGTATGCCGACAAGCCCGCGCGCGACAAGGTGGTGGACGAAGCCAAGGCAGCGCTGACGCAGTCCACCAACTTCGTGCGTCAGAAAAATTTGATGACGCTGCCGGATTCGCCGGTGGACATCATCCTGATGCCGGAATTCCAGCGCGGCGTGGCGGTGGCGTATTGCGATTCGCCCGGCCCGCTCGACAAGAATCTCAAGACCTTCTACGCGGTATCGCCGATTCCCGACGACTGGAACGACAAGCAGGTCGATTCGTTCCTGCGCGAATACAACACCCGCATGATCCATCTGCTCAGCATCCACGAGGGCACGCCGGGCCATTACCTGGAAGGCTGGCACTCGGCCAAGTTCCCCTCCACGCTGCGCGCGGTGCTGCGCTCGGGCATGTTCGCCGAAGGCTGGGCGGTGTACACCGAGCGCATGATGCAGGAGCAGGGCTACCTGGATAACGACCCGCTGTTCCACCTGGTGCAGCTCAAGTTCTACCTGCGCACCATTGCCAACGCCATCCTCGACCAGGGCGTGCATGTGGACGGCTGGGACCGCGACAAGGCGATGCACCTGATGACGCACGACACCTTCCAGCAGGAAAGCGAAGCCGCGGGCAAATGGGTGCGTGCGCAGCTGTCGTCGGCGCAACTGCCAACCTACTTCGTCGGCGTGCAGGAACATCTGGACACGCGCAAGGCGGTGCAAGAGAAGCTGGGCAAAGACTTCAACCTGAAGGCATACCACGACAAGATGCTGTCCTACGGCGCCCCGCCGGTGCGCTTTGCACGCGAGCTGATGCTGGATCAGCCGATTAAGTAAGCACTTCCTTCTCCTCGCGGGAGAGGGGCTTGGTCCAACAGACGGGCGGAAGCGCTGACCATCTCCCTTCTCCCGCATGCGGGAGAAGGTGCCCCGCAGGGGCGGATGAGGGCGCGAACGAAGCGTGGTGTGGCCGAACTAGCGAGTGGCTCTGCCCCGTACCCTCACCCCAACCCCTCTCCCGCTGGGAGAGGGGCTTGCTCCAACAAACGGCTGAAGCGCTGACTATCTTCCTTCTCCCGCATGCGGGAGAAGGTGCCCCGCAGGGGCGGATGAGGGTACGGGCGAAGCCTGGTGTGGCCGAACTAGCGAGCGGCTCCCTCCGATACCCTCACCCCAACCCCTCTCCCGCTGGGAGAGAGGCTTGCTCCAACAGATGGGCGAAGCGCTGACTCTCTCCCTTCTCCCGCATGCGGCAGAAGGTGCCCGCAGGGGCGGATGAGGGCGCGAGCGAAGCTTGGTGTCGCCAAACTAGCGAGTGGCTCCGCCCCGTACCCTCACCCCAACCCCTCTCCCGCTGGGAGAGGGGCTTGGTCCAACAGACGGATGAAGCGCTGACTCTCTCCCTTCTCCCGCATGCGGGAGAAGGTGCCCCGCAGGGGTGGATGAGGGTACGGGCGAAGCCTGGTGTGGCCGAACTAGCGAGTGGCTCCGCCCCGTACCCTCACCCCAACCCCTCTCCCGCTGGGAGAGGGGCTAGATCTCGACGTTACGACTCCCGCGTGCGACCTCACTTCTCTCGCATCGAGCACTTGAGCACTCACTCAAGCACTCGAGCATCGTTCCCCTCACCCATCCGCCGCAACAAACCCGCCGGTCTGCCGCGCCCACAGGCGTGCATACAGCCCGCCCTGCGCGATCAGCTCCGCATGCGTACCGGTTTCGACGATGCGGCCGGCGTCCATCACCACCAGGCGGTCCATGCGCGCAATGGTCGACAGCCGGTGCGCGATCGCGATAACGGTCTTGTTGCCCATCAATGCGTCGAGGCTGTCCTGGATCGCCGCTTCCACTTCCGAATCCAGCGCCGAAGTGGCTTCGTCCAGAATCAGGATAGGCGCATCTTTCAACAGCACGCGCGCAATGGCGATGCGCTGGCGCTGACCGCCGGAGAGTTTGACGCCGCGCTCGCCCACATGCGCATCGAAGCCCTGACGTCCTTCGCCATCGATCAAGGCGTCAATAAAGCTCTCCGCGCGCGCCTTGCGCACGGCTTCGAGAATCTGCGCGTCGCTGGCCTGCGGCCGGCCATACAGCAGGTTGTCGCGGATCGAACGATGCAGCAGCGAGGTGTCCTGCGTCACCAAACCGATCTGCCCGCGCAGGCTTTCCTGCGTGACCTGCGCGATGTCCTGCCCGTCGATCAAAATACGCCCCTGCTCCAGGTCGTACAGCCGCAGCAGCACATTGACCAACGTCGATTTACCCGCACCGGAAGGGCCCACCAGGCCGATCTTTTCGCCTGCGCGCACCTGCAGATCCAGCCCGGCGATTACGCCGCCGCGCTTGCCGTAGTGGAAATGGACCTGATCGAAGTGCACCTGACCCTGGGTGACCCGCAGCGGTACCGCATCCGGCGCATCCTGCACGGTCAGCGGCTGCGCGATGGTTTGCATGCCGTCCTGCACGCTGCCGATGTCTTCGAAGATGCCGTTGACCGTCCACATGATCCAACCGGACATGTTGTGGATGCGAATCACCAGGCCGGTCGCCAGCGTGATCGCACCGACGCTGATCTGCCCACGGTTCCACAGCCACAGCGACAAGGCGCAGGTGCCAACAATCAGGAACCCGTTAGCCACCGCGATGGCCGTATCCATGGCGGTGGTCACCCGTGTCTGCCGGCGATGCTTGACCGCCAGCTCATCGAGCGCGTCGTGCACATAGGCTTCTTCGCGGCCTGCATGGGCGAATAACTTGAGCGTGGAGATATTGGTATAGCCATCGACGATGCGCCCGGTGGCCTTGGAACGCGCGTCCGATGCCACCCAGGCACGCGCCTTCATGCGCGGCACGAAGAACGCCATCAACGCGACATACACCACCAGCCAGATCAGCAGCGGCGCCATCAGCCACGGGTCGGCCTGGGCAAATAACCACAAGGCACTGCCGGTATAGACCACGATGTACCAGAGCGCATCGACCATCTGCACCGCCGATTCGCGCAACGAGGTGCCCGTCTGCATCACGCGGTTGGCGATGCGGCCGGCGAAATCGTTGTTGAAAAAGCCCAGGCTCTGGCGCACCACGTAGTTGTGCATCAACCAGCGCGAGCGGTTGCTCAGGCCCGGGACGATGGCCTGATTGACCAGCAGGTTATGCAGCCCGGTGAACAGCGGCCGCGCCACCAGCGTGATCGCTGCCATCCATAGCAACTCGCCCGCATGACGACGGAAGAAGTCCGGTCCCGGTCGCTCGGCCAGCATATCCACGATGCGAGCGAGGAAGTCGAACATCGCCACTTCCACCAGCGCCAGCAGCAACCCTGCGACCAGCGTGGCCAACAGAATCGGCCACAACGGCCGCAGATAATGCAGATAAAACCGCCACACGCTGCGGGGCGGCATCTCCCGCTCGATGGGCGGAAAGATATCGATCAGGGACTCAAACCAGCGGAACATTGCACGCACTTCGCTAACACCGGGCGGTCAGGCTAGCCGATTGGGCGTCAAGCCGCAGTGCGTTGATGCGGCAAGTTCCGCGTGGGAGGTCGCGCTGCGGGTGCCCAGTGCTGCTGTGGATGCAGCGGCGCCGGCACTGCATGGCGCAGCCGTCTCAGCACGTGCGTTTAGAGCGGCTAACAAATCTAGCGAGCAATCGTCAGGTGGGGGCGGGCAGCGCGCTCAGAATCGGAGTGGACACGTGGTCCATGCCGCACCGAGCACCGGGCACCAGCCGCGCCCGTCTGACGGTGAGCACAGTCGGTTTGTTCGCTGCTCTTAGTCGCGAACGCGCGCAAGCAGCCGGTTGATCTCGACCAGATCGAAGTGACCCGGATCGAAACGCCCACCGAGCGTGGCCAGTTCCTGCACATGCTGCGGGTGATCCGGGTTGGCGATGATCTGCAGAAGTTCCTGGTAGTCATCGATCCCGCCGCGGCTTTCCGGCGGGCAGGCATTGGCCCCATCGATGCAGCGTGCCACGCGCAGCCCGGTATCCGGCGGCAAGACGGCCTGCACCTGCACCGTATGCTGCCAGCCGGCGCCGGCCCCATAGAAATAGCCAAATGCATCGAGCTCACCCAGCGCGCTCTCCAGCGTGACCCGCGCGGCATGCTTGAGCCGGGAGCGATCCGGCACATCCAGGCCGGACTCGCCATAGCGCCCGCCGCCAACGTCGAATTCGTACGGATGCACACCGCTCCAGCCCATCACCGGCTGCAGCACGCGGTGCAAGGTCGCCAACCGCACTGCACCGGACACCAGCACGCTGCGCCACACCAGCGGTGCACTGCCCGCCAATGCGATCTGCAACTGATAGATCGGCACCGGGACCTGCACCGCCTGCTGGGCGGCCTTCTTTTTTGCCTTGGTCATGACGACTCGATGACTGATATCTGACGCCAGTATGGCGGCGGTGGCATGCTCGCCTCAATGCGCCTGCACTGCGACTGCAACTGCAACTGCAACTAAGCCGACATCGCTCCATCCTGGTCAAGCAGGTGCGTTCATTCGGAGCATGCAGCGCACGGCGCGGTGCGCTCGCGCGCTGTGCAGCAGCCAATGCGCAGCCTTCAAACGTCAGGATTGCCCTCACGGCCAAGCAACCGACAAGCGCTGCGCCTCACCAGCGACGCAGCTGCCTCGCCAGCGCAGCAGTTGCCGGCGTTCAGCGCTGTTGCAGGCTCGGCACCGCGTCGGTCACGTTGGCGTGGCGACGCATGATCCAGTTGAACAGCGGCGTGGCCATCAGCGTGGACAGGATCGCCATCAGCACCAGCACCGAGAACAGGCCCTGCTCGATCACGCCGGCCTGCAAACCGATATTGATGATGATCAGCTCCATCAGGCCGCGTGCATTCATCAGCGAACCGATCGCCATCGCGTCGCGGTTATTTTCGCCGGTGGCGCGCGCCGCGGCCCAGCAGGCCACGCCCTTGCCGATGAACGATGCCGCCAGGATGGCGACGCCGGCCAGCATGATCTGCGGCTGCAGCAACACGCTGAGCTGGGTTTTCAGGCCCGAATAGGTGAAGAACAACGGCAGCAGCAACACCACCACAAACGGCTGCATCATCTCGCGCAGCTTCTCGGTCAATGCGCCCTTGGGCAGGCAGACGCCCAGCAGGAAGCCACCGAACACGGCATGGATACCGATCGCATCCATCGCCCAGGCGCTGAGGCAGAACAGCATCAGCACGATCGCCAGCATGCTGTTGCTGAGCGGCTGATCCGGCACGACATGATCGGCCAGGCGACGCAGCAGATGCCGGCCGACAAACAGCATGAACAGCGCATAGGCGACGCCGCCGCCGATGGCCAGGTACGCACTGCCCCAGCTGCCGCCGAAGCTGGCCAGCACCACCGCCAGAATGCACCACGCCGCCGCATCGTCGAACGCACCGGCGGTCAGCGCCAGCGTGCCCAATGGGCTATTGGTCAGGCCGCGCTCGTGGATGATGCGCGCCAGCATCGGGAATGCGGTGATCGCAATGGCCGCGCCCAGGAACAGCGAGGCTTCCATGAGCTTGGCCTTTTCCGAGAACAGGCCTTCCACATTGAGCAACCACGGGCACATCGCAAATGCCAGCGCAAACGGCACCGCGATACCGGCCAGCGACACGCTCATCGCGCTTCGATAGCGCGCACGGAAGTGATCGCCGCGGAAGTCGGTACCGACCAGAAACATGTACAAGCCCACGCCAAACTGCGCGAACACGTACAGCACGTCCATGGTCTGCTTGGGAAACAACGCTGCCTGCGCACCCGGTGCCAGCAGGCCGAACAACGACGGCCCCAGCATCACGCCGGCGATCATCTCGCCCACCACCTGCGGCTGCCCGAGGCGCTTGGCCAGCATGCCGACGAACCGGCATACCAGCAGGATCGCTGCAGCCTGCAGAAAAAAATACACCGACATCTGCGGAGTGGTCATGCGTATGGGGACATCCCTGAGAAGTGCGCGGATCATAGCGAGCCGCGCCGGTGGACGGTAGCCGTATGGCCACCGAGCGCGGCGATTTCCGCGCCAGCAGGCCAATTCAGCTGTTATGGATGGACACGGCACCCCTCCGCTTGGCGGTGAGCGCACCGCACGGCAGATGCGCTGGCGCCGCACTCAGACGCGTGTCACTGCGATGCGGGCGATGCCGCCGGCACCGGGGTCAGCACCAGATCCTGAAAATCGAAGCTGAAATCGGTCAACGGCGAGATCGCCTCCATGCGCATCTCGCGCACCGCGCCGTCCGCAGTGAGTGCGAAGTTGACGAAGGCATCGGCGTTCAAGGAACGGTCGTCCCAGCGCACGATAAAGCTGTCGTGCTGCCAGTGCTCCAGCGTGCCGATCAGCTGCGCCGTCTTGGCAAACTGCAGCCGCAACCGCTTGCCGTCCTGGCGGATCACCACATCGCCATACCACGGGTCGCGATAGGTGGCCGCATAACCGCGCAGCGGCAACGACGGCGTCGAGCGTGCGGTGCGTGCATCCTGATGCTTCTTCCAGCTGGTATCGGCATCGCTGTCGGCCTTGCTCACTGCCTTGGCGTACGCATCGGTCCAGTCGGTGGGCGGCACTTGCAAGAACGCATCCAGCACCTGCAGCGTCACCGCGTTGAACGCCGCACCCACTTCCTGATTGGTCAGCACCACCACGCCCAGTTTCTGGTCGGGCACCAGGGTCAGGCGCGACACCATGCCGGGCCAGCCGCCGGTGTGCCACACCAAACGGTGGCCGCGATAGTCGCTCAGGCTCCAGCCTTCGCCGTAACCGGCAAAGTTGGGGCGTGCCGCCGCCAGCTCCGGCACCGCCGGGTCGGCGATCGCGATCGGTGTGATCATCGACCACATCTCCTGCTGCCGTTTGGCGCTGAACAACGCTTTCCCATCGGGCAATACGCCACCGGCCAATTGCACGTTCATCCACAACGCCATGTCGTGCGCACTGGAATAGATGCCGCCGGCACCGGAATTGTTCGACCAGGTCAGCGGCGCGGCCGTGCGCAGCTCGGTGAAGTCGTACTTGGCATGGCCTACCGCCGCGGTGTCGCCGGGCTGCAACTGGTCGGCGTTGAAGCGCGTCCCACGCATGCCGACCGGAGCGAAGATCCGCTGCTGCAAAAACGCGGCATAGGACTGCCCGGAGACCTGTTCGATCACCTTCTGCGCGACGGCGTACAAGATATTGTCGTACGCGTAGCGGTCACGAAACCCGCCTTTCAACGGCACCTTGGCCAGGCGCTGCACGACCTCTTCGGTGCTGTAGCTGGTGGTCGGCCAGAACAACAGATCGCCGGCACCCAGGCTCAGCCCGCTGCGGTGCGCAAGCAGGTCGCGCACGCGCATTTCACCGCTGACATAAGGGTCGGACATCCGAAACCACGGCAGGTGGTCGATGACCTTGTCGTCGAGCGACAGCTTGCCCTCGTCGGCCAGAATCGACAGCGACGCGGCAGTAAACGCCTTGGTGTTGGACGCGATCGCAAACAATGTGTCTGCCTGCACCGGCTCGGGTTTGCCGATCTCGCGCACGCCGTAGCCGCGCTCCAGCACTACCTGACCATCCTTGACGATGGCCACCGCAATGCCGGGCACATCGAACTGCTTGCGCACCCGTTCCATCTGTGCATCGAACTGCTGCATGCCGGCCGGAAGCTCGGCCGCGTGCGTCGTTGTCACCAGGGTTGCCAGCATCAGCACGCCTCCCGTCAGCCATCCGTTCAAGGTCATTCTCACGCTCTCTTAGTGTCGATCAGATTGCGACGCTGGCACTGTCCAACAACAGCGGCAGCGGCGTTACCAGCACGCCGTTGGCATCGGCGTACAACCAATGACCGGGCACGAACGGGACACCGGCAAAATTCACCGGCACATCCACATCGCCCAGATCGCGTCGCTCGGTGCGCCGTGGGCAGGCGGCCAGTGCCAGCACGCCCAGCGGCAGCGTGGCCAGGATCTCGACATCGCGCACGCAGCCGTGGATCAACACGCCGGCCCAGCCATTGGCCACCGCCTGCGCCGCGATCTGGTCGCCCAGCAGCGCATGCTTCAATGAGCCCTGGCCGTCCACCACCAGTACCCGCCCATCGCCCGGCGTGGCGGCCAGCTCGCGCACGCGCGAGTTGTCTTCGAAACAGCGCACCGTCGCGATCGGCCCGGAGAACACGCTGCGCCCGCCAAAGTGGCGGAACAACGGCTCGGCAACGGTCACCTCGGGAAAGCGGTCACACAGATCGGGCGTGGTCCAGGTCATCGGTGCGGTCTCAAGCGGCTGAGCAGGCATGGTAGCCGGCTGCGATGGGGTCCGGGTGTCGGTTGATGTCGTCTCGGCGCTGACTGCTCGGCAGCCTCCTGCTGCGCTGGCATCGCGCAGAACGACCGACAGACGACTGCGGCTACAGATAGGCGCGCGTGGACCGGGCTTAATGGGGATATCGGGTTTTGCGGTAAAGATTCGCTGGCGCTACCGTCCTCGCGTGGTGCCGCGCCAACGGTGCAATGCAGGTCGCACGTCATCGCGACCTGCGTCATGAGAACGCTAGCGAAGATGCCGCCTGGCTGTGCGTCATCGCGCAGACTGGCACGGCGAGCGCTGCAGTTGGCCGCATCGCCAGCCGGCGGCTGCGCTGTCACACCGCATCCAATCCGGCTACGCCACGCTAGGCTGTGACTGCCACTCCGCGCCGCACCACTGCGGCACCTCATCGTGCACACCTTTGCCAGCGAGTCTCCCTGCGATGTCTGATCTGTTCGCTTCCGCGCCGCCCGTCCTGGACGGCATCCATGTCGGTATCGGCGGCTGGGTGTATGCGCCATGGCGCGCAGGCATGTTCTATCCCGACGGCCTGGTGCAGCGGCGCGAGCTGGAATACGCCAGCCGCCAGGTCAACGCCATCGAAATCAACGGCACTTACTACGGCGCGCAGAAACCGGCGACCTATGCAAAATGGCGCGATGACGTGCCGCCCGGCTTCGTGTTTTCTGCCAAGGCGCCGCGGCACATCACCCAGTCACGCACACTGGCGGGAACCAAGGCGCAGGTAGACGACTTCGTCGGCGGCATTGTCGAGCTCGGCGATACCCTGGGGCCGCTGGTGTGGCAATTCGAGCAAGGACATCGGCTGCAGGCCGACGACCTGGAGGCCTTTCTGGCGTTGCTGCCTCAACGCGCAGGCGGTCGTACGCTGCGGCATGTGCTCGAAGTTCGCGACCCTGCGGCGGTGGATGCGTCGCTGCTCGCGCTGGTGCGCCGCCACGGCGTGGCCACGGTGTTCACCGATTCGGACGAACATCCTTCCTTCGCCGATCTCTCCACCGATTTCGTCTACGCGCGTCTGATGCGTAGCCAGGCACGTCTGCATGCCGGTTATCCGGCGCCAGCATTGGAGCGTTGGGCCGAGCGGATCCAGGCCTGGCGACGCGGCGACGACCCGGCCGACCTGCCGCATATCGACTCCACGCCACAGGCAGCAAATACGCCGCGCGAAGTGTTCGTGTTCTTCATCAGTGCGGCGAAGGAGCGCAATCCGGCTGCGGCGATGGCGCTATTGAAAGAACTGTCGGCTGGATGACGTGTTGCTGGCAGCGATATCCCCCTGGCCGGCTGGCGTGTGTGGCGAACACGTTTTAGAGCAGCCAACAAAACGACTGCGCTCACCGCCAGGCGGGCGCGGCCGGTGCGATATGGACCACGCATACACGCGGTTCTGAGAACGCCGTCCACACCCAACTAACGACTGCACGCAGCGTTTCGTTCGTCGCTTGTGGTGAAGCCAGGAGTGATGGCGCGGATGCGTGGTCGACTTATGTTCGTCAGCGCATGACCCAGAGGCCATCTGCATGGTCTTGAGCAATGTGGTCGTTGGGCGCCAACGTCGTGAAAACATTACAACGTGCGTGCTGTGAGACTCGGCCTTCTTTGAGTTGCCAAGCGGCCTGCGCACGATTGAGTCAATCGCTGGAGTAGACCGTACCCTCACCCCAACCCCTCTCCCGCAGGAGAGGGGCTTAGAGCAGCTGACAAGATGACTTTGCAGCCGCCAGGCGAGCGTGGTTGATGCTTGGTGCGGCATGTACCACGCATACACTCCGGTTCTGACAGCGCCGCCCCTACCCACCTGACGACTGCTCGTCAGGTGTTGTCAGCCGCTCCAATAAGGCTCATTGCACGGCGCCGATCTGCGGCTTTTCGGCGACAATGGCGCATGCCCACGACCGACCTGCGCAAGGCGCAACTGCAAATTCATTTCTGCGTGCTGCTTTGGGGCATCACCGCGATCCTGGGTAAGTTGATCACGCTGCAGGCATTGCCGCTGGTGTGGTGGCGCATGTTGATCGTGGTGGTGGCGTTAGCCTTGTGGCCGCGGGTGTGGCGCGGCTTGCGCGGTTTGTCTGGCCGTGTGGTGCTGGGCTATTGCGGCATCGGCGCGTTGGTGGCGCTGCACTGGCTGACCTTCTATGGCGCGATCAAACTGGCCAACGCTTCAGTGGCGGCCACCTGCATCGCCTTGGCGCCGGTGTTCACTGCCGTGATCGAGCCATGGGTGACGCAGCGGCCGTTCCGCCCGCGCGAGTTGCTGTTCGGCCTTGCGGTGTTGCCAGGAGTGGCGCTGGTGGTCGGCGGCGTGCCCGATGGTATGCGTGCAGGGGTGGTGGTCGGCGCGATTTCGGCCGTGTTTGTCGGGCTGTTCGGCTCGCTCAACAAGCGCATGGTGGCGCATGCAGACCCGCTCACCGTCACTGCATTGGAACTCGGCGCCGGCACGCTGACCCTGACCGTGCTGGCACCAGCCATGCCGCTACTGCTGCCATCGCTGCATGGCGATCTGTTGATGCTTCCCAGCCTGCACGATGGCGTGTTGCTGCTCGTCCTGTCACTGGCCTGCACCCTGCTGCCGTTTGCGCTGGCGCTGGTCGCGCTGCGTCATCTCAGCGCGTATTCGGTGCAGCTGGTGACCAATCTGGAACCGGTCTACGCCATCGTGCTGGCCATCGCCCTGCTGGGCGAACAGCGCGAGCTCACCCTGCAGTTTTATCTTGGCGTTGCGATCATTCTGGGCGCGGTGTTTCTGCATCCGGTGCTGGAACGCCGGCGCAAGGTGGTGCACCCGGAGTTACTGGGCACCGCCGAAGCCAAGAACATCGTCGACTGAGCGAATGACACCACATCCCGCGACACTACTTTGGCCGACAGCGACCGCAGTGTCGCGTAACACCCGAGACCAACGCTTCGCAGCGAACGCGTGAGCGCTTCAGCGGCCGGCGCTTACCGACCATGACGATGACCAAGCCCGCGCCCACAAGGCGCCAAGCGCAGCGTCTGGTCATCTATCGCACCCGGCAGGCCATACGCGAACGCCCATACCGACTGCAGCGGAAGCACCTGATGGCGACCACTGCGCCTGGCGTCCGGCAGCGTATCCAGCCGGCCGGTTTACCAGTCGGTACGCTGCGGCAGCAGGCCGCGCAGTTCCGCATCGCTCAGGTTGCGCCATTGCCCAGGCTTGAGCGCGGCAAGCTTGATGTTGTCGATGCGCACCCGCCGCAGTTGGGTGACCCGGTAGCCGAATTCGGACGCCATCAGGCGGATCTGCCGGTTCAACCCCTGCTCCAGCACGATGCGGAAGCCGAACTTGGCGATACGCGCGGTGCGGCACGGCAACGTGGTTTCGTTATGGATGCGCACACCGCGTGCCATACCACGCAAGAATTCGTCGGTGACCGCCTTGTTGACCGCCACCAGATACTCTTTTTGGTGGCGGTTTTCCGCACGCAGGATCTCGTTGACGATGTTGCCGTTGCTGGTCATCAAAATCAGCCCTTCGGACTCCTTGTCCAACCGGCCGATCGGGAAGATGCGCTGCTCGTGGCCGACGAATTCGACGATATTGCCCTTGACCGAACTCTCGGTGGTGCAGGTGATGCCCACCGGCTTGTTGAGCGCGATATAGACGTGCTTGCGGCCGCCGGGCTTTTTGGCCTCGCGCGCGCGCAGCGGTTGGCCATCCACCAGCACGGTGTCTTCGTCGCCCACCACCGCGCCGGTGCCGGCCACCACACCGTTGACGGTGACGCGGCGTTCGCCAATCAAGCGGTCGGCCTCGCGGCGCGAGCAGAAGCCGGTGTCGGCGATATGTTTGTTGAGTCGGATTGTCATCGTCCGATTATCGGCGATTTACAGCCGGCAACGCACTTTTGTGCAGTCACAGCGTGGCGCGCGGCTCTGCCGGCTGGCCCTATCCGGTCACGGCCAGCAACGGCTGTGGCGCGATCAGGTCTTCCAGCGGGCATGGACGGTGCAGGCTGAATCCCTGCACCTGGCCTACGCCGGCATCGCGTAAGCCGGGGATATCCGCCTCCGACTCCACCCCTTCGGCCACCACTTCGATGCCCAGTGCCAGGCCGACCTGGGCGATGGAATGCACCGCGGCGCGGTCCACCGCGTCATGCGCGTAATTGCGCACGAAGCCGCAATCGATCTTCAGCACATCCACCGTAAATTGCTTGAGGTAGCCGAACGAGGCCAGGCCGCTGCCGAAATCGTCCAGCGCCACGTGGCAGCCCCGCGCACGCACGCTCTGCACGAAGCGCTGCGCATGTTCCAGATCGCCGATGACCGCGGTTTCGGTGATCTCCATGCACAGCTTGGGCACCAGCGTGGGATAGCGCTCGAACAAGGCGCAGACAAAATCGAGAAAGTCCGGCTGCGCGATCGATTGCGCGGACAGATTGACGTGGCACAGATCCAGCGTCGCCACATGCATCGGGTTGTCGGCCAATTGCGCGCACAAGGTTTCCAGCACATAGGCATCGACCATGCGCCCAAGCCCGTAACGCTCCACCGCAGGCAGAAATTCGCCAGGGCTCAGCACACGCCCATCGCGCGCGCGCATGCGCACCAACACTTCGTACTGCAGGCGACCGGGGTCGCTTAGCACCTGGATTTTTTGTGCGTACAGCAGCAGCCGCTGTTCGGCGATGGCCTGCTGCACGGCGCTGATCCAGCCACCGTCATGCCGACGCCGCGCCAATGCCAGATCGTTCTCGCCAAAACACCGAATCCGGTTGCGCCCTTCTTCCTTGGCCGCGTGACAGGCCAGATCGGCCGCAGTCATCAAGGCATTGACGTCGCTGGCGCCCTTGCGAATTTCCACCACACCAAAGCTGCAACTCGGCGTCAGCGGCCGGCCGCCCTGATGGCTCCATGGCTGCCCGAGCACACCATGCATGCGTTCCAGCAAGGCCTGCGCCTGCACCAGATCGGTATTGGCCAGCAGAATCGCGAACTCGTCGCCACCCAGCCGCCCCAGCCAGTCGCCCGGACGCAGCTGCATGGTGATCACGTCGGCGAAGTGGCACAGGAACTTGTCGCCGACCGCATGCCCGAAGGTGTCGTTGACCAGCTTGAAATGGTCCAGATCCACGAAGCACAACGCATGGCACAGCTGCGGCGATTGCGGCGGCTCGATCAGACGCAGCAGTCGGCGCTCGATCTCGCGCCGGTTGATCAGGCCGGTCAAGGCATCGTGACGCGCGTGGAAGGCGACCTCGTCGGCCAGCTCGTGCGCGTGCGAGACATCTTCGATCACCGCCAGCACCAGCGTGGGTTCCTCCGGACCCGGCTCCACCAGCGAGGCGCTCCAGCGGCCCCACATCACTTCGCCATCGGCACGCAGGAAGCGCAGCTCGCCGGACTGCATCAGCCGTGGCCAGTCGATCATGCCGCGGCTGTCCAGCACGATGTCGTCCGGATGCACCACCTCGGCCAGCGTGCGGGCCTGCAGTTCCTCCGGGCGGTAGCGCAGGATATTGGCCATCGAGGCGTTGGCATCCAGCACGTGGCCACGCAGATCGAACTTGACCATGCCCAGTGCGGCTTGTTGAAACGCCGTGCGAAAACGGCCCTCGTGCGACAGCAGATAGTCGCGGATACGGCGCATCGCCAGCACGCAGGTGGTCAGCACCAACAACAAGGTGGCAAGGCTGCAGGCCGCCATCACGTCGTGCAGCAGCCGCGCGCAGCGGATCAGCAGCGCCTGGAATTGCGCCGCATCGCCGCGCATGCGCCCATCGAGCAGATGCAGGTCGTCGCGCAAGGCCTGCAGCGCGCGCGGATCCGGCGTACTGGCGGCCTGCACGGAGGCGGCACGGTCGGCCAGTGCACTCAGCTTCAACAGGTCGGCATCGGTGTGCTTCCACATCGCGATGGCGTCGCTCAGATACGGAAAGACATGGCCGTAGCGGTACAGACGCACCATTTGCGGCATGTCCTCAGGGGCATTGCGGCCGGCCGCCAGTCCGGCATAGACCGCCGTCCAGGCGATCACCGGCTGTTCGACCGCCTCGCGTGCCGCGCGGTCGCCCAGCGGCACTTCCAGCGCGCGGCAGGCGGCCTGCAGATCAGCCGGATCGCCGCTCACCAGATAGCGCTCCAGCCAGTACACCGACTCCTGCTGGGCGTTGGACCAGTGGCTCTGGCCGACGATCCAGGCGGTGGCACCGGACTGGATTTCGATCGCCAGTGCCGAGAGCACGGCCATGCCGACAGCCACGGCAATCAGCAGTGCCAGAGGGAGCGTCAGCCAACCGCGCACCATGTGCATGGTCCGGTCACTGCGTGTGCTGCGTGCTGCCTGCGCCATTGCCGTCCTCGTCCACCGCCGCCCGATGCGATTCAGGCGCCCAGTGGGCGCCTGAAGGCAGTAGCGGCCGTCATGGCCGAGTCTGTATGGCGGCGTCCGTTTGCCGGACGGCCGGCGGAAAAGGTCAGCCTGGCTGACCATCCGCCATCTGCGGTCCCTGTCGGGACACGCTTGCTTGCATTGCCAGGCTATGCCTATAAAGGAATAGCGGCACTGACCCCGGCTGCGTCCGCGCTTCGCCGCGCAGCCGATTGTCAGCGGGGCTTACTCGCCGCGCGGCTTGGGCGGACCCTTACGGTGTGGCGCGCCGGCGCGATCCATCGGACGCCCCGGGCCGTTCGGACGACCGGACGGCTTGCCACCACGCGGGAAACGCGGCTTGGACGGCGACGCCGCCGCCTCGCCTTCTTCCAGCTTGCGCATGTTGAGCTGCTGGCCGGAGACCCAGACCTTCTTCAGGTGCGTCAGCAGCTCGCGCGGCATGTCGGCCGGCAGATCCAGGATCGAGTAATCGTCCTGAATATCGATGCGGCCGATGTAGCGACTTTCCAGACCGGCTTCGTTGGCGATGGCGCCGACGATGTTGGCCGGCTTCACGCCGTGGGTGTGACCCACTTCGATGCGATAGCTCTCCATGCCGAACTCCGGCTCGCCACGCGGGGCCGGGTCACGACGCGGACGCTCGCTGCCGGCATCCTCACTACGCGGCGGACGCGGTGCGCGCTCGCCGTCGTTGGCACGCGGGCCACGCTCGAACTTCGGCTCGAAACGCGGACGCTCGCCGCGGTCGCTACGATCTCCACGGTCGGCACGCTCGGTGCGCTGCGGGGTGAACTCTTCGCGCGCGCCACGCACCGGCGGGGTCAGCAGGAACGGCGCATCGCCCTGCAGCAACTTGGCCATCGCCGCGGCGATCTCGATCGCCGGCACGTTGTTTTCGGCCTCGTAGCGCTGCAGCAGATCGCGGTACATGTCGATCTGGCCACTGGCCAGCGTCTCGGTGATGCGCGTCATGAAGCGCGCCACGCGGGTGTCGTTGACGGCATCCACGCTCGGCAGCTGCATTTCTTCGATCGGCTGACGGGTCGCGCGTTCGATCGAGCGCAGCATGCCCTTCTCGCGCGGGGTGACGAACAGGATGGCGTCGCCATTACGGCCGGCACGACCGGTACGGCCGATGCGGTGCACATAGCTTTCGGTGTCGTACGGGATGTCGTAATTGAGAACGTGGCTGACGCGCTCCACGTCCAGGCCGCGGGCGGCAACGTCGGTGGCGACCAGGATGTCCAGCTTGCCGTCCTTGAGCTGGGCAATGGTCTTTTCACGCGCGGCCTGCTGCATGTCGCCGTTGATGGCAGCTGCGGCCAGGCCACGGGCCTGCAGCTTCTGCGCCAGTTCTTCGGTACCGGCCTTGGTGCGCGCGAAGATGATCATGCCGTCGAACTGCTCAACCTCGAGGATGCGGGTCAGCGCGTCCAGCTTGTGCAGCCCGCTCACCCACCAATAACGCTGGCGGATGTTGGCCGAGGTGGTGGTCTTGGCCGCGATGGTGACTTCGGCCGGGTCTTTCAGATAGGTCTGCGCGATGCGACGGATAGCCGGCGGCATGGTGGCCGAGAACAACGCCACCTGGCGCTTTTCCGGCAGCTTCTTCAGCACGGCTTCGACGTCGTCGATAAAGCCCATGCGCAGCATTTCGTCGGCTTCGTCCAGTACCAGCGTCTTGAGCTGGGACAGATCCAGGGTGCCGCGATCCAGGTGATCGATCACCCGGCCCGGGGTACCCACCACCACATGCACGCCGCGCTTGAGCGCGCTCAGCTGCTGGGCATACGGCTGGCCGCCGTAGACCGGCAGTACGCGGAAACCGGGAATGGCTTCGGCATATTTCTGGAAGGCCTCGGCGACCTGGATGGCCAGTTCGCGGGTCGGGGCCAGCACCAGCGCCTGCGGCTTGAGCTGGTTCAGATCGGCGTTGGACAGCACCGGCAGCGCGAACGCGGCGGTCTTGCCGGTACCGGTCTGCGCCTGGCCGAGGACGTCGCGGCCGGCAAGCAGCGCGGGAATGGTGGCAGCCTGGATCGGCGACGGCGACTCGTAGCCAACGTTGGCAACGGCTTTCATCACAGCGTCCGAGAGGCCGAGGTCTGCAAACAGCAGCGGCGCGGAAGATTCTTGGGTCATGGGTAACTCCGGAGGCGCCGCACGGAGCCGGCAGGCGCAAAGCAGGGTATTGTGCGCCCTTACCCCCCTTCGTGTCGAAGGGTCGTGACGTTTTGTTCAGGTTGTGAGGATTCGCCCGACCCGGCGAATCATCCTGGCACGCATTTTCCCGCCTTGCCCGGCACCTGAGCCAAGCCCGTGGATACAGACCTGCAAACCCGCTTCAGCGTCCTGCTTCGGCAACACCGGGGCATCGTTCTGAAGGTGGCCGCCAGCTATTGCCGCAATCGCGACGACCGCGACGAGCTGGCCCAGGAAATCGCGGCCCAGCTGTGGCGCGCATTTCCTGGTTACGACCCCAGCCGGCGTTTTTCGACCTGGATGTATCGCATCGCGCTGAATGTGGCGATCAGCGACCTGCGCGGCCGCAACCGTGCGCCGGATGCGCCGATCGCCCTGGATGCGGTGGCGGACCAACTCGCGGACCCGGCGGCGCGCGACCCCGCACGCGAGCAGCAGGTGGCCGCGTTATACGCCTTCATCGCGCAACTACCCACGCTGGAGCGCGCCTTGCTGCTGCTCTATCTGGACGACCACCGCTACCGCGAGATCGCCGAGGTGCTCGGCATCAGCGAAACCAACGTCGCCACAAAACTCAGCCGCCTGAAGGCGCGCATCCGCAACGAACTTTGACCCAAGACACCACCGGAGCCGCAATGGAACTCGACGACATGCAACACGCCTGGCACGCCCTGGAACACCGATTGGATCGCCAGGCCGCAGACATGCATCGCCTGCTCGGCGCCATCCGCAGCGATACAGCGCATGCCAGCCTGCGCCCGCTGTGGTGGCGCCAGGTGGCACAGCTCGTGTGTGCACTGGCACTGAGCCTTGTGTTTGTTCGTGGCTGGCTGGGAGAACCCCATCAAGTTGCGGCCATCATCGGCGGCGTGCTGCTGCAGCTATGGTGCGTGGCGCTGGCGCTCTCGGCGAGCCGTCAATTGCAGCTGCTGTCGCAACTGGATTTCGCCGGGCCGCTGGTCCAGACGCAACAAGCACTCGCCCAGCTGCGGCGTTGGCGCACGCGCGTCGCGCCGTGGTTGGGCATCGCGTTCTGGGTGCTCTGGGTGGCCGTCGCCGACAGCGCCTGGCGCAGCCTCACTGCCACCACACTGCCGCACGTCTGGCTGCTGCTCAACCTGCTGGTGGGCATGATGGGCGCCTGCGGCACCTGGTACGGCTATCGGCGGCTGCAGCGCGCACAGCACCCCTGGCTGGACCGCATCGACGATGCGCATGCCGGTGGCAGCCTGACCCGCGCGCAGCGCCTGCTGGAGGAGATTGCGCGGTTTCGCCGCGAGTAGGCGGCCACTCTGCCGACGCCGGCATCGCCCGCAAGGTGACAGCGCGCTGCGGCTGCCTGCGCGCAGCCAGGTGTCTGGTGCGGGCTTGCGCATGGTGGTGCCGGCGGCGGCTCCGGGCGGATAATCGGTTTCTTTTTCGACCGAGTGCAGCATGCAATTCCTGGAATTCGACCTGGACGGCGAGTACATCGAACTCAATCAGTTGCTCAAGCTGGCCGGCATTGCCGATAGCGGCGGCCAGGGCAAGGCCATCGTCGCCAGCGGCGCGGTCAGCGTCGATGGCGTGCAGGAGCTGCGCAAGACCGCGAAGATCCGCCCCGGTCAGCTCGTGCAACTGGACGACGTGGAAATTCGCGTCATGGCCATGGACCCCGAGTCCGACGAATGAGGGTGATCGAGATCGGCCAGCGCAATATCGCGCCGTCGGCCGAAGATCCGAAGCACGACGTCTACGTCTTTTCGATCGAACTCGGCGCGGCGCGCCCGTTCTGGCTAGAGCAATCCATCCATGGCGGCCATGCCGACCGTGGCGGTTGCATCATGCTGGCGTTGCACGAGCTGGACGGCTGGCGAGGCGATTGGCGCGTGCATCTGACCCATGCAGGTTGCGCCTGGGCGATCCCGCTATTGGAAGAGGCCATGCGCAGCGGCGATACGCAGGCGGCGATCGATGCGATCGTGGCGCGGGTGCAAATGCAGGGCTGATGCAATCCAGTGCGGCGGAATGCTCGTATCGTCTGCCCGCTTGCACGCCCAGGCCCGTCTAAAAAACGGCGGATGACGCTCTCCACCGATTGCATGCTGCGTACTGGCTACCGCCGATGCACCCAGTCTGGAGCCAACGCGCGACGCCGCGCTTGATCGGGGTCAAGCGCGATGCACGGCACGCGTGCACGCGCCGGAACCGTAATGTCTTACCAACCCAGCAGCGCGCGTACCAGCTTGACGATGCCCCAGAACGACACAACCCAAATCGCGCTGCGCAGATAAGGGATGCCGGCCGCATAAACCGGCACGTACGCCACTCGCGCCCACAGATACAGCTGCACGCCCAAGGCGGTTTCCGCATTGGTGCGACCGGCTACGGTCACCGCCAGCACCGCTGCGGCAAAGATCGGAAAGGTTTCCAGATAGTTGCGAAACGCGCGATCCAGCCGTGCGGCGACGCCGGTCAACGGCTTGGCATCGCCATCGCGCGGACTGGCATTCCATTTGGTGCCGCGCTGCGCGGTCATGCTGACCGATGCAGCCAGCAGCTGTACCAGCCCGAGCACCATGGCCCAGCCCAGCATCTGCAGTTCGATGGTCAGTTGCATGCAAATCTCCTGGTGAGCTGCCGCATCACTTGGCCGCCGTGCGCAGGCTGTAGCCCGCAACGCGCCAGGTCTTGTCTTCGTCCAGACGGAAGGACACCAGCTCGCGCACCGGCTGCGGCGCATTGGCAAACCGGGTCGGGAAGCTGACGTTGACGTACAACCCTTCGGGCACCTGCGCGCCGGGGCCGTACTTCACCCGCGTCACCGAGCCCTGGCCACGCCCGACCATCGCACCCAGACGTGCACGCTCGCCGGCGAGCTGGGCGACGAAGGCATCGCGCTTGACTGCAGTCTTGGCCACGCTGGACGCACCGTCCCACAGCGAAGCGGCCTTGTTGGCATCGACCATCTGTGCCACGCGCAAGGCGGCCTGGGTCATCTCCACGTCCTGCTTGGCGACCTGCGCCTGTTGGGCCGCGCTGGGCGCTGGTACGGGCTGCCCAGCCGCCGGTTTTTGTGTCGCAGGCGCCGGCTGGGCAGTGGCCGCGCGGGACGGCTGCGGTTGTTGAGCAAACGCCAGCGCTGGAGCCAACACCAACGCGACAAGCAAACGAGGACGGAGCATGGGACAGCACCTTGAACGGGTTGGAAAGAGATGGACCGCACACATTGCGGTGGGTAGCGCAGTCTATGGCGGGACCTGCGCAACACAAGCGGCGCACGATCCGGGTGGGAGCGGCTGACTGCATCATCCGGACGGCACTGTCGCGTTGGCGTGTAACAAGCCGCCTGATCCGCCGGTAGAGCGCAGGCGGCAGGCCGGATCTGCGCAGCCAGTGCGAACCGCGCGTTCAACGCAGCCCTAACCCAGACCAGGTTCGTTCGGCCTGGATCGAATCGCTAGAGCTCTCCGCCGGGAGCAGGCGGCACGGCAGCCACGCCGCGTGGGCGCCACAGGCGCCAGCTGATCCAGAACGCGCGTGCGACGGCCGCAACCAGCGCCGCCAGGCTCAGCCACATCCCCAGCGTGGCCGGCCATTGCGCATGCAGTGCGGTGGCGGCAACGCGTAGCAGTTCAGCCACGCCGAAGCCCACCAGCACCAGCAACGCCGATGGCAGATACGCCAGTACAACGCCCTTGGTCTTGCCTCGCATAGTGCCCCCCCCGGCCCGGTTGTTATGGGGCGACGATAGGCAGCGCGCAGTGCGATACGCGTGAAACTTGCCGCCGCCCTCAGCCCTCGGCGTGCGCGGGCGTCGAAGGCTCCGTCTCTGCGGCATCCGGCGCCGCGGCGGCGCTTGGTTCTGCCTGTGGTCGCTCATCCGCTGCGGAACCGGTCTGCGTCTCGGCCGCCGGGGTTGCCGGCAAGGCGGCGGCATCGGTCTCGGCCAACGGGCTTTCTTCCGGGCAGGACGCATCCGGAAAACCGAAGCGCTGCTTCAGGGCCAGGCCGCAGGCGTTGACCGCATCCAGATCTGCGCCCTCGCCTTTGCACTTTTGATCGAACGCCACCAGAAACGCATCCTTGCGGCGCACAAACGCATCGCCGCATTTGCGCATCTGCCGGATGCGCTCCAGGTCGTCCTGCACGGCGTTGGTGCCGTCCAACCCGTACTCGCGCAGTTCTTCCATCGTCAGCAGCCGCAGGCTGCGGTTAGGCACGGTCATCATCAGATCGGCCACCGCCACTGCCACACCGTTGCGCTCCAGATAATCCTTGACGTTGCCGTAGACCTCGCGCAATTCGCGATTGAGCTCTGCCCGCGACGTCGCCTTGGAGCTGATCCGCATCATCCGGTGGATACCGACCTTGCCGGCCACCAGGCGGTTATCGCCGGCCGCCAGCACGAACACGCATGCGCTATGGCACACCGAGCCTTCGCGCACCCAGATGGTCCAGTTGGATTCGCCAATGGTGTCGCCGGCGCGGATCGCTGCCTCCACCTGCCCGCCGCTGGAATCCAGATCCACAATGCGATGCGGCAACCGTAGTTGCTCGGCCACCGCCGCCAGGCGCCAGACCAGCGCAGCGAAGCCGGCATTGATCTTGCCCGCGTAGCGCACCCGCACCAGCCCGGTCTCGCGGCACGGCGCCAGCGCCGCTTCCACACTGGCCCGATCCAGCGCCGGCAGCAGCGTGCCGTCGCCAGCCTCCTTGCTGTAATCGGTGGCGCAACTGATCCACGCCTGGCCCGCTTCAAGCGCCGCGGCCGGCCACCCGGTCTCACCCGCCTGCGCGCGCGGACGTGGCGGCGGCGCCACCGGCTCGGGCGTATCCACCGACACCATGTGGTCGCCATCGCCCGCCTGCCCGGCATTGTTTTGCTGTGCAGCCCCGGCATCGGCAGACGTCGCGCTGCGTTCGCACGCCACCAGCAAGAGCAGACACGCAACGGACAGGCAAAGCGATTTGAGCATGATGGGGATTGTGAGCGCGACGGATTCACCGTCAGTCTATGGCTGAATGGGCCACAGGTTTGACCCGGCCGTGAACGCGCCGCCCTGCAGCAACCCTGTCCGAAAACGGCCAGCCTCGGCCGAAGCCAGGGCATAGACTGGCGCCATGCAGACGTTGACGCCCGATCGAATCCAATGCGACCGCGCCCGGCTGGCGCGCGATGCGCGCTTCGACGGGCTGTTTTTCACGGCGGTGCGCAGCACCGGCATTTACTGCCGGCCGGTGTGTCCGGCGCCGGCGCCCAAGCCAGGCAATGTCAGTTATTACCCGAGCGCGGCGGCGGCCAGTGCGGCGGGCTACCGGCCGTGTCTGCGCTGTCGTCCGGAGTTGTCGCCGCAGGCGCAGCAACATCTGGGCGAAGAAAGCGTGCAGCGTGCGCTGGCGATGATTGCCGAAGGCGTGCTGCAGGAGCAGCCGGTGCAGACGCTGGCCGATGCGGTGGGCGTGAGTGCGCGGCAGCTGCAACGGCAGTTCGTGCAGCAGCTTGGCGCCACACCGATCCAGGTGCACGGCACGCGCCGGCTGCTGTTGGCAAAGCAGTTGCTCACCGAAACCGCCTTACCGGTCACCGAGGTCGCACTCGCTGCCGGCTTCAACAGCCTGCGGCGTTTCAACGCGGCCTTTCTGCAGGGCTGCGGCATGCCGCCGTCGGCGCTACGCAAGCAGCGCAGCGAAGTACCAGGCGGCCAATTGCGTCTGCGTTTGGGGTATCGCCCGCCGCTGGATTGGGCCGCGATGCTGGGCTTTTTGCAGCGCCGCGCGATTCCGGGAATCGAGCAGGTCGATGCCAGCGGCTACCGGCGCGTGATCGGCACGCCTGGAAACGCCAGCTTGATCGAGGTTGTCGCCGCGCCGCAGCGGGCGGAACTGCTGCTGCGCATCGATGCCACCGACCCGCGCCAGATTCCGCAGATCGTGCGTCGCGTGCGTCGCGTGTTCGATCTGGATGCGGACCTGCAGGCCGTCCATGCCACGCTTGAATCCGAACCGCTGTTGGCCGAGGCGATCCAGCGCCGTCCCGGCCTGCGCGTGCCGGGGGGCTGGGATGGCTTTGAAGTCGCCGTGCGCGCGGTGTTGGGCCAGCAGATCAGCGTGGCCGGTGCCGCAACGCTGGCGGCGCGGCTGGTCGACCGCCACGGCGGCCATCATGCCGACATGCCGCCCGGTCTGGACCGCAGTTTTCCCACGCCCGAACAACTGGCAGACGCGCCACTGGAACAGCTCGGGCTGCCACGTGCACGCGCGGCCACGTTGCGCGCACTGGCATTGGCATGCGCACAAGGCCGGCTGCATTTCGGCGCCGGCCAGCGCCTGCCGGACTTCGTTGCCGCCTGCACCGCGCTGCCCGGGATCGGCCCGTGGACCGCGCATTACATCGCGATGCGCGCGCTCTCGCATCCGGATGCGTTTCCGGCCGGCGACCTGATCCTGCAGCAGGTCCTCGGCGCGCCGGAACGTTTAAGCGAACGGGCCACCGAGGCACGTTCGCAGGCATGGCGCCCATGGCGCGCGTATGCCGTGTTGCACCTGTGGCATCTCGCCGTCGATCGCAAGGACACCCGCCCATGACCACTCTGTACTACGACACCTTTCCCTCGCCGATCGGCGCGCTCACCGTGGCCGCCGATTCCACCGCCGTGCACCATATCCTGTTCGCACAGAACCGCTACGACGCGCCCGGACGTGCGCGCTGGACGCATGCCCCCGATACCGCACTGGTGCGCGAAGCGCGCGAGCAACTGCTGGATTATCTGCATGGCGGGCGACGCAGTTTCGACCTGCCGCTGGCACCGGCCGGCACGCCATTTCAGCTGCAGGTCTGGCACACGTTGGCGCAAATTCCGTTCGGCCAGACCTGGAGTTACGCACAGCTCGCGCAGGCGGTAGGCCGCCCCGCCGCCAGCCGCGCGGTGGGTGCCGCCAACGGCCGCAATCCGTTGCCGATCGTGCTGCCCTGCCATCGCGTGATCGGCGCCAACGGCACGTTGACCGGCTTTGGCGGCGGCCTGCCGACCAAGCAGGCGTTATTGCAACTGGAAGGCTGGTCGCCGCGCCAGATCGCGCGTGCTGACGATCTGTTCGGCGACCAGCGCGCAACCCAGGCACCCTGACTTCGCGAGGTCATCGCTGCGCCGTAAACTGGCGACATGATCGATCGACGTCTTGTAGTTGCCACGATAGCCACCGCGTTGCTGGCGGCCTGCTCCACCCAGCACGGCGTGCGCAGCGCCTCGACGCCGCCCACCGCATCGTCGCCAACACCGGCGGCCGTGGCACCCGACGACGCGCCGCATACCTTGCTGCTGATCTCCATCGACGGCCTGCGCGCAGACATGCTCGATCGCGGCATCACGCCGACGCTGTCCCAACTTGCGCGCGATGGCGTGCGTGCGCGTTGGATGACGCCGTCGTATCCGTCGCTGACCTTTCCCAACCACTACACCTTGGTCACCGGTCTGCGCCCGGACCACCACGGCATCGTGCACAACAGCATGCGCGACCCCGCGTTGGGCAGCTTCTGGCTGAGCAAGCAGGACGCGGTGGGCGACGCGCGTTGGTGGGGTGGCCAGCCGCTATGGGTGGGCGCAGAACAAGCAGGCCTGCATGCGGCGACCTGGTCGTGGCCGGGCAGCGAGGCAGCTATCCAGGGCGTGCGCCCCACGCAATGGCGTCACTACGAAGAAGGTGTCGGCCTGGACGCCCGTGTGGACGAAACACTGGGCTGGCTCGCGCGCTCCGGTGCGCAGCACAATCGTCTGGTTACGCTGTACTTCGAGCACGTGGATGAAGCCGGCCACGATCACGGCCCGGAATCGCGCGAATACGCCGACAGCGTGGGCGCAGTCGACGCCGCCATCGGCCGGCTGCTGGCCGGCATGCAGCGCGACGGCACCCGTGCGCGCACCAACATCGTCGTGGTGTCCGACCACGGCATGGCCGAAGTGGCGCCGGGGCATGCGATCAGCGTGGAAGCGATCGCGCCGCCCGCGATTGCCACCGCGGTCACCGATGGCCAGGTGATCGGTTTCGATCCACAGCCCGGGCAACAGGCCAGCGCCGAGGCCATGCTGCTCGGCACGCATGCGCAGTACGACTGCTGGCGTAAAACCGAGCTACCGGCGCGCTGGCATTACGGCACGCATCCGCGCATTCCGCCGATCGTGTGCCAGATGCACGAAGGCTGGGATGCACTGTTCCCCGACAAGTTGGCCAAGCGCGCGCAACAAGGCATGCGCGGCTCGCACGGGTTCGATCCTGCACTGCCCTCGATGCGTGCGGTGTTCGTGGCGCAAGGCCCGGATCTGGCGCAGGGCAAGACTTTGCCGGGGTTCGACAACGTCGATGTGTATACCTTGATGACGCGCCTGCTCGGCATCACCGCAGCGCCCAACGACGGTAACCCGGCCACCCTGCTTCCGGCCTTGCGCGTGCCGCCGGACGCTGCGCACTGAGCACTGCGCACACCCGCGGCGGCGAGCGGATGCGACAATAGGGCGATGTCTGCTTCTGATCCCTCGCCGCGCCGCTTGCGGCCGCTGTTATCCAGCGAAGGCTGGCGTCGTCGCGCTGCACTCTGGGGTGGCGCCATTGCGGTGGCCCTGGTCGCCATCGTGTTCGCCAAGGCCAGCGATGCTGCCTTCCACTTGTTTCAACGCATTACCGCGCATTCGATCTGGTGGGCGCTGCTGCTGACGCCGGGCATCTTCGCCCTGCTCGCCTGGCTCACCTCCGGGGCGATGCGCCCCACCCGCGGCAGCGGCATTCCGCAGGTCATCGCCGCGCTGGAGCATCCGGACCCGGCGTTTCGCGACACCAACCTGTCGTTGCGTGTGTCGCTGGGCAAACTTGCGTTGACCACCCTGTCGCTGCTCGGCGGCGCATCGGTCGGACGCGAAGGCCCCACCGTGCATGTCGGCGCCAGCCTGATGCACGTATTCGGGCGCTGGTTCGGCTTTCACGATCCGCGCGAGCTCTCGCATTTTCTGCTTGCCGGCGGCGCGGCCGGTATTGCCGCAGCCTTCAATACGCCGCTCGCTGGCGTGGTCTTTGCGATCGAAGAATTGAGCGGGCGCTTCGAGCACCGCTTCTCCGGCACCTTGCTCACTGCGGTGATCGTCGGCGGCGTGGTGTCGCTGGGATTGCTGGGCAACTACACCTACTTCGGCAAAGTGGCGGTGGCCTTGCCGCTGGGCCAGGCATGGCTGGCGATCGCGCTGTGCGGCAGCGTGGCCGGGCTGCTCGGCGGGATCTTCGCGCGTCTGGTACTGGCCAGTGTCAGCGGTAAACCACGCTGGCTGGGCGCACTGCGCCAGCGGCACCCGGTGCTGCTGGCCGCGTTATGCGGCGTGGCGCTGGTCGGGCTGGCGCTGGTGTTCGGGCAAGGCGCCTTCGGCACCGGTTACGAGCAGGCGCGCAGCCTGGTGCAGGGGCATGCCGTGGTCGGTCATGAGTTTGGGTTGATGAAGCTCATCGCCAACCTGGTCTCGTACCTGGCCGGCATCCCGGGCGGCCTGTTCTCGCCCGCCCTCGCCGTCGGTGCCGGCATCGGCCACAACCTGTCGGTGCTGATGCCGAGCGTGGACCCGCGTACCTTCGTGCTGCTAGGCATGTGCGCCTACCTGACCGGCGTCACGCAGGCACCGCTGACCTCGGCAGTGATTTCGCTGGAGCTCACCGACACCAGCCAGATGCTGCTGCCAATCCTGGCTACCGTGTTGATTGCACGCGCGGTGTCCGGGCTGGTGTGCAAGACGCCGATCTATCGCGGACTGGCCGAGCAGTTGCTGACGCCAGCGGCGAAGAACCCAGCGCCGGCTGCGGACACAGCGCACTAGGGACGCGGCGTTATCGATGCGCGCAGGGCTTTATCGGACTGCATCAAGAACGGCGCCGATTGATGACATGGCGCGAGCCATTGTTCGGATGCGTGGCGCGTCATCGCACCGGATGCCGACGCTGAAGACGCGCTACCGCAGCCACTGCTCAGACCCGCATCAGCACGGGTAACCCGGCAAGCATTCGATCAGCGTTTCCCACTGAGACCGGACATAAAAAAACGCGGCGCAAGCGCCGCGTTTTTAGATCGCAAAGCGGGCTGGGGTCAGCTGGCCTTGGCGACGGTCTTCTTGGCAACAGCCTTCTTGGCCGGCGCCTTGACCACGCCCTTCTTGGCAACCGGGGAAGCTGCACCCACGACAACCTTGCTCACCGCGTGCGAACGCGAATTGCCGTAGCTGGCGTTGTAGCGCTTGCCCTTGGCGGTCTTACGGTCACCCTTACCCATTTCGTCGACTCCTGAATGTGAATACAAATTCCCGTGCTGGCACGGGTTTGGCGAGGTTTGCACCGGCGGTGCCCTCGCGCAAGGCCGATAAGCCTATCACGTCGGCCCGGGGCCGCGCAGCCCGGACGGCCTGCAGGCCTGTGAGCCAGCCGGTCGTGAAGCGGATACATCGGCAGGCGCCTGGCTGTCACCTCACGGCAGCGGCCTGGCAACAGCGTCAAAACGATCGTCCGCACCACCGACTGCAACCATCGCGCAGTCGCGCGTCAGCGCATATCAGTGCGCACAGCTCGCGTCATGGACATGCGCATGCCCGTGATTCAGCCGCAGATTGACCAGGTGGGCAATGCCGACCAAAGCGCCGCCCAGCGTCATCACCACTGCGTGTGGCACCACCGAATGGTGCAGCGGGTCGTACAACAGACCCACCCAAAGCAGCGCCAGGCCAGGCAGCAGCAGCGCCAGCGCATGCAGCGCCTTGTGGCGGCGATACCCCAGGACCAGGCTGAAAAGACCCAGCAAGGTCACGAACACCACGATCGCCAGTTCGACGCCATCGCCCAGCCAGAACGACAACCCGAGCGACGGCGCCAGGGCCAGCACCAGCGGCAGTACCGCGCAGTGCACGGCGCACAGCAGCGACCCGGTCGCACCGAAGCGGTCTAGCAGATGGCGAAGTGTGGGCAGAGGCATGACTTCCAGCAGGTGCTCGCGGCGACGTGGAATAATATAACATCTTCCTTGTTCCAGGCCCGCACCACTGCATCGCGCAGAGCGGGGCTTGCCGTCGGCGCAGCAGGCAAACTGCGCCATCCTATTGATATATAGTAACAATTAGAGAGTCCGATCCACATGGCCCCCACGCTCATCCCCTCGCTGCGCCGCTCCGCTCTATCACTGGCACTGACCAGTCTGTTGACTCCTGCCCTGGCCATGGCCGAAGACGCACCGGACGTTGCCGACCCGCAGACGCCGCCGACATCGGACACCCGGCATGACGCCACCCATTCCAGCGGCCGGCACATCAAGGACCTGGACAAGGTGGTGGTCACCGCCAGCCCGCTGCGCGATGCGGCCGGCGAGCTGAGCCGCCCGGTCGAGGTGCTGGCAGGCGAGCGTCTGGATGAGGTGCGCAGTTCGAGCCTGGGCGAGACCGTGTCCAGCCTGCCGGGCGTGCAGAGCTCCAACTTCGGTCCCGGCGTCGGCCGGCCGATCATTCGCGGCCTGGACGGCCCGCGCGTGGCGGTGCTGCGCGATGGCCTGTCCACCCAGGACGTGTCCACCGTCAGCCAGGACCATTCGCCGGCCATCGAGCCGTTTCTGGCCAACCAGATCGAAGTGTTGAAGGGACCGTCCACGCTGCTGTACGGCTCCGGCGCGATCGGCGGCGTGGTCAACGTGGTCGATGGCCGCATTGCCGAAACGCCGGTGGACGGTTTCAGCGGCCGCGCCGAAGTACGCTTCGATGGCGGCGACAAGGACGGCAACACCGACATGTTCCGTGTCGATGCCGGCAACGGCAGCGGCCTGTCGATCCACGCCGATGGCGTGTACCGCAACCAGAACGATTACGACACCCCGCAAGGCCGCCAGCGCAATAGCTGGATCGACTCGAAGGTGGGCTCGATCGGCGCCTCGCTCTCAGGCGATTGGGGCTTTGTCGGCCTGTCGGCCTCGCGCTTCCGCGACAACTATGGCAACCCCGGTGAGCCGGGCGACCCGTCCCTCGGCGAGCGTGGCGTGTCGTTGAAGCTGCAGCAGGACCGCTACGACCTCAAGGGCGGGTTAACCGATCCGTGGGGCGAAGGCAGCGCGCTGCGTTACAGCTTCGGCCATACCGACTACGCACACACCGAGTTCGAAGGCACCGAAGTCGGCACCGTGTTCACCAAGCGCGCCAACGAAGGCCGCGTGGAAGCCTCGTTCACCTTTGGTGGCGGCTGGCAGACCGCGTTCGGCCTGCAAGGCAGCGATACCACCTTCCAGGCAGTGGGTGAAGAATCCTTCGTCCCCAAGACCGATACCCGTTCGCTCGGCGCATTCGCCGTGGCGCGCAACAGCTGGGAGCGTGTCACCGCTGAAGTCGGTGCGCGCGTGGACAAGGTCAAGTATCAGACCGACATCGGCGTGGACCGCGATTTCACCCCAACCAGCTTCTCGGCCAGCGGCGGTTTCCGCTTCAACGAGCAGTGGCGCCTGACCGCCAACCTGGATCACGCCGAGCGCGCACCGGCCGAAGAAGAACTGTTCGCCAACGGCCCGCATATCGCCACGCTCGCTTTCGAGATCGGCGATGCGAATCTGAAGACCGAAAAGGCCAACCAGGCCGAGCTGGGGCTCAACTTCCAGAACGAATGGGTGGATGCCAAGGTGGCGGCGTATTACAACCGCTACAACGACTTCGTCTACATCGTCGACACCGGCAATCAGTGGTTCAACGCAGAAGACAACGACTTCCTGCCGATCCGCCAGTGGACGCAGGCCGATGCGATCTTCCACGGCTTCGAAGGCGAAGCGACGTTCCACCTGGCCAACAACGACACCGGCGCGTGGGACCTGCGCGTGTTCGGCGATACCGTGCGTGCACGCCTGAAGGACGGCGACAATCTGCCGCGCATCGCGCCGGGCCGCTTCGGTGCGCAAATGCGCTGGAATGCCGATGCATGGCGCGCCTCGATTGGCGCCACCCGCACCATGAAGCAGGACAAGGTGGCGGTGAACGAAACCCCGACCGATGGCTACACCTTCGTGGATGCGCATCTGGCGTATCACGTGGACCGCGGCAGCAATGCGTGGGAAGTGTTTCTGGACGGCAACAACCTGACCAATCAGGACGCACGCGTGCACACCTCCTTCCTCAAGGACGATGTGATGTTGCCTGGCCGCAGCGCCTCGTTCGGCGTGCGGATGTTCTTCTGACAGCGGTCTCTCTCCCCCGCTGAGTAGAAGCGAGGCCGCCTTCGGGCGGCCTTTTTTGTTTGGGGTTGTCGATCGGTTGCCGATCGGTTCGCCGCGCTGGGATGTAGTGCTTGTCGCAACCCGAATCGCACGGACGGACCGGCACAGGGACAACGCCGACGCGTTGTGCAGCCTTCATTGCACAGCGGTAGTCCCTGTGTAACAGCGCTGGCTGTTTCGCAACACCGGTGGCTCTTGTCCGCGGAACTAGATATGGCAGTGCACGCTCTACTGCGCGATAACCGGTCACGGTCATGCGTGGTCGCGCCCGGGTGCGCTCCTACGTGGTTGGTTGATTGGTTGGGGACTACGGCGTTTATGGAAAAGCGCCGTTGCTTGGGAAGCTGTAGTAACTCTGGCCACTTGTAGATAAGTGCATATACACGCAATATGGGCGCATCCTGCGGAGCGCGTTCATGTCCAGCACTTCCAACTGCACCTGCTTTCATTTGCGTCGGGCGGCGCGTCGGATGTCGCAGCTGTACGACCATGCGCTGGCACCGGTGGGGCTGAGCCTCAACGCGTATTCGATCCTGCGCCGGCTCAATACGGCGCAGTCGCTGGGCACACTGGCACAGGCCTTGGGCATGGACCGCACCACCCTCACCCGCAACCTCAAGCCCTTGCTTGCCGCTGGATGGATCACCACTCAGCGCGGCGAGGATGCCAGGCAAACGTGGCTGATCCTGAGCCGCAGCGGCCGTGGATTGCTGCGGCGCGCACAACCGCACTGGCTCGCCGCACAGCAGCGCATCGAGACGCTGTTCGGTGCAGCGCCCACCGCGCAGCTGCATGCCACGCTGGACCGCCTGGATGCCGTGCTGGACACCGCCGCATGAGTGCGTCGGCGACCGCGCGCGCCAGTGCGCAATGGGGCCTGCTGCTGACCGCCTCGGCGATGCTGATGCTGACCATGGGCGCGCGCCAGACCACCGGGCTGTTCGTCGAGCCGATCCATCGGCAGACCGGCATCGGTATCGCCTCGATCAGCTTCGCGCTGGCGATCGGGCAATTGGTCTGGGGCGCGGTGCAACCGGTGTTCGGTGCAATCGCCGATCAGCGCGGACCGCTGCCGGTACTGCTGTTCGGCGGCGTGTTGCTGTCGTTGGGATTGGCGCTGACGCCGTGGCTGGCCAGCGAATGGGGCTTGATCGTGTCGCTGGGCGTGTTGGCGGCAGCTGGTGCCGGCGCTGGCAGTTTTTCAGTGTTGATCGGCGCCACCGCCAGCCGTATCGCACCGGAACGGCGTTCGTTTGCGGCCGGATTGATCAATGCCGGCGGCTCGCTGGGCCAGTTCGTCTTCGCCCCGTTGGTGCAGGTGATGATCGGCGCGGCCGGCTGGGCCAAGGCGATGCTCGGCTTGGCACTGGTGTCGCTGCTGACCTTGCCGCTGGCCTGGCCGTTGCGCCGCGTGCCATCCGCAGCGGACAGCGCATCTGTGCGTGCCGCCGATGACATCGGCCTGCGCGCGCAACTGCGGCTGGCGGTACGCGACCGCAGTTATTGGTGCCTGCATCTGGGCTTTTTCACCTGCGGGGTGCATATCGCCTTCCTGGTCACGCATCTGCCCGGCGAGGTGGCGCTGTGCGGGTTGCCGGCCAGCGTGTCGGCAGTGTCGATCGCGCTGATCGGCCTGTTCAATGTGGCCGGCAGTCTGGTCGCCGGCAAGCTGGGCGAACGCGTGCGCATGAAGTGGTTGCTGTGCGCGATGTATGCCAGCCGCGCGGCACTGATCGGCGTGTACCTGCTCGCACCGCCTACACCGTTGACGTTCTATCTGTTTGCGGCCGCACTGGGCTTCACCTGGCTGGCCACGGTGCCGCCGACTGCGGGATTGATCGGCAAGCTGTTCGGCCCGCGCTATATGGGCACACTGTTCGGCCTGACCTTGCTCTCGCACCAGCTCGGCGGTTTCTTCGGCGCCTGGCTGGGCGGAGTGGTGCTGGAACACAGCGGCGACTACAGCTGGATGTGGTACGGCGACATGGTGCTTGCGGTTGCGGCCGCGCTGATCAACCTGCCGATTCGCGAAGCGGCGCCGCTGCGCACTGTTGCCGCGACATAAGACGCGCGTAGAACAACGCAATCATCTTCGCCACGCTGCGCGCAGCAGCGCTCGCACGTGGTTGCCACTGCATGCGTTCGAGTCAACATGCGCGCCAAGAGAGCCACTACCAAAACGTAGCGAGCCGTCGTCAGTTTGGTGCGGCGACGCGGAGGAATCGGGATGTATGCGTTGCACACGACGCAGCGGGCATCAGCTGCGTCCGCCTGGCAGCTGTACACCCGTTTCCCGAGCTGCCCTAGAGCCGCTCGATCCATGCGTACGCTCGCGCATCACGCACACCTCGATCGCTGCATGCGTTGACGCGGCGCACAACAGCTTTTATGCGCGACTCCGTTAGAACAGCAACACGCGCTGTGCAGGCTTGTTGCACCATCGATGCATTCCTGTGCGGCAAGTCACTTTTTCAGGCAGCACGCCGTTCACTGCGACGGGATCTGCCGGTTGCTGCGACAGAAGGAAATCATCATGACTTCATCCATGCCCCGCTATGCGTTATCGCTGACCATCGCCACCTTGCTTGCGCCGATGGCGCACGCGCAGACCGCACCGCAAGAGACAACCAAGCAGGACGCCACCACGCTGGATGCGGTGATCGTCAGCGGTACCGCGCGCTTCAAGGGACTGGCCAAGCGCGATGCCAGCTTTTCGATCACCACCGCCAGCCCCGAACAGATCCAGCAAGCAGTGCCGCAGAGCACTGCCGACCTGTTGAAGATCGTACCGGGCGTGTGGGCCGAACCCAGCGGCGGCGGCACCGGCGCCAACATCTTCGTGCGCGGCATGCCTTCCGAAGGCGACGCGCCGTTTGTGACCATGCAGCTGGATGGCTCACCGCTGTTTCCGCCGCCAACCCTGTCGTTTCTGGAAAATTCCACGCTGTTCCGCGTCGACGACACCGTCGAGCGCATGGAAGTGCTACGTGGCGGCTCTAGCCCGATCTTTTCCAACGGCCAGCCCGGGCTGACGGTCAATTTCATCCAGAAAAAAGGCCAGGACGAGCCGGAGGGCAGCGTGCGACTGACCGGCGGCAACAATGATTTGCGCCGCATCGATGTGTTCAACAGCGGGCCGATGGGCAATGGCTGGTACTACAGCGTGGGCGGCTTCTTTCGCGAAACCGATGGCGTGCGCGACCCGCAGTTTTCTGCAGACAAGGGTGGCCAGTTCAGCGCCACCTTGAGCAAGCGTTGGGACAGCGGCGAGCTGTCGTTCTATGCGCGGCATACCGACGACAACAATGCCTTCTACACCGCGATTCCGCTGCTGTCGCGCAATAACGGCAACGACCTGTCCAGCTTCCCCGGCTTGAATGCGCAGACCGGCACCTTGCTCGGTCGCGATTTCCGCAACGTGGATCTGCTGGTCGGGCCGAACGGTGAGACCGTGCAACGCGACCTGGCCGATGGGCGCGGTGTCAACATCGATGTATTCGGCGGCGAACTGAATTGGGAAATCGGCGACTGGACCATTGCCGACCGCTTCAACGTGATGAGCGGCAGCGCACCCACCTATGCATTATTCACCGGCGATGCGCCGCTGCGGTTGAGCGATTTCATTGCCGGCTACGGCAGCAGCGGTAGCGCGACGTATACCAATGGCGGCAGCGCAGTCGACCCGAATCAACAGGTGCTCGAAGCCGGCTGGTGGTCGGTGGACAAGCGCCTGAATTCCTTCACCAACGATCTGCGCTTGAGCCGTGAGCTGTTTGCCGGCAATACCTTGACCGTGGGCGCGTACTACGCCAAGTATTCCTCGGCCGATACCTGGTACCTGGGCAACACCATGTTGCTCACCGCACAGAACAACGCACGTCGCATCGACGTGGCATTGGACGATGGACGCCAGGCCACGCGTCAGGGCTTCACCAGCACCGCGTTCTTGAATCTGCGCGCCAACTACGACGGCGAAAACATCGCCGCCTTCGTGGCCGACGAGTGGGAACTCAACGACCGGCTGCGATTGGACCTGGGCGCACGCTACGAGCGCCAGAGCGTGACCGGCAATGTGCACGACACCAGCACGGTGGACCTGGATGGCAACCCCGCCACCTTGTACGACAACGCCACCTCGCTGGCCTTGGCGACCACACGCCGCATCGATCAGGACGACGAGGCGTTCTCGTGGACGGCCGGCTTGAACTTCAAACTCAATGACAGCAACAGCCTGTTCGCACGCGTCAACTCGGGTGTGAAGTTTCCCGGCTTCGATAACCTGCGCGATGGTCAGAACCGCGTCCAGGAAGTGGACCAGTACGAGCTTGGCCTTAAATCCGGTGCCAGCGCCTACGATCTGTATCTCACCGCGTTCTACAACACGTTCACGAATTCGCCGTTCCAGGCATTCCTGGCCAATGGCGATAACTTCACCGCCGTTGGCGATTCGCGCGCGCGCGGCCTGGAGGTGGAAGGCGCGATCCGCCCGTTCGGCGGCTTTGAGCTGGCCGGCACCGGGGTATGGCTGGATGCGAAATACCGCAACTATCGCGAGTTCACCGGCAACCAGGTAATGCGCCAACCCAAGCGGCAGTTCCGGCTCACGCCGAGTTATTACTGGATGCTGCCGTTCGGCGATCTGAAGGTATTTGCCACGTACTCCTACATCGGCGATCGCTTTGCCGACCTGGCCAACAGCCAACGCCTGCCCTCCTACGACATGGTCGATATCGGCGCCAATCTGCATGTGGGCGAGCATTGGGAAGTGACCGCCAGCGGCAGCAACGTTACCGATACGCTGGGGCTCACCGAAGGCAACGTGCGCGTGCCGGGTGCGGCGACCGGCGGTGTGTTCATGGGCCGGCCGATTGCCGGGCGGCAGTACCAGATGTCGGTGGCGTATCGCTGGTAGCTGACAGGTTCAAGACATCGCGGCATCAAGGCGTCGATCCCGGGCCACGCGCGGGATCGACGCCTTTTCTATTGCGACAGCCCATGCTGTCACCGGGCCGGCACGTCCCTACGCTGCATTGAACGATGCGGGTGACATGGATGTCGGCCCAGGCGCCGTTGGCCGCGCGCCCTCATAAAGCATCTCAGTCCTGAATCGTATGGCATCGCATCACTGCGACAGATGCGCATGAACGTCGCAATCTGCGCAGTGCGCCGACCCGGATGCGAAGCGGACCCACGCATCGCGATGCGTTGTGCCTATGGGCACGCAATACATTTCACACTATTGCGGCCAATTCCGCGGCCGAAAACTTCGCTTTGCGCGCGTGAATACGCATGCCTGGCATAAATTGCGCAACCAGTCACGCGACTGTCTTCTGGCGCTCAGCTTGCGAGCGCGGAGTGGGCCATCTTTAATCGAATCGCTGCCACTGCATTCGCATTGCCAGCGTCGGCTGCGCGGACGCGCACAGGGGAGCCGACTGATGACCCGGTCGCATCCATCCAGCGTTTCGGATCGATGCGTTTCACTGGCTCTTTCGGGATACATGGACATGGACTCTGTTGCTGCTTCTTCGCGTTGTTCTCCTGCACGTCTCATCCGATCCCACCTGACACTGACTGCGTGCTGGCACGGCCAAGCGCATCTGTTCGGCGCTGCCTGATCGGTTTTGCTCGCCGCGGCCGCTGCCGCGTGGATTCACTTAGACGTCCCCTGATGCTTCTGATTCGGGCTCGATAGGCACCGCCCGAATCTGTTGAAGCCGTTGCACTGGCCGATTGTCTGATCGGCCAGAGGGGAACTGTGTCGCGTCGATCGTGCCTACCCTTGACTGGACTAAAACGGAATGAACTCTTATCGCAGGCGCCCTCTCGCGCTGTTGATCGGTGCCTTACTGATCACAGGCCCGTCACTCCCCGCACTGGCCGATACGCCAGTGACCGCGGCCACCATCACTGCCAGCTCCAAGAGCAACGATCCACTGCTGCGCTACCAATGGCACATTTCCAATCAGGGACAGGCCGTGATCGCCGACAGCCGCCCGGTGCCCGGCGTCGATATGGATGTGGACATCCTGCATTCGCTGAACATCCGCGGCCGTGGCGTACGCGTCGGTGTGGTGGATGACGGACTGGAATTGGCGCATGAAGACATGTCCGAAAACATTCTGCCCAACGGGTCCTACAACTTTGGCGACGGCTCGCACGACCCCACGCCGATCGATCCGGGTAGCGGCCACGGTACCTCCGTGGCCGGCATCATCGGCGCGGTCGGCTGGAACGGCCGCGGCGGGCGCGGGGTGGCGCCGGACGTGCTGCTGGCAGGATTCGACTTCCTGGCACGCGATTCGTCAAGAAACTACGCAGCCGTCCTTTACGCATGGGGTGAGGGACCGGAGGGGCGCAATATCGATGTATTCAACAACAGCTGGGGAACGAATGCATCGTTCTACCTCGATTTTACTCGGGCAGAGCAACGCTCCTGGGAAACATTGATGCGCTCGACCCGCAGCGGTCTTGGCGGCATCTACGTCAAGTCGTCAGGCAACAACTTCCAAGATTTCCTGATCGACGATGCGGAAGGCAATACCATCGATCTGTGCCCTGACACGACACGCGCATTGAATGTCGGTTGTACGCTGAACAACATCGAGGCGATCAACAGTCTGGTTGGCACCATCGTGGTCGGCAGCGTTAACGCGAAGGGAGTGCGTTCGTCGTACTCCACGCCCGGCTCAGCGCTCTGGATCTCCGGAATTGGCGGCGAATACGGATATCAGCGCAAGTTCGCTCCAGACATCGACCTTCGGACTATTTACGACCCGGCGATTGTCACCACCGACCTGAGCGGTTGCTCTGCAGGTTCCAACTTCGACGGCCTCACACCCATCAATGCCTTGGACACCAGTGCCTCCAAGATCGAGGGATCGTGCAACTACAACGCCATCATGAACGGTACTTCCGCAGCGGCTCCTACCGTTTCCGGCGTCGCGGCGCTGATATTGAGTGCCAACCCCAGACTGAGCGCACGCGATGTCAAGTACATCCTGGCCACCACTGCACGCCAGATCGACCCCTGGCAGCCGCGTGCGGTCTACCAGGGCAGCGTGATCGACCCGGGCTGGATCACCAATGCCGCCGGACACCGCTTCAGCAATTGGTACGGGTTCGGCTTGGCCGATGGCGCGGCAGCCGTCTACAAGGCGAGCTACTTCACGCCACTGCCACCCATGCGCGATACGCAATGGGTCGCGTCCACCAATCCGCCCAGCCAAATCGGCGGGCCGGCACGGCCGGGCACGCTGCGCATCCGCATCACCCAGGCGATGAAGATCGAAGCAGTGCAGTTGTCGTTGCGGTCTGCGCATCTGACGCCGAGCAATCTGCGCGTGGTGCTCATCTCGCCCAGCGGCACCCGCAGCGTGGTGGCCACGCCGTTCTCGGTCCTGGACCCCGCGGCCTATGCCAAGACCGGCTTCTACATCGACCTCACCTCCAGCAATGCGTTTCTGGACGAGTCCTCGCTCGGCACCTGGACACTGGAAGTCACCGACATGAGCGAACCCACCAAGACCGCCGCGCTCAAGTCCTTCAACCTTCGCATCGTGGGGCACTGACATGAAGATCGCGCTTATTGTTTCCTTGTTGATGGGCTGCAGCGTTGCAAGCGGCGTTGCGCATGCAGCGCAATCGACCGATCCACAGGCCCTGCTGGCGGCGGCTACCGGTACACGCTTCCGCTCCGGAACCGACACGTTCCGCATGTTGACTGCCACGGTCATCGAGCAGAAGACATCCGCTGTCGGTGCCAAGCGGAGAGTGGGGCCTGGCAGCGTTGCGCCTGCGGGATCTGCCGCGCCGCCGGGCAGCAAGGTGATCGCACGCATCGGCAGCTTCCTGGTGGTGCTTGATCCGCCTGCCGGCGCGGCGCGCAATCAACCCGGCGCGTCCACGCACACGCTCGCCGCTGCAGTGAACGAGCGGACCGACCGGGTGGTGCTGGTCAGGCCGCAGGTGCAGCTGACCGGCACCACACCTGCCACAGCGACCACGGCGGCCAGAGGGACCGGCGGCAACATCGTCTACGCCTCCCAGGTGAATGGTGATGCGGTGATCGCCTATGCCTCGATCGAGCAGGCACAACGCGCAGCGACCCAGCTGCAGGCCAGTCGCGGTATTGCGCAGGCATCGCTGGTAGTGACGCAGGCGATCATGCAACCGATGTGAGTTTCCACGGCGCAGGCAGACACCTGCGCCCCTTCTCACCGGCGTGCTGTCACCGGCGCCATCTCCGCAGTTCCCCTTTACTGATGAGACGTCATGATGATTTTTTCTTCGCGGCGCTGTGCGCTGCCGTCTGCGCTGTTGCTGGCACTGTGCCTGTGCAGCGGTGCTGCCACTGCAGATGAGGTTGTCGCGCAGAACGCAGCACAGGCAGCGGCCAGGCCGAAAACGCAAGGCGACGACCCGCTATTCCGCTACCAATGGCATCTGCTCAATCAAGGCCAGCCGGTGTTCGGCGATGGACGCCCGCTGCCCGGCGTGGACCTGGACGTGGAGATCCTGCACACGCAGGGCATCCGCGGTGCGGGCGTCAACGTGGCGGTGATCGATAACGGCCTGGAGATTGCGCACCCGGACCTGGTCGACAACATCCTGCCCAACGGTTCGCACAATTTCTTGAACGGTTCCAACGACCCTACGCCGCGTGCGGATGACATCGATGGCGATCACGGCACCGCAGTGGCAGGCATCATCGCTGCGCGGGGTTGGAACGGCATCGGCGGGCGCGGCGTTGCTCCGGAAGCCAAGCTGGCCGGCTTCAACGCCGGTGACACCACTGATGGCAGTACCCAGTACGTCAACAACCGCTACTCCTGGGGCGACGGGCCCGAAGCGCAGGTCATGGATGTCTTCAACAACAGCTTCGGGGTCTCGGCCGCGGTCTATCAATACAGCGACCTAGACGAACAACGCTCCCTGGAGAAGCTGATGCGGGCCCAGCGCGGCGGCAAAGGCGGCATCTACGTCAAATCGTCGGGCAACTCGTTCAATACGCTGATCGATACGGATGCACAGGGCAAACTGTTCGATCGTTGCAGCGACCAGACCCGGCAGCTTGGCGTTGCCTGCAGCATTGCCAACATCGACAACATCAACAGCCTGACGACCATGATCGTGGTCGGTGCAGTCAATGCCAACGGCGTGCGTGCCAGTTACTCCTCTCCCGGGTCTGCATTGTGGGTGTCCGGGCTCTCTGGCGAGTATGGCTTTCAGCGTCGCTTCGACCCGCATCCGGAGACCTTCAAGGAGCTCTATGGCATCGTCAATGCGCAGGGTCCGCAGCCATTCTTCTCGCCTGCGATCGTCACTACCGATTTGAGCGGCTGCAGCGCCGGCAACAATCGCGACCGCACACGCGCGATGCAGAATGCCTTGGATACCAGCAAGTCCAAGATCGATGCATCGTGCAATTACACCGCACGCATGAACGGCACCTCGGCCTCCGCACCCACCGTCGCAGGCGTTGCCGCCTTGATGCTGAGCGCCAACCCGCAACTGACGCTGCGCGACGTCAAGTACCTCCTGGCGACCACCGCAGTGCAGGTCGATCCACAACAACCCAAGGTGCTCTACAACGGCAGTGTGATCGAGCCTGGCTGGATCACCAACGCGGCCGGCCACCGTTTCAGCAATTGGTACGGATTCGGCTTGGTGGACGCGGCCGCGGCAGTGGAACGTGCCGTGCATTTCACCTCGCTGCCGGCAATGAAAGACACCGAGTGGAAGGTCTACGACGGCAAAAGCAGCACCATCGGCGGTGCTGGCTCACCCGCAAAACTGGCGATCGACATCAGCCAATCCTTCAAGGTGGAAGGCGTGCAGCTGTACTTCCTGGGCACGCACAAGGACCCGCGCAACCTGCGCGTGGTGCTGGTGTCGCCCAGCGGCACCCGCAGCACCGTGATGACGCCATTTTCCACGCTCGACAAGAGCGACGAAGGCGTGGTGGTGTTCCTGACCTCAAGCAATGCCTTCCTGGACGAGCCCTCTGCCGGGCGCTGGACCCTGGAGGTGGCCGACATGCTCGCCGACAACGGCAAGCAACAATTGAAGGAATTCGAAATGCGCGTGGTGGGCCACTGACATGAAGACAGCTCTGATTGCCCTACTCGGTATTGTTGCAGCCAGCGTTTGTGTTCCCGCGTCGGCACAAGTGAACGAGCGCGCACGCCTGCGCGCTGCGGCGACCGGACAAACCATTGTGGTGGGCCATGCCAGTTTCCGCTTGATTCCTGGCGCGGTGGTGCGGGTTGCCGACGCGGCGCGCGCCACTGCAAGCACGCAGCCGCTGCAGAACGCGCAAACCAGCGCGGATACGCCAGTTGCACGCTTCGATCGCTACGCGATCTATCTCGACAGCACGGGTCACGCACGCACCGCAGGTGCACAACAACCGGCAACCATCGCAGCAGCGCTGGAAACGCGGAGCGGCCAGCTGGCATTGCTGGGCGCTTCGATCAAGTTGTTCGACACCACGCCTGCCATCGCGCGGGCCTTGGCAACGCGCACGGGCGGCAAGGTGATCTATGCCTCGGCCATCGATGGCAGCGCGATGATCGGCTACGACTCGGTAGCAGCTGCATTGGACAACTGCGCACAATTGCAGGGCAGCAAGGGCGTGGGTGCGATCAAGCCTGAGGTGATTCCGCGCGCGGCACGGCCGTTGTGATGCGGCTACGGTGATGCACGCCACGCTGTCGCCAGCGGGCGGCAGCGTGGCGCGATGGCGCAACCCGCGTTACACCGGAAGCGGGCTGCGTTCGGCAAAGTGGCCACGCCAGTACGGGTAATACGGATACGGCGGCTCCACCGCACTCACCGCATCCAGGCGCGCACGCTGCTCCGGTGTCAGCGACCAACCGACCGCGCCCAGGTTCTGCCGCAGCTGTGCTTCGTCGCGCGCACCGATCAGCACCGTGCTCACGGTGGGCCGTTGCAGCAGCCAGTTGATGGCGATCTGCGGCACGCTGCGGCCGGTGTCTGCGGCAATGCCGTCGAGCACATCGACGATATCGAACAGGCGTGCATCGTCGATCGCCGGGCCGGTGGTGGCGGTGGCATGCAGGCGGCTGTTGTCCGGCAGCGGTTGACCGCGACGCAGCTTGCCGGTCAGCCGGCCCCAGCCAAGCGGGCTCCACACCACCGCGCCGATGCCCTGGTCGATACCGAGCGGCATCAACTCCCATTCGTAGTCGCGCCCGGCCAGCGAGTAGTAGGTCTGGTTGGCAACAAAGCGGCTCCAGCCCTGTGCGTCGGCCACGGCCAACGATTTCATCAGCTGCCAACCGGCGTAATTGGAAGCGCCCAGATAACGCACCTTGCCTGCGCGCACCAACTCATCGAGCGTGGAGAGTGTTTCTTCCACCGGCGTCATCGCATCGAATGCATGCAGTTGCAGCAGGTCGATATAGTCGGTGCGCAAACGGCGCAGCGACGCATCCACCGCACGCAGCAAACGGAAGCGCGATGCACCGGCATCGTTGGGCCCATCGCCCAGGCGCAGACCGGTCTTGGTCGAGACAATCACCTGATCGCGGCGGCCCTGCAGCGCTTGACCAAGAATCTCTTCAGAGGCGCCGTCGGAATACACATCTGCGGTGTCGAACAGGTTCAGGCCCGCCTCAAGGCACAGATCGATCATGCGCCGCGCCTGCGCCACATCGGTATCGCCCCACGCAGAGAACAGCGGCCCCTTGCCGCCGAAGGTACCGGTGCCCAGACCGAGCACCGGCACCTTGAAGCCGGAACGGCCGAGAAAACGTGTGTCCATTGCAATGCTCCTTGGAACCGAAAGAAAACCCGCGCGCAATGCCGGTCGATCCGACACCACGCGGTGCCAGGCACGACGCTCTGCTCACCGATCACCCGCGCAATGACCGCACGCCTGCCGATAGCGCGGTCTGCGCGCTACGCCTGAAAAATCGAATCAACCCACCTGCGCGCATGCGTCCGGCGCAGCAGCGCGACGGCGTTGCAGCTGCACACTCCACAACGCGATGCCCAGGCCGACGGTGCTCAACAGCGCGGCGACCCACGGGGTAGCGACCAGGCCGGCGTGCGTGGCGATCACCACACCGCCCAGCCAGGCGCCCAGCGCATTGCCAAGGTTGAATGCGGCGATATTGAGACTGGAGGCCAGGTTCTGGCCGGCACCGCGTGCATGTTCGAGCACACGCAATTGCAGCGGCGCCACGGTGGCGAAGGCGGCCACACCCAGCAGCCCGACAACCACCACCATCGCGGTCTTGTTGTGCAGGGCCAGACCCATCGCAGCGAGCACCGCCACCAGCGCGACCAGTGTGCCCAGCAACGCGGCAGTGGCGCGCCGGTCGGCCAGGCGCCCGCCCAGCAGATTGCCCACGATCATGCCGACACCGAAGACCAGCAAGACCGGCGACACCGCCGCCTGCGCGAACCCGGTCACCTGCACCAGCAGCGGCTGGATGTAGGTGAACACCGCGAACACGCCGGCATAGCCCAGCACCGTCATCGCCAGCGCCAGCAACACCTGCCCGCGCCGCAGCACCGCCACTTCCTGTCGCCAGGACACCGGCGCGGCCGCACCTGCGGCGGCCGGCACCCACAGCGCCACCGCAGCCGTGGCCAGCACCCCGATCACCGTCACCGCCCAGAAGGTGGCCCGCCAGCCTAGTTGCAGGCCAAGCCATGCACCGGCCGGCACGCCCAGCAGGGTGGCCACGGTGAGGCCGGCAAACATCAACGAGATGGCCGAGGCACGCCGCTCGGGCGGCACCAGGGAGGTGGCCACCACCGCGCCGACGCCGAAGAACGTGCCATGCGCCAGCGAGGTCAGCACCCGTGCGACCATCAGGCTGGCGTAGTCGGGCGCCAGGGCACAGGCGAGATTGCCCAGGGTGAAGACGACCATCAGGCTCACCAGCACGGCCTTGCGCGGCCAGCGAGCGCTGAGCAACGTGAGCATCGGCGCGCCGATGCTTACGCCCAGCGCATAGCCGCTGATCAACAGGCCGGCCGCGGTGAGCGAAACGTCCAGGTCGGTGGCGACCTGCTGCAACAGGCCCATGATGACGAATTCGGTTGTTCCGATGCCAAAGGCACCGATAGTCAACGCCAGCAGGGCTGGCGGTAGACGGGACGCAACAGCAGAAGACATGACAGAAACCCTGAAGGACTGCGCACAGCCTGCGCCGCGCGATCCTCTTCAAGAAGCCTTGTTATGCTGATTCACTTTCAATGCCACGTTGACAATGCATGGACCGTCTCGGTGATATCGCGCTGTTCCTGCGCGTGCTGGACCTGGGTTCGATCACGGCCGCCGCCCACACCCTGGACCTGTCGGTGGCGGTCGCCAGCCAGCGCCTGAAGCGGCTGGAACGCGACCTCGGCGTACGCCTGCTGCACCGGACCACCCGCCGCCTGCATCCCACACCGGAAGGGCAGCAACTGGCCGCACGCGGCCGGGTGCTGGTAGACGACCTGGAAGCGCTGGCCGACGACCTGCGCGAGAGCGCCCACGATGTCGGCGGTACCTTGCGGGTCACGCTGTCGGCCTCGTTCGGGCGTCAGTACATCTCCCCGCTGCTGCCCGCCTTCCAGGCCCGCCACCCGCGCCTGCGTATCAGTGCGCATCTGAGCGACGATTTGGTAGACCTGGTCCAGCAGGGCTTCGACCTGGCCATTCGCATCGGCGCGCTGGACGACTCCGGCCTGGTGGCCAGGCGCATCGCCGACAACCGCCGCACGTTGGCCGCCTCGCCTGCGTATCTGCAGCGGCACGGCACACCGCGCACTCCCGAAGAATTGATGCAGCATCCCGGCGTACTGCTGATGGGCCGCACTGGCCGCCAGGACCTGTGGACCCTGCAGACACCGGAAGGCGGCGAGGTACGGGTGCGCATGCAGAGCCGCTTCGAGAGCAACTTCGGCGAACTGGTGCGCGATGCGGTGCTCGCCGGGCAAGGCATCGGGATGTATTCGTACTGGCATATCGCCGACGACCTGCGCGCCGGCCGTTTGGTCGAAGTGATGACCGATTACCCGCCTCCCACCTCGCAGATCAGCGCCGTGATGCCCGCACGCCAGCTGCAGCCGCCGCGGGTGCGTGCGTTTGTGGAGTTTCTGCTCGAACACTTCGGCCAGACGCCGCCATGGGAATCGACCTCGGGCGCATGAGCGCCGGCATGACGGCCCGCTAAAGATCGTGTGCGTCGTTGTCCTCCAGCGCGGCGATGATCGCCAAGGTCTGATCCAGCACCCCGCCGCTGCGCGGCCTTTTACCCTTGGCCGCGATGCCGCGCAGCGGCGTGGCGTTAGGCCGCTACGGAGTGTTGCGCGCATGTCGCACGCTACGTTTTCCGCCTGCAGACTTAGGCCAACTGTGTGCGCAACGCGGCCAGGGTGCCGGCGGTGCGAACGCCTTATTTCCCGCGGCGCTGCAGGCGTTTGCCAAGCGCGCGGCGCTGGGCGTCGCTGAGTAGATGTCCGTGCGTGCGCAACAGGCCGATGATCTGCTGGTGCGCCAGCTGCGTGCGCCTGGCAAGCTCGGCAGTTGCCGCCTGCTCGATCGCCTTCCAGTCGGCAGGGGTGGAGGGAGCAGCTAGGGATCGGGGTTTTGCAGGCATGACGATCGGGGCACCGGAGACAGGTCGCAAGAATACGGAATGTGCGTGAGTGATCGATCAGCGGCATCGGCTTGATGGCTGCGCCCGCACCGCCACGCGCAAGCATCCGCGGCATTGTCGAGTCTGCCATTGATGGGCGCACCACGGCGTCCCTTGTAGGATCGCGCTACCGCGGCTGTGCCGCACAGCGCCAGCGCACGAGCGTTCCGCATGCCATCCGCCACCGCCGACCTCACTGACATCCTGCTGCGCCACGCGCCGACCGACGGCATGCACGACACGCCGATCGCCGGGCTGCATGTGATGCGCAGCGCCGTCGCCACCGACGCCATCCCCACTGTCTACACACCGATGCTGTGCCTGGTGGCGCAGGGCCGCAAGCGCGCGATGCTGGGCGCGCAGGCCTATCACTATCATCCGCAGATGTACCTGGTGGCGTCGGTCGATCTGCCCATCGTCGGTTCGGTGATCGAGGCCAGCACCACGCATCCGTACCTGTGCTTCTGCCTGGACCTGGACACCGCCGTGCTCAGCGAGCTGGCCATCCACCACGCAGAACTTGCCGAGCCGCAACGCGACACCGCAAGCGCAGGTCTGCTGCTCAACCGCAGCACACCGCAGCTGTACGACACCGCGGTGCGGCTGGCAGGCCTGCTCGACCGACCGAAAGAGATCGCCGCGCTGGCACCGCTGGTGACGCGCGAACTGCTATACCGCCTGATGGCAGACCCCGCCAATGCGGTAGTGCGCCAGATGGCGATTGCCGATAGCCGCCTCAACCAGATTTCCAAGGCCATCGTGTGGTTGCGCGAGCACTACGCACAGCGTTTCAGCATCGAACAGATCGCCGATCTGTCGGCGATGAGCCGCTCTACCTTCCATGCACATTTCAAGACGGTGACCTCGATGACACCGCTGGAGTACCGCTCGCATCTGCGCGTGCACGAGGCGCGCCGGCTGATGGTGGCCGACGCGCTCACCGCTGCCGACGCGGGGTTTCGGGTCGGCTATGAAAGCGCATCGCAATTCAGCCGCGACTACGCACGCATTCTCGGCGAGCCGCCCGCGCGCGATGCACAACGCTTACGCGCAAGCACGCCCGACGCGACCGAAGCGGCGTGAGACTGCTGGACTGACCTCGCTGCAGCCTTCTGCACGCAGACATCGCGCTGTGCGCGACATCTGCGCCGCCCACGCAGCGATGCTGATGCAATAGATAGGTGCCGTCGAAAACGGTAGACCCAGCACAGCAGCGTGATTACTTACTCAATCGGCCTTGTACTGCGCCTCTGTCACCTGCTCGAGCCAGGTCACCGGCGAACCATCCACAGATTCTGCGATGGCAATGTGCGACATCGCCACCGTCGCGTTTGCGCCGTGCCAATGCTTGACGCCCGGCGGAATCCACACGATGTCGCCGGGGCGGATCTCCTGCGCCGGCTTGCCCCATTCCTGCACCCGCCCAGCACCGGCGGTGACGATGAGCGTCTGCCCCAGCGGATGGGTATGCCACGCAGTGCGCGCGCCCGGCTCGAAGGTCACCGTGGCGCCGCCCACACGTGCCGGCGCATCGGCCTGAAACGGCGCATCGATACGCACCTTGCCGGTGAAGTAATCGGCCGGGCCCACGGCCGACGCCGCGCCGCCGGCACGGCTTACCTTGATCGGTGCCTGCGTCTGCCCCGCATGCTCCTCGCCACCCTGCCCCTCACCACCCGGAGCGGTGGTAGCAGCCATCATCGACAACGACATTGCAGTTGCGAACAGATTCATTGCAGTACTCCTTGAACGTAGTGAAACAACGTAGCGGTCGCTTGCCAGTCGACGCGCAGGGCGCCACTCAGATCGAAGCGAACCAGCAGCTGCTGCGCGATCGAGCAGCAACCGCATCGGTAGGGCAGTCGGCAGCAGAGCATCGCCCTGCCCCGCATCCGGTTGCCTGCACTGTAGCGCGCATGCGCGCCTGCACTCCCCCTGCAAATCTGCATGCAGCTAGAAACGCAGCGCATCAATGCGCCTGCGCTGCGGGCCGCCACGACATTGAGGCCATCACACGCCATCGCGCATGATGCTGGCCGCATGAATCGCATGCCTGGAGCGGGCACTGGCAGCAATGGCTCGGGAAAACCTCAACGACCTGCAGGTCTTCGTCACCGTGGCGCGCGAAGGCAGCTTCACCCGCGCTGCCGCGCAACTGGGCGTCTCGCAATCGGCGTTGAGCCATACCGTGCGTGCCCTGGAAACGCGCTTGGGCATCCGCTTGCTGACCCGCACCACGCGTAGCGTCTCAATGACCGAAGCCGGTGCGCGCCTGTTCGAAACGGTGGCACCGCGGCTGCAGGAAATCGACGACGAGCTGTCTGCGCTGACCGACTTCCGCGACAAGCCGGCCGGCACCATCCGCATCACCAGCGCCGGCCACGCCGCCGATGCCTACGTGTGGCCGGCACTTTCGAAAGTGCTGCCCGACTACCCGGACCTCAGGATCGAAGTCACCGTGGATTACGGTCTGGCCGATATCGTGGCCGAGCGCTACGACATCGGCATCCGCTTGGGCGATCAGGTGGCCAAGGACATGATTGCAGTGCCGATCAGCCCGCCGCAGCGCATGGCGGTGGTCGCGGTGCCGGGCTACTTCGTGCATCACACCATCCCGGCCGTTCCGGCCGATCTGGCGCAGCACAACTGCATCGGCCTGCGCCTGCCCACACACGGTGGGTTGCTGGCCTGGGAGTTCGACAACGCCGGGCGCGAGGTCAAGGTGCGCGTGGACGGGCAATGGACTTTCAACAGCAGCAGTGCGATGTTGCGCGCCGCATTGGCCGGCGCGGGTATCGCGTATCTGCCGGAATCCATGGTGCTGGAGCACATCGCCGCCGGCCAGCTGCGCCGCGTGCTGGAGGACTGGTGCGAGCCATTCGAGGGCTATTACGCGTACTACCCCAGCCGTCGCCAATCCTCGGCAGCATTGCGCGTGGTGATCGATGCGCTACGGCAGGGGCTGACCTAGTCGCTCGCGCGTTGGTAGCAGCGTGCTGCGCGCGCTAACGTCTGGTCGGTCATGGGCCATCGCGCGCGCTCCTACGACAGCGCCGCGCTGCGGTCGATTGGAGCGCCGGGGTTAGTTACCGACCAGCTTCTGGCGCTCCGGGCTATAGCGCTCGCCGACAATCGCCACCGCATCCAGCGCTTGCTGGATGCGCGCAAGATCCTCGCTGCTCAAGGTCAATGCAGCGCCACCCAGATTTTCGTCCAGGCGATGCAGCTTGGTGGTTCCGGGGATCGGCACGATCCACTGCTTGCGCGACAGCAACCACGCCAGCGCAACCTGCGCCAGCGTGGCGCCCTTGTCGGCAGCGATCGCCTGGATGCGTTCGACCAGCGCCTGATTGGCCCGACGCGCCTCGGCAGCGAACCGAGGCACCTGATTGCGGAGATCGTCCGCGGAAAATTGGGTGTCGGCCCGGATGGCGCCGGTCAAAAAACCCTTGCCGAGCGGGCTGAACGGCACGAAGCCGATCCCGAGTTCTTCCAGCGTCGGTAACACACTGGTCTCCGGCTCGCGCCACCACAACGAGTATTCGCTCTGCACTGCCGTCACCGGCTGTACTGCATGCGCACGGCGGATGGTGTCGGCACCGGCTTCGGACAGGCCGAAATGCTTCACCTTGCCTTCGGCGATCAAGTCCTTGACCGTGCCGGCCACCTCCTCGATCGGCACCGCCGGGTCCACCCGATGCTGATAGAACAGGTCGATGCGGTCGGTCTTCAGACGGGTCAGGCTAGCCTCGGCCACCGCACGGATCCGTTCGGGACGACTGTCGAGCCCAGCATCGGCATGTCCGTCCTTGAAGCCGAACTTGGTTGCAATCACCAACTGGTCGCGGTGCGAAGCCAGCGCGTCGCCCAGCAACGCCTCGTTGGCGAAGGGCCCATATGCCTCGGCCGTATCGAAGAAGGTGACGCCGCGCTCCACTGCCGCATGCAGCAAGGCCACGGCCTGTGCACGGGCAGTCGCCGGCCCGTAGCCATAGCTCAGACCCATGCAACCCAAGCCCAGCGCCGATACCTGCAAGCCGCTGTTTCCCAACTGTCGTATTTGCACCCGTTTACTCCCGCAGCAACCGCCGCATCGAATGAGTCGGCTACGGACGGCAACGCCGCTGCAGCACCAATGCGCCACGATAGTCCTGTACCGCCGGCGCATTGCACAACAGGCCGCGCTAACGCTTATGAGCGCGCCTCATCAACGCGCAGCACGCCCGCATCGCATGGGTGGATCTGCGCACGCGCCGCCGCCAGGATCGCGCCACGTTTGCCAGATAGCGAGCGCGCACGTGGCGGCGTATCACCTGCCAGACTTGCGTCACCCACGGGGCTGCGCTGTCGCGACGCTGGCCATCTCCGGTTCTGCGGTCTGTAACCAGCCGCCGCCCATCGCCTTGTAGAACGTCACCAAGTTGGTGAAGCGCGACAACTGCGTGCCGATCAAGGTCTGCTGGGCGCTGTACAGCGAGCGCTGCGCATCCAGCGCCTGCAGATAGCTGTCGATACCGCGCTCGAAACGCGCCTGCGACAACCGATAGCTATCAGCAGTTGCGTCGACCAATGCATGCTGGGCCTGTAATTGCCTGCCCAGCGTGTCGCGTTGCGCAAGCGCGTCGGACACTTCGCGGAACGCGCTCTGGATGGATTTTTCGTAACGGGCCACTTCGATATCGCGATTGGCCTTGGCCATGTCCAGGTTGGCGCGATTGCGCCCGGCGTTGAAGATCGGCAAGGTCAGCGACGGCACGAAGCTCCAGGCGCGGGTGCCCGAATCGAACAGGTTCGACAGGCTGCTGCTGGATGAGCCCAACGAGCCGGTGAGGCTGATGCTGGGGAAGAACGCCGCACGCGCTGCACCGATGTTGGCATTGGCCGCACGCAGGTTGCGCTCGGCCTCCAGGATGTCCGGGCGACGTTGCAGCAACTGCGAGGACACCCCTGCCGGCACGCTGGCCAGCACGTTGCCGTCCACACTGGCACCATCGGGTAACGCGCGCGGCAACAAGGATTCCGGCAACTGCGTGCCGACCAGCAGCACCAGGGCATTGCGATCCTGCGCCACCTGCGCGGTATAGCGCTCCACATCCACGCGTGCGGTTTCCACCGTGGTTTGCGCCTGACGCAAGGTGAGCTGCGAGGCCACACCCAGCTCAAAACTGCGTTGCTGCAGGCGATAGCTATCGCTTTGGCTGCTCAAGGTGGACTGCGCCAGCTGCAGCGATGCCTGATCGGCGGCCAGGGTCAGATAGGCGGTGGCGACTTCGGCGACCAGGCTGATATGCGTGCTGCGGCGCGCTTCGGCGGTGGACAGAAATTGTTGCAGCGCCTGCTCCTTGAGGCTGCGCACGCGCCCGAACAGATCCAGTTCGTACGCGCTGATGCCGACATTGCCGCTGTAGGTGCGGAACACCGCCGGCTGCCCGGGGATGGCCAGCTCCGCCGGCGTGCGCGCATTGTTGGAGGTACCGGTGCCATCGATGGCCGGTACCAATGCAGCGCGCTGCACCCGGTATTGCGCACGCGCCACTTCGATATTGAGTGCGGCCACGCGCAGGTCGCGGTTGTTTTGCAGCGCCAGCGCGATGACCTGCTGTAACGCGGGGTCGGTGAAGACCTCGCGCCAGCCGATATCGGCCACGTTGCGCGCCTGTTCGGTTGCAGCGGCATCGGGCGTTGTGTTGGAACCGGCACCGGCGAAGTGGTCCGGCACCGGCGCGTCTGGGCGGGAGTAGCGCGGCATCATGGTGCAACCAGACAGCACGCTGGCCACCGCGATCGCGGCAAGTGTCATGCGAATCGGTGTCATGTCAGTGTCCTGTCGGTTGCGGAGTAGCGGGCGTGGCAGGTTGCGCGCGGCGCTTGAATAACCCGCTGACCAGCACGAAGAACAGTGGTACGAAAAAGATCGCCAGCACCGTGCCGGACAACATGCCGCCGATCACCGCCGTGCCCAGCGCATGCTGCGCGCCGGCACCGGCACCGCTGCCGAGCACCAACGGCACCACGCCCAGAATGAAGGCCAGCGATGTCATCAGGATCGGCCGCAAACGCATGCGCGCCGCTTCCAGCGCCGACTCGATCAGGCTCTTGCCGCTCTCGTGCAGCTCCTTGGCAAACTCCACGATCAGGATCGCGTTTTTCGATGCCAGGCCAATGGTGGTCAACAACCCCACCTGGAAGTACACGTCATTCATTTTCCAGGTGAGTATCGCGCCCAGCAGCGTGCCGAACACGCCCAGCGGCACCACCAGAATCACCGAGAACGGAATCGCCCAGCTTTCGTACAACGCGGCCAGACACAGGAACACGATCAGGATCGACAGGCCGTACAACAGGCCGGTCTGGCCGGTGGAGGATTTTTCCTGCCGCGACAATCCGGTCCACTCAAAGCCGATGCCCGGCGGCAATTTGGCCGCCGCCGCTTCCACGATCTGCATCGCTTCGCCACTGGACGCCGCGCCGGGCAGCGCCATGCCCAGGATCTCCACCGAGGGCACGCTGTTGTAACGCTCCAGCCGCGGCGAGCCCGATTGCCAGCTGGCGGTTGCGAAGGCATTGAACGGCACCATGGTGCCGGCGCTGTTGCGCACGAACCAGCGGTCGACGTCCTGCGGGTTCATGCGGTAAGGCGCGTCGGCCTGCAGCATCACCTTCTTGACGCGTCCCTTGTCGATGAAGTCGTTGACGTACACGCTGCCCCACGCACTGGCGAAGGTGTTGTTGATGTCGGCGATCGACACCCCCATCGCCTGCGCACGGTGCGGGTCGATCTCCAGCTTGAACTCGGGCGTGTCTTCCTGCCCGTTCGGGCGCACCGCCACCAGGCGCTTGTCCTGCGACAGCTCGGCCAGCAACTGATTGCGCGCTTGCATCAAGGCGTCATGGCCCAGATTTGCGCGGTCCTGCAGCATCAGATCGAAGCCGGTGGCATTGCCCAACTCCGATACCGCCGGCGGCGCAAACGCAAACACCCTGGCATCGCGGATGCTGGCGAAGAAAGCGCCAGCCTTGCCGGCCACGTCGGTGACGCTCTGGCCCTTGCCGGTACGCTCGTCCCACGGACGCAGTTTGATGAAGGCAAACCCCACGTTCTGCCCGGTGCCGGCAAAGCTGAAGCCGGACACCGCAAACACGCCTGACACCGAATCCTTCTGATCGACCAGGAAGTGATGCTCCACCTGTTTGAGCACCTCGTTGGTCCGCGTATCGGTAGCACCGGGCGGCAACTGCACCAGCACGAACAACGTGCCCTGGTCCTCGTCCGGCAAAAAGCCCACCGGCAACTTCATGAAACCGAACACCACCAGCGCCAGCAACACTGCATAGGCCAGCATGTAACGCCAGCCCTTGCCCAGCATGTGCCGCACCACGCCCTGATAGCGGTGATTGCCGCGATCGAATACGCGGTTGAACCAGCCGAAGAAACCGGTAGTGGCCATGCCATGACCTTTGTGCACCGGCTTGAGCAAGGTGGCGCACAAGGCCGGGGTCAGGATCATCGCCACCAGCACCGACAAGGTCATCGCCGAGACAATCGTGATCGAGAACTGGCGGTAGATCACCCCGGTGGAACCGCCGAAGAACGCCATCGGCACGAACACCGCCGCCAGCACCAGCGCAACACCGACCAGCGCACCGGAAATCTGGTCCATCGATTTGCGTGTGGCGTCCTTGGGCGACAACTGCTCCTCACCCATCACGCGCTCGACGTTTTCCACCACCACGATGGCATCGTCCACCAGCAGGCCGATCGCCAGCACCATCGCGAACATGGTCAGCGTATTGATGGTGAAACCGAAGACGGCGAGCACGCCGAAGGTACCCAGCAACACCACCGGCACCGCAATGGTCGGAATCAAGGTGGCACGGAAGTTCTGCAAGAACAGATACATCACCAGGAACACCAGCACTACCGCTTCGATCAAGGTGCGCACCACCTGCTCGATGGAGATGCGCACGAACGGCGTGGTGTCGTACGGCTTTTGCACCTTCATGCCCGGCGGGAAGAATTTCTCCTGTTCTTCCAGGCTTTTGTCGATGGCGCGCACCGTATCCAATGCATTCGCACCGGTGGCCAGCTTGATCGCCAGACCCGCGGCCGGCTTGCCGTTATAACGGCCTACCGTGTTGTAGCTTTCGCTACCCAGTTCGATACGTGCCACATCGCGCAGCCGCACCTGCGCGCCATCAGCCTGCGTGCGCAGCAAGATGTTTTCGAATTGCTCGGCGGTCTTGAGCCGGGTCTGCGCAGTGATGGTCGCATTGAGTTGCTGGTTAGCCACCGCCGGCAACGCGCCGAGCTGGCCGGCCGACACCTGTGCGTTCTGCGCCTGGATGGCAGTGCGCACATCCACCGGGGTGAGATTGAAATTACTCAGCTTGTCCGGGTCCAACCAGACGCGCATGGCGTATTGCGAACCGAACAACGTGGTGTCGCCCACGCCTTCGACGCGGCTGATGGTTTCCTGCACGTTGGCTGCCACGTAGTCGGACAGGTCCGAGTCGCTCATGCTGCCGTCTTCGGAGGTAAAGGCCAGCACGTTGAGGAAATTGGTGGCCGACTTGGTCACCGTCACACCCTGCTGTTGCACTTCCTGCGGCAGCAACGGCGTGGCCAGCGACAACTTGTTTTGCACCTGCACCTGCGCAGTGTCCGGGTCGGTGCCGTTGTCGAAGGTCAACGTAATGGTCACCGCACCGCTGGATTCGCTGGTGGAGGCCATGTAGCTGAGATGGTCCAGCCCCTTCATCTTCTGCTCGATGACCTGGGTGACGGTGTCTTCCAGCGTCTGCGCCGAGGCGCCCGGATAATTGGCGGTAATGGCGACGGCGGGCGGCGCGATGCTGGGGTATTGCGCGATCGGCAAGGTGGCGATGGACAGGATGCCGGCCAGCATCACGATGATGGCCAACACCCACGCGAAAATCGGACGGTCGATGAAAAAGCGTGCCATGTCGTGTGATCCGCCTTAATTTGCCGCACGCGGCGTGCTGGGCGCAGATGGCGCGCCCGCAGCGTCGCTGCGCTTTGGTTGCCATGGCACGGTCTTGACCTGGATGCCGTCGCGCGCACGCGAAGCGCCTTCGACCACCACCTGTTCGCCGGGCTTCAGGCCGCTGCGCACCAGCCACTGGTCGCCGACTTCGCGGTCGGTGTCCAGCACGCGTAACTGCAACTTGTGGTCGGCGCCGACCACGAAGACGGTCGGCTTGCCGGCACCATTGCGCGAGACCGCCTGCTGCGGCACCAGCACGCCCTGTTGCTTGACGCCTTCCTGCAGCACTGCGCGCACGTACATGCCCGGCAGCAGATCCGCGTTGGGGTTGGGGAACACCGCGCGCAGGGTGATCGAGCCGGTGTTCTGGTCCACGGTGACATCGGAGAACGCCAGCTGGCCCTGTAACGGATAGCGGCTGCCGTCTTCCAGCAGCAGCGACACCTTGGCCGCGCCTTCGCCGGCCTTTTCCAGGTCGCCGCGCGCCATCGCCTGCTTCAGCCGCAACACCGCCACGCTGGGCTGGGTGACGTCGATATAAATCGGGTCCAGCTGCTGGATGGTGGTCAGCGCGGTGGCCTGGTTGGCGGTCACCAACGCACCCGGCGTAACGCTGGAGCGGCCGATGCGGCCGGAGATCGGGGCGTCCAGACGGGCGAACGCCAGGTTGATACGCGCGGTTTCCACGCTGGCCTTGCCGGCGGCCACGTCGGCCTCGGCCTGGCCCAGCGCCGCGTCGGTGTCGTCGCCTTCCTGCTGGCTGATCGCCTTGATCTGCGCCAGCTCGGTGTAGCGCTCGGCCTTGAGCCTGGCGGTGCGCAGATTGGCCTGCGCCCTGGCCAGGGTGGCCTGGGCGCTGGCGTAGCTGGCGCGGTAGGTCGCCGGATCGATCTGGTACAGCGTCTGCCCGGCCTTGACGTCGCCGCCTTCGGTGAACTGGCGCGACTGCACGATGCCGCCTACCTGCGGCCGGATTTCGGCGATCAGGTACGGCACGGTGCGCCCCGGCAGCGCGGTGGTCAGTGGTACCGGCTGCTGCTTGACGGTCAGCACCGCCATCTCGGGAATGCCCTCTTCTGGCGGTGGTCCGCCCGGCGGGCTGCCGCAGGCGCTGAGCAGGACGGTGGCGGCAACAGCAAACAACGGCAGGCGGTAAGAGGCTTGAGAACGCACGAGAAGGTCTCCGAAGACGCGCGATTAAAAATATAAACGGTACGGTTCGGTATCCTAATAAGCTCAACCGTGGGCGTCAAGCATTTCTGCCCAGTTGGTATACTTATGAATTAGCAGGAGGACGGGATGCGGGTCAGAACCGAAGCAAAGCGCGACGCCATCATTCAGGCTGCCAGCGAGGTATTCCTCGAACTGGGCTTCGAAGGGGCGTCGATGTCGCAGATCGCGGCCCGGGTCGGCGGCTCCAAGCGCACGCTGTACGGCTATTTCCCGTCCAAGGAAGAGCTGTTCGTTGCGTTTGCCAAAGACATGTCCGACAGCTACATCGACCCCTTGCTGGATGCGCTGTCGCAGAGCAGCGGCCCCATTGCCGTGGCCTTGCAGCGTTTTGGCGAGGACATCCTCACCTTCCTGTGCGCCCCCTCCTCGATCACCATCTGGCAGACCATCATCGGCGTCTCCGGCCGCTCGGAAGTCGGCGCGCTGTTCTTCAATGCCGGTCCGGAAGAAGGCATGCAGCGCGTCGCCGACTTTCTGCAACTGCAGATCGACCGTGGCCTGATGCGGCGTACCGATGCGTCGTTGGCCGCACGCCAACTGGGCGCCCTGTTTGAAGCGGAAACGCTGATGCCCTGCCTGTTCGGCGCGCTGAAAGATCCGTCGCCCGAGTATCTGCGCGACGCCACGCAACGCGCGGTGGAGATGTTTCTGGCGGCGTATGGCTGCGAGGCGGGCAAGACGGCCTAAAGCGCTGCATCCGCGCCGTTGCGGTTTGTGCTGCGCGCACCATCACCTGCGCAGGCGGGCGCATCACGCGTGCATTGGCTTGTGTGGTGGTTCAACACTGAAATGACCGCGCCGTCAGCGCGATCAGGCATGGAACCGGCGCAACGAACGCGCTGTTTCAACCCGGCCTGGAGGCGCTGCGTGAACTCCATGCGCCGTAGCGGGATTGAAATGTCGGTGACGTGGCGCGCAGGTCAGGCATCGGAAAAGCCAGCACTCACTGACCGATGATCGATGACCCGCTGGCTTGAACGCGGCGGGCCATCAACGCATTGCTGTACCACGCAACGACATGCATGGTGCCGCCACTTGGCGGCATCGGAACCGGTGATCTGCCGCATTCAACCATCTGCGCGCTGCTGCCCCCTCACTGCATCCCTACGCACACTGCAGCCATGGCATCGCGCCGCAGGCGTGCCGAAGCCGCGCGTTGCGCGAGCTGGCGGGGGGCTTACTCCGCCACCGCGCACTTGGCGCACAGGCCATGCACTTCCAGCGTCTGCGCCTGCGGCTGGAATCCCAGCGCCTTGGCGCGGGCTTCCAGTTGCGCCACCACCTCGCGGTCTTCCAGTTCCACGGCGCTATGGCAGCGGTCGCAGATCAAAAACGGCACCGAATGCTGGGCGCTATTGGGGTGGTGGCAGGCGACGAAGGCGTTGACCGATTCGAGCTTGTGCACAAAGCCATTGGCCATCAAAAAATCCAGCGCGCGGTACACCGTAGGCGGGGCATCGGCGCCCACGCCCTTGCCTTCGCGCACCCAGTCCAGCAGTTCGTACGCCTTGACCGGTTTGCCGGCATCGGCGATCAGCCGCAGGACGTTGGCGCGGATCGGCGTCAGCCGCAGGCCGCGCTCGCTGCAGGCGCGCTCCACCGCCCGCACGAAGCTGTTGGCATCGTCCACGTGATGATGCGGGGCCGTGCAGGCATGGTCCTGGTCGTGCGTTTGGGTGTGCGTGTGCTTGGTCATACAGGCTCCGGCGTCAGGCCGCTCCAATCTTGATGAGTGCCGCATCGATGCGTTTCAAGGCACCCTCGCGACCGGCCAGGTACACCGTCTGCGAAATGTCCGGGCTGACCTGGGTGCCGGTGATGGCCACCCGCAGCGGCTGGGCGACCTTGCCCATGCCCAGTTCCAGCGCTGCGGCGGCCTCGTGCAGCGCCGCCGACACGCTCTCCACGCTCCACTCGCTCAGCGCTGCCAGCATCTCGCGCGCCTTGCCCAGCGGCACTTCCGCACCGAGCTTCAGGTGCTTGATCACCGCCGCTTCGTCGTAGGTTTCCAGCGGCTGGTACCAGACCACGGCTTTTTCGGCCATTTCCTTCAGCGTCTGCACGCGCTCGCGCAGCGCCACCACCACATCGGCAGCGGCCGGGCCGGCGCCGATGTCCAGACCAAGCTTGGCGAGCTGATACTCCAGCTGCGGCGCGATGCTGGCCGGGTCGTCGGTCTTCAGATAATGCTGGTTGACCCAACCGAGCTTGGCCATGTCCAGGCGGGCAGCCTTGGAGTTGACGTCCTTGACGTCGAACAGGTCCAGCAGTTCCTGCTGGCTGAACAACTCCTGGTCGCCATGCGACCAGCCCAGACGGGCCAGGTAATTGATCAGCGCATGCGGCAGGTAGCCGGCGTCCTTGTACTGCATGACATCGGCCGCGCCGGTGCGCTTGGACAGCTTGGCGCCCTGCTCGTCCAGGATCATCGGCATGTGCGCGAACTTGGGCACCGGCGCGCCGAGTGCTTCATAGATGTTGATCTGGCGCGGAGTGTTGTTGATGTGGTCGTCGCCACGGATCACCTCGGTGATACCCATGTCCCAATCGTCCACCACCACCGCAAAGTTGTAGGTGGGGAAGCCGTCCGGGCGGAAGATCACCATGTCGTCGAGCTCGCTGTTGGCGATCTCGATGCGGCCCTTGATCAGGTCGTCGAACACCACCGTGCCGCCGACCGGGTTCTTGAAGCGGATCACCCGGTTGGGGTCGTCGCGGTACGGCAGCTGCTGCTCGCGCGCGGCGCCGTTGTAGCGCGGCTTTTCCTGCTTGGCCATCGCGGCCTCGCGCATGGCGTCGAGCTCTTCGCGGGTTTCGTAGGCGTAATAGGCCTTGCCCTGCGCCAGCAGTTGCTCGGCCACCTCTTGATAACGGGCAATGCGCTGGGTCTGGTAGATCGGGCCTTCGTCGTAGCCCAGGCCCAACCAGTCCATCGCCTCCAGGATGGCGTCGATAGCCGCCTGGGTACTGCGTTCGCGGTCGGTGTCTTCGATGCGCAGCACGAACTCGCCGCCGCGGTGGCGCGCCTCCAACCAGCAATACAGGGCGGTGCGGGCGCCGCCGATGTGCAGGTAACCGGTGGGGCTGGGAGCAAAGCGGGTGCGGCAGGTCATGGAACGCTCGGCGAAACGGGAGTGCGCCGATTTTACCTTGCGCAGCGTGGCCCTGCCCGGCCAGGTGCGGCGGCGGTGATGTCGGGGGCCGCAGCGGCGCCGCGTCGCGCATCGACGGCGGTGCCGGCACGCCCGTGCCCTTGCCGCGCAACGCCTTCAGCCGCTCGCGTCTGCGCAGCGATGAAGCCTTGAAGATCGACCGCCGGCTGCGCACTGCACGCTGCGGCCGGCGTCGGCCTGACTCAGCGATTGCGCAACAAGTCGCCGTACACCACGCATTCGCCATCGCTACGCGCCGGGCCGGGCGCGTCGTACAGCACCAGCCAGCTGGGAACCTTGCCGGCCAGCTGCGGCGGCAGGTTGCAGATGGCTTCGGCGCGGTCGCTGTCCTTGCCATGCGGCAGCACCGCCGATTCCAGCAAGGCATGCTGAAAGCGCACCGGCTCGCGGTTGGCGGCCAGCACGGTGCGTGCGTCCGGCCATTTGAACAGGCGGATCTCGCCGTTCAACACCATCGTGGGGCCGGCCAGCAGATACAGATCGTCGCCGGAATAATGCAGATCGCGGATGCCCAGCCCGCCTAGTTGCAGGAAGTGCTTGCGCAGCAGCGTGCCGTCGTCGTCCAGCGGCGCCAGGCGCAGATGGTCGCCATGCGCTTCCACTTGGATTTCCAGCAGCGCCGACCAGCCGCGCAGCACCGGCCCGCGCAGGCCAAGCAGCAGGCGCTTGCCGTCGGCCACGATGCCTTCGATATCGAAGCCATTGTCCTTGCCGGGAATCTTCAAAAACGCGCCAAAATGCGCGTCGTCGGCCAGCAGCTCGGTGAGCTGGTTGTGCTTGGCGTCGCCCTTGAGCCGCAGCGCGCGGCGGCCATCGGCAGCCTCGCGCACCAGCCGTGGCGTGCCATCGGCATCGGACTCGATCGGCAGACAGGCCAGCAGGCGGCGGTTGGCGTCGAGCTTGAGTTTGGTCAGGCGCCTGGCGTTGTCGGCATCGTCGCGGCCGGGCTTGGCGTTCTTGCGCTTCAAGCCATGCGAGCCGATCACCCAGAGATAGCCGTCCGACAGGCCCATGCCTTCCAGATCGGCTTCTTCTGCGTCCTCCCCCGGAAGATCCAGCAGCTCGGCCAGTGGGAAACTCTGGCCCTCGCCGAAGCGCAGCGTCTCGCGCTGGGTGGGCTGCAGCTTGCGCAGGCGATCCACCGCGCAGGCTTCGTCGCCGGCCACCCACAGCCAGTCGTCGGTAAACGCCGCGCCGGACAGATTGCTGTGCACCAGCGCGCCGGGTGCGAACTCCAGCCGGACGCTGTGCGGAATCAGGGTTTTCTTGGCCATGGGAACCTGGTGGGTGGTGTTACGAAGTTGGGCGATTGAAGGCCTGCGCACGTAGCTGCGCGGGCGCTGCATGCGGCGGCAGGTGCTGAGCGCACCTGCCGCGTTTGCAACCTCCGCGCCTGCGCACGATGCGAGCAGGGGATCAATCGTTCTTGGTCAATCGAACGCGGCCAGCTTGGCACGCGCCACTTCCGGCGCCAACTGCCCCGACCAATCGCGGTCGTTGGCCACCTGCGCGTGGGCGCGGCTGGCTTCGAACGCATCGAAGTCCAGCGCGGCATACGCCCAGACGGTGTCTGTGTCGGTTTGCGCCAGCACGCCGTCGGCGGGAAAGCCCACATCCATCGGTGCAAACACCGCCGCCTCGCCGGTGTTGATGTCCAGCGCGGGGCTCCAGGGCGCCTCACCGGCGGTGACCGATTGCGCGACGAACAGGCGGTTTTCCAGTGCGCGCGCCAGACACCCGACCCGCACGCGGGTGGCGCCGGCGGCAGTGTCGGTACAACTTGGCACGATCAACAGCCGCGCGCCGGCTTCGTACTGCGCGCGCACCGGCAACGGAAATTCGCTGTCGTAGCAGATCGCAATCGCCGCGCGCACGCCGTCCAGTTCGAACACCTTCAATGCATCGCCCGGTTCGATCAGCCCGGTGGCTTTTTCGAACCCGGTCAGTTGCAGCTTGTCCTGCCAACCGTGGCCGCCGTCGGGCGTGAACCAGTCGCTGCGATTGCGATAGCGGCACTGGCCCAGATCCAGCAGAAAACTCCCGGCAATCAGATGCAACCGGTGCTGCCGCGCCAACCCGGCAAACAGCTCCAGCCACGCCGTTCGCAGCGCCTGGATGGCCGCCAACGATTCGGGCAGGCCGGCCGAAACATGCGTGCCGAACGTGGCAGCCAGCTCCAACGACAGATATTCCGGCAGCACCGCCACCCGCGCGCCGGCAGCCGCAGCCTCGCCGATCAGTGCCGACATGCGCGCGGCGAAGGCAGCGAAATCCACGGGTTTGCCGATCGGATATTTGGCAACGGCAATGGTGAGCGGAGCATTCATCGGCAAGCTTCCTTTAACGGCTCTATAGCGACGTAAAACGTGCGCAGCAACGCAATCGACTGCACCACGCTCAAGGTTTCAGCGCGCGCGTCCACACACTCAAGCTGTGGTCGATCTGCCCATGTTGCAACTCCGCCCACTCCAACCGCACCTGCATGCCCGGCTGCGGGGCGTAACCGCGCTTGCTCCAGAACACATCGTTGGGGCGATAGTCGGCAGGTTTGCGCGGGTCGTCCGCTGCACGTTCCACCGAGCAGAACGCGGCGAGCGTAAAGCGGCCCAATGCGCGGGCATGCGCCTCGCGCCTGTCGAAGAAGGCATGGCCGATGCCCTGCCCGCGATACGCCGGCAACAACACCGATTCGCCGAAATAAAACACGCTGGCCGGGTCGATGCCGGCGGCGATGAATGGCGCGTGGAAAGCGGCGCTGTCGTCGAGCAACGGCAGGCCGGTGGAGGCGCCGATGACCGCATCGCCATCGCGCGCCAGGACAAACACGCTATCGGGCGAGGCAGCATAGGCGGTCAGATAGTCGCGTTCGTAGCCGGCATCGCCGTCGTACAGATACGGCCATGCGCGGAACACCGCGATGCGCAACTGCGCTACCGCATCCAGATACGGCAACACCGCGTTGCCGTGGACTGTTTCAACGATCAGGGAGGTGCCGGTCATACGGCCATGGTAAGCGAGCCTGGCCGCGTTGCGCTGCTGCACTGCCCCGTCTCAACGCAGCCAGCCGTCATGGCGTTGGGCCGCGTTGCCGGGCTGTTGCCACATCAACCACACCGCCGCTTCTTCCTGGGCCACCAGCACCCCAAGCAGCGCATCGGTGCTGCGCGCCCAATAACTACCGTTACTCAAGCGCTGCCACGGCCCGTAGCCGCGCACACGTGCGTCCGGTGCCGGCGCCTGCTGTTGCCGCGACGCCTGCAAGAAACTGCATCCATCCACACGCAAGGCCTGCGCCGTGCGCGCATGCAGGCGCAGACCGATCACCCCACGGCGACCCTCGCACGCCAGCGGCAACGCAGACAGCGGCGAGCCTTCCCATTGCGACAGTGGCGCTGCGGGAAGCAGCGCCACCGTGTCGATTCCGGCGGGCAGCAAACGCTGCGCCCGCCGGTACACCTGTGCATGCACACGCATGTCGACCTCAGCGCAGGCTGTTGCCAAGCTCATACCAATCGACCTTACGCGTCACCCACATGATGCTGGCCAGGATGCCGAACAGCAGCAGCGACCCCATCAGCAGCGAGTTGTCTTCCGAGACCAGCAGGCTGTAGAGCACGCCATACAACGCCGTCAGCATCACCGAGAACCCGGCAGCGCGTACCCAGCTCCGCAACACGCCGGACAGATAGAAGAACTGCAGGCCGATACACGCCGCCGCCGACACCAGGTACGCCTGCCAGAACGCGATGTGCTCGGAAAGGCTCAACAGCAACAGGAAGAAGATCGCCAGCGCCAGGCCCACCAGCAGGTATTGCAACGGATGGATCGGCAAGCGCTTGATCAGCTCGAACAACACGAACGCCACAAAGGTCAGCACCACGAACAGGATTCCGTATTTGCTGGCGCGATCGGCCTGGGTGTACACATCCACCGGGTCGACCAGGCGCACTTCCAGCGTATCCAGCGACGACTGCGACGACTGCAACTGCGTCTGCGCACCGGTTGCCAGCGACGACAGCGACCAGCTCGCATCGAAGCCGCGCTCGCTGATGGTCGGCGCATTCGGCAGAAAGCGCCCACCGAACAACGGATGCGGCCAGGCCGAGCGCAGCGCGATGTCGTTATTGTCGGCAATCGGCGCGATGGTCAGACTGCGCGTGCCATCCAGCACGAATGCCATATCCACCGCATTGCCATCGACCAGCTTGCCGGCCAGCGGATCGCCCAAGGGCTGCAGATCGGCGTGAATGCCGGCCGAGCGTGATGCCAGGCCGCCAGCGCCGCTTTCCAGCGTCAGCGTGCGGCCGTCCACCCGCAGCGTTGGTGTGCCGACCAAGCCACGCACGTCCGAGATGCCTACGGCCAGATGCGGCTGGCCATAGCTGCGCCCGGCCACGGCCGGATACTCGAGCGGGTCGAATTCTGCCTTGAGCTTGGCCTTCCACGAATACACCTGCACGCGGAACAGGCCGATCTTGCGCTCGGACGGCATCAACTCGCCGCTCAGGTTGAGCGTGCGCGGGGTCTGCAGCAGCTGCCCATCGCGCTTGCGCCAGACCTTGTGCGACTTGCCCTCCTCGTCCGGCTCGGTCACCTGCACATCTTCGGTGTATGGCAGCACCCGCACCGGTGCGATGAACTGCTGCTCGCCGGCCTTGCTCTGCGCCACCCGCTCCACCGCCTGGTCGCGGTACTGCGCACGGTCCTGCACGGTGCCGCGAATCAGCAACAAGGGAATCAGCAACAACAGGATCAGCCCGCCGATGGTGGCGAACCGCAACAACAGTTTCAGGGATTTCATCGGCCATCCTCGTTCTGGGAGGTGGTCAGGGTGCAAGGCGACGGTGTCCAGGGTTTGAGGCGAATTTGAAGCGAATGTGAAGTGCCGCTCCTGCACGCGCGCCGGCCGACACTGTGACCCAGTCAGGAAATCGCGTTGTCACGCTTTAAAAGTGCAACGCAGGCCCAGTGCACGCTTCCGTTTCAGTGATGACACTTCGCATCACCGCCGCGTTCTTTCGCGCCAGGCGCAAGGATAAGCACGCAGCTACGCACTTCAGGGCCATCCCTTCTTTTCCTGAGTTATTCCGCTTACGGCTTTCTGGTTTTGTCGGTCTTCGGCGTCTCTTTCTTTGCGTGCACCGCATCGGTGTCGTCCCACCCGTGTGCCCGCTTGCCGGCCGTGGTTCCAACAGTGCGCACGACTGCATTCCTCTACTCCCTGGAGTCTGTCTTCCATGAACAAGCAATGTTCACTTGCGCTTTGCGTGCTCGCCGCCCTGAGCCTGTCCTCCGCCGCAGCGCAGGCGGCAACGCACGGAATGGGTTTGAAGCCATCGTCGTTGATGCAGCCGGTCACCCCGCTATTCGGAACCGCGAGCGCGGCCAAATCCCTTCCCGCCTCGGTGGATCTGACCGCCTGGGCGATCACGCCGGGCGATCAGGGCCAGGTGGGATCGTGTGCGTCGTGGGCTACCGCGCACACCTTGACCGGCTGGTACGCCAATGCAAGCAAACAGGCGCAAACCCGCTTTGCCCCGATGTATCTCTATAGCCAGGTCAACGGCGGCGTCGATGACGGCTCCACGCTGGAAGCCCCGCTGGAAGTTGCGCTGGCGCAAGGCATCGCTACCGAGCAGCATTATTCGTGGGGCAACTACAACTGGAAGAACCCACCCACCGCCGCCGACCACGCCAACGCCGCCAAAAACCCCACGCCCTACCGGAAATACACTGTGCTGTATGCGGGCAACGGCGATGGCGGGCGCGCCCTGATCGAACAGATCAAACTGGCGCTGGCCTCCTCCACGCCGGTCGCCATCGGCTTCTATGTGCGGCAGGGTTTTGAGGACCTCACCCCCAAGAATCAGGTCGACTACGACATCAAGACCCCGATCCTGGGCGGGCATGCGGTGATCGCGCTGGGTTACGACAGCGAAGGGCTGATCGTCGAAAACAGCTGGGGCACCGAGTGGGGCAACAAAGGCTTTGGCAAGCTGTCCTGGTCGGTGGTGGCCAAGGACGTCACCGGCGCCGACGTGGTGCACTAGCGCACCGCGGATGCGCACTGCGATGTGCGGCTGATACGGATACGGCATGTGCGCTGGTGCATGCCGTATTCCGTGTTCCGCATGCCACATTTCGTGCGGCGATGGTGCGTTCTCGGCGTCCTACTGCTGCACAAGCTCTACTTAACACCAAGATCGGCCAACAACATGCCTGCGCTCACCGCCAGGCGGGCGTGGCCGATGCGGCATGGCCCTCTCTCCGGATCTGAGCGCGCCGTCCACACTCACCTGACAACTGCTCGCGACGTCGTGTCAGCCGCGCTTAGCCGATCGGCAGCCGCAAGGTCGCAATCGCACCGCCACCGTCGCGATTACCCAGCGCCACGTCGCCACCGTGCAGGCGTGCCACCTCGCGCACGAACGGCAAGCCGAGGCCGGAGCTGCGTTGCCCGGTCTGCGGCCGCGCCAACGAGTAAAAGCGCTCGAAAACGCGTTCGATGGCGTAGTCCGGCACCCCACTGCCCCGGTCCTCGACCGACAGCTGCCAGTGCCCTGCATGTACGTGCGCACGCAACTGCACACTGCTGCCCTGCGGCGAAAACGCAATCGCATTTTCCAGCAGATTGATCAGCGCCTGACGCAACAAAAATCCATCGCCAGACACGTGCTGCTCGCCGCTCGAATCGGGCGGCGCGGCACTCTCCAGCCGCACACCCGCTGTGGCGGCGCGCGGCGCAACCGCCTCCGACGCCGCTTGCAGCACGCTGCTCACAGCGATGCGCGCGCGCGTCTGCAGCCGACCGTGTTGTTCCACCTCAGCCAGCGCGAGCAGCTTGTCGATGGTCTCGGTGAGCCGTTGTTCCTGCGCGCGGATGCTGGCGACAAAATGCTGGCGATCGGCTTCCGGCAACGGCTCGGTCAACAACTCCGATGCGCCACGGATCGCCGCCAACGGGCTTTTCATTTCATGCGTCAGCGACTGCACGTAATGCTCGACGTAGGCCTTGCCTTCCAGCTTGCGGCGCATGGTTTCCAACGCCTGGCCGAGGTCGCCGATTTCATCGCCGCGCGGTTTGGGTGGCGGCACCGGGATGCCGGCGCTCACGGCCTGCGCATAGCGGTTGAGCCGGCCGATGCCGCGCATCAGCCACCAGGTCATCAGGATGCCGATCAACGCGGAAATACCGATCAACCAGGCCCCGCGCTGCAGGATGTTGCGTTGGCTGGCTTCGATAAACGGGTCGATACTGCGATTGGGCTGGGCCAGGGTGAGCACGCCGATCAACTTGCCAGGTTGGTCGGGCGCGTAGATCGGTGCGGACACATGCATGACGGTGGCTTTAGGGTCGCCATCGAGTTCCGGGCTGGAACGCGCGCCGTATTCGCCACGCAAGGTGCGGTAGACATCGTTCCAACGCGAGTTGTCGCGGCCCACATCGCGGCCCAGCGAATCGAATACCACCACCCCGCGCGCATCGGTCACGGTGACGCGGTAATCCACATTGTTCTTGCGGAAGCGCCACACCCAGGCTTTGGGGTCGCGCTGCTGCGCCTGCGCCAGGTTGCGCGCAAAGCGGCCGTCGACGATGTGCCCGGCGGCCAGGTCGCTGCTGGCCATTTCTGCCAGCACGTTGGCCGCATCCACCAACGTGGATTCCATCGCCTGACGCACACCGGGTTTGACCTCGTTGACGAACACCCGCATCACGAAGAACGCGGCCAGACCCACGATCAGGAAGAAGCCCAGAAACAGCTTGAGACCGAGCCGCATGTCAGCACCCCACTCGGTTCAACGCACCACACCCATGCCCGTCCATCGACTACAGCTCCAGGGCGTAGCCAAGGCCACGATGGGTGCGGATCGGGTCGGCCGGCACGCCGGCCAGGCGCAGCTTGCCGCGTAGCGTCTTGATATGGGTGTCGACGGTGCGATCGGCGCTGTCGGCGCTGGCGTCCCAGCAGCGATCCATCAACTGCGCACGGCTCAGGATCGCACCGGGGCGTTGCAGTAACGCGGCCAGCAACGCGTATTCGTAACGGGTCAGCGGCAACAAGGCATCGCCGTAGCGGATGCGGCTACCGTCGCGGTCGATCGCGAACGCGCCATGCGGCTGCCAACCCGGTTCGGCCACTGCTGCCACGCTTCGGCGGCGCAGACGTGCGCGCACCCGCGCCACCAGCTCGCGCGGGGAGAACGGCTTGGCCATGTAATCGTCGGCGCCCAGCTCCAGCCCGAGCACGCGGTCGATCTCGTCGTTGCGCGCGGTCAGGAAGATCACCGGCACCTCGCTGAAACTGCGCAGGCTGCGGCACACCTCGAAGCCGTTGATGTCCGGCAGGCCCACGTCCAGCACCACCACATCGGCCGGGTCGGCACGCAGCCGCGCCAGCGCGTCGCGGCCCAGCAGGCAATGCTCGGCCGCATAGCCTTCGCTACGCAGCGCGTAAAGCACGGTATCGGCGATGGCGGCTTCGTCTTCGACAACGAGCACGCGGGCGGGAGAGTCGGACATGGCGCGCAGCATAGCCGCATGCCGGCGCGGCCCATAGCGCGCACGCTGCCAGGCCGCGGCACGCAGGCAAGCGTCGGCAAAAGACGTTGGCAACAGATGGCCGGGGTAGCTGCGCGCTCCCGGCGCCACGCCCTCAAGCCCATACCGCTGGTGCATCCCGCCACGCCGCGCACCCGCGCGCAGCGCAAAGGGCCGCGCACGCTCTACACTTCCCCGATGAACTATCGCCACGCCTTCCATGCCGGCAACCATGCCGACGTGCTCAAGCACATCGCCTTGCTGGCGCTGATCGACACCCTCAAGCGCAAGGACACCCCGTTCTTCGTGCTCGACACCCACGCCGGGCGCGGCCGCTACCAGCTCGGTGGCGAAGAAAGCCGCAAGACCAACGAAGCCGATGCCGGCGTGATGCGGCTGATGGCCGAGTCCACCTTGCCGGAGGTGGTCGAGCGCTATCTGCGTGCGGTGCAGGCCGACAACCAGACCGTCGCCCGCCCCGCCGTACCTGGGCAAAAGCCGGCCCGCCCCACCGCCGGCATCCAGCTCAACCATTACCCCGGCTCGCCGCTGCTGGCCGCGCAGGCCCTGCGCGAGCAGGACCGCATGGCGTTCTGCGAATTGCAGCCGGACGAGGCGGAGGCGCTCAAGACCCTGTTCGTCAAGGACAGCCGCGTGCGCGTGCATGCCGGCGACGGCTATGCGGCCATCCGCGCATTTTTGCCGCCGCGCGCCGGCGACACCAAGATCGGCCGCGGGCTGGTGCTGATCGACCCGCCGTACGAGTCGCAGGACGCCGAATACCAGCAGATCATCCATAGCGTGCGCGAGACGTTGGCGCGCTGGCCGCAGGCGATCTGCATGGTGTGGTACCCGATCAAGCTGCGTCGCAGCCTGCAGCCGTTCATGCGCAAAGCGGCCACGTTGCCGGCCAAGTCGGTGCTGGTGGCCGAGTTGCAGGTGCGCCCGGACGACTCGCCGCTGCGCCTGACCGGCAGCGGGCTGTTGATCGTCAACGCGCCCTGGCAATTCGACAAGGTGCTGGCACCGGCATTGCCGGTGCTCAAGAAGCATCTTGGCGAACTTGGCGCTTCCACGCGGCTGGAATGGCTGCGCCAGGACGCCTGATACACCCGTAATCCGTGCAGCATTCGCCTGGCCGCTGTGCGGCGATTGCACACCTCGCACGGTGTGCCTTGCAGCGGCGTCAGTGCGCATCGGCTGCTGGCTGACGGCCGCAGCAGCCTGGCATTGGCATGAGGCACGGCCTTGGCGCGACCGCCGGGCCTGGTCTCAAACAGGCGTGATCGATCCAGCAGGCCGCCATCCAGCCCTCGCCAACAGGCGGCAACTGCGGGGGTGATCGCGCGCGGGCAAGCTCACGACCGGCTCACGGCTCCGCTCGTTACAGTTGTCTGGGAAGCACTGCCACCCCTTGATGGCCCTCAGCGGCGCACCGGATTCATTCATGGTTGCGCGCCGGGCTGGTGCCAGAATCTTCCGATCTTTAAGGAACACCGGTCATGGCCATTCGCAATCGCATGCCTCCCTGGCATGAAAACTTCAGCCTGCCCAATGGCCGCACCCTGTTGCTCCGCCCGATCCGTCCCGAGGACGGCCCGCCGCTGCAAGGGGCATTCAGCCTGCTGGGACCGGAGGAAATCCGCGCGCGCTTCGTACGCTCCTCCGCCGAAATCACCCCGGAGATGGTGCAGCGCCTGACCCATCCCAACCCCAAGACCGAGATCGTGCTGGTCGCCGCCGAGCAGTTGCCCCCGGGCGAAGCCCTGGTCGGTGCGGTGGCGCGCGCAGCATTGGTGCCGGGCACCCGCCAGGCCGAATACACCATCCTGGTCAGCAGCTTCGTCGCCGGCCAGGGCCTGGGCCGGCAATTGATGCGCAAGCTGGTGAAGTGGGCGCGCCGCAAGTATCTGGATTGCCTGTTCGGCGACGTACTGCAGAGCAACGTCCCGATGCTGCAGCTGGCCGAATCGCTGGGCTTCAAGCCGCAGGCGCATCCGGATTCGCCGGAACTGGTGCGGATGGTGCTGGAGCTGGATGCCTGAGGGGCTGGGATTGGGGAGTTGGGATTGGGGATTCGCTAAAGACCGTTGTGGTGCTTGCTGGTTGCAGGGTCCTTGCCCGCCTACCAGCGCGGGACACGCCGTGAATCCGTCCCTGGAGGCTCTTACGCGGCATCCATGCCGCGTAAGGTCCCGCGCCCGTAGGCGGGCAAGGACCAGTCGAGATCGTCAGTGTGCATGGTTCAAGCCAGGCGCGGTGAGCGGTCCTATTGACGGCCTACCGAACCAATACAGGGCCCAAGAAACCGCCTGCGGTCTGATGCCCCCCCTCAGACGACCGACCAACGTGCTGGCGCGGTGTCCTTACCGATTGCGGGACC
>NZ_JAVTIK010000020.1:0-80484 GCF_031843525.1 Xanthomonas sp. WCS2018Noco2-27 | reverse complement strand
ATGGTTGGTATGCACGGTAGGAGCAGGGTTTGATGCGCGTTGTCGGATCGTGACGCGCCGGCGCAATGTTTGATGTGCAGCGCGCTACAAGCAGCTTTCACGCGACCACCGACCAACGTTCTGGTGCGGTGTCCTCGCCGCTTGCGGGACCGTGTGGCGGCATGGATGCCGCCACCGAGCCCCCAGGGACGGGTTCATGGCGTGTCCCGCGAGCGGTGAGGGCACCGCGCGCTCGACCTGGATTCGGCAGTGGCGCGTTCCTGGTGTTGCCGGGTGTGCCGCGCGACATCGCTCCGCATCGGTCAATCGCCCGGGCGATGCTTGGTTGTGGGGCTCCGTACTGATGAAGTGCGTTGGCGCGTGTTGCGGATACGCCGCCGTTAGAGCAGCGCGCCAGGCGTGCGGTGCCGGCTGAGGCAGTGACGGCCAACTGTGACCGGCTTCAGCATTGATGCGTGTCGCAGCCAACCCAACCGAACCCAACTGGTCAGCAAAAATGCCCGTTTGGGCCTTGACTGCGCAGTCGAATTGGCGGGTCCTGCGGCCTGGCGACGACCGTTCGTCAGACAGTGCTTTGTGCCACAAGGGTTTGCGGTTTTTTCCTACATTTGGTGTTGACCCCTCCCAGCTACCCCACTATCTTGGGGGAGTCGGTGGTTGGCTGCCCCAAGCAGCTGGACCTGAAAGAGCACGAACTGCGGTAGGTACGCGGTCGATCAGCCTCCTCGCCGCAACCGCATTCGGTTTCATCCAGTCATCCAGGGCAACGCCGTGGAGCGGACTGCGTGGGCCGATGAGGTTGCGGTTGTTTCGCCACTGACCACCACGCGACAGCACACCGCGCGGTGGCGGCCGTGGAATCTCCGGTAAGGAGATGGCTGGTGATGGCGATGCCGCCGCAGACTGCGTGTCTTGCGTGCTGGTCGTCCCGCACCGTCATCGCTGTCCAGGGAGTCCGGAACCGGTCGTAGCCCGTCCCCGAGCGGGTTCGTGTGCCTACGCATGGAGGACGCATGACCACCAACGACACCCTTGCCGCGATCGCCGCCGGTACCCTAACCAACACCAGCGTTCCCGCCAGTGTCAGCGCGCCCGCCCGTAGCGCGCCGGAGTTGACCGACCCGTCGGACGTCGTGCCGCCCCCCCGCCAAGCCATTGCAATGCACGCACAGACCATCGAAGAACAAACCGTTTCCACCTGGATCACCAAGGAAGCCGGCAATCGCAAGATTCCGTTCGAGCCGGAGCGCCTGGAGCGCGCCATCGATCAGATCCATGCCGAGTTCCCGCAGCTGGACGTGGCCGACTACAAGCGTTCGGTGTTCGGCTTTGTCGATCGCAAGGACAGCGTCAATGCCGACGACCTGGTCGACCACCTGATCCGCGAGGCTGAAGCCCGCGTCGATCTGACCACCCCGGAGTGGGAGCACTTCGCTGCGCGTCTGTATCTGCGCCGCCTGTACAAGCGCGCCAGCCGCAACCGCTTCTACGACGCCAGCCAGAAGTACGGCTCGTTCGTCGGCCTGCAGGAAAGCCTGGCCGACCGTAATGTCTATTCCAACGACATCCTGCGCCGCTACTCCAAGGACGAGCTGATCGAAGCCGGCAAGATGATCGCGCCCGAGCGCGACACCTTGTTCGCCTACAACGGCCTGTACCTGCTGGCCACCCGTTACCTGGCCACCGACAACTCGCGCGGCGTGTTCGAGCTGCCGCAGGAGCGTTGGCTGACGATTGCGCTGTACCTGATGCAGGACGAGATCGGCACCGGCAAGGGTAGCCGCGAGCGCCGCATGCAGCTGGTGGGCGAGGCCTACTGGGCACTGTCCAACCTGTACATGACCGTGGCCACGCCGACGCTGGCCAACGCCGGCAAGGTCGGCGGCCAGCTGTCGAGCTGCTTCATCGACACCGTCGACGACAGCCTGCAGGGCATCTACGACTCCAACACCGACGTGGCGCGCGTGTCCAAGCACGGCGGCGGCGTGGGCGCGTACCTGGGCTATGTGCGTTCGTCCGGTTCGGCGATCCGCGGCGTGTCCAATTCGTCCGGCGGCGTGGTGCCGTGGATCAAGCAGCTCAACAACACCGCCGTGTCGGTGGATCAGCTTGGCCAGCGCAAGGGCGCCATCGCGGTCTATCTGGACATCTTCCACCGCGACATCGAGTCGTTCCTGGACCTGCGGTTGAACAACGGCGACCAGCGCCTGCGTGCGCACGACGTGTTCACCTCGGTGTGCATCCCGGACCTATTCATGGAAGCGGTCGAGCGTCGCGGCGACTGGTACCTGTTCGATCCGCATGAGGTCAAGCGGGTCAAGGGCTGGTACCTGCAGGATTTCTACGACGAGAAGAAGGGCGACGCCAACAGCAGCTTCCGTCGCAAGTACGAAGAAGTCGTTGCCGACGAGCGCATCACGCGCAAGACCGTCAAGGCGATCGAAATCTTCAAGCGCATCATGGTCAGCCAGCTGGAAACCGGCAATCCGTTCATGTTCTATCGCGATGAAGTCAATCGCAAGAATCCGAACAAGCACGAGGGCATGGTCTATTCGTCCAACCTGTGCACCGAGATCCTGCAGAACATGAGCCCGACGCGGATGATGCAGGAGATCATCAGCGGCAATCAGATCGTCACCACCAAGAAGGCGGGCGACTTCGTCGTGTGCAACCTGTCCTCGATCAACCTGGGCCGCGCAATCATCGCGCAGGACGACCAGGCCGATCTGCTGGGCGCCGACGTGCTGGAGCGGTTGATCCCGATCCAGGTGCGCATGCTCGACAACGTGATCGATCTCAATCAGCTGCCGGTGCCGCAGGCCACGATCACCAACCAGAAGTACCGCGCCATCGGCCTGGGTACCTTCGGTTGGCATCACCTGCTGGCGCAGAAGGCCATCCATTGGAATGCCAAGGAAGCCGAGGATTACAGCGACGAACTGTACGAGCGCATCAACTACCTGACCATCCAGGCGAGCATGGAGCTGGCCAAGGAAAAGGGCACCTACAGCGTGTTCCGCGGCAGCGACTGGCATAACGGCGAGTACTTCCGTGCGCGCGATTACAACAGCCCGCAGTGGCTGGAGTTGTCGGCACAGGTGTCGGTCAATGGCGTGCGCAATGCGTGGATGCTGGCCGTGGCGCCGAACATGAGCACCGCGCAGATCGCTGGCTCCACCGCGTCGATCGATCCGATCTACAGCGCGTTCTACTACGAAGAAAAGAAGGACTTCCGTCGTCCGGTCGCCGCTCCGGGCCTGTCGCTGGAAACCTGGCCGTACTACGAAAAGGGCGCCTACAAGGTCGACCAGTTCGCCAGCGTGCGCCAGAACGCGCGTCGTCAGCGCCACATCGACCAGTCGATCAGCTTCAACTTCTACGTGCCCAGCACCATCCGTGCGAGCACGTTGCTGGATCTGCACATGACCGCCTGGCGCGAAGGCTTGAAGACCACGTATTACGTGCGCTCCAACGACATCGATATCAGTGAGTGCGAGTGGTGTTCGAGCTAAAGCGCATTCGCGCTTTAGCTCCCCATGGTTCGCCTTGCGAACCATGGGCCCCGGCTCATCAGCTCCCACACACCGCGCCTTCGGCGCGCCCCCTAACTTAGGGGGCTTTCCTCCAGCATGATTTGCTGTCGCCGTTCCCTTTTGTACGTGCGACGCCTGAAACACGAGTAGAGACCCATGTCTGCAACACCGCTTGAACGCATCAAAATTCTTGAGCCGCGTCACCCGAACCGTTCGACCAGCATCATCAATGGTCAGACCTCCGGCATCCTCAACTGGAACGACATTCCGTACCCGTCCTTCTATCGGGCGTACAAGGAGCTGTCGACCAACTTCTGGATCCCCGACGAGGTGGACATGAAGGGCGATGCGCGCCAGTACAACGAGCTGTCGTCACGCGAAAAGAATGCCTACGATTCGATCATCGGCTTGCTGGCCACGCTGGATTCGCCGCAGACGCGCTTCATCTACAACGTCGCCGAATACATCACCGACCCGGCCGCGCATGCCAATGCCGCGATCATCGGCCAGCAGGAAGTGATCCATAACGAGAGCTACAGCTACGTGCTGGCCTCGATCACCGGCCTGGCCGATCAGAACCGCGTGTTCGAGCTTGCGCGCACGCACCCGACCATCATCAAGCGCAATGCGCCGATCATGGGCGCCTACGACGACTTCCTGCGCGACAAGACCGCCGAAACGCTGATCCGCGCGCTGATCCAGTCCTCGATCCTGGAAGGCATCAACTTCTATTCCGGCTTTGCGTATTTCTACAATCTGGTCCGCCAGAACCGCATGACCGGCACCGGCAAGATTATCAGCTTCATCAACCGCGATGAGCTGGCGCATTCCAAGTTCATCAGCGAGCTGATTCGCGCCATCATCGGCGAGAACCAGGCGCTGCAGGGCGACCAGCTCACCGACTACGTGCACAAGGCATTCGAGCACGCGATCGATCTGGAAACGGTGTGGACCGCCGAAGTGCTGGACGGCATCGACGGCATCGACGTGGACGAGATGATCCGCTACGTGAAGTATCGCGCCAACAAGATGGCCGGCATGCTCGGCATCGAGAAGCTGTACGAAGGCGCCAACGACAACGTGATGCCGTGGATCAAGGCCTACGCCGACAACTTCACCGAAACCAAGACCGACTTCTTCGAGATGCGCAATGCGTCGTACAAGAAGACCAATTCGGATAATGGGTTCGACGATCTTTGATTAAGGCTAAGTCAACGCCGGGTCTGATCAGTGAGCTGCTTCAAATGCGCATTTAGGTTTGCTCAGTGCTTTAAGGGGGATCGCTGTGCTAGGGCATATTGAGAAAATTTGTGATTCGCTCGAAGACCTTGGCGATTACACGGTCAAAGCTTGGAAAGATGATCGAACTCTAAGCGAGGCATTCGGGTGGAACTGCCCTGGGCTGACACGGCATGACTTAGGTGGAATGGCGACAAAGCTCGCTGCGCGAATCAGAAATGCTGACATCGAAGATATCGATTCCCAAACGCTGTATGTAATTGAATCCTACCCAAGCCGAATCGAGTACCTTAAAATCAACACGGTTCCGCATTTGTATAACGGTAATGCTACGGGTGCATTTCCAGCCTACATCCAGACAATCGAAGCAATAGAAGCGCTTCTAAAGCCTCATCTGGATTGGCAGGAGATTTCTGACAACCGCCTTATCCCCACCAAGCTCCGTAATCGACTGCGGTCAATGCAGGCGACACTCGAAGAGATCGTCCCGGATCGCAACGAACTGCAAGCAAGCATCAAACAAATCGCCGATGCGACCGAAGCGGCAGATTCGCTGCCAGCCGATTTGGAAAGTCTTAAAAGAGCAAGAAACGAAGTAGAGAAAATTTCGACAAGCTCAGCCACGGCCCTGGGGCGTGTCGAGGAACATCATAAACAGAGTGAGCAGTTTGCGAAGAAGGCACAAGTCAGTGCTGAAGAAGCAGATAAACTTGTAAAACAGTGCCAAGAAGCTTATCGCATCACCACGACAACTGGCTTGGCCGCATCATTCGATGCTCGAGCGAAAAGTTTGAACAATTCTATGTGGGCGTGGGTGGTAGGGCTGCTTGTCGCTCTTGGTATAGGAACGTTCATTGGTAGCAGCCGCGTTCGAGAGCTTACTGCTGCCTTGCAGAACGAGACGCATTGGGCAATCGTTCTGACGCATGCGGTGCTCTCAGCTTTGAGCGTGGGTGCACCCATATGGTTCGCCTGGCTAGCAACGAAGCAGATCGGCCAAAGATTCCGCTTAGCTGAAGACTATGGCTTCAAGGCTTCTGTTGCTAAAGCTTACGAGGGTTACAGGCGAGAGGCGGCACGAATTGACAAAGCTTTCGAGGCAAGGCTGTTCGGCTCAGCCCTTACTCGGCTGGAGGAAGCGCCGCTTCGCCTCGTCGAAGAGACAACTCACGGCAGCCCCTGGCATGAGCTTGTAAGTTCGAAGGCTTTTCAATCCGCCATGGATGCTGTTCCAGCTCTTCGCAAAAAGTTTCTTGATATCACGGTGGATAAGAACATCAACAATACCTTGCCAGAAGAGCCGCTTGCTCCGAAGAGCTAGGCTTAGTCTCGCTTACTGGGAAGTACGTCTCTAGGCGCCTAGTAGTTTGCCGATCAGACAAAAAGGCAGTCAAACAGTGCGCATCCTCCTCGCCCACACATCGCTCAGCGGCAACACGCGCGACGTCGCGCGCGCTATCTGCGCGCGCTGCGAGGAACTGGGGCACGAGGTAACCTGGATCGATGCCGACATCCAGACGCTGGCGCAGGCGTGTCCAAACGGTGTCGAGCACGATCTCTATATCCTCGGCAGCTGGAGCATCAATGCTGGGCGCACGCCGCCGGAGATGAAGCGCTTCATCGAGCAGCTCGTCAACGCGGTCGGCAAACCGGAGCGCTTGGCGGTGTTCGGCACCGGCGAGACGCAGTGGGGCGAGGAGAACTACTGCGGTGCGGCCCGGCGCATTGCCGCGTTCTTCGGCACGCGCTATCCGCGGCTGGAGATCGAACAAATGCCCCATGGCGAGCGCGACGCCACCAAGATTCAACGTTGGACCGACACCATTCTTGCCCTTACCGACACACCGTTCGAGAACACCCCCCATGCAGACGCTCCACGCCACCACCCCTGACGACTACGTTGCCGCCCTGGCCGCGCATCCGCGCTTGCTGGTCGACTACTACAAGGACAATTGCCCGGGCTGCAAGATGCTCGACATGTCGCTGATCAAGTTCGCCAACAGCGATGCGGCCGAAGGCGTGGCCTTGTTGAAGGTCAAGCTGGAAGTGGTAGGCGAAGAATTTTTTCGCGACCTGGGCCTGCGGCAGACGCCGACCCTGGCGCTGTACCGCGACGGCAGCGAAGTGGCGCGCCTGCCTGGTTTCCAGTCGCCGGCGCAGGTAGAGACCGCGGTCAAGACCAGCCTCTGAACCTGCATCTGTTCGCAACGCGCCGGCACGCCGTAGCGCTCCTGTAGGAGCGGCCCCGGCCGCGAGGGCATTACCGAGACAACCCACCGCACCAGCCCGTGCAATGGATGCGCGATGCACCTGCCTGCAGCTGTCAATCGGCGGGCCGCCACGTGCAAACCGGATGCCGGTGCCCGCTCATGCGGCATGGCCTGCACTGCGCGCTCGCGCACGCCGCTGCGCGCATCGCGCCGCTTCCCGGCGCCGCCGCTGCTGCAATCGCGTCTGCACGCATCGACCAACCAATCCTCTCAACGGAATCCGCCATGTCAGACAGCCCGCAGACGCCACCGCCGACCGAAGTGCGCATGGTCGAAATCGTGTTCCCCAACCACACCAATCACATGGGCACGCTGTTCGGCGGGCAGGCGTTGGCGTGGATGGACAAGGCCGCGTTTCTGGCCGCCTCGCGCTATGCGCGGCGCGCGGTGGTGACCGCACGCTCGGACCAGGTGGATTTCAAGCTGCCGATCCGCCAGGGCCAGATGGTTGAAACCATCGCGCGGGTGGTGTCGGTGGGGCGCAGTTCGATCAAGGTGGAAGTGGAGCTGATCGCCGAAGACCTGCTCAGCGGAGCGCGCGAGCTGTGCACCCGTGGCCACTTCGTGATGATCGCGCTCGGTGACGATGGCAAGCCGACGATGGTGCCGCCGTTGCCAGCTGCTGGCGCTAAATGATCAAGACCAGCGTGGTCACAGCGCCGCGAGCATTCGTCGGCTGTGAGCGGCGAGGGCGCACGCACCGCAGCGCGCACCTGGCACTCGCCGCCGCCACACCCGCTCGATGATTGCGCAGTTGCCAGATCGCCGTTGTTATTCCTGGACCTCACGGTCCTCGCGCTTGGTTTCTTCCATCGCTTCGGGTTCCAGTTCTTCGGCGCTGCGATTGAGTTTGACGAACACGCCCCAGGCAATCAGCAACAGCGCCGCGCACAGGCCGACGGCAGCGGCATACGGCAGTTTGGCTGGGTCCTCGTGCATCAGCTCGAAGATCGATACCAGCGTTTCGATCGCCAACGCAATCACGATCACCACGAAGAACCGCGACAGGTAGCGGCGCACGCGGGTGGGGCCACTGACTTTGACGTCGCGCAGGATCTCTTCTTCGAAGATGGTCTGGCCCAGTTCCAGCGTCACCAGCGCCACGGTGAGCAGGCCGATCGCCTCCAGCACCACATTGAAGCGGTCGCGCACCACCATGTCGCCGCCCGGGGTGAAGCCATGCCACAACTCCAAGCCGGCCATCCCCACCAGCCCCGCCGCGCACAGCACGAAAAACGCCAGGATCACGAAGTGACCGGCACGGAACAGGTGGCTGAGCAGCTTCATGGGAGGCTACGCGGGTGATGGGACGCAGAGCATCGTGGGCAACGCGTCGTTGCAGCGCGAAGGCTACGCGAACCCGGCGCGCCCTCATCCGGCGCTTTGCGCCACCTTCTCCCGCGAGCGGGAGAAGGGATGTGCCAGAGCAGCGAGGTGTAGCTCCCGCGTGCGGGAGAAGGGACGTACCAGAGTAACGAGGTGTAGTGGAGACGGAGACCATCGGCCCAGTGCCGTGTAGTTACCATCATCCTTGCTCCCCGCTCCCTTCCCCCGCCTGCGGGGGAAGGTGCCCGAAGGGCGGATGGGGGCGCGGTTTACACGTAGCCCAACCGCCCGCACGCACTCCAACAGCCTCAGCTATGCCGCAACACCTGATACGCCTGCAGATGCACATTCGCCGCCATCAGCAGCGGTGCATTGCGACCGGTCTCGCGCACCCGTTTCAGCATGTCGCCAACGATCTGCGCCGCTTCCACATCCTGGCCGGCTTCCAGATCGCGCAGCATCGACGCCTTCAACGGCGAATCCACCTGCAACAAGGTCTGCAAAGCTTTCGCACGCGCCGGCTCGGGAATCGTCTGACCGGCCGCATCGGCGGCCCATAGGCATTCGTTGTACACGCCGTTGATCAACGCACGCCCATCGTCGGTAGCGACGATTGCGCCGACCGGTGCGCGCATCAGGCAGGTAGCCGCTGCCAGTGCGGTGAGGAAGCTGTATTTATTCCACTGCTCCTGCGCGATCTGCGTGCTGGCCACATGGTCAATACCCGCCTGCGTGCACGCTGCGGCAAACGCTTGCACGCGTGCCGAGTCTGCGCTGCCATCGCGCTCGCCAAAGGTGATCGCCGCCGGCTTGCCCAGATGCAGGATCTCGCCCTGTTCGCCCTTGGTCGCACTGATGAAGCACAGCCCGCCCAGCACCCGCGCCGCGCCGAAGCGCTCGTCCAGCGCCGCGTAATGGCGCAGGCCGTTGAGGATCGGCAGCACCGTGGTGTGTTCGCCCACCGCCGGTGCAATCGCCTCAAGCGCGCTATTCAGGTCGTAGGCCTTGCAGCTGAGGATCACCAGATCGAACGGCTGCTGCGCCACCAGCGCCGGCAAGGCAGCGGCAGTGACATGCGCCACCTGCAGATCCGCATCGCCCAGCGGGCTGCGGATGCGCAAGCCATCGGCCTGCAACTGCGCCGCGCGCGCATCGCGTACCAGGAAGGTGACGTCCACGCCGGCCTGCGCCAGACGTCCGCCGAAGTAGCCGCCGGTGCCGCCGGCGCCGAGAATGAGCATGCGCATGATGTGATCTGTCCTCAGTCAATCTGGTTTTGCCCTTCCCCAGCAGGCGGGGGAAGGTGCCCGAAGGGCGGATGGGGGGAAGCGTGTCCGCCAGCAACCGGCGTTCCCAATAAAATCCGTGCCCGGCGTTAGCTACGCAACCCCACACCACGGCGCAGCAGCCACAGCGCCAGCGCGCTGAGCACCGCGACAAAGCCCAGCATCAGCGCGTAGGCCACCCAGATCGGCACGTCGGAGCTGCCGAGCAGGCCGTAGCGGAAGGCGTTGACCATGTAGAAGATCGGGTTGGCATGCGTGGCCGCTTCGGCCCAGCCGGGCAGCAACTTCACCGAATAGAACACACCGCCCAGGTAGGTCAGCGGGGTCAGGATGAAGGTGGGCACGATCGCCACGTCATCGAACTTCTTGGCGTATACCGCGTTGACGAAGCCGGCCAGCGAAAAGATGATCGCGCCCAGCAGCACGGTGGTCAGCGTCACGAAGGGATGCGGGATGCGGACCGGTGTGAAGAACATGGCGATGATCAGCACCAGCGCACCGACCATCACCCCGCGCAGTACCGCGCCGGACACATAGCCCCACAGGATCACCCAGTTGGGCATCGGGCTGACCAGCAGTTCTTCCACGTGGCGGCCGAACTTGGCACCGAAGAAGCTCGACGAAATGTTGCCGTAGCTGTTCTGGATCACGCTCATCATCACCAGGCCCGGCACGATGAACTGCATGTAGGTGTAGCCGCCCATGTCGCCCACGCGCGAGCCGATCAGCCCGCCGAAGATCAGGAAGTACAGCGTCATGGTGATGGCCGGCGGCACCAGGGTCTGGCCCCAGATGCGCAGGATGCGCTGCACTTCGCGGCGCACGATGGTGCCCAGCGCAATCCAGTTGCGTTGGCGGGGTGTTGCGGGAACAGCGGACATCGAAGGCTCCGGGGAACTCATGGGTGACCTGCCGGGCGCACGGGCGCCGCTGTAGCAGGAGCCGGGTCGGCGAGGGTCTCGCCGGGTCCGGTCAGACGAACGAACAATTCTTCCAGCCGGTTGCTCTTGGTGCGCATCGAGCGCACCCGGATGCCGGCATCGCCCAGCGCGGCGAACACGCGGTTGAGGTCCATCGCGCGCGGCATGTCCAGATCCAGCGTGTGGCTGTCAATGGCGGTGAGCGTGGTGCCTTCGATCGCCGGCAGCTGAGTGGGCAGGTCACCGTCGATGTCGAACAGGAAGCCTTCCACGTCGAGCTTGGCCAGCAATTCGCGCATCGGCCCCTGGGTGACGATCTGGCCGTGGTTGATGATGGCCAGATTGCGGCACAGGTGCTCGGCTTCTTCCAGGTAATGCGTGGTCAGGATGATGGTGGTGCCGGCGGCGTTGATCTCTTTCAGCACGCGCCACATATCGCGGCGGATCTCGATATCCACGCCGGCGGTGGGTTCGTCCAGGATCAGCAGGCGCGGCTGGGTCATCATCGCGCGGGCGATCATCAACCGCCGTTTCATGCCGCCGGACAGCGTGCGGCTCATCACCTGAGCCTTTTCCCACAGGTGTGCGCGGCGTAGCTCCACTTCGGCCAGGCGCTCGGCTTCCGCACGCGGCATGCCGTAGAAACCGGCGTAATTGACCAGGATGTCGAAGGGCTTTTCAAACAGATTGAAGTTGACCTCCTGCGGCACCAGGCCGATCAGCCGCATCGCCTCGCTGCGATGGGCGACCAGATCGGTGCCGAACACTTCCACCTGCCCGCCGGACAGGTTCACCAGCGAGCTGATGATGCCGATCAGGGTCGATTTGCCGGCGCCGTTGGGGCCGAGCAGGGCGAAGAAATCGCCTGGCGCCACATCCAGCGACACGCCCTTGAGCGCCTGGGTGCCGTTGTCGTAGGTCTTGCGCAGATCGCACACGCGCAGGGCGGGTGCGGTGATCGGAGATGGGGAATTCAAGGTGTTCCTTCGCGTCAGCGTGACGGCGCAGCGAGTTGCAGGCCGTTATTATAGAAGCCCGCGGGGGCAAGCCCCGATCACAGACTGTCCTAAATACGTTCGTGCCTGTTCAATTTCCCCTCAAGCTTGTTGACCGGCGCATGATTGCGCCCACCGTGGCCCACTGCCAGTTCGTGCGTGACGACGGGCAGCCGCTGGATTTCCAGCCCGGGCAGTTCATCCAGATCCATTTCAGCGGTGCCGATGGCACGCCGACCAAGCGCAGCTATTCGCTGGCGACCATTCACGATCACGCGCTGGGACCGGGCGAGGCGGTGGATATCGCGGTGAGTTTCGTGCCCGGCGGCTCGGCCACCGCGCTGTTCGAAGGCCTGCGGATCGGCGACCAGTTGCAGGCCAGCGGCCCGTATGGCCGTTTCTGCCTGCCGCCGGGCGATGCCAACCAGCGCTATGTGCTGATCGCCACCGGCACCGGGGTTACCCCGTACCGGTCGATGCTGCCGTTGCTGGCCGAGGCGATCGCCAGCCGTGGCGTGCAGGTGGTCCTGCTGCAGGGCGCGCGCACCCCGGCCGAGCTGCTGTACGGCGAGGATTTCCGCGCGTTTGCCGACGCGCACCCGCAGTTTCGCTACGTGCCGTGCTTGTCGCGCGAGCTGCCTGACTCGCCGCATGCCGATGTGCGGCACGGCTATGTGCAGCAGCATCTGCCCGAATTCGCGCCCGATGCCCAGACCGATATCGCCTATCTCTGCGGCAACCCGGACATGGTGGACACCTGCGTCGAGGCACTGAAGGCCGCTGGTCTGCCGAACGCGCAGATTCGTCGCGAAAAATACGTCAGTCCGCCACCGGCAAAGACCTGAGGACCGCCGGCGCCGCCGCGATGGCGCCGGCAACCGCAGGCGTGCTGCACCGTCATGCAGCGTGCCTGCGGTTGCACATGCGCGAGGCTATGCCCGCGCTGTGTGCAGTGGCGGGCGTTGCAGCTCGACCGTGATGTGCACCAGTTCTTCGTGAATCTGCAACGCAGCGCGGACCAGGTCCGCATCGATGTCTGCGTCAGTGACCAGGCTGAGCACGCAGGCATAGCGATCGCTGCCGACGCGCCACACATGCAGGTCGGCGATGGTGATCGCATGCGGAAGCTCGGCGATGACCTGCCTTACTTCCGCCACCACCGGCGCGTCCATCTCCGCATCCAGCAGCACGCGGCCGGTACTGCGCAGCAGTCCCCACGCCCACACGGTGACCAGCACCGCGCCGACGATACCCATGAGCGGGTCCAGCCACGTCACCCCCCAATGCATGCCGGCGACCAAGGCCACGATCGCCAGCACCGAGGTGGCGGCATCGGCGACCACGTGCAGATACGCGGCACGTAGATTCAGATCGGCGTGACCGTCGTGGTGGTGAGCATGCTCACCATGCGCGTGACCGTGACCATGATGCGCGTGCTCATGCGCATGGCTGTGATCGTGCCCGTGCGCATGCGAGTCGCGTAACCACCACGCGCAGATCAGATTGACCACCAGGCCGATCACCGCGATGACCGTGGCTTCCTGATACTGGACGGGCTGGGGCGAGAACAGCCGTTCCACCGACTGGAAGGCCATCAGGCCGGCTACGCCCAGCAACAGCAGCGCGCTGCTGTAGCCGCCCAGCACCTCGACCTTCCAGGTGCCGAAGGTAAAGCGCGGGTCGGTGGCATGCCGCCGCGCAAAGCGGTAGGCGAACAACGCCAGCCCCAATGCAAGCGCATGCGAGCTCATATGCCAGCCATCGGCGAGCAAGGCCATGGAGTTGAGTGTCCAACCGCCGACGATTTCCACCACCATCATCACCACGGTCAGGATCACGGCCTTGCGGGTGTTGCGCTCGGCCAGCGGGTTGGTGCTGGCAAAGCGGTGCGACTGCGCGCAGTGGGGCGTGGTGTGCGTGATCGACATCGGTGTGAGCTCTGGCTACGATACCCCCGTAGGGTATCTGAGATACCCCCGTGGGGTATAGGGCAATGTCACATCTGAACCACGATAAATCCAAGCTCCTGGCGCGCGTGCGCAGGATCCGCGGGCAGGTGGAAGGGCTTGAGAAAGCCTTGGCGCAGGATGTGGACTGCACCGCGCTGTTGACCCAGGTCGCCGCGTTCCGTGGTGCGGCGCAGGGGTTGATGGTCGAGTTGCTCAGCGAACATCTCAAGCATCACGTGGCCGCGCCGGATGCGCTGGGCGACCGGGAGCTGGCGGTCGACGATGTCGCCGCCATCCTCAAAACCTATCTGAAGTGACGCCGCTGCTGGCCTGATACCGTGCGCGGATTACCTGCACAGCGGCGCCAATCGCAGCATCCATCCCTGCGCGCTGCCAGCCACGGCGATGACGTGACTGGCAACATCGGCGATGCATCGCTCAGCGCGGCTGCAAGGTCACCAGCACCACATCGTTGCTACGCATCGGCACATTGACCTTAACCAGGCCATCGGCGCCGACACGGATGCGAGTGTCCTGCTCGGGCGTGTCGCGTGTGGCTTGTTGCAGCTGGGTCAACTGGGTCTGGTTCAAGGCCTTGGGCAGGCCCATGTCGATGTACAGCGACAGCGGGTCGTTACGGCGGTAGCCGGTCTTGCGCACCTGCAAGGTGTAATTGCCTGCGGGCACGTTGGTCATGCGCAACTGCAGCGGTGCGCTCTCGGTGGCGGCCACCAGTTTGGTATAGAACGGCGTATTGCTCACCGCCTGTACCGGCTGCTGCCAATCCCACACCAGCGCGGCGATGCGCTTGCCATCCACCGCTGCCAGCGCATGCGCATCGGGTAGCGGAATTTCGCGGCCCTGCAGCGCGTTCAAATATTTGTAGGCAAACCACGCCGGCTTGCGAATGCCTTCGCGATTCATCAGCCCGAACCCGCCATGGAACGGCGTCGGCGGCGGGCCGGGTTCTTCGAACAGATCGGTATAGGTCCAGTAGCTCATGCCCTGCACCAGCCCTTGCACCTGCTTGAGTTTGGTCAGAATGTAGGGCGCACTGATATAGCTGTCGTGGACATAATCGCGCGGTGTGTAGCTGCTGCTCCACTCAGTGAAATACAGCGGCAACTGCGGAAACGGCGATGCCTTGATCTGCGCATGCACGCGACGCACATCGCCCACGATGGCATCCGGCGATGCGGACAGCTTGACGTCCTGCTTGCCGTCTTCATCGAGAAAACCGCCGTCCACTCCATAGGTATGCGTGGTGACGAAATCGATGGGGAGTGTGTTCTTGGCAACGAAGGCCAGCAGCTCCGGCACCCAGTCCGCGCCAGCAGTGGACGGGCCACCGACGCGCAGCTGCGGATCGATCGCCTTGATGGTGCGCGCGGTGTTGGCATACAGATCGAAGTAGGCCTGCTGGTCGGCATTTTCCCAGAAGTCCTTCAAGTTCGGCTCGTTCCACACCTCGAAATACCACTGCCGTACTTCATCGGCGCCGTAGCGGTCGCGGATGTGCCGCACATACGCATCGATCAACTGGGTCCACTTGGCCGGATCCGGGTGCGAGGTATTGCCCTTCCAGTAGAACAATGTCTGCTCAGAGGTTTTCATCGCGCTTGGGGTAAAGCCCAGCTCGACAAACGGGCGGATACGCTTGGCCAGCAATGCGTCGTACAGCTGGTCCAGCTTGGTCCAGTCGTACACCAGCTTGCCGTCCACTTCTTTGACGGTGCCAAGCGCATCGTGGAAGACATCGTGGAAGCGGATGTAGCGAAATCCCAGTTCCTGCACGGCAGGCACCAGATGCGCTTGCGTCTCGGCGCGGATCAGCGTGCCCGGAAAATCCGAGCCCACCGACAGCGTGGCGAAGCGATCCACCGGCTTGCCGGCGGTGGAGAGATCCACTGCAATGTCGCGCGGTGCGGCGGCGTGCGCCGGCGCCGGTAATGCCGTGCTGCAGGCCAGCGTCATCGCAAGCAAGATGGGTAACCGCATCGTCTCTCCTGATGGTGTGTGCAGCGGCTTATGCAAATGCACGTGCGCGATGACGCGCGCAGGCGTTTTGCTGGTGACCGTCGCCGGGCGCTCAAGAATAACGGAATGCATGTGCTGACTATCGCGGCTAGCCGTGGGATGTTCGTGCGCAGGGATGCGCACAGTCGCGTTCGTTAGCGGTCGCATCGATTGCAGGGGGCGAGCAGTGGCGCCACCATTGCAGCAGCGCGGTGTGATTGTGTGTGAGTGCAGATTGTCTTAGCACGCTTGGCAGAATGAATGCTCAGCAGCGGTGCCGCACATCGGCGCGGCCACTGCCGGGACCCTGTCGTAGCTGATCGACTTCGCCACAGCGCTTGAGCACCTAAGAGCAGCTAATAAAACCTAGCGAGCAATCGTCGGGGATGTGGATTGCGCGTAGGGACCGGAGTGGACGCGTGTTCCATGCCGCACCGAGCACAGGCCGAACCCGCCTGGCGGTGAGTACAGTCGTTTTGCTAGCTGCGCTACATCATCGCGACCGCCAGCGTGGGCCACTTGGCCAATGCAATCTGGCTGAGTCGGGCGCGCAGCTGCAATCGGCCGTGGTCTTTCGAACGTGGTCTTGACGATGCCAGACATCGTCAAGACCACTGCCCGCACCAACACGTCCGCAGATCTGCTGCTAACCCTGCGGTTCCTCGGCGACTGCGATCGCCCGGTGAACCATCAAGCTATCGACATACTGCTCCATGCTCTGGATCTTGCCGTCCTTGAGCCGATACAGATGCGCGAAGGTTGCGCGCATGAATTTCCCGGTCTTTGCGTAGGTGCCGGAATACGTGCCAAATGCTGCGACGTAGTCCTTGTCGGCCAAGTACGTGTGAACCTCGGCCTTGTAGCCCACCCACTCGGTCGCCAGCCGATGAAACACCTGTTCGAAGACTTCTGCGGGACCGGTATAGGTCCCCGCGTAAGGGAAGCCTGCCGCCTCTGTCCAGGTGGCCTCAGGCGCTAGCGCTGCGGACAGGTGCTTGCCGTTCTCTTCGGAAGAGCCTTCATAGGTTGCCCGGATGATGTCCAGATTGGTCTTCATCGGATCAACCCCACTTCATCTCGCCCTTGGCGACTTTCGCACCGATCTGCAGTGCAGTGCCCATGCCGGCTCCCGGATAGCGCTTGGTCATGGCCTCGATGAGCGCGGCGCTATTGGACGCCTTGCCCAGTTCTTCTTCGAATGCCAACAGATAGTCGCGCGTGTAGTGGATCGCCGACACGTCGGTCGCGGCGCCCGGTGCCATATGTCCAGGAATCACCAGCGCCGGTTTGCGGGCCGCCATCGCATCGAGTGTCTTGATCCATGCCTTACGTCCTTCCGCACTCGGCGTGTCGGCCGTCCATACATGCACGCCAGAGAACACCAGCACGCCACCGAAGATTGCATCGAGCGATTTGAGTGCGAGGTAACGGCGGTTGGCCAGGCCGTCTGCATCCACAATGGCGATGGATTGACCTTCCAGCGTGATCGCATTGCCATCGAATGCGTCCGGCATGACGATGTCTGCAAGTGTCTGCGGCCCGTTCTCCTTGAGCTGGGGGCCCCAGGTTGCAAGCTTTTTCTCGACGCTACGCTTGATGGCCGCAACGGTGGCAGATGCGGCGATGATGCGTGTATCAGGAAACGCGGCCTTGATCGGGCCCAGGCTGAAGTAATAGTCAGGGTCGCTTTGGCTGACGTAAATGGTGGTCAGCGTTTTGCCACCGGCCTTGATTGCATCAGCCAGCGCTTTGCCATCGGGTAGCGTGAAGCCGCCATCGATCAGCACCGCTTCGCGCGCGCCGGAGATCAGGACCGGCGCGCGAAAAAACCCGTTTTCACCAGCGGGAAAATGCTGCAGCTTTAAAGGCGCCTGCGCGGCGATTGCAGTGTTGACGGCGGGCACGGCTGAGGCGATACCTGCCACGGCAATGGTCTTGATGAGCTCTCTGCGTGTCGTCATGGTTCGTTCCTTTTGGAAAGATGCAACGGTGTTTTCAAGCGGCCTGAAGTTGACGTACGAATGCGCTTGGATCGGTGTAGGCGGCATGTGCATCGATCTGCCATCGCTTCCCGCCGGATTCTGCGATGAACGTCGGTACGCCTTGGACGCCGAACTCACGCATCAGTGCTTGCGCACTTTCAATGCGCATCCGATCCACGGCGAGAAGCTCGGCATCTGCCTGCGCCAATCGTGTGGCAGCGTCCGCAAGGTGCAGGTCTTCTAGAAGCCTGACCAGCCCGGCAGTGGTGGTCACGTCTTTCCCGTCAACGTAACGGGCCTGTTGAATGGCCTTCAGCGTCGTCAGTTGCTGTGCCGGTGCTACCAGGGAGACAGCGGTCAGCGCCAATATGGCTGCACCACTGTCGAAGGGGTGCTGGCGATCGCCGAGAACCTGCTGGCGATAACGTTCGGTGAAACGCTGCCCGGTCAGATGTTCGATGCGCTGATCGTTCGCCCAGGCAAACGCGGCGAATTGATCGTCCATCGTCCGTGCACCCTTGCCGGCGAACAATCCGGAAGGCTGCAGTTGAACAGCGATGCCAGGTGCGGTGGCCAGTGCGGAAATGGTCGACGCTGCGCCGTAGCACCAGCCGCAAAGCGGGTCGAACAGATAGTGCAAGGTGGTGTTCATGGGCTTTCCTTGTGACTGTGGGACCCATCCTAGGGATCGATCATTGATCGATAAATACATACGTGGTAAATGCATCGTATGTTGAAAGCATCCAATCAAGTGGGAGACGGGCCCGGCGACCTCGGCAATCTCCGCCGCCTGGCGTACTTCGTCGCCGTGGTGGAAACCGGCTCGTTCACCGCTGCGGCGGAGCGCTTGGGCATCACCAAGGCGGTAGTGAGCCAACAAGTGGCTCGACTGGAACGCGAGTTCCGAACCTCTCTGCTGGTGCGCACCACGCGTAAAGTGCAACCCACCGAGGTGGGGCAGGAGTTCTACGCGCGTTGCGCATCGATTCTGCGCGAGGCCGAGCATGCGTTTGACGGCTTGGCCGATCGATCCGCCGAGCCGTCGGGGATGTTGCGGCTCACCGCACCGTTCGACTATGGCGTGGGCGTGGTGGTGCCTGCGATCGCTGCATTCACCAAGCGCTATCCCTTGTGCAAGGTGGATGCGGTGCTCAGCGACCAAACGCTGGATTTGATGTCCAGTCATATCGAAGTTGCCATCCGGGTCGGATGGCTGGCCGAAACAAGCGAGCAAGCGCGAAAAATTGGCACCTTCCGCCAACTGCTTGTCGCTCCCGCATCCATGGCAGCGGAGCTCGCAACGCTCGATAGCCCGGCCGACATCCTCTCGTTGCCCTTTGTCGCCAACACTGCGTTGCGTGATCATTTGCGGTGGACCTTCTCGTCGAATCAGCGACAGACCCAGGTGGTACACGTGCAGGCATCCATTTTTCTGGATGCCACGATGGCGGTGCGCGAAGCGGTGTGCCAGGGCGCCGGCTTGTCCGTGCTTCCAGACTATGTAGTGGCAGCGGACCTCGCTGCAGGGCGCCTGATTGAAGTACTGCCGCATTGGCGCCTGCCTTCGGGCGGTATCCATGCGGTATTTCCTGCTGCCCGTTATCGCCCGACCAAGGTCCGCGCATTTGTGGACATGCTGGTCGAGCGAGAAGCCTTGCGACAATCTACCCAACGCTAAGAGCGGCTAACAAAAGAACTTTGCAGCCGCCAGGCGGGCGCGGCCGGTGCTCAGTGCGGCATGGTCCACGCGTACACCCCGGTTCCTCCGCGTCGTCCACACCCACCTGGCGACTGCTCGCTACGGTTTGTTAGCCGCTCGAAGTCGCGGTTGGCCACGTGCGGCCTTGACCGCAGGCGCCACCAGGGCCGCTCCCCAGCCGATCACGCTTAGAACTTTGCGTCGCTCAGTGCTGCAAGAAAGGCCATCGGATTCCAATACTCGCGGTAATTGACCACCAGGCCATTCTTGAACGTCACCACCGTGGCATAGCTCATTTCATACGGGTTGCCGTTGGAGATGACCGTGCCCGACGCACTCCACTCGGCGATAGCCACGTTGGGATCGTCGGTGGCATGGATCTTCAGGCTCGGGATGGTCTTGACGTCGATCACGTTCGGGTAATTGCGCAGATACTCGTAGATAGCGGCGCGACCTACCAGTTTCCTGGACGACACATCGGGTGCGAACGGAAACTCAACGACCACGTTCTCGTCGCAGAGTTCGGACCAACCTTTCATATCCTTGGCGAGAAACGTGTCCAAGGTGCGTTGTAGAAGTTGGACAGCGGTGTGGGTGTCTGGCGTGTTCATGCATTGCTCCGGTGGGTTGGTGGTGTGGTCAGGCTTTTGGCCAAATCCAGTTGGATGCGATACGTTCGGCCAGCATCATGGTCGGGAATGCTGTCGCGACCGAAGGCACGTCGGGCCAGATCGATGCATCGACAACACGCAATCCCTCAATCCCGCGGACGCGGCCATCGATGTCCACCACAGCAGTCGGGTCGCGCTCGCCTCCCATCGGCACAGTGGAGGTTGGATGTTGGTAGGTCGCCACGCTGGCAGGCAGGGTGGCATCCAGCGCGGCGCGATCGCTCACAGCTGCGCCCGGCGCGAGCTCGCCGCCGACCACATCTGCAAACGGCGTGTGCCGCGCGATGTTTCGGATCAGTTCCACGCCGTCGATCAAGCGCTCCCGATCGCCCGCATCGCTGAGGAAACCCAGATCGATGATCGGTGCCGCCTGCGGGTCGCGACTGGCGATGGTCACAGAGCCAACCGATCGCGGGCGCACCAGCGCCGCAAACAGCAGGAACATGGCGTTGTCGGATGACTGCCCATCGTCGGGCAGCGCCGCAGTGCTGATGTTGAGGTCGGCCTCATCTCCGACGGCATGCTGCGATCGCGTCCACAGCATGGCGCCGATGGGCGGATACGGCAGGCCGACGGCCTCCTTTTTAATCGACCACACGGTCGGAACCAGCGGGTGGTCCTGCAGGCGACGGCCCACCGGCAGATCGGCCACCACGTCGATGCCGAGGTTGCGCAGCGTGTCGGCAGGACCGATCCCCGAGCGCATCAGGATCGCAGGACTGGCGTAGGTGCCTGCCGATAAAACGACTGCATCAGCGCTGATCACCTCGCCACTGGCCAGACGCACTCCGGTGGCGCGCGTACCTTCCAGCACGACGGCATCGACCAGCACCTGGTCGCGGATGGTCAGGTTGGCGCGGGCACGCACCGCCTCGCTCAGCAGGGTCATGCCGGTGGTGAGCCGCACGCCCATGCGGGTGTTCATGACATAAGGGCCGACGCCCAGTGGGTGCGCGGTCGCAAACCCGGCCGAGCGCTCATGGCCTGCAGCGACGGCGGAGGCAATGAAGGCGCGGTGCTGGTCTGACACTTCTTCGTCGCCGAGCTGATGCACGGGGAAGGGGCCGTCATGGCCAGTCCCACCGGTCCCGGAGGTACGCTCCAGCGACTGGTAGAACGGCTGTGTGGCGTCCCAGCTCAGTGCCGCCAGATCGTGTTCCCGGGCCCAGCGGTCGTGGTCAGACTTCGGCAACCGCATCGCCACTGCGCCATTGATCGCCGACGAGCCCCCCAGCACCTTGCCGCGATTGAGTGGCATGCGCCTGCCGAGCAGGCCAGGCTCCGATTGAAAGCCCCAGTCGTGTTGTGGATCGCCGCCCACCAGATCCTGGCGCCGTACTGCGTCCGGATACGCGTTAGGTGCATAGGCCACGCCTGCCTCGATCAGCAGCACGCGACGCGATGCATCGGCACTCAGACGGTTGGCCAATACTGCGCCGGCGGACCCGCCACCAACGATGATCAGATCGTATGTAGCACCTGATGCATCGATGATGCCTGCGGCATTGGAACGGGGCTGCGGCAGATCCTTGCCGGTGCTTCCAGCGTCGTTGCGATCGATCATCGAGAGTGGCTTAAGAAGATGTGGCGGCGATGCTGACACCTGGGTGTTACTGCCAACAAGCCTGTATTTTTCGATGTAATCCATCGTTTAATCCGTTGGATGGGCAAGTAAGCAAAAATCACATAAGGCGCCAACATGCTGGATGGTCTATCGCTCGATCAATTGAGAACTTTTATCGCCGCAGCCGAAGAGGGGAGCTTTTCCTCGGCGGGCAGACGCCTTCGGCGCACGCAGTCCGCCATCTCGGAAACGATGAACAATCTTGAACGGCAGCTTGGCGTCCGCCTGTTCGATCGGCAGGGCCGATATCCCAGGCTGACCCCGGAAGGGAAGGTGCTGCTCTCGGATGCAAGAGCCATCATCGCAGGCGTCGAGAACCTGAAAGCCCGGGCGAAAGGGATATCCGGTGGCCTGGAGCCTGAACTCGTCGCAGTGATCGACGTCTTTTTCCCGATCACTGCCATGGCAGAAGCCGCGCACGAATTTCGTGTCCAGTTCCCGGACACGCCGCTGCGGTTATTTGTCGAGGCGCTTGGCGGCGCGATGCAGCCGGTGGTCGATGGCCGCGCCAGCTTTGGTGTTGTCGGGTCCTTGCAGATGTTGCCCAGTGGCCTGGAGTCGGAACAAATTGCCACGATCAACTTTGTCAGCGTGGCAGCCAGCGGTCACCCGCTTGCCGCTTATGACGGGCCGATCCCGCGCGAGGAGCTCGCCAAGCATGTGCAACTGGTATTGACGGACCGCTCCAGCATCTCGGAAGGGCAGGAGTTCGGTGTGCTGTCTCCGCTGACCTGGCGGTTGGCGGACCTGTTTGCCAAGCATGCTTTTCTTCTCAGTGGCCTGGGGTGGGGCGGCATGCCGTTTCACGCGGTCTCCAACGACATCGCCGAAGGACGGCTCGTCGTGCTTCCGATCGAGGCCACACCGGTCGGGGGATATCAGATGCCCATCTCGGCGATCTACCGCCTCAGCGCGCCGCCGGGCCCTGCAGGCCGCTGGATGATTGAGCGTCTGAAGCATTGCACCAGGGGCCGGCAGGTCGCCACGGACCTCCCGGACTAGCGGGGCATTGGACGGTTGGTGCGTCGCACGTCACCCAGACAGGCAGAGATCAAACAAAAAGATGGACACGCTCAACTATATGTATTAGTGTTTGTTACACACATTCACTAGATCCACTTCAACCCATGCCCACCAGCAGCCGTTTCGCCGTCGCCACCCATATCCTGGCTGCGCTTGCAGTGGGCGATGGCACGCCGATGCGTTCGGAGGACCTGGCGTATTCGGCCAATACCGGTGCTGTGGTCATCCGTGGCCTGCTGTCACGCCTCAGCGAGGCGGGGCTGACGCGTTCGCAACTTGGCGCCGGCGGTGGCGCGATGCTGGCCAAACCGGCCAAGCAGATCAAACTGCTCGATGTCTATGCGGCGGTGGAGGATACGGAGCTGTTTGCGGTGCATCGGACGCCGCCCTGCAAGAGTTGTGCGGTGGGCGGTAACATCCTGGCCGCGCTTGAGCCGACATTGACCCGAGCTCGCAGAGCACTTGAAAGCGAACTCGGAAAAACCACCATCGCAGATGTGGCCACCGACGTCGCTCGGTTGGGAAACTTCTCGATCCCTCTGGTCTGGTAATTTTTCAGCTTAAATGTCGATAAGTCGACGACACATATATATTTCGATAGATCACGTCGACATCAGAGCCGCCAGTGTTTTGGGGTGCTGGCAACCTCTCTCACTTTAGAACCCCTCAACTTCAATCACATCAACAGGAATAGATCATGAGCATCGGCATTATTGGTTCTGGCGCGCTTGGCGCCAACGTCGCACGTGCACTCGCCAAGAAAGGGATTGCAGCATCGATTTCAAACAGCCGTGGACCGGCTTCGCTCGCTGCGCTGGTCGATGAGCTTGGCCTCTCGATTACCGCAGTCAGCGCTGCCGAAGCGGCGAGCGCGGACATCGTGATTGCCGCGGTACGCTGGGTTGATGCCGAGAAAGTCATGACCGGCCTGCCAGCGTGGAATGGGCGCATCGTGATCGATGGCACCAATCCGGTTGAGTTTATCGACCCGGCTTCTGCGGACGCCAACGATCCCAGCAATCCACTGGCGGCCTACGGCATCAAGGCCGTGGATCTGGCGGGCAAGCATTCGAGCGAGGTGTTCAAGCACTTCGTGCCAGGGGCGAGGGTTGTCAAAGCGTTCAATCACCTCGATGTCAACGTCCTGGCCGAACCTGAAGTAGCCGGCGGCAAGCGCGTGCTGTTCTATTCCGGGGACGACGCTGCGGCTAAGGCCGAGGTGCACGCGCTCATCGACGCGATGGGCTTTGCGCCGGTGGACCTCGGATCGCTCGATGTCGGCGGGACGCTTGCATCGCTGCCTTTCGGCTCGCTTTCTGCCCAGAACTTCGTAAAGCTTTGACCACAAGGCGCCAGGTTGCGGGTGGATGGAACCTCTGTTCCATCCACCCGCACTGCTTTTGCAACCGATGAAGAGCGGCTAACACCACGTAGCGAGCAGTCGTCAGTGGGTGTGAACGGCGCGCTCCGAACCGGCGTGTACGCGTGGACTATGCCGCACCGAGCACCGAGCACCGAGCACCGGCCGCGCCCGCCTGGCGGTGAGCATGGTCGTTTTTTAGCTGCGCTAAAGTCAAAGCGGGAATGCTCAAGCCTCTGGTCGCTTGGCGCACGCCTTGTCACGAAGGTGCGCGGTGCTGCGCTTCGCTCTTTCCAACACCTTAGCCAGCACTCGCTAATGGCGCTGTGCTGGCATGCGATGCCCCCAATGAGCGGCATCTCAGCGCACGAGTAACACCATCTTGGTCAATTCCCCTCTATACGCGGCACGGATAGGAGGCGAATGATCGCTCCATATCGTGTGCGCTATGTCTTATGCGTACCGACTTGGAGTTGGCCTACAGCGGCATCCGCAACGATGACGGATCAACGCCCACATCCGCTCCACATCGGTGTAAAGGATGCTTGACACGCCCCAAATCTGCGCGCACTCTGCGTGTCAAGGGAACTTGACACAGGGGTGTGGGGTGAACAGCAGCGCAAACATGTCGCCGGTGCACGCATTGCCTTGCAGTGCTGTGATGCTCAAGGAATCTGCTTGTACTGCCATGCAGTGCACAGCGATCCACGCGCAGGCGGCCACGACATCGCTGGGCGCACCATGAGCGCCAAGACAGTGGCGCTGCGTGTACTGCCGGTCTGCAGCGTTGTCCTGATTCTGCTGGGTGCCTTGCGGCGCTGGCTGCCATGGCAGGTGAGCGATTACGCCCAGGGGCTGCTGATCGGCGTCGGCCTGGGCGGCTTGCTGGTGGCGCTGATGCTGCACGTCTCGTGCGGCAGCTTTCGCGACAGTGCGCCACCTGCGTTGGTCCGCCGGTATCACACGGAGCTTGCGCCGCCGATGCTGGCCTACGTCGTGGTCATGCTGTGTTGGCGGCATCTGCTGGCCAGTGTGGACGCCAACTGGATGCGTGTGCTGATTGCGCTGCTGCCTGCCTTGCTGCTGATGTTCGTGGTCCGTGCGGTGGCGCGTTTTGTACATGATTCGGATGAAATGCAACGCCGCATCGAGCTGGAATCGATCGCCATTGCCGCAGGTCTGGTGAGCCTGGCGTACATGACCGCCGGCTTCCTGCAATCGGCGCAGCTGATCGCGGTGCCGGCAGCGGCGGCGATGATCTGGGTGTTTCCGGTGCTGTGCATCACCTATGGCTTCACCAAGGCCATCAATGCACGCCGCTATCAATGAAGAGTCGGGTACGTGCATTGCGCGAAGCCAGCGGCTGGTCGCAAGGCGAGTTGGCCGAGCAGCTGGGCGTGTCGCGGCAAACCATCAATGCGCTGGAGACCGGCAAGTACGATCCCAGCCTGCCATTGGCGTTTCGCATTGCACGCTTGTTCGGCGAACCGATCGAGCACGTGTTTCTGTATGACGATGATCAGTAGTTGCGGTGGTCACAACCGACCGTCGGCAACGTCAGGGAATGGGCACTAGGAGAGGATGGACATGCTGAAGCAACTGAATGTGGCCGCCGCCATGCTGGCCGCGCTGCTGGCCGCAGGATGCCAACGCGCAGAGATGCCTGCTGCAGGCAACGCCGGCGCATCCGGGCCGGGCAAAACGCAGCCGCGCGCTGCAAAAACGCATCAAGACACTGCGACCGGCAATCGCTATGGCAGCCTGCAATTCGCACCATGCACGCTGAGTTCCGGCAGCGCGGCAGGCAATATCGAAGCGCAGTGCGCACAGCTGAAAGTGCCGGAAAATCCGGCTGCGCCACATGGGCGCATGCTCGACTTGAAGATCGCCTGGCTGGAAAGCAATGCTGGCGCGGGCAGCACTCCGGACCCGGTGTTCTTCATTGCCGGTGGCCCAGGCCAGTCGGCCACGCAGGTGGCTGCGATCGTGGACATGGGCTTGCGCGAGGTGCGCAAACAGCGCGATCTTTTTCTGGTCGATCAGCGCGGCACCGGTGGGTCGCATCCGCTGCAATGCCGCGATGGCGCCGGTAAGCCATTGGAGATGCCAGGTGGCGCCGCCGCCAGCGTGACACAGCTCACCGACTATGCGCGGCAGTGCGCGGACGGCTTGCGCAACGACGCCGACCCACGCTACTTCACGACGACCGAGGCCATCGCCGATCTGGATGCGGTACGCGCGGCCTTGGGTGTGCAGCAGCTCAATCTGATCGGCGGCTCCTACGGCACGCGCGTGGCGCAGCAGTACGCGATGCATTATCCGCAGCACACCCGCAGCGTGGTGCTCGATGGCGTGGCGCCCAACGATCTGGTGATCGGCGGCGAATTTGCGCGCACCTTCGAAGATGCGATTGCGCTGCAGGCCAAGCAATGCGCGTCCACGCCGGCATGCGCCAAACGCTTCACGGTCGATACCCGCACCCAGCTGCGGCAGGTGGTCGAGCGTTTGCGGCAGGCGCCGGTGGCAGTGGACTACCGCGACCCGCGCACCGGCGCGCTGCGCCACGAACAGGTGACCGCCGATACGGTGGTGGGGCTGGCGTTTGGATTTTCGTATGCACCGGAAACCGCCTCCCTGCTGCCGTTGGTGCTGGACGAAGCCGCCGCAGGCCGCTATGCGTCGTTGATGGCGTTGGCGCAGATGAGTGCGTCGGACATGTCCGATCAGATGAATCGCGCGATGCAATGGTCGGTGTTGTGCAGCGAGGACGCCGGGCGTTACCGCGCACCCACGGACAAGGACACCACGCTGCTGGGCAATGAGGTGGCCGAGATGTTCTTCGCCCCGTGCAAGGTCTGGCCCGCCAAGCCGGCACCGGCCGATGCAGCCAAGCCGTTCACATCGACGCTGCCGGTGCTGCTGCTGTCGGGCGAGCTCGATCCGGTGACACCGCCGCGCTACGCGCAACGCGTGTTGCAGGGTCTGCCCAACGGCCGCCACATCATCGCGCCGGGGCAGGGGCATGGCGTGTTCCGGCTCGGCTGCATGCCCAAGGTGCTGAGCCAGTTTCTGCAGACCACCGACGCCAAGGCGCTGGATGCCAGCTGCGTGGCCAGCCTCAACAACGTGCCAGCGTTTACCTCGTTCAACGGATGGGAACCATGAGCCGCATCGACCACGCCACGGAGGCGCACGCATGATCGTCGTCGAGAATCTGCACAAATCGTTCAAGACCAAGACCGGGCTGGTCAATGCGGTCGATGGAGTCAGTTTCAGCGCCGCCGACGGCCAGATCACCGGCTTGCTCGGCCCAAATGGCGCCGGCAAGACCACCACCTTGCGCATGCTCTACACCTTGATGTCGCCGGACCAGGGGCGCGTCACCGTGGATGGCGTGGACGCCGCGCGCGACCCGGTCACGGTACGCCGTGCGCTGGGCGTGTTGCCGGATGCGCGCGGCGTGTACAAGCGCTTGAGCGCACGCGAAAACATCGCCTATTTCGGCGAGTTGCACGGCATGTCGCGCAGCCAGATCGCCGAGCGCACGCGCGTGTTGTCCAGCGCATTGGACATGGACGATATTCTCGATCGCCAGACCGAAGGCTTCAGCCAGGGCCAGCGCACCAAGACCGCGATTGCACGCGCGCTGGTGCACGACCCGCGCAACGTGATTCTGGACGAGCCCACCAATGGCCTGGATGTGATGACCACGCGCGCGATGCGTGGCTTCCTGCAGCAGCTGCGTGCGGAAGGGCGCTGCGTGATCTTTTCCAGTCACATCATGCAAGAGGTGGCGGCGCTGTGCGATCGCATCGTCATCATCGCCAAGGGCACGGTGGTGGCGTCCGGCAGCGCCGACGAACTGCGTGCCGCCACCGGTGAAGACAACCTGGAAGACGCCTTCGTCAAGTCGATCGGCTCGGAAGAAGGACTGCACGCATGAGCAAGCGTTCCCTGTTGGCCACTTGGTGGACGGTGCTGCGCAAGGAACTGCGCGACATCTCGCGCGACCGCCGCACCCTGGCATTGGCGTTGCTGCTGTCGCCATTGCTGTATCCGATCCTGATCCTGGGCATGGGCGCCTTGAGCGAAAGCCGCGTGCGCACACAGATCGACAAGCCGCTGGACATCCCCACGCTCGGCCGCGAACACGCACCCAATCTGGTGCGGTTTCTCGCCGCGCAGGGACTCAACGCCGTGGACGCGCCAGCCGACCTGACGACGGCCATTCGCAACCAGGATGTGGACGTGGCGCTGCGCATCAGCGACAGCTATGCCGACGATTGGCGCGAAGGCCGTCCGGCGCTGGTGGAAATCATCAAGGACAGCACCCGCCGCGAGGCCGACGTGCCCAGCCTGCGCTTGCAGGCAGCATTGAGCGGCTACAGCCAGCAGGTCGGCGCATTGCGTCTGTTGGCGCGTGGCATCGATGCGCAGGTGAGCCGGCCACTGGAAATCGCCGCGCAGGACCTGGCCACTGCCGAAGCCAAGCGCGGACAGATGATGGCGATGCTGTTGCCGGTGCTGCTTGTGATCACCTCGTTCCTTGGGGGCGCGTCGTTGATTCTGGACGCCACTGCCGGCGAGCGTGAGCGGCAGTCGCTGGAACCGCTGCTGGCAACGCCCGCACCACGCAGTGCGATTGTCAGCGGCAAGATCGCCGCCGCCTGCGTGATCGGCATGGTGTCGTTGTTGCTGACCTTGCTGGCCTTCAAGTTGAGCGCGCAGTTGTCCTCGTCCAATCTGGGGCGCCAGCTCAATGTGGGTTTCGTGCCGATGCTGCAGATGCTCTTCATCTTGGTGCCGATGCTGTTTGTCGGCACCTCGCTGCTGACCTATCTGGCCGCCGCGGCCAAAAGCATGAAGGAAGCGCAGGCGCACATGACCTGGTTGCTGCTGCTGCCGATGCTGCCCGGCTACGCATTGATGGCGTATCCGCTGAAGACGCAGCTATGGCATTTTGCGGTGCCGTTTTTGGCGCAGAACCAGATGTTGCTCAAAGTGATCCGCCACGAAACCATCAACGCGCAGACCTGGGCGGTGTATCTGCTGGCCGGCTTCGGCGTGGCTGGGCTGTTGTGGTACGCGGCGGTACGTCGTTATCACCAGGAGCGCTTGGCGATTTCGGGGTAAGTGGCTCGACAAGCGGGCAGTGGCAGCGATGGTCTGCGCGCCGCGCGTTTGGCTTAGAGCGGCGAATACAACTACGGCGTGGCCACCAGGCGGGCGCGGCCGGTGGCCGGAATCGGGACGGGCTAGTCGCATACTCCGGTTATGGGCGGGCCGTCCGCACCCGCCTGACGGCTGTTCGTTACGTTTTGTTGGTCGCTCTTGGTGTGTCGTGCGTAGCGAGTGGATGACGGCACGCACATGATGGCGAACGACTGGCTGTTCGGCGGGCATGGTTGGTGAGGTTGCTGATCGGCTGGCCGCTGCGTGGATTTGGTGACACCGTACCCTCACCCCAACCCCTCTCCCGACGGGAGAGGGGCATGGGCGGTCACGTGATCGGTGGCTTGCGATGGCAGGCGCGGCGTTTCTGATCGAGCCAAGCAGTTTCCTCTGTCATCGAAAGGTGCTGCTTCGTTCTCACATTGAACGAAGCAGCTCTCTTCTCACACAAAGCCAAGCAGCTCTCTTCTCCCATCGAACGAAGCAGCTCCCTTCTCCCATCGGGAGAAGGTGGCGCGTAGCGCCGGATGAGGGTACGGCCAGCACGCCCCAGTAACGCTCTCGATGATTGACGTCGCTGTCGCATATCCACGTGCAGTCACGCACGCTCCACAACGCAAAAGCCCGCATCGCTGCGGGCTTTTGCATTTCCAATAGTTGTTGCTTCAATCAGCAGCGGCGAAGTGCGGAAGCGCGCGCCGGTTGCAGTCCTATACGCCTGTGATCCAGGTGCGGGCGATCTCCGATCCCGCAACGTCCCGTGCCGATACCGGCGCGCTCCTAGTGCAGCGCGCCGGTATCGAGGGGCGTGGGATCCAGGGTGGCGTCGGCAAGCAGCGACGCCTTCCCCAGCGCGGGCTCAACCGCCCGGATTGAACGACAGCGTGCGGCGGGTGGTGACCGGTGCGGCAACCGGCTCGAAGCGCCAGCGCTTCACGGCGTTGAGCGCTTCGCGATCGAACACGCGCGGAGGGTTGGCGCGCAGCACGCGGGAGGCGGTGATCGAGCCATCCGTGCCCACGGTGAGCTCCACCAGCACTTCGCCGGAGGTGCCGGCGCGCAGCGCTTCGGGTGGGTAGCGCGGTGCCGGGGTGCTGATCGGACGCAGCGACTGTGCAGCGGGCGCTGCTGCTGCGGCGGCTGCCGGTGCCGGGCGTGGTGCGGCCGGGGCCGGGGCCTCCGCCTGACGACGGGCAGCGGCCTGGCGCTCGGCTTCGGCGGTCTGCTGGCGGGCGGCTTCCTGCTGGGCGGCAATCTGCTGGGCAGCGGCGGCTTCGCGGGTCTGCTGTTCGGCCAGACGCTTCTGCTCGGCGGCCTGCTTGGCCTTGTCCTCGACCAGCTTCTTGGCCTGCTCGGCATCCTGCTCGGAGCGGTTGGCGGCGGTCTTCATGCCCGTCTCCAGGCCCGACTTCAGGCGCGGCAGTGCCGGTGCCTTGGGGTCGACCTTTTCGATCAGTGCGATCAGGCGCTGTGCCTCGGGGAACTCTTCGCGGCTGATGCCTTGTTCGGCGGCGATCAGCGTGTACGGCAGCAGGTCGGTCAGCGCGCTGTTGACGGTGGCGTCCTGCGGCTGCTTCTCACGCAGGGCCAGGTAGTACTCCACCGCGTTGTCGCCAACCGGGGCGTACATGCGGTTGTCCTGCAGCGCCTTGGTGGCCGATTCGCGCAACTGATCGGCGGCCATCGATTGCACCTGCGGCGACACCGCGGTGGCGGGCGTCGGTGCCGCAGCCGATGCTGCCGGCGTAGCGCCGGTGGCTGGCGCGGTGGTTGCGGCCTTGTCTTCCTGCTTGGAGCAGGCAGCCAGGCCAACCAGCAAAATGACCGGCGCGATCCGGCGTGCCATACGGCCCTGTGTCAGATCCAACATGCGTCCCCCTTACCCCGAGTGCGAAAGATAACGTTGCTACGGCGAGCGCCGCCCATTGTTCCCGCAATGGACGGCAATGCCGCAATCTAGCATTGCTGGGGCGGTGTAAGCCAAGGGTTGCCGCAGCCGGATGCGAAATTCATCCTGCCGGGGCCGCCAGCGCCGCATCGGACGGCGCGCGGGCGGCCGGGTTGGGCAGCGGCGGGGCCGGGCAGTGGTGACGCAGGAAGTCCGCATGCGGCGGCAACGTGGCCACGGTCGCGTCCACGCGCTGGCGGATGCTCTCCAGAAAATGGCGCAGCTCCGCATCGCCCATCAGGTCGGCGACCGGGTGGTGCTGCTGGGGGGTGATGCCCTGGCCCAGCATCACCTGCACCCAGGAGTTCTCTGCAAACAACTCGTTGCCCTGATGGAACACGCGCCCGCTCTGGCGGAACAGCTCCATGCGGTGGCGTAGCGAGTCGGGAATGTCCATCGCTGCGCAGTCGCGCCAGAACGGCGTGTCGCGGCGATCGGTGGCGTGGTAATGCAGGATCACGAAATCGCGGATATGCGCGATTTCATCGGCCGCCTGGCGGTTGTACTCGGCGATGTCGACCGCGTTGATCGTCTGCGGAAAGGTCTGCAGCAAGCGGACGATGCCGCGCTGGATCAGATGGATATTGGTCGACTCGATCGGCTCCAGAAACCCGCTGGCCAGCCCCAAGGCGACGCAGTTCTTTTCCCACACGCGGTGGCGCTGATTGGGTGTGAAGCGCAGCGCCCGCGGTTCGGTCAGCGCACGTCCTTGCAGGTTGCGCTCCAGCACCGCTCGGGCGCTGTCCTGATCGGTATACCGGCTGGAATACACGATGCCGTTGCCCACGCGGTGCTGCAGCGGAATGCGCCACATCCAGCCCGATTGATCCGCGCGCGACCGCGTATAGGTCACCGGCGGGCCCACCGATTCGGTCTGCACCGCCAGTGCGCTGTCGGCAAACAACCAGCGCGACCAATCGTCGCTGCCCACGCCCAGCGTCTTGCCGATCAGCAACCCCGCAAAACCGGTGCAATCGATGAACAGGTCGCCTTCCACGCGCGTGCCGTCCTGCAGCGTCAGCGCGGTGAGATAGCCGCTGTCCGGGTCGGTCTGCACCTCGCCGATGCGCCCTTCGATGCGCTGCACCCCAAAGCCTTCGCTGAAGCGGCGCAGGAAGCGCGCATACAGGCCCGCATCCAGGTGGTAGGCGTAGTTCATGCCACCGTTGGGCAGATGCGCAAAGCGGCCTTCCTGGGCGGCGCGCAACTCCAGACAGTAGTCGCCGAAGTCGCGTGCCACACCGCGCTGGCGGCCTTTCAACCAGAAGTGGTGAAACCCCGCGCTCCAGTGATCGGTGCCGGTGTGGCCGAAGGAGTGGATGTAGTGCTTGTCCACATCGCGCCAATGCTCGAAGCCGATGCCGAGTTTGAAGGTGGCCTGGGTGGCGGCCATGAACGCCGCTTCGTCGATCTCCAGCAGCCGATGGAAGGTAACCAGGCTGGGGATGGTGGCTTCGCCCACGCCGACCGTGCCGATCTCATCCGACTCCACCAGGGTGATCTGCAACTGCCGGCCCAGCAGCTTGGACAGTGCGGCGGCAGCCATCCAGCCGGCGGTGCCGCCACCGGCGATGACCACGCGCCGCACCGGGCGCTGCTGGGGATCCAAGGGGGCGGTGTACGACATGCGTCAATCCTCAGCGGTTCAAGCGTTGCAGCAAGCGTGCACGCAGGCTGCGGGCACGGTTGTCGTCCATCGGGGCCAGCACACCGCGTGCCGCGTCGGGCACGTGCGCGGCAGTGCTCTCATCGGCTTCGAACACGTAATGCCGGAACACCTCCTGCCAGGTGGCGCGTTGTTCCGGCGGCAGGTCGCGCATGGTGAGCAACGCCAGCATCAGCGCGTTCATCGGCGAATCCATGTAGGCCGGGCTTTGCCGCCACCAGAAATTGACCAGCACGTTGAAGCTTTCCAGCGCTTCTACGTGGTGCCACCACATGCTGGGAATGAACAGCGCATCGCCCGGTTCCAGCTCGGCGACCACGGCATGTTCCAGCGCCTGCGCATAGTGCGGAAAGCGCTGCAGATCCGGCGCGGCGATATCCACCAGGCTGACCGGCTGCCCGGCCGGGGTCAGATCCAGCGGGCCGATGTACAGATTGCTCAACTGCTCGGGCGGAAACAGCATAAAGCGGCGGCGCCCGGCGACCACGCAGGCCAGGTTGTCCGGCAGGTCCTGATGCGCGGCGATCCGCGTGCGGTTGCCGATCCAGATGCTGGCCAGCGGCTCTGCCTGCGGTAGCGCGATGGGATTGGCCGCGCGCAGGCCGGGTAGGTAGGTGTCCAGCGTGGTGGAGCCGACATAGATCGCCGGCGGCTGCGCGTTGTGCAGGTCGCGCAACAAAGTGTCCAGCACCACCGCCAGCGGCACGCGCTCGGGGCGGAAGTTGAAGCCGCTCATGTCCGCGTTGTAGAAGAACCGCCCGCCGATCTCCGGTGGCCCGACTTGCGCCACCACCGCTTCGCCGCGATCGAATCCACGCAGATACGCGGCGGCCGCCTGCGCGGACTGCGCACCGGCTTGCGCCAACGGCCAGTCGCGCACCAGCCCGCGCAGGACCAGCGGCGTGGTCGAACGCAGCAGCGCAGGATCCAGCTGTTGCGGATCCAGGCCGTGGCGTTCGTCGATGGCGCGCGGCTCAGCCGGCATGGCGGCGATTCAGGCGTTCGAGCAGGTGGCGGAATTGCGCGACCGAAGCCACCGCCATGTACAGCGGCTCCAGATCGCCATGCCGGTGCAGGTCCAGCAGCGCCGTCTTGCCGAGCGCGCGCAGGCGTTCTTCGTGCACGGTGTGCAGGCCGGCCAGCCGGCAGTCCAGGCCGTTATCCAGGGTGGCTTCGAACACGAACGGTTCCAGCAACTCGTAGCGCAGCAGGCGCTCGACGAAGGCGTCGCTCGCCGCCAGCCCATCGTGCAGCGTGCGCAGCAATTGGCTGATGTGATACAGAAAATCGGTGGTGCCGCCGTGTTCGCGGAACAGCAGTTCGCCGTCCTGGGTGCTGATGCGTGGGCTGTCCAGGTCCACGTGCACCATCGGCCCTTCCGGTTGCTGGCCGATCAGAAACGGTTGGCGCTGGATCGCCATTGGCACATACGGCGCATCCCAGCGCGCGCCATCCAGAAACAGGTTTTCGCCCAGGCGTAATCCCAGCAGGGCCAGCGGTTGAAACCGCCCGCTGTCGTTGCGGTGGAACACGATCGGGTATTGGCCTTGCAGCTGGCGGAATTCCTGCGGAAACGTCGCCGCCGACATCACGTCATCGCCATAGGCGGCGCCATAGGCGGTGATCACGCGCAGATCGCGGTGATCGAGATTGTTCAACAACACAGCATTGGTCATGGGGGTCGCCACATCACGCGGGGGCGCGTGGCCCATGCTTGGACAGTTACCCCTCGCGCGGCAAGTGCCGCTGTCGTGCTGCACCTGTCGCAGGAAGGTCGTGCAAGCGTCCCGGCAGACGCGCTGCCGGGACGCTCGGTACCGCAATTACATCACCAGAACTTGTAGCGCAGGCCCAGCATGTAGCGCGGTCCGGTCTGGGTGGCATAGACGATCTGGTTCTTCTGCCGGCCGTGCTGACGCTGCACTTCGTCGGTGAGGTTGATCGCCTCCAGGCTCAGCGACAGGTTCTCGTTCCACTGGTAGCCGATGCTCAGATCCAGCTGGCCGTAGGCTTCGGTGTAGACCGGGTTGGGCTGGCCGCTGCCGTCGAAACGCGCGGCCAGGAATTCGTCGCGCCAGTTGTAGGCCGCACGCACCTGCCACTTGTCCTTGTCGTAGAAGCCGACCACGTTGGCCGAATCGCTCAGGCCTTCCAGCGCGAACTGCTCGCCGATCACCGCGTTGTTGTAGGTCAACCCGGAGTCGACCATGGTGTAGTTGGCCGACACGCCGAAACCGCTGACGCCGAACATGTGCTGCAGGTTGAATTCCCAACCGTCCAGCGACGCCGAGCGCTGGTTGGCCGGCGCGGTAATGGCGAAGTTGGCCACCGGGTCGCCCGGCTGCCCGCTGATCACGCCGGTGGCGTTGCCGTTGGCATCGTCGGCTCCGCGCACCACGCCGGGCGCGCCGCCGCGGTTGCGGAAGATGTAGTTGCGGATACAGGTCAGGTCGGCCGAGGCGCAGCCGTTGCCCAGCGCTTCGTTCCAGTACGCACCGCCCACCGGGGTGTTCAATCCCAGCGCGGTGTCGTTGCGCGTGGTCACACCGATGTAGTTGTCGATGTTCTTGCGGAAGAAGCCCACCGAGGCGTAGCTGGCATCGCTGTAGTACCACTCCAGCGAAACATCGATGTTGTGCGAGAGCAGCGGCTTCAGGCCGGGGTTGCCTTCCTGGCCGGTGCCGCCTTCCAGGCGTGCGATCTGGTTGAGCGTCTGCCCGCCCTGAATGTCGCCCCAGCCGGGACGGCCGATGGTTTCGCCGTAGCTGCCGCGCAGCACCAGGTCGTCGGTGAGCTTGAAGCTCAGGTCCAGGCTGGGCAGCCAGTATTCGTACTTGCCGCTGCCGCCGGCGAAGGCCGAGTCGGCCAGACGGATCGGCAACTCGTTGTTGGCGACCCAATCGATGCCGACCGCCACCGGCACCAGTGCCTGCGCGTCCACCTTGGTTTCTTCGTAACGCACACCGGCGGCCAGGCTGATCGGCACGCGCAGATCGTCCCAGCTGTTATTCCACTGCAGATAGGCGTTCTTGGATTTTTCAGTCACGCGGCGGTCGGTGTTGAACACCGGCGAGATGCGGTACAGCGCGTCATCGCCCGCAGCTTGCGCGGCGGCCTGACGTGCGCGCTCGAAGTCGAACAGGAACAACTGGTTGAACTGCGCCGGGTTGCCGCTGCCGCCGATCGCATCGAAATACTGTGCGAACGAGCTCGGAATCCACAGATCGTCCGGATAATCAGCCGCGGTGCCGTTGCCGCCCCAGGTATCGCGCTGCACGTTGGAGAACGCCGAACGATTCTTCACTTCGGTGCTGCCGATACCGAACTTCAACTGCGAATAATTTTCGAACGTGAAGTCACCGTTGACCTGCGCCTGGTCGATCTCCGACTTCATGTAGCTGTTGCGGAACGCCGAGCCGGTGACCAGCGTGCGCGAGGGGTCAAGCCCGTTCAGGCCAAAGCCCAGCTGCTGCTGCAACACCGGGAAGTCCTTGCTGAAATCCACCACCGAGGTGCCGCGGTAGAAGCCGGACACGCCCAGCGAATTGCTCGACCCGTACGGGCTGTCCGCGCCGGCTTCGGCGGTGGAGCGGTGGATATCGAAGTTGAGCTTGAACTGATCGTTCACCGCCCAATCCACGTTGAAGCCCAGCGACTTGTTCTGGTTGCGAGTCGCAGCGTTGGAGCCGGCGGTAGCCAGATCGCTGGTAGCCGGGTTGACGATTTCCGAGTAGGTGATCGGACCTGCCACCGGACCATTGGTCCAGGCGCTGGCCGAGGGGCCGTAGTTGAACCACACCGACATTTCGTTGCGCTGCTGCTGGATCTTGTTTTCCGAGTACGTGTAATCCAGCGTGGTGGTGATGTTGTCCAGCGGCTTGTACTGCAGCACCAGCTGGCCATTGGTGCGCTGGCGCTCAACGCCGACCACGCGGTAGTTGAGGTTCTGCGGCACCGAGTAGATATCGTTCGGGCCGGGGCGGTTGACGATGTTCTCCGAGCCCGGCGTGCCCGGCTGCGGGATGGTGCCGTAGGCGGTGGAATCGCCACGGAACGAGCGCCAGCCGTTGGGCACGCCGACCTGGCTGTAGCCAAAGTCGCGTTCCTGGTAGCTGCCGCTCAAGGACACGCCAAAGCGTCCATCGGCCGAGGTGGTGCTGAAGATGCCGGAGATTTCCGGCGTCAGCGAATCGCCCTGCAGGCGGCCGGGCAGGTTCTCGTTGGACGCATCGTGCACGCCCTTGAGGCCCACGTTGGCATGCATGCCCGGGTTGTCCAGCGGCCGGGCCGTCTTGATGTTGATGGTGGCACCGATGCCGCCGGTGGGCGTGCTGGCGCGGCTGGTCTTGAACACCTCGATGCCGGAGATCGACTCGGACGCCAGGTTGGCGAAGTCGAACGCACGCGAGTTGGAGGCATTGGATTCTTCGATGCTGGCGCCCGGCATCTGCCGGCCGTTCAACAGCACCAGGTTGAAGTCGGGGCCGACGCCACGCACGGTGACGCGCGAGCCTTCGCCCAGCGAACGGTCGATCGACACGCCGCTGATGCGCTGCAGCGACTCGGCCAGGTTGGTATCGGGGAACTTGCCGATGTCCTCGGCCACGATGCCGTCGACGATGCCCTGCGCGTCGCGCTTGACGTTCATCGACGAGGTGAGGCTGCCGCGGATACCGCTGACCTGCACGGTATCGAGCGTGGCAGGGTCGGCCTGGCTGGAGCCGGGGACGGTCGAGGCCGACTGCGGCGCCGGCGCGGTTTGCGCTGCCAGCGGCGTCGACAATGCGAACAACAAGGCAGACGTCAAGCGCCGCGTGCGCGGCAGGGTGCGTAGCTCTCTCACGATGATTCCATCCCCAAGCAAAGAAAGCCGGCCCCAAGCGGGACAGGCAAAGGTCGAACAGCAATCGCGCATTTGTTAGTGCCGGCTTAACAAAGTCAATTTGCAGTGCAGCATCGGCCGCAAGCCAATGGCGTCACACATCGTTCCAATACGCGCATCGCTTGATGCAGCCGCACTCGATCGCTTGGTCGTACCATCGGGCGTCGATGACACAGTGGCAGCTATTCCAGGGCGACCGACGTGGCGACTGCGCACATCCAGCCGAGCGGAGTTGGCGCGTAGGTTCGGCATGGCGGGGGCGGGTGGCGACCTCGGCGCCTTGCAGGCCTGCCGACCACTTGCCTGCCGTGGTCCCATCGTCAGTCGCGCTGCTCACCCTTTACGCACCGGAGCGAACCAATGATCGATCTGTACTACTGGCCCACCCCCAACGGCCACAAAGTCACCTTGTTCCTGGAAGAGGCCGGGCTGGACTACACGCTCAAGCCGGTCAACATCGGCAAGGGCGACCAGTTCGAGCCGGCATTCTTGAAGATTTCGCCCAACAACAAGATGCCGGCCATCGTCGACCATGCCCCGGCCGATGGCGGCGCGCCGCAGGCGGTGTTCGAGTCCGGCGCGATCCTGCTGTATCTGGCCGAGAAGACCGGCCGCTTCTTGCCGCGCGACGCCCGCGGCCGCATCGCCGCACTGGAGTGGTTGTTCTGGCAGATGGGCGGGTTGGGCCCGATGACCGGCCAGATGGGCCACTTCAACGTCTACGCACCCGAAAAGATTGCCTACGCCATCGATCGCTACAACGCCGAAGTCCGCCGCCTGCATGGCGTGCTCGACAAGCGCCTGGCCGAGCATGCGTTTTTGGCCGGCAACGATTACGGCATCGCCGACATGGCCAGCTATCCCTGGCTGCAGGTGTATGGCGACCTCAAGCCCGACTTCGAAGCGTTTCCGAATCTGCACCGCTGGCACACCGCCATCGCCGCCCGCCCGGCCACCCAACGTGCGTATGCGCTCAAGGAGCAGGTCAACCCCAACGCCGGCAAGCCGCTCAGCGACGAAGAGCGCAAGCACCTGTTCGGCAAGCGCTGAGGCAACGCGGTAGCAGCAGTTGCGCAGCAGTACGCGTGGCGATCGCGGCGACTGTTGCAACTGCGCAGCAACAGCAAACGCAAGCAGCATCAGCAAACAACGACAGCAAGCAGCAAGAGCTAGCAGCAAGAGCTAGCAGCAAGAGCTAGCAGCAAGAGCAAGCAGCAAGAGCAAGCAGCAAGAGCAAGCAGCAAGAGCAAGCAGCAGCAAGAGTTAGCAGCGGCATTCGCGCACATCAACCGCACGCGACAAATCGAACGCGGCTGATCGAGCCCCTCTCCCCCCGGGAGAGGGGTTGGGGTGAGGGTACGCAGTTAGCGGCAGACCTACCGCGCGCCGCAATCTGCTTCGCATGCAATGCGCATGCACCATCGGCAGCGCGCCAACTTCAACCGCCAGCCCAAACACACTCCTGCTCGCCCAAAGCAGAACGATCACACCCCCCAGCACAGCCCTGCAGCACACGCACACAACCACGCGCGCACCATCCCGTGGCGAGCACACACCATCGCCACGCTTCTCAAACACCCCACGTGCCCGCATCCTGTGCGCTGTCTTCAGACAGGATCTTCGATGCGCGCCCTGTTCGCCGCCCTTGCCCTCATGCTCAGCACCGTCCCCATGGCCCACGCCGAAAAACTTACCCTGGAGGCCATCACCGGCCCGTTGCCGCTGTCGGGGCCGACATTGCTCAAGCCCAAGGTGGCCCCGGACGGCTCGCGCGTGACCTTCCTGCGCGGCAAGGACAGCGACCGCAACCAGCTGGATCTGTGGGAATACGACATCGCCAGCCGCCAGACCCGCCTGCTGGTCGATTCCAAAGTGGTGTTGCCCGGCACCGAAACGCTCAGCGATGTGGAAAAGGCCCGCCGCGAGCGCCAACGCATCGCCGCGCTCACCGGCATCGTCGATTACCAATGGGCGCCGGATGCGCAGGCGCTGTTGTTCCCGCTGGGTGGCGAGTTGTATCTGTACGACCTGCGCAAGACCGGCGCCGCCGCAGTGCGCCAGCTGACCCACGGCGAAGGCTTCACCACCGACGCCAAGCTCTCGCCCAAGGGCGGTTTTGTCAGCTTCGTGCGCGAGCGCAACCTGTGGGTGATCGACCTGGCCAGCGGTAAACAGCTGCAGCTCACTCGCGACGGCAGCGAGACCATCGGCAACGGCGTGGCCGAATTCGTCGCAGACGAAGAAATGGATCGCCACACCGGTTACTGGTGGGCGCCGGACGATTCGGCGATCGCCTTCGCGCGCATCGACGAAGCGCAGGTGCCGGTGCAAAAACGCCCGGAGGTCTATGCCGACCACACCGGGGTGATCAGTCAGCGCTACCCGCAGGCCGGGCAACCGAACGTCGCCGTGCAGCTGGGCGTGATCGCACCGCGCGCCGCCGCCGTACCGACGTGGATCGATCTGGGCAAGCAGCCGGACATCTACCTGGCACGCGTGGATTGGCGCGATGCGCAGCGGCTGACCTTTCAGCGTCAATCGCGCGATCAAAAAAGGCTCGAGCTGATTGAAACCACGTTGGCCAGCGGCAAGCAACGCACGCTGATCACCGAGAGCTCGCCGACCTGGGTGCCGCTCACCAACGATCTGCGTTTTCTCAAGGACGGCCGCTTTGTCTGGAATTCCGAGCGCAGTGGTTACGAACATCTGTACCTCGCCTCCGAAGACGGCGCCACGCTCACGCCGCTAACGTCCGGCACCTGGGTGGTGGACGCGCTGCTGGCCGTCGACGAGCAGGCTGGCCTGGTGTACTTCGCCGGCAGCAAGGACTCGCCCACGCAGACCCAGCTCTATGCAGTGCCGCTAGCCGGCGGCGCCATCGAAAAACGCTCGACATCCAATGGCACGCATGCGGCCAGCTTCGCCAACAACGCCAGCGTGTATGTCGACACCTGGTCCAACACCACCATACCGCCGCAGATCGAGCTGTTTCGCGCCAATGGCGAAAAAATCGCCACCTTGCTCAAGAACGACTTGGCCGATCCGCACCATCCGTATGCCAAGTACCGCGACGCGCAGCGCCTGATCGATTTCGGCACGCTCACCGCCGCCGATGGCAAGACACCCTTGCACTACCGGCTGACCAAGCCGGACAACTTCGATGCGAGCAAGCGTTACCCGGTCATCGTCTATGTCTATGGCGGCCCCGCTGCACAAACCGTGCTCGATGCGTGGCCCAGCCGTGGCGATGCGTTGTTCGATCAATATCTTGCGCAGCGCGGCTACGTGGTGTTTTCGCTGGATAACCGCGGCACCCCGCGACGCGGCCGCGACTTCGGTGGCGCGCTGTACGGCAAGCAGGGCACGGTGGAAGTGGACGACCAGCTGCAAGGCGTTGCCTGGCTCAAGACCCAGCGCTGGGTGGATCCGGCGCGCATCGGCGTGCAGGGCTGGTCCAACGGCGGCTACATGACGCTGATGCTGCTGGCCAAACACAGCGACGCCTATGCCTGCGGCGTAGCCGGTGCACCGGTGACCGATTGGGGTCTGTACGACACCCACTACACCGAGCGTTACATGGACCTGCCGGCCGGCAACGCCGATGGCTATCGCAACGCGCGCGTCACCACCCACCTGGATGGCCTGCACGCCAAGCTGCTGCTGATCCACGGCATGGCCGACGACAATGTGCTGTTCACCAATTCCACCGCGTTGATGAGCGAGCTGCAGCAGCGCGGTAGGCCGTTCGAGTTGATGACGTACCCAGGCGCAAAGCACGGTCTGTCCGGCAGCACTGCATTGCACCGTTACAAGACCGCCGAGGCGTTTTTGCAGCGCTGCCTGATGCCGTCGCAGCAGTAGACGGTTGCCGCTGCGTTAGACGTATCGCCTGTCGGTTTCCCTTGCGTTCGCACACGGAGTGCCATGTCGCTGCCGCCGCCCATTCCCGTTGTATCGCCGCATCGTTTGCGCTCTGTCGAGTTCTGGAGCCGGCATTGGAAGTGGGTCGTTCCCGGCATCGGCCTGGCGCTATTCCTGCTGCTGGCATTGGTGATCGGCGCGTTGATCTACGTGATTACCGCGGCAGTGAAATCCAGCGATGTGTACCGCGACGCGCTGCGCATCGCCAAGGCCGACACGCATGTCGTGCAGACCCTAGGCACTCCCATCACCGAAGCGTTTCTGCCCGATGGCAGCATCAGTTATGTCGGCGACATCGGCGAGGCGCATTTCAGCGTGGGCCTGCACGGGCCGCGCGGTAGCGGCAACGTGCAAGTAGATGCCACGCGCAGCCACGGCCGTTGGACCTACCAGACCCTGACGTTTGCCGGTCCACACGGCGACCCGATCAACCTGTCGCCAGCGACGTCTGCAACTCCCGCGCAGCCGCAGCCCCGTACGCCATGACTTAAGGCGGATTGCCGCCGCCGCTGCGGATGCGTAGGGTCGCGCTACTCAATTCGCGGATCTGCCTCATGAAGCCACTCGTTCTCGCCGTTGCGCTGGCGCTCGGTTCTTCGTTGCCGTTGCAGGCACAGACCGGCAAGACCGCGCCCACACAACCCGCCAGCCCGGCCTGGGTGCAGACCAGCAACGGATATGCGCAGATCCTGCTCAATGCGCAGGCGCCGTTCCAGCCCGAATACGCCAGCTTCTTCGGGGTGCCCGGCTACGACGATCAGGTTGTCGACCTGGGGCCGGACAACGCCGCGCGTTATCGCGATGCCATGCGCAAGGCGCGCGCCACGCTGCAAACCAAGCTCGCCACCGAGCGCGATGCCAATGTGCGCCAGGACCTGCAGATCATGATCGGCGCTGCCGAGCAGAACATCGAAGGCAGCGAACTCAACGAGCGTTATCTGCTGCCCTGGAGCGACGCGCCTGAGGCGGTCTTCAGTGGCCTCAACGGTCTGCTGTCCGACCAGACCGTGCCCGAGCGCCGCGCCAAAGCGCTGGACCGCCTCAAGCGTTATGTCGGCCTGGCGCCGGGGAGTACGCCCACTACCACGCTAGCGCGGCAGCGCTACGAGGAAAAGCTGAGCAACAAGGCGTTGCTGCAGCCCACCCAGCGCGAAGTGGAACAGGCGCTGGCCAACGTGGACACCTACATCGCAGGCATCGGCGAGTTGTTCGCCAAGTACAAGATCGCTGGCACCGACGAAGCGCTCAAGGCCATGTCCACCCAGCTCAAGGATTACGCCAGCTGGACCCGCACCAACGTGCTGCCCAAGGCGCGCAAGGACACTCGCCTGCCCGAGCCGCTGTATGCGTTTCAGCTCAAGCAGGTCGGCATCGATATCGCCCCGCAGGTGCTGATCCAGCGCGCGCAGCTGGAATTCATGGAAACGCGCTCGGCCATGCGCCAGCTCGCCCCGCTGGTGGCCAAGGCCAAGGGCGTGCAGGGTAGCGATTATGTGCAGGTGATCCGTGCGCTCAAGGGCAACACCATCGCCGACGACCAACTGGAAACCTACTACCGCGGCGTGATCGACCAGATCGATCCGATCATTCGTCAGCAGCGCATCGTCGATGTGCCCAACCGCCCGATGCAGATGCGCCTGGGCAGTGCCGCCGAAAGCGCTGCGCAACCGGCACCGCACTTCCTGCCCGCACCGCTGATCGGCAACACCGGCCAGCAAGGCCAGTTCGTGCTGCCGTTGGGCAACCCGGCCGCCGACGGCGGCAAGAAGGAGCAGTACGACGACTTCAACTTCGGCTCGGCCGCCTGGACGCTCAGCGCCCACGAAGGCCGTCCCGGTCACGAGCTGCAATTCACCGCCATGGTCGAACGCGGCGTCTCGCTGGCGCGCAGCATGTTCGCGTTCAACTCGGTCAACGTCGAAGGCTGGGCGCTGTATGCCGAAGCCGAAATGGTCCCGTACGAGCCCCTCGACGGGCAGCTGATCGCCCTGCAGTTCCGCCTGCTGCGCGCCGCCCGCGCCATGCTTGACCCCATGCTCAACCTGGGCCTGATCGACCGCGAACGCGCGCGCCAGGTACTGGAAGACGACGTCGGCCTCTCGCCCGCCATGACTCGCCAGGAACTGGACCGCTACACCGTCCGCGCCCCCGGCCAGGCCGGTAGTTACTTCTACGGCTACACCCGCATCCTCGAACTGCGCATGCGCACCGAACTGGCGCTAGGCAAAAAGTTCGACCGCCTGGCCTTCAACAACTTCCTGCTCGACCAAGGTCTGCTGCCACCGGATCAGCTAGCCAAGGCGGTGGAGACGCAGTTCGTTCCGGCACAGCAGAACAAGCGCTGAGCACAAGGCGCACACAGGCATGCGGCAGCGGTCGTCAGCCGCCTCATGCCTGCGTTGTTTAAAGCCGTTGGACGATTAGCGCGCTGGAGGTGGTGCGTCCGGCATGGCGCCAGTTTCGGCCCCCGCCGGCACCCAGATCGCCATACCGGCCGCGCGCTTTTGCGTGGTCGGTATGCCGATCCCCAAACCGCCGCCGACGCGGCCGCCGTAGCTGCCACCGCCTACCGACAGGCCGCCGCCGGAGCGCTCGGAGCCGACGCCGACGATGACCACGCCGTTGGCGCCAAGTTTGGCGGCTTCGCGTTTGAGCCGTTGCACGGCGGCATCGGTCTGGCCCTGGGTGCCGAAGCCGGCGGCGCTGGTGGATTCGAGCTGGGCGATCTCCATCGAGCCGACCGGAGCGTGCGAATAGACCTGCACCTTGGTGGGGTCGATCGGCGCGCGCGCCTGGCCGAGCATCACCTTGGAGCTGCTGGCGCAGCCGGCCAGCAGCAGGGCCAGTGCAGCGCCGACGACGAAATGCCTGTTCATGATGTGGCCCCCTGAATGTTGGTGATGACGGCGATGATCCGGCGCCCGGACTGAAGAGTGGCTAACACGAGGTAACAAACCGCCGTCAGATGGGTGCTGGCGACGCGGACGAACCACTGTGTACGGGCGGTCCAGTCCGCACCGAGCGCCCGCCGCGGCACCTGGCGGCGGCTGCCCAATGGGTTTGTCAGTCGCACTGGATCGCTCCGTGCCTCGTCACACCCTAGCCACGCCCATGTGAGGCTGCTGCCAAGCCGCCATTGGTCAGGGTGACCACCCGCCCACGGCGTGTTGGCAGCCGCCCCGTTAAGCTCGGTGTTTCTTCGATAGACGAGGTGGCACGTGGGATTGATTAGCCTGCTCTGGGGCATTGTGGCGCTGCTGTGGATGGTGCTGGCCTTCATCCCGTTGCTGGGATGGGGTAACTGGTTCCTGATTCCGTTCGCGGCAATGGGTGCGCTGATCGCGGCGATCGCGCTGTTGTTCACCTCGGCCGGCAACCGCGGCCGGGCCAAGACCGGCTTGCTGCTCAACGGGTTGGTGATCGTGGTTGGAGTGATCCGCCTGAGCCTGGGTGGCGGGGTGATCTAGGGCGCTTTCGACAAGGCGCTGATGCACATGTGCGTCGGCGTGTGTGTCGACGCACGCATCGGGCAGGGTTTGCATCCCCAGCCTTGGCAGCGCTGCCCGACCTGCAGATAGGCCGCGCCGATAGCGGCCTGCCATGCCGTTGCAGCGCTGCGACACTGCGTCGCAGCGCGTCCTGCGCGCGATTGCGGGCGTAAACTGACGCGCTATCTCAAGGAGCCGCGTCATGGCCCATCCGCACTATCGCCCCCGTCGCATGCGCCACGATGCGTTTTCGCGTCGGTTGATGCGCGAAAACACGCTGACAACCGATGACCTGATCTGGCCGGTGTTCGTGCATGAATTATCCGGCCGCGCGCCCATCGCCTCGATGCCGGGCGTGGAGCGGCTGTCGCTGGACGAGCTGCTGCGTGAGGCGGAAAACGCGCTGGAACTGGGCATTCCGGTGATCGATCTGTTCCCGGTGATCGACCCGGCGGGCAAGAGTCTGGATGCCGCCGAAGCCTGGAATCCGGACGGTCTGGCGCAGCGTGCGGTGCGCGCGCTCAAATCGCGCTTTCCGGAGCTGGGGATCATGACCGACGTGGCGCTGGACCCGTACACCACGCACGGCCAGGACGGCATCATCGATCACACCGGCTATGTGCTCAACGAGATCACCGTCGAGGCGCTGGTTAAGCAATCGCTGTCGCATGCGCAGGCCGGCGTAGACATCATTTCGCCCTCGGACATGATGGATGGCCGCATCGGCGCGATTCGCCGCGCGCTCGATGCCGACGACCATCTCAACGTACGCATCATGGCGTATTCGGCCAAGTACGCCTCGGCGTTCTACGGCCCGTTCCGCGATGCGGTGGGCAGCGCCGGCAACCTGGGCAAGGCGGACAAGACCACCTATCAGATGGACCCGGCCAATAGCGACGAGGCCATGCGCGAGATCGCGCTGGACCTGGAAGAAGGCGCGGACATGGTGATGGTCAAGCCGGGCATGCCGTACCTGGATGTGGTGCGCCGGGTGAAGGAAGAATTCCGCGTGCCGACCTTTGCGTATCAGGTCAGCGGCGAGTACGCGATGCTCAAGGCGGCCGCCGCCAACGGCTGGCTGGACGAACGCAAGTGCGTGCTGGAAGCGCTGATGGCTTTCAAGCGCGCCGGCGCCGATGGCGTGCTGACGTACTTCGCGCCGCAAGTGGCGCGCTGGTTGCGCGAAGGCTGAGCGCGTCCAGACGTGCTGCGTGGAGCGGCGCTGTGGTGGCATCTTTCGTGGATGCCGCTGCAGGTGGGTGCGATGTAGTGAAGCCGGCATTCGATGGTTTTGGTCGGAGCTTCCGCGTGTTTGCACGGACCGGTACGGCCGGCCCGCTTCGCGCTGCAGCGATTTGATCTGATTCCATGCGATCAACTGCCGCTATCTGACACATCGCCGGCCTGGAGCCGCAGGCCAACAACCAGGCGTCTGATTGCGATGCGAAAGCATCGCGATCTCGGCCAGGCTTGCCTACGAGACCACGCAACCGCGATCGAACCAAGTGCGTCATCTGCGATAACGATTCTCATCTACAATGGCGAGCCCTGCTGCTTCAGGTTGTTCGCGCGTGTTCAAGACGGTTCTGTTCCAACTGCACTGGCTGCTCGGCATCACCGCCGGTCTGGTGCTGTCGGTGATGGGCGTGACCGGCGCGCTGATGTCCTTCGAGAACGAAATCGTGCGGCTGGCCAACCCGGCCATCGCGCAGTTGGCGGTGCGGCATGCCGCCGGCGAGCGTGCGTTGCCGGTGGATGTGTTGCTGCAGCGCCTCGACCTGCTGCCGCGCGACGCAGGAAAACAGCAGGCGGTGACACGCATGCTGATCGACCCCACCGGCGCGCGGCCATCCACCGCACGTCTGGCGGGCAAGGGCGGCGGGCGCGTGTACTTCGATCCTTACACCGGCGCGCGTGTCGCCGCACCGCGCCTGAGCGGGGCGTTTGCGTTTATCGAGGACCTGCACCGCAATCTGACCGCGGGTAAGCGCGGCCAGGCAGTGACCGGGGCGTGCGCCTTGATCCTGCTGTTTTTCTGCGCGTCCGGGCTGTATCTGCGTTGGCCGCGGCGCTGGTGGAGCCTGCGGACCTGGTGGGTGGTGGAATGGCGGCGGCAGGGGCGCAGTTTTCTGTGGAGCCTGCACGCGGTGTTCGGCACCTGGTGTCTGCTGGTCTATCTGCTGGTCGCGCTGACCGGGCTGACCTGGTCCTACGATTGGTACCGCGACGGCATGGTGGCCTTGCTCGGCAAGGAGCCGGCCATGCGCGGCGACGGGGGCGACCATCGGCCGGCGACGGTGGATTTCGCACGTGTGCAGCGCACCTTGGACGGTATCCCTGGGACCTATCACGCCGCGCTGGATCTGCGGGTGCCCACCCGTGCCGGGCAGCCGATGAGCGTGCGATTTTTGCCGGATCGGCCCGACCACGACCGCGCCTACGACAATCTGGAAATCGACGCGGCCAGCGGCGCCTTGCTGCAGCGCCAGGACTACGCGCGGTTGCCGCGCGGCCAGCAATGGCTGGTGAGCATGTTTCCTCTGCATTCGGGCAGTTTCTTCGGCTTGCCGGGGCGCATCGTGGTGATGCTGGCGAGCCTCGGCATGTCGGTGTTCTTCATCAGCGGCTGGATGCTGTACCTGGATCGCCGCCGCAAGAAGCGCGAGCTGCGCGCCGCACGCGTGGTGCTGCAGAACGCACCGCCGGCCTCGCAGGCCGAGCCATGGTTGATCGCTTTCGCCAGCCAGAGCGGCTTTGCCGAACGGCTGGCCTGGCAGGCGGCCGGGCACCTGCAAGCGGCCGGCCTGCCGGTGCAGGTGCGCGCACTGGCGCAGGTGGATGTGCAGCAACTGCAGGCCACCCGGCACGCCTTGCTGGTGATCAGCACGTTCGGCGATGGCGAGCCGCCGGATGCGGCGCGTGGGTTCGAGCGCGAACTGATGCGCCAACGCATCGGCTTGCCGCAGCTGGCCTACGCGGTGCTGGCATTGGGCGACCGCCAATATGCGCAGTTTTGCGGGTTTTCGCGGCGCATCGAGCAGTGGTTGGACGCGCAGGGTGCACGCGCGTTGTTTCCCACAGTGGAAATGGACAACGCCGATCCGCAGGCGCTGGCGCAATGGCATACGCAGCTGGCGCAGATTGCCGGCGCGCCGCTGGCCGCGGTTGCGTTGACGCGTCCGCGCCTGAGCCAGTGGGCGCTGTCGTCGCGCACCCATCTCAACCCGGGCAGCGAGGGCGCGCCGATCTGGCGCATCGACCTGCAGCCACCGCTTGAGGCGCACTGGCAGGCGGGCGATATCCTCGAAGTACAGCCTGCGCACGCCGATGCGCAGGTGCGTGCGTGTCTGGCAGCGTGGGGCCTGTCGTCCGATGCGTTGGTGCATGTCGATGCGCAGTTGCTGCCGCTACATCAGGCCGCTGCCGAGCGTGTGCTGCCGCCCGCGCCCGCGACGCCGCCCGCGCCGTGTCCGGATCCACAGGCCTGGCTGGATGCCTGCGACTGGTTGCCCACGCGCGACTACTCGCTGGCCAGCGTGCCGGCCGATGGCGTGGCCACGGCGGTGGTGCGCCTGACCACCCGTAGCGATGGCAGTCCAGGGCTGGGCTCGGGCTGGTTGATCTGTCATGCGCCGATTGGGGCGGCAGTGCGCGCGCGGCTGCGCACCAATCCCGGCTTCCATCGCATCGAAGCGGCGCCGATGGTGTTGATCGGCAACGGCACCGGCATCGCCGGGTTGCGCGCCTTGTTGCGCGAGGCCGAGCTGGCCGGCGTACACGGTCATTGGCTGCTGTTCGGCGAACGCCACGCCGCACACGACCGGCTGTTGTCCGACGAACTGCAGGCCTGGCAGGCAAGCGGTCATCTGCAACAACTGGACTGGGTGTTCTCGCGCGATCAGCCGCACAAGCGCTACGTGCAGCATCAATTGCGCGATGCCGGCGACGCGCTACGGCACTGGATCGATCGCGGTGCGGTGATCCATGTCTGCGGCAGCCTGGACAGCATGGCGCGCGCGGTCGACGTCACCTTGCGCGAACTGCTGGGCGACACCCGCGTGGACGCGCTGACGGCAGCGGGCCGCTATCGGCGCGATGTGTACTGAGCACAGTCATGACCACTGCGTCGCAGCCTTGGGGGGGGGGGGCTAACAACACGTCAAAGGCTGGTAGGTCGAGTGCGCGGCGCCCTCACCGCTCGCGGGACACGCCGTGCATCCGTCCGTGGAGGCTGGGTGGCAGCATCCATGCCGCCACACGGTCCCGCACGCGGGGAGGACGCCGCACCAGGGAGTTGCTCAGTGGTCGCGTGAAAAGCCTCTTTCTCGCAAGGTGCATCGGTATTGGGTTGGTACGCCATTATCCAAAATGCATGTCACGCGCTGCTCTTGACCGTGCACACCGACCATCTCGACGTGTCCTTGCCCGCCTACCGGCGCGGGACGGTACGCAGCATGGATACCGCGTAAGCGCTGACAAGGACGTACTTGCAGCGTGTCCCGCGATGGTAGGCGGGTGGGCCCTGCAGCCGAGCTGCAAGTCAGCGCTCTGTAGCCCTGCAGCCGAGCCGCGAGTCAGCGCTCTGTAGCCCTGCAGCCGAGCCGCGAGTCAGCGCTCTGTAGCGCCGCAACCAAGCCGCAAGTCAGCAGCTCTACAACCAGGCCGCAGCGCAGCTGCCCTGCATTGAAGACCCACAATCCTCTTCTTTGAAATAGACCAGCGCGAGGTGCTTTGCCAGCCGCTCTTAGTTTGACTTCGCGCATCCATCCACCCTCAGCGGCAGCTGGTATCGCCCTCTATCGCCGGCGCCTTCATCCGGTAGAGATCCAGCTGGCCCGCGCGTGGTGCACGTGCGCTGCCGGTCACCAGCAGTTCGCCCGGTTTGGATGCATCCACCACCGCCGCAAACGTGCGCTCCTGCGGCCCGTTGAACGACAGCGGCAACGGCTGGCCCTGGGCGTAGTGCCCGTTGTTGCATGCGGCCAGCAGCAACTGGCTGGGGCCATCGACTGCGCCGCGTGCCCACACCAGGCCACGCCCGTCGCCGAGCCAGGCCGCATCCAGTTCGTCGGCCGCGGTGTTGATGTCGCGCAGTGGCGCAGGCGCGGTGAATGCGCGCCCGTCCCAGCGCGCCACAAACACGTCCAGGCCGCCGGCACCGCCGTGGCCATCGCTGGCGAACAGCAGGCGCGTGCCGTCCAGCGACAGGCTCGGTGCGCGCTCGTCGTCGCGGCTGTTGATCGCCGCGCCCAGTGATTGCACCGCGCCCAGGCCGCCTTGCGCATCCACCGGCACGCGGTACAGATCGCTGTCACCGGCGCCGCCGGGCCGCGACGAGGCGAACAGCAGCCAGCGTCCATCGGCACTGAACAGCGGCGTGATCTCGTCCTGGGCGGTGTTGAGCGGCAGCGGCTGCGCGTCCTGCCAACGCCCGCCGCGCAGCTGCGCCTGCCACAGGTCCCAACCCCCGGCACCGCCTGCGCGGTCGCTGGCCCAGACGATGCGCTGCCCGTCCGGGCTGAGCGTGGCGTGCGCCTCGTTGGCCGGCGTGGACACCACACCCATCCCTTCGATGCCGAACTCGGCAAGTCCCGACGCGGACGGGACGAAGAGTAAACTCGCCGCCAGCGCGAGCGGCGTCCATCGAAGTTGCATGCGGTGGTCCTGCTCCAAGTCGCGCACAGTCTAGTCAACCAGAGAGCGTTTCATGCCCGTATCCCGTTATGCCGTGTTCGGTCACCCTGTCGCCCATTCGCTGTCGCCGGCCATCCATGCCGACTTCGGCAAGCAGACCGGCATCGCGCTGGACTACACCGCCATCGATGCGCCGCCGGACGCGTTCGCCAGCACGCTGCAGCGCTTCGCCGACGAAGGCGGCAAGGGCGCAAACGTCACCCTGCCGTTGAAGGAGGCCGCCTTTGCGCTGGCCGCCAGCCTGAGCGATCGCGCGCAGCTGGCCGGAGCGGTGAACACGCTGGTGCGTAACGACGGCCAATGGCAGGGCGACAACACCGACGGCGTCGGCCTGGTGCGTGACCTCACCGATCGCCACGGCCTGGATCTGCGCGGTCGCCGCGTGTTGCTGCTGGGCGCCGGCGGCGCCGCACGCGGGGTGGCACCGGCGCTGCTGGATGCCGGCATCACCGAGATGGTGGTGGTGAACCGCTCGCCCGAGCGCGCCGATGCGCTGTGCGATGCGCTGGGCGAACCCGGCCGGGTGGTGTCGCGCTACATCGAAGACCTGCGCGAACTGGGCGACTTCGAGCTGATCGTCAACGCCACTGCCGCCGGGCGCGACCGCGACGCCGGTGCGTTCTCGCTGCCGTTGGGCCTGGTCAACAGCCTGACCGCCGCGGTGGATCTCAACTACGGCGAAACCGCCATCGCGTTCCTGGCCTGGGCACGCGCCGCGCACTGTCGTTACGCCATCGACGGCCTGGGCATGCTGGTGGAGCAGGCCGCAGAAAGTTTCGCGTTGTGGCATGGCGTGCGTCCGGACACCGACCCGGTGTACGCGGCGCTGCGCGCGCGCGACGCCGTGCTGGTCAGCGCGGACTGAGCCGTTGCCCATGACCACCACCGACATCCTGCTCAGCCTGATCACCAGCCTGCTGTCGCGGGTGCCGATGCTGATCGCCTTGTTGCTGGGGCTGGTGCTGCTGTGGCGGGCCCCGCACGGGCCGCTGCGGCGTGCCGCGCTGGCCGGGCTGTGGCTGCTGCTGGGCTGTGTGCTGGCCGAGGTGGCCTTGCAGTCGATTCCGATGCTGTTGCTGCAGCAGGGCAACGTGCGCCAGATTGGTCTGGTGATGGGCGTCGGCCGCTTCGTGCTGACCGCCGTGCAAGGCGTCGGCATTGGCGTGCTGGTGTGGACTCTGGCGCGTAGCCTGCAACGGCTGCCGCCTGCTGCGGGTCCGCGCGCATGATCCCGCTCAAGGCGTTGGCGCTCGTCCTGGTCGGGCTGATCTGTGCAGGGCAGGGCGGTTGGACGTTGCTGCATCCGCAGGCGCTGGCCACCGTCAACCGGGGCGGACTGCTGTACGAACGCTTCGGTCCGGCCGGTGTGGGCATCGGCATGCTGGCGATGGGCGTGGCCATGGCCGTGATCGGCGTGGTTTGGGCGCGCTACGCCTGGCCGCGACGCGGTTGATCCAACATTCCACGGAGTCCAGCTGTGGGTTGTCCGCGGCGGTTGCCGGTCTTCGAGCACCGCCAACGCATCTCTGAGTGATCCCAGAAGGACCGGGGTTGATCGAAAGCGGCAAGCGCAGCGTGCACGCAGATCCCGCGTGCAGTATTCGCCGCCATTTGCCGACGTGCGCGCTTGCGTCATCCGCTCCGGACATCGGTCGCCAAACCGTGCAAGGGCATCCGGCAAACAGGTTCAGCTGCCGCGCGTATCGTTCGCAGGCGCTGCGCCGGTCCGTGCGAAAATAGCGCGATGAGTGACCTTGCCCCACCGGCTGCGCCGTCCGCGCCCGTCCCCGCCCAGCGTGTGCTGACCGACCCGATCAAGGCCGGCATCCGCGACGCTTACGCCAAGCTGCAGGCCAATACGCCCGGTTTTGCCACCCGTCGCGCGCAGAGTCAGATGATCGGTCTGGTCTCGCGTGCGCTGGCCACCTCCGGCGGCATCGGCATCGCCGAGGCGCCCACCGGGGTGGGCAAGAGCCTGGGCTATCTCACCGCTGGCGTGCCGATCGCCCTGGCGACCAAGAAGAAGCTGGTGATCAGCACCGGCACCGTGGCGCTGCAGTCGCAGTTGGTGGAGCGCGACATCCCGGCCTTCCTCAAAGCCACCGGGCTGGAAGCGACCGTGGCATTGGCCAAGGGCCGCACCCGCTATCTGTGCACGCGCAATGCCGCCGAGCTGGAAGGCGACACCAGCCAGAACGCCATGTTCGAAGACGAGCAGGCGCTCTACGATCGCCCGCTCAGCCCCGTCGATGCCGATCTGGCCAAACGGCTGGCCAAGGCCTACGCCGCACGCACCTGGAGCGGCGACCTGGACGATGCCCCCGAGCAGGTCTCGGTGCCGTTGCGCATGCGCATCACCACGCCCGCCTCCGGCTGTGCGGGGCGCCGCTGCAGTTATGCCGCGCAATGCCCGGTGCTCAAGGCACGCACCGATGTGCGCGAAGCGCAGATCGTGGTCACCAACCACGCCTTGCTGCTGTCCTCGCTGTCGCTGGGCGATGCCGAAAACGGCCAGCCGCTGATCGCGCCGCCATCGGACATGTTGCTGGTGCTCGACGAAGGCCATCACATCGCCGGCGTGGCCATCGACCAGGGCGCGGCCAATCTGCCGCTGGACGAGATGGCCAAGCGCACTGGCCGCATGCAGATTCTCATTGCCGCCGCGTACCGCGCGGTGGACAAGGACAAGATCGGCAACCTGCTGCCCAACGAAGCCATTGAGGTGGCCGCGCGGGTGTCCAAACTGCTCAAGGCCTTCCATGCCGAAGTCGAGCGCGTGTGGAAGCCCGAGCCTGGCGAGCGCGATCCGTTGTGGCGTGCTGCCAACGGCAAGTTGCCGCCGCAGTGGGGCCCGGCCATCGAAGAACTGGGCGAAGAAACCCGCGCGCTGTTCAACTGGGTACATGCCGCACATGGCGCAGTGGCTAAGGGCAAGCAGGACGATGCCGCACGCGAACGCCTGCAACGCAACCTGGGCCTGGCGCTGGAAATGGCCGAGCAGCAACACAATCTGTGGAGCGGCTGGCGGCGCGAAGACAAGGAAGGCCAGCCGCCGATGGCGCGCTGGATCACCCTCTCGCGCGAGGGTGATCTGATCTGCCACTGCTCTCCCGTGTCGGCCGCGCAAGTGCTGCGCACGATGATCTGGAACGAAGTGGATTCGGTGGTGATGACCTCGGCCACGCTCACCGGCGGTGGCGATTTCCAATCCTTCGCCATCGACAACGGCTTGCCCGATCACGCCGAAATGGCCTCGCTGGCCTCGCCATTCGACCTGCCCAATCAGGCCGAACTGATCGTGCCCAATTTTCCGGTCACCCCGGACGACCGCGAAGGGCATCCCAAGGAAGTGGCCAAGTATCTGGTGCGCGAACTGGATTGGAACGCCAAGGGCAGCATCGTGCTGTTCACCTCGCGCTGGAAGATGGAAAAGGTCGCCGACCTGATGCCGCTGGCGCAGCGCAACCGTGTGCTGGTGCAGGGCGAAGGCAACAAGTCGCAATTGATCACCGAACACATGCGCCGCATTGCTGCTGGCGAAGGCTCGGTGTTGTTCGGTTTGAATTCTTTTGGCGAAGGCCTGGACCTGCCCGGCGATGCCTGCACCACGGTGGTCATCACCCAGGTGCCATTCGCGGTGCCGACCGACCCGCAGACCTCGACCTTGAGCGAGTGGCTGGAAAGCCGCGGCCACAATGCGTTCAACCTGATTGCGATTCCGCATGCGCTACGCACACTCACCCAGTTTGCAGGGCGGCTGATCCGCAGCTCCAATGACCACGGCCGCGTCATCATTCTCGACTCTCGCCTGCTGACGCGTCGCTACGGCAAACGCATCATCGACGCGTTGCCACCGTTCAAGCGGGTGATCGGGCGCTGAGTGCGTCGGCACATGGTGTGCCAATGCAGCGCTCAGTGATCTTGAGCGATCAGCGATGTTGACCGCCTGGTCTCGGTCGACAAGGTTGTACTCGAGCACTGCATAGCGACTGCCACGCATGGCAGCGTCGTCATCCGGCATGCCGCCGCGAGCGATCATGCGCAGCCTGTGTCACCTCATGCATGCGGGCGCAGTTGCTTGTCAGGCATCGCGTTGGTTGCTGCAGATGCAGTGTTTTTTCGCATGGCATCGCCTTGCAGTGCAGCATCGGTCTACGTGTTTCGGTAATGACGTCATGCGATGCGAATGCAGACGAGACGCTTGAAGCCGAAACAGTCGCGTTATCTGCAACACGCTGCCACACGAAAAGCGATGCATATCACGCAACGCAGTCATCATCATGTTCGCCTATCGCTGCGATCATAACTAATGACTTTTCACACTTCGGCCCGCTCGCCATGATTCAGGTCCTTCAACACGAGCTGACGCCATGCGCCCTGGATCCCTCATGGTGCTAGCCCTGCTAGCCCCCACGCTGATCGCTCCGCCGGTCTTCGCCCAATCTGTACTGACCCGCGACAACGGCGCCAAGGTTGGCGACAACCAGAATTCGCAGACGGCAGGTGCCAACGGCCCGACCTTGCTGCAGGACGTGCAGCTGATCCAGAAGCTGCAGCGCTTCGATCGCGAGCGCATTCCCGAGCGCGTCGTGCATGCGCGCGGTACCGGCGTCAAAGGCGAGTTCACCGCCACTGCCGATCTGTCCACCCTGACCAAGGCCAAGGTATTCAGCGCCGGCGAAAAGACTCCGGTGTTCGTGCGCTTTTCGTCCGTTGTGCATGGCAATCACTCGCCTGAAACGCTGCGCGACCCGCACGGGTTCGCCACCAAGTTCTACACCAGCGAAGGCAACTGGGATCTGGTCGGCAACAACTTCCCCACCTTCTTCATCCGCGATGCGATCAAGTTCCCCGACATGGTCCACGCATTCAAGCCGGACCCGCGCACCAATCTTGACGACGACTCGCGTCGCTTCGATTTCTTCTCGCACGTGCCCGAAGGTACGCGCACGCTGACGCTGCTGTACTCCAACGAAGGCACGCCTGCCGGCTATCGCTTCATGGATGGCAACGGCGTGCACGCCTACAAGCTGGTCAACGCGCAGGGCGAAGTGCACTACGTCAAGTTCCATTGGAAAACGCTGCAAGGCATTAAGAACCTCGATCCCAAGCAGGTTGCCGCCGTCCAGTCCAAGGACTACAGCCACCTGACCAACGATCTGGTCGGCGCGATCAAGAAGGGCGATTACCCGAAGTGGGACCTGTATGTGCAGGTGCTCAAGCCGGAAGACCTGGCCAAGTTCGATTTCGACCCGCTCGATGCCACCAAGATCTGGCCGGACGTGCCGGAACAGAAGGTCGGCCAGATGGTGTTGAACAAGAACGTCGACAACTTCTTCCAGGAGACCGAGCAGGTCGCGATGGCGCCGGCCAATTTGGTGCCGGGTATCGAACCGTCTGAAGACCGCCTGTTGCAGGGCCGTATCTTCTCCTACGCCGACACCCAGTTGTATCGCATCGGTGCCAACGGCCTGAGCCTGCCGGTCAACCGCCCACGCGTAGCCGTCAATAACGGCAACCAGGATGGTCAGGGCAACATCGGTCAGACCAGCAGTGGCGTGAACTACGAGCCGAGCCGCCTGGAGCCGCGTCCGCAGGACACCGCCGCGCGCTACAGCGAACTGCCGCTGTCCGGTACCACCCAGCAGGCCAAGATCACCCGCGAACAGAACTTCAAGCAGGCCGGTGAGTTGTACCGCTCCTACGGCAAGAAGGATCGTGCAGATCTGGTGCAGAGCTTCGGCGAGTCGCTGTCCAACACCGACACCGAGAGCAAGCACATCATCCTGTCGTTCCTGTACAAAGCCGACCCGGAGTACGGCACTGGTGTGGCCCGTGTTGCCAAGGGCGACCTGGCCCGCGTCAAGCAGCTGGCCTCCAGCCTGCAGGACTGATCCATCCGACGGCATCGCGGCCACGCCGCGGTGCCGTCCCCGTCTTGGGAGAGCGATATGCGCACTCTGCTATTGATCATGCTGAGCGCCCTATGTGCGCCAGCCATCGCTGCCTCGCCGTCTGCCACGCCCGCAGCGACTACCCCATCCACGTCCAGCCCCGAGCAGATCAAGCTGCAGCTACGTGAGTACTTCTTCGATGCCGCGCGCGAAGGCCGCCAGGAGATGCTGGCCGAGTTCATCCGCTCGCATTACGACCTCAACGCCCGCGATGAGAAGGGCTATACCGCGCTGATCCTGGCCGCCTACCACGGCCAACGCCCGGCGGTAGAGCAGCTGCTGAGCGCAGGAGCCGACCCCTGCGCGCAGGACAAACGCGGCAACACTGCGCTGATGGGCGCGATCTTCAAAGGCGAGCTCGGCATCGCCAAGCGTCTGATGCAGGCCGATTGCGCACCCGACCAACGTAACAACGCCGGCCAGACCGCGGCGATGTATGCAGCGCTGTTCCAGCGGACAGACGTGCTCAAGGACCTGGCCGCCAAGGGCGCAGACCTCAGCCTCAAGGACGGGCAGGGCAACGATGTGACCAAGTTGCAGCGCGGCGAATTCGCCACCGCCCCGGCACGCTGAGCGTGTTCGGTGACGTGACCTGCGGCCGTGCATGTTCCGCAAGTTGCGCGCCTGCGTAAGCTGTTCTTGAGAGTGCACCACAGGCCGGAGCGCGCACAGTAGTCCGCAGCAACATTTGCCAGGCGTGTTTTGCCATCACGCTACCAATGCTCCGAACGACAGCGACCTTGGCGCGCGCAAGCGGCCAACAAGGCCATCGCCCAGCCACCGCCGCGAAGCCTTCCAGGCCGGCGCGGCCGGATGCCCCAATTCGGCATCGACCACGCGGACGCTGCGTTAGCTGCGTAGCGTCCGCGTCTACTCGATCCTTGGTCGCTAGCGTTGTCAGCCAGTCATAGGGCTTTCGATAGCGCTCGATGGCCGCGCTCGGCACGCGGTCAACGCATGAGATTACGTAGGCAGGTTTAGCGCAGCTCACCAAACGATGGTGCAGCCGCCAGGCGGCGCGCACGTTGCTCAGCGCGGCGTGGCCACATTCGTCCACTCCGGCTCTGAGCGTGGCGTCCACCCCCACCTGACGACTGCGCGCCAGTGGTGTTAACCGCTCTTGGTCCCCGCGCTTGTTGTGGACAGACCACGAGTAGGGCATCCAGCCCAGAGCACCGACGCGTCCGGATGGCTCCGCATGGCACTGGCCGCGATGTCTCACGGTTCCGGCAAGCGCGCAGACAAGCACGTCTTCGACCGGGCTGCTGCCTGCATCTGGGGGCTGCCCGGCGCGATCACCTCCGTGTGTCGCGCGCAAATCAGCAGGGCAACGACAGCACACGATCGTGACGTAAGCGACCTGGATGCGGCCACGCCAAACCGTGATGGCCATCTCGTCGGTTTTCCGCCACACCTGCGTTGGAAGTCTGGCGGTGGTGATGATTTTTCCGCCATCCCGTCAGGAGATTTCTGACGTCGAAACCCTTGTGCGCCAAGGCTTTGACATAAAACTGAGCGCGCGCTGACTTGCTTAAAATTGGTTCGAAAAAAGCGCAAAAAACAGTTCAAGAACGAGCCAGGAACGCCGATGCTGGAGCTATCGCACCTTGGAACCCCCGGCCATGAAGCTCGATCCCTCCATCCCTTTTCTGATGTCCCTGCTCGCCATGGTGCTGTGCACCGCCACCGCCGTCGTCGCGCTGGTGTTCGGCCAGGTGCATGTACTGGCCACCTCGTGGAGCTTCTATGCGGTGATGGGCACGTCCCTGATCACCCTGGCTGCCTCTTACCACGCCCTCGGCAAGCCGCTGAGCGCCGAAGAGCGTGTGGGCTTCCGCAACCCGTAATCGCACCTACGTCCGGAAACGCGCGCAGCGTTACGCCAGTACCGGATCAAAGAAGCTGCGCTCGTCATTGACGATGCACCGCGTTCGCTCCATATAGGCGAACGCCGACAGACACCCCGCATCCTGCAGCGATGCCACCCGAGAGCGCTCGCACTTGGCGAGCGAGGGAAACGAAAACAGCGCCAACGCGATGTTGTTCGCCCTTTCCGACGGCAGAAAATAGCCGTGATGCTGGCCGCCGAAGCGCGCCACCAGCGGGATCCGCAACCGCGCGTCGTGTTCGAATGCGGCCAGTTGATAGCGGTCGGTCACCTAGCGCAGCAAGCAGGTGATCGTGCGGCCTGGTCCGGCATCACGCTGCATCAGCATGCCAGGCCGCACTGCCGCAGATTCATCGACGCCCGTGTAAGCTATTGATCCTGCTTCGCATTCCAATGGCCGCTCGCTGCGGCCAACCGTCGATGACCGCTTCTGCTGATCGCTACACCGCCTCCCTACGCCTGTCCGTTGCCCCGATGATGGACTGGACCGACCGGCATTGCCGGGTGTTCCACCGCCTGCTGGCGCCGTCCGCACGTTTGTATACCGAGATGGTGCATGCCAACGCGGTGATCCATGGTGATCGCACGCGGCTGATCGGTTTCGATCCAGTCGAGCACCCGCTGGCGCTGCAGCTCGGCGGCAGCGATCCGGCCCTGCTCGCGCAGGCGGCCGGCATCGCGCAGGAATGGGGCTATGACGAAATCAACCTCAACTGCGGCTGCCCGTCCGATCGCGTGCAGGCGGGGCGCTTCGGCGCCTGTCTGATGCGCGAGCCGGCGCTGGTCGCCGAGTGCGTCGCCGCCATGTGCGCGGCCACCCAGCTGCCGATCACGGTCAAATGCCGCCTGGGTGTGGACGATGACGACGACTACGCCGTGTTCGCCCGCTTTGTCGATCAAGTCATCGCGGCCGGCGCGGCGATGGTGGTAGTGCACGCCCGCAATGCCTGGCTCAAGGGCCTGTCGCCGAAGGAAAATCGCGAGGTGCCGCCGCTGCGCTACGACTGGGCATATCGCCTCAGGCAGGAGCGTCCCAACGTGCCGGTGGTGCTCAATGGCGGCATCGCCGCCGTCGACGCCGCGCTGGCGCATCTGCAGCAGACCGATGGCGTGATGCTCGGTCGCGCCGCATATCACGACCCGTATGTCTTGCATCAGCTCGATGCCGCATTGACCCAACGCCCGGTGCAGTCGCGCGAGACGCTGCTACGGGCGCTGCGTCCCTACGTAGAGTCCCAACTGGAGCAGGGGCTTGCGCTGAAGCACATCACCCGGCACGTGCTGGGCCTGTTCCATGGGCAGCCGGGCGGGCGGGCGTTCCGTCAGGTGCTGAGCGAGGGCGCACACCGTCCAGGCGCTGGCTGGGAGCTGGTCGAGCAGGCATTGCAGCGAACCGACAGCCAGCTCTGGCGCGTCGTTGCCTGATTGGCCCGGCGCTTGCATTAGCTGAACAGGCAGGCCAGGACCGTTGTTGATCACGGTCTCGGAGTCCGTCATCGAGCGCGAAAGCCTTGCTGGCAGGGCGTCTGCTCCTTCGTGGCATTCATTTGGCTGAATGGCGTTAACACGAAGCTAAAAAGTTCAGATCGGATTCACCCCCAAAAATCAAGAATTTGGCTCAATTTACGGAACCCAGGCATTGTGTGATGCATGCTCGGTTTTACGAATTTTGAATGTTCCTGAACAACCCGCTAGGATCCAGTTGTGACCCATCCGCTCAGCCGCGTTCGCTATGTCGCCCTGGTCGCCCTCTGGGGTGTCCTGGCCGCGCCGTCGGCGTGGGGTCAGGGGTATCCCATGGTGCAGGGTGGTCGCGAGGGCATGCCGGCATCGGCACGCGGTAACAGCCGCACCTTGTCGGACACCATCCGCCATGTGCAGCGGTCTACCGGTGGACAAATTTTGGCTGCCGAGCGTGTGCCGTACGATGGCGGCAACCTCAATCGGGTCAAGTACATGAAGAACGGGCGCGTCCACACTGTGGACGAGCTAGAGCAGCCGCAGGCCGCTCCACCGCCCAGCGCTGCCCCGCCCGATCCGCCAGCGCCACCACGCAGCGATAACCACTGAACGTAGATAGTTCTGCGTTCAGTCTCATAAATTCCCCGGCTGTTGGCCGATAACGTTACTAGGGAGAGTGCATGCGTATTCTTTTGGTCGAAGACGAAGCTCCGCTGCGCGAGACCCTTGCCGCGCGTCTGAAGCGTGAAGGCTTTGCGGTCGACGCTGCACAAGACGGCGAAGAAGGCCTGTACATGGGCCGCGAAGTGCCGTTCGACGTCGGCATCATCGACCTTGGCCTGCCCAAGATGTCGGGCATGGAGCTGATCAAGGCGCTGCGCGACGAAGGCAAGAAATTCCCGGTGTTGATCCTGACCGCGCGTTCGAGCTGGCAGGACAAGGTCGAAGGCCTCAAGCAGGGCGCCGACGATTATCTGGTCAAGCCGTTCCATGTCGAAGAGCTGCTGGCTCGCGTTAACGCGCTGCTGCGCCGTGCCGCTGGCTGGAGCAAGCCCACGCTGGAATGCGGCCCGGTGGCACTGGATCTGGCCGCGCAGACGGTGAGCGTCAACGGCGCCAACGTCGATCTGACCAGCTATGAGTACAAGGTGCTTGAGTACCTGATGATGCATGCCGGCGAACTGGTCTCCAAGGCCGACCTCACCGAACATATCTATCAGCAGGACTTCGATCGCGACTCCAACGTGCTCGAAGTGTTCATCGGTCGTCTGCGCAAGAAGCTCGACCCGGATGGTGAACTCAAGCCCATCGAGACCGTACGTGGTCGGGGCTACCGCTTCGCCATCCCGCGTACCGAAGGCTGAGTCCGCGCGTCCGTAAACAGGAAGATCAGGTGCCGGGCCGCTCCAAGTGGTACAGACGTTGGCGGCCGCGCTCCCTGCAGGCCCGCCAGCTGTTGGCCGCCAGCCTCAGCTTGGTGGCCTTCCTGGCGTTGGCGGGCTACGCGCTGGATGTCGCCTTTGCCGATACCGCCGAGAAGAACCTGCGTGAGCGGCTGAAGAACTACGCCTCTGCCTACGCCGCCAACATCGACTTTGTCCGCGACGGCTCGATCTACATCGGCGGGCAACCGCCCGACCCGCGCTTCGATGTGCCTGGTGGCGGGTTGTATGTGGAAGTCGTGCGTCCGGACGAAAGCTGGACCTCGATGTCGGCCGAAGGCCCGAATATTCCGCATGGCCGCATGCTTGAGCCGCGCCAGGAAGAATTCATCGGCCCGCTGGAGATGACCCAGATCGATGGCAGCCTGGGCCAGTTGTATCGCTATGGCCTGGGCGTCAGTTACGTCGAACGCGAACACGGCGGCGAGATTCCTTACACCATCTATGTGATGGAAGACGCGCGCTCGATGGGCGCGCAGCTACGTGTTTTCCGTGGCGCGGTGTGGTTTTACCTCGGCAGTGCCGGCGTGGTGTTGTTGGTGCTGCAGGCGTTCATCCTGCAATGGAGCCTGCGCCCGCTGCGGCGCGTGATCAACGAGCTGACCAAGGTGCAGCGCGGCGAAATTCAGCGCATGAGCGAGCAGCATCCACGCGAGCTGGAGCCGCTGACCGACAGCATCAACGCCTTCATCGAGAGCGAGCGCGACAACCTGGAGCGCCAACGCAATACGCTGGCCGATCTGGCGCACAGCCTCAAGACGCCGATCGCGGTGCTGCGCACGCAGCTCGACAGCGGCGCCTCCGAGCACGATCTGCATAAAGAGATGGATGTACAGCTGCGGCGCATGAACGATCTGGTGTCGTATCAGTTGGCGCGTGCGGCCTCCAGCGGTCACAAGTTGTTTGCCGCGCCCTTGCCGATCGAGCCGTCCGCCGAAGAAATTGTGCGCGGGCTGGAGAAGGTGTATTCGATCAAGGGCGTGCTGTGCGAGTTCGATATTTCGCCGGATGCGCGCTTTCATGGCGAGCCGGGCGATCTGCAGGAACTGCTCGGTAATCTGCTGGAAAACGGCTTCAAATGGGCGCGCAGCCGGGTGCTGCTGACCGCACAGCCGGGTCCGACCACCGGCAGCCGGCGTGCCGGCCTGATCCTGTCGGTGGAAGACGACGGCCCCGGCATTGCGCCGGAAGATGTCGCCAAGATTCTGCAGCGTGGTGTGCGTGGCGATGAGCGCGTGCAGGGGCATGGCATCGGCATGTCGATCGTGCAGGATCTGATCAAGGCCTACCGCGGTGAACTGCAGGTGGTGCGCTCGCAGGAACTGGGCGGCGCCCGATTCGATGTGACCCTGCCTCCGGGTCTGTGACACGTCTGCGTGTCCGGATGAACCCGTGGGCAATGGCCTGCGTTGCTCCGACAACCGTTTAACGCCTCGAGCGTTTGCTTGACCATACTGGTCCGGTTGCAGGCAGTTGCGATGGAGAGCCGCATGATCGAGCGCGTTGCACAGGTCTTTTACGCGGAAACGCACCCTTTGCCACGGCGATGGCCGCGCAGGTGGCGCCTTGCGTTGCTGCTTGCCGGTGGTGCGGTTGCTGCCCTGGGCCACGCTGCCGAAGCGCCATTGACGCCGACCCAGACGCGCTGGTTGCAACGTGCCACCTACGGTGTGGATGCCGATGGCGCCGCGCAGTTACAACGGCTTGGCCCCAAGCGCTATGGCGCGCTGCTGCTCCAGCCCAGTGACGACGCTGTGTTACCGTCACCGATCCGCGCGCAGCTGCAGGGCTTCGATGCACTGCACACCCCGCTGGAAACCTTGTTGACGCGTTACGAGGCCGACAAGATCCGGTTGCAGGCCATGCCCGACGGCGATGAGAAAGTCGCCTTGCGCAAGGGCTGGCAAGCGCGCGGCGGACAGATGCTCACCCAGGCGCGTCAGGCGCAATTACTGCGCGCGGTGTACGCGCCGGATCAGCTACGCGAGCAGCTGGTGTGGTTCTGGCTCAATCACTTCAGCGTGTATGCCGACAAAGGCCGCGTGAAGTGGATGGCCGCCGATTACATGGAAAACGCGATCCGCCCCAATGCCACCGGCAAGTTTGCGGATCTTGTCATGGCCACGCTGCAAAGTCCGGCGATGCTCGAATATCTGGACAACGCCAAGAATGCCAAGGGCAAGGTCAATGAAAACTACGCGCGCGAACTGATGGAACTGCACACCCTCGGCGTGCATGGGGGCTACACCCAGCAGGACGTGCAGCAGCTGGCGTTGATCCTTACCGGCGCGGGCCTGGTGCCGATCAAGGCCGCAGGTGCGCCTCCTGTGCCAGCACCCGTGCGTGGCCAGCCGCAGGTGGTGCGCAAGGGAGTGTTCGAATTCAATCCGGCGCGCCATCAACCAGGCGACAAGGTGTTGTTGGGTCAGCAGATTGCCGGCGGTGGGCTGGATGAAATCGAACGTGCCGTGCAACTGTTGGTGCGCCAGCCGGCATGTGCGCGCTTCGTCTCGCAGCGCATGGCCGAGTACTTCGTCAGCGACACGCCGCCGCCGGCACTGGTCGCGCGCATGGCCAGCACCTTCCAGCGCAGCGATGGCGATATCGCCAAGGTCATGCAGACCATGGTGAATTCTGCAGAGTTTGCACAGGCGCAACCGCGCAAGTTCAAGGACCCCAATCGCTTTGTGGTCTCGGCGATGCGGCTGGCCTATGAAGACCAGCCCGTGATCAATGCCGGCCCGATGGCCAGCTGGGTACAGCAACTGGGCGAGCCGCTGTTCGGGCGCATCACCCCGGATGGGTGGTCGCTGCAATCGCAGGCCTGGACAAGCTCCGGGCAACTGGCGCGCAGGTTCGAGGTGGCGCGCGCGCTGGGCGGCGGGCCCAAGCAATTGTTCCGGCGCGATGGCGACAACGACACGCCGATTCCGCCGCTGACGCGCATCGACACGCGCGCGTCCTATCGCTGGATTGCGCCATCGCTGGCGACAGGTACGCAGCAGGCGCTGGAGCAGGCGCGTTCGCCGGCGGAATGGAACGGGTTTTTGTTGGCGTCGCCGGACTTCAACTACCGCTGATTCATATCGCTGATTCACCGATGCTGATCACCGAGTGCGATGCAGGCATCGCCGTGGGAGTACACCATGCAACGACGTCAATTTCTGCTTGCTTCTGCCGCCGCCGCCGCGACGAGTCTGCCCTGGGCTGGTCGCCTGTTTGCCGCGCCACGCGACAGTGCGCGCATGCTGGTGGTGTTCTTGCGCGGCGGCTACGACAGCAACAATCTGTTGGTGCCGCATGCCAGCGATTTTTATTACCAGTCGCGTCCCACGCTGGCGATTGCACGGCCGGATCCGGCCAATCCCGACAGCGCCATCGCGCTGGATGCGCAGTGGGGTCTCAACCCGGTGATGCGCGATGCCTTGCTGCCGTTGTGGCAACGCAATCAACTGGCGTTCGTGCCATTTGCCGGCACCGATGATGTGTCGCGCAGCCACTTCGAAACCCAGGACGATATCGAATCCGGGCAAGCCGGTAAGCACCGCGATTATCGTTCCGGGTTCATGGCGCGGCTGTCGGGTGTTCTCAGTGGCGTGCCGGCGATTGCCTTCACCGATTCGTTGCCGCTGACCTTCCAAGGCGGCGGCGACCTGCCCAACGTCTCGCTGCGGGGCATCGGCAAGGGCGGGTTGGATGCGCGTCAGTCGCAGATCCTGTCGCAGATGTACGACGCCACGCCACTGGCGGCGGCGGCGCGCGAAGGACTCGCGTTGCGCCAGCAGGTTACCGCGCAGTTGCGTGACGAGATGGAGCAGGCCGGCCGTGGCGCCGCCAGCGCACGTACGTTTGCCGATGAAACCCGGCGCATGGCGAGCTTGATGCGCGAGCGGTATCGGCTGGGATTTGTGGATGTTGGCGGTTGGGACACGCATGCCAATCAGGGCAGCGTGGCAGGCGGGCTGGCCAACAACTTGCGCAATCTCGGCGAAGGGCTGGCCGCCTATGCCGATGCGTTGGGCCCGGCCTGGAACGACACCGTGGTGGTGGTGATTTCCGAATTCGGCCGCACCTTCCGCGAGAACGGCAGCAAGGGGACCGATCACGGGCATGGCACCACGTACTGGGTGCTGGGCGGCGGCGTGCGCGGCGGTCGCATCGCCGGCGAGCAGGTTGCGGTGGACCAAGCGCATCTGCTGCAGAACCGCGATTACCCGGTGCTCAGCAATTACCGCAGTTTGTTTGGTGGCGTGTTGCAGCGCTTGTGGGGTTTGTCGCCGACGCAGCTGGAACGCGTGTTTCCAGGCGCGACGCCGCGCGATCTTGGCTTGGTGTAAGCACGATCAATCACGCCTGCTGTGTTCGTGTCGGGCCACTCAGCGTAGTGCGCGGTATCTGCACCTGCCCATCCGCGCGCTGCATCTTCCTGCACTGCCATGTACACGTGGCGACGACGGTGAGAGGCAAGCACGTCACCGCATCGTGGCACCAACGTTTAACCGTGCGCGCACGCCCAAACACGATCAGATTCATGCGACCGACGCGATGCAAGCCGCGTCGCGCATGCATTCAAACCATGACGCAATGATCGCGCAGCGCCATCAACGTGCCGCCTGCGACGCGAACGGCGACGGCCCGTACACGCTGACCAGATGCGCGGCGACCTCCGGCATCACCCGCTGCAGCACTTGCGGCGCCGAGAAGTGATATTCGCTGACCACCGCGAAAAATTCTTCCGGAGCCTCGGCTGCGTACGGGTCGATCTCGGTGTCCTGGCCGGCATCCACGCGTTGGCAGAACGCAGCGAAGGCGTGCTGAAAATCGCGCGCCCAGCGGCGTTGCCGATCGCGCGGCAATGGTGGCGTGCCGTCGAGCGCACCGTCCAGTGCATCGAGCTTGTGCGCCATCTCGTGCACGATCACGTTGCAGCCGGCCTGCGGGTCGTCCAGATCGGCTTGCACATCGGCCCAGCTGACGATCAACGGACCTTGTTCCCAGGCCTCGCCGATCAAGGTGTCGTCCCAGGCATGCATCACCCCGGCCGCATCCATCTGGGTGCGCTGCACGCGGAAGGCGTCCGGGTACACGATCAGTTGCGACCAGCCGCGCCATCCCGCTGCGCCGATTTCCAGCAGCGGCAGGCAGCAGGTGGCAGCCAGCAACACGTGGTCGTGCGGCTGCAGCTGCAATCCATCGATCGGCGAGATGGTTTTTTGGTCCAGAAACTGCGCGGTCAGCGCACGTAGACGTTGCCGACGTTGCGCATCGAGCGCAGCAACCCAGGCGCAGCGGTCACACACCGGCTGCCAAAGCGCATCAGGAATCTCAAGCGGCGGCCGGCGCAGCCAGCGCGTCAACCACTGGATCAGCGGAACATGCCCGGCAGAAAACTGTGCCAGCGCGGCATCATGCGCATGCGAGGAAACAAGCTGTCGCCATCGCTGCCACCACCGCCGGTTGCCGGTGCAGGCTTGTGTTGCGGCGCACGCGTCGGTGCTGCCGCGTCGCCACTTGGGGTTCTGCCGCGTGCGGCCGAGTTGGTGCTGACGCAGCTCTCATGATCGCCGTCGACCAACTGGTCCGATGCCAGTGCGGCAAGCGGAGCCAACAAGAACAGCAGGCAAACAGTGAGTCGGCGCATCGTCCACATCCAGGGCAAGCGGCGTGAGTCGCCGATCATAACGCGGTTTTCACTCCCTCACGCAAGCCGCGCTGGGCGGCCGCGAAGGCTTGGCGCATACTTTCGCGGATCGATTTGGGAACCGTTGCCGTGGATGACCGCGCGTTGCTGGCCAAACTTGCGAGCGGCCGGCTGTCCGGCGATGCGTTGGCGCGCGATGCCGGGTTGACCCGTGCCGCCGTGTGGAAGCGCATCCAGAATTTGCGCGCTGCCGGTGTCGATATCGACGGACGGGCAGGCGATGGCTACCGTCTGGCCGCGCCGCTGGACCTGCTGGATGCCGCGCGGATCCGTGCCGCCATGGCAACCGACGCGGTGGCGGGCCTGGCCGCGCTGGAGGTGGCCTGGACACTGGAATCCACCAACACCACGCTGCTGGCGCGCCCGGCACCGGAACACGGCGTGTCTGTGTTGCTGGCCGAGCGTCAGACCGGCGGGCGCGGCCGCCGCGGCCGCCAGTGGACCTCGCCGCTGGCCGCGCACATCTATCTGTCGGCATCGCGCCGCTTCAGCGGTGGGTTGGGTCAACTGGCCGGGCTGAGCCTGGCGGTGGGCGTGGCAGTGGCCGAAGCCCTGCGCGGGTGCGGGTTTGCCGATGTCGGTCTGAAGTGGCCCAACGACCTGCTGGCGCGCGAGCGCAAACTGGGCGGTCTGCTAATCGAAGGCGGCGGCGAGATGGCCGGCAATGCGCGTGCGGTGATCGGGCTGGGCTTGAACGTGCACATGCCGCCGGCCGCCGCCGCGGCGATCGATCAACCATGGGTGGATCTGGACACCCTGGCCGGGCGCGCGGTGTCGCGCGACAGCGTGGCGGCAGCGGTGCTGTCCAGCCTGCTGCCGGCATTGGATCTGTTCGAAGCGCAGGGGCTGGCGCCGTTTCTGGCGCGCTACGCGGCGCTGGATGTGCTGAGCGGGCGCACCGTGCAGGTTGAAGAAGGCGGCACGCTGCATCGTGGGGTGGCGCTCGGCCTGGCCGCCGATGGTGCATTGCGCGTGCAACTGCGCGAAACGGTGCGCCTGTTCCACTCCGGAGAAGTCAGCGTGAGACCTGCATGAGCGAGTGGTTGTTCGACCTGGGAAATTCGCGCTTCAAGTACGCCCCGCTGCACGGCAACCGTGCCGGCGACGTGCAGGCGTGGGCGCACGGTGCCGAAGCGATGGATGCGGCGGCGTTATCGGCGTTGCCGTCCGGGCGCATTGCGCACGTGGCCAGCGTGGCGGCGCCCGCATTGACGCAGCGGATGATCGCTTGCCTGCAGGAGCGTTTCGAGCAGGTCCGCATCGTGCGGACTGCAGCCGAATGCGCCGGTATCCGCATCGCCTATGCCGACCCGAGCCGCTTTGGGGTGGATCGTTTTCTGGCCTTGCTGGGTGCGCGTGGCGACGCACCGGTGCTGGTGGCCGGGGTGGGCACTGCGCTGACCATCGATGTACTCGGTGCCGATGGGCAGCATCACGGCGGGCGGATCGCCGCCTCGCCCACCACCATGCGCGAAGCGCTGCATGCGCGTGCGGTGCAGTTGCCGCCCAGCGGTGGAGAGTATGTCGAGCTGGCCAACGACACCGACGATGCCTTGACCTCCGGCTGCGACGGCGCGGCGGTGGCGCTGATCGAGCGCAGCCTGCACCACGCGCAGCGCAGCCTTGGCGTGCCGGTGCGGCTGCTGGTGCACGGCGGCGGCGCGCCACCGCTGCTGCCGTTGTTGCCCGATGCCAGCTTTCGCGCGGCCTTGGTGCTGGATGGACTGGCGACCTGGGCGATGCATTCGTCGTCGCCGTAGAGCGTCTTGTGCGGATTGGACGAGAGGCATTGGCCGCCGGCGGTGTGGAGCGGATGCGCTGTGGTGCCGGCTTGGCTGGCTCCGACATTCGGCAGCGGTGTGCTCGGCACACCGGCGTTGTAGAGCCTAGGCAGAGCTGCCTGGTGCACGCGCTGCCGAAGGCCAACGCACGGAAACGACCATCGGGGGCGCCGAGACTGCGTTGCGCGCCTTGTCCCGTCACGGCACCGGACGCTTCGCACTCCCCCCAAGCCCCATGACAGGCTCTAAAATCGGCGCATGTACGTACGCGCGCTCATCGTTGTCCTGATCATCCTCAATGCCGGGGTGGCACTGTGGTGGGCGTTGCAGCCACCGTCGGCGCCGCCTGCCGCACCACCGCAACCGCCCGGTGTTGCCCGATTGGACGTGCTGCCGATGTTGCCGACCAAGGCGACAGCAGCGGTGCCGCGTCCCGAAGTCACAACCGCTGCAACGCCGGATGCCGGTGCAACGGTTGCATCCAATGCGCCGGCCCCTGCGCCGACTGCAGCGACGACGCCTGTGCCGAAGCCAGTGCCAGCGGTGGTCGAGACGGCACCCCGTCCGGCCGAGCCTGCAGCGGCAGCGAAGGCCGCTTCCACATCGGTTGATGAAGCCACCGCCGCCGCAACGCCTGCAGCAGTGCCGTCGCCGGCGCCGCCGGCCGCCCCGGAGCGCTGTGTCAGCGTCGGGCCGTATGCGGCACGCAACGATGCCGATGCAGCGCTGGCGCGCGTTCGCGGCCAGGCCAGCCGCGCCAGCGTGCGCGAGGACGCCGACGCCGGGATCAGCACGTTCCGGGTGATGTTGCCCAACGTGGGCGACCGCGCCACGGCGCAGGCCTTGGTCAAACGCATTGCTGCCGCCGGCATCGGCGACTATTACGTGATTGCCCAGGGCGAAGACAACACTGTTGCGCTGGGGCAGTACCAGAGCCGCGAGCGCGCCGAGCGGCGTCAGGCCAGTCTGGTGAGCGCGGGCTTTCCCGCGCAGTTGGTGCCCAGCGGCAGCGGCCAATCGCGCTGGTGGGTCGATATGCGCAGTACGGCGACGGCCGCTGCGTTGCAGAGCGCCGCAAGCGCAACGCGGCAACGATCGCTAGATTGCTCCGCGCTGCGCTAGAATGCGCACCGGCGCGCACCGGCGCGCAACGCGCCTGCCTTTGCCGGCATAGCTCAGTTGGTAGAGCAACCGCCTTGTAACTTGGACGCGGTTGTTGTGGCAGCCGAACCTAAAGCTAAGCGTGGCATAGCTTTACGCCGGCTAGCGCGTAGACTGTGGGACGAGCCGGACACGGTTTGAGCAAGAGAAGTACGACATCGCCGCTTTAGCTCAGTCGGTAGAGCAACTGATTTGTAATCAGTAGGTCGTCCGTTCGATTCGGACAAGCGGCACCATCTCCCGTAGTCAGCGCCCCCTCATGCTGCTCTTCCTGGACTTCGGTTGCAGCTTAACTGCGCGTTGCTCCAGATACTCGCTCAGGAGCCCAAGCGGCGGCACGCCGATGGCCTCTGCGAACTCAACCAGTTCCACTGCGTCTATGCGTCGCTCCCCCCGCTCGCACTTGGACACAAAGGTCTGGGTGTTGCCCAGCCGTTCGGCCAGATCGACTTGCGACACACCTGCCCGCTTGCGTGCCGCCTTCAGGACGGTCAGCAGTAGCTGGTAGTCGGGGTTGTGGGTCGATTGGGCCATCGCGCGGTGACAGGCAGATCACCGCACGTTAGAGTCCGTAATGGATTAGTCCAAAATAGACTATTTACTGACTTTGCTTAGGGGAAGTGCATGAAGCGGATAGGGGTTCTTCTGTTAGTCCTGGTGGCCCTGGCCTTTGCCATGACGAGAATCGGGGCACAGGTGGTGCCGCGCAGCGAGTCCGCGGCGGCTAAGACTAAGGCGAAGCATTCCATGACGGCTGCAGAGAACAAGGCACAGCAGGAGAAGTGGTTCGGTGCCGAGACGACAGTCGCAGCAGAGCGCGCAGTGAGGAGCGAACTGAAGGACCCCGACGCCGCGCAGTTCCGGGACGTGCGCGCCAACTACACCGAGAAATTCGGCGTGGTCGCCTGCGGCCGGGTCAATGCCAGGAACGAGTTGGGCGGATACGCCGGCTTCCGGCGTTTCGTATCGGGCGGCAAGAGCGTCATCCTTGAGGGACGGGACAATATCGCTGATGCTTGGGCGGGTGCATGCAACTAGTTGAGCCTGGCCAGGCGCGTTACTTGCTTTGTAATCAGTAGGTTGTCAGTCGATTCGGACAAGCGGCACCAAATTTAGTAAGGGCGTCCAGCAAGCTGCCCTTCTTAACGTACGCAAGCTTGATCGCCCTCGACCTTGGGGGCCCCGGCATCTACCATTGTGATGGAGATGCCGGAGAACGAAATGAGCGTGTCGGACGAGAAGAAAGCGGAGCTTCTAGCAGCTTTTGAAAAATTGACGCCTGCTCAGCAGGCGAGAGTGATGCGAACAGCTACTGCACTTGGTGGTCAGAAGCAGTTCTGGCGAAACGAAAGTTCCGACATCGTCACGGAGACCGTGCTGAACGCCTTAGGCGATCGCTTGGTTGATCATCATTCCGGAAGCAATCAGGCGCTCAGCAAGGATCGATTCGAGCACGCTTTCGAGTCTGCCCTTAACGAAGCCGGTACGCCTGCCGAGCTTGTGAAAAGTCGGACGAATCGCGGGCACGACATGTCGGTGCGAGACGTTCCGGTCAACCTTAAAACGGAAGCGGCCGCCGGAATCAAAGAGGATTTGATTCACGTCAGCAAGTGGATGGAGCTAGGGAAAGGTGAGTGGGACATAGAGTTCCAACGCAGGCAATTCCTTGGCCATCTTGCTAACTACGAGCGCATCCTTACGCTCAGGCGTCTGAAAGCACCAGAAGGGGCGCATTCTTATGAGCTGGTCGAGATTCCTAAGGCGTTGTTACTCGAGTCCGCAACGGCACCTATCGAGCTAGCTGCGAGCACTTCGCAAACCTCCACTCCTGGATACGTGAGGGTCAGGGATAAGGAGTACAACCTTAAGTTCGCCCTCTATTTTGACGCAGGGTCCGAGCGGAAGTTGCAAGTAAAGCACTTGAAGAAATCTCTTTGCCACGTGCATGCGACTTGGAAATTTGGAAATGGCGTTGGGGAAACATCGTAGCTCCCGAAATTTGGGGCTTGCGACATAGTTGGCGAGTCTTGCAGCTTTGGAAGGTGAGTTTGTGATTAAGAAGTTGGGAGTAGTGGATCTTTTCTCGGGCGCCGGCGGCATGTCCTGCGGCTTTAAGCGTCATGGCGCTTTTCGTCTTATTGGTGCGGCTGATCTTGAGGTGGCGAAGCCGAGCCACGGAGTGGGTGCGACAAATTGCAATGCTACCTACGAGCGGAATCATGGGCTTCGGCCCGCAAACGTCAACTTGGCGATAACTGGGCCGGAAGAGTTGGCGGAGCACTTTGGCTTCTCTGCCAGCGACGTGGATGTGCTGATCTCGTGTGCACCTTGCACAGGCTTCAGCCAGAAGCAGTCGAGGAATCACGTCAACGATGACGCGCGCAATCAGCTTGTTCGTCGCACTTCACTTTTTGCCGCAGCCTGGCGCCCACGCTACATTCTCATCGAGAATGTAAAGGAATTGCTGGTAGGAAAGCATCGGCACCACTTTGAAGGGCTGCATCGCGATCTGTCCGATCTTGGCTATAAGATCCATGCGGAAGTGCATGACCTTTCCAACTTCGGACTTCCGCAGCGTCGTCTGCGAGCACTAGTTGTGGCGAAGCTTGGCGATGCGTTCGTGCCGGATCTGCCTCGGATCAGGAAGGTGCGAACAGTACGGGATGCCATCGGTCACTTGCCTGCGATTGAGGCCGGCGAGACGCACCCGTCAGACCCGATGCATGTGTGCCCGACTATGGGCGACGTTACGCGAGCTCGAATGCGGGCGATTCCGAGAGACGGAGGCAGTTGGATCGATATCCCTGAAGAAGTGGCGCACTTGCGTATTCCGAGTATGAATGTGAGCAAGCCTGGATCTTTCCCCGACGTTTATGGCCGCCTTGCTTGGGACAGGCCAGGGCCAACAGTCACTCGCGAGTGCAGTTCCCCCGGCAATGGGCGATACACACACCCCGATCAAGATCGCCTGCTGTCAGTTAGGGAAATGTCGCTCCTACAGGGTTATCCACCCGATTACGTTTTTCTTGGCCCTCTTTCGTCCCGCTACAGGCAGATCGGCGACGCCGTACCGCCTCTTGTGAGTGCTCTTCTTGCGGACGCAGTGGCCGAAGATGCATCGCTCGAGGTAGGCCACATGCGCCCGGCGGCGCGCGTAAAGGAACAGTTTAGGCTGGCCGTCTAGACGACTTGGGAAGTCTCGTGGCAAGAACCAAGCCACGCAGCTTGATCCTTATCGCATTTAGGCGCGTCGGTCGGCGCTGAGCCGCCCGGACCTGGCCGGACCTCCTAGACTCACTAGAGTCACCGGGGCGACCTTACAAACGTTGGCATATTCGCACGCCGGCTTGTTGCATCATGTGTCGTGTCGGGGGCATCAAGCGCCGACGCGGCCAGGTTTTCGGTGGCCCAAACAGCCGAGGCCCGCCCCGCCGACTGAGGGGAATTACGGGTCCATCTCTGCGACGCACAGCAGGCAGTCCCGACGCGGCACATCGCCGCGCCGGGAGCCTACCCAGAGTCACAAGAGATGGAAAAGAACCTGCTCGCGGAGCTGCACTCGCTGCCCGATGAAGTGCTGCTCACCGCCGACGAGGCCGCGCAGTTCCTGCGCCTCAAGTACACGACGCTCGCCTGGTACAGGTGTCAGAGCGTCGGCCCGAATTTCTCCCGCGTCGGCCCGAAGCTGATCCGATACCGCGTGGGGGACCTGCGCGAGTACGCCAGCGGCCAGGCGATGGGGGACGGCGTACAGCGCGCCGCCCAGGCCGCGCTCGCCGGCCGCCGCCGCGCCGCCAGCCTACGCATGAAGTCGGAGGGCTGACCGATGGTAGTGATAAGAGAAAACGCCCGCGTGCAAGGCGGGCGTGAAGTGACCAGCGAGGAGGTGGGGCTGTCCAAGGCTCACTGGAACAATGATGCCGCTGGGATCTCCGTGCGGAAGCCATCATTCGACGTCGAGGGCCTTATCCGCGCGGGCCTCACGCTGATCCCCCTGCACCGCTGGAACGCGAAGGACGCGAGGGGGCGAAGCCGCGGCAAGACGCCCCGCGATGGAGCTTGGACGTCCCGCGATTACGAAAGTCGTGAGGTGCTGGAGCAGGCGAGGCGTGACGGCCTGAACTTGGGCGTGCGACTGCCGCCGACGTGGATGGTGCTCGACGTGGACCCGCGCAACTTCGGGGGCAAGGACGACCCCGGCAACGCCGCGGGACGCGACCCGCTGGCCGAGCTGGCGCGAGACGCGCGGCTCGACCTTTCGGCGTGCCCCCACACCGTCACCGGATCGGGCGGGCACCACTACTGGTTCCGCAAGCCCGCGGACGTGCAGGTGCTCGACAGCCTGGAGGACTACCCCGGCGTGGAGTTCAAGAGCCACGGCCGGCAGGTCGTCGCGCCGGGGTCGATCCACCCGAACGGCAGGCGGTACGAGTGGGACGACTTCGCGCCGTTCCCAGACGAGGCGCCACAGGCGCCCGACACGCTGCTGCGGCTGATCCGCCGACCGACGCGGGCGCACGGCGAGGCCGCGGGGTTCGGCGAGCTGACCCCCGAGATGCTGGCTAAGACGCTGGAGCAGCTCGACACTGAGCAGTTCCAGGACCACGACAGGTGGCGCGACCTGATGATGGCGTGCCACCACGCCACCGCGGGCGAGGCGCGGCAGGAATTCATCGACTGGTCCACGCAGGACCCGAGGTACCTGGACGACGCCTGGATCATCGGCAGGCGCTGGGATTCCCTGCACGCCACAGCAAGCAGGGGCGGACGCCCGATCACGGCGCGGCTGCTGCACAAGGAGGTTCAGGTGGCGGGCGGCGAGGTCGCGCGGACCGACGCGGCCGACGACTTCGACGCCTACGAGGACCCGGACGAACTCGGCCGGGGCGTGGACGACGCGGCATTGCGCGAGCCGCCGAAGGTGACGGGAATCGAGGCCGTGATCGACGAGCTCAACGAGAAGCACTGCGTCGTGATGGAGGGCGGCAAGTTCAGGGTGTTCACCGAGATGTTCGACCCGGTCCTCAGACGCCCATTCTTCCAGCGGTCCACCAAGGAGGACTTCCAGAACCTCTACCTCAACCAGCTAGTCGAGCGCTCCAACGAGAAGCCGCAGCCCAAGGCGCACTTCTGGCTGAAGAACCCTAGGCGGCGCCAGTACCACGGCGTGATCTTCGACCCAAGCCAGGAGCACACCGGCTGGCTCAACCTGTGGCGCGGGTGGGCCGTGCAGCCCAAGAAGGGCGACTGGTCGCTGCTGCGCCAGCTCATCCTCGACGTGCTGGTGGACGGTGACCGGGAGCACTTCGACTACGTCATGGACTGGATGGCGCACATGGTGCAGCGCCCCGCGGAGGTGGCCGAGGTCGCGCTCTGTTTCAAGGGGAGGAAGGGCACGGGCAAGGGCACGCTCGGCCGGGCACTTGCCGCGCTGGCAGGGTCGAATGGTCTCCACATCAGTTCGCCCGAGCATTTGGTGGGGCGCTTCAACTCGCACCTCCAGAACTGCGTCTGCCTGTTCGCCGACGAGGCGTTCTGGGCGGGCGACAAGGCAGGCGAGTCCAAGCTGAAGCAGCTGGTCACCGAGCCGACCATCGCGTATGAGGGCAAGGGCCGCGACGCCGTGATGGGCAAGAACCTGGTCCACATCGTCATGGCGTCCAACAACGACTGGGTTGTCCCCGCGGGCCTCGGAGACGAGCGCCGCTTCGCGGTGTTCGAGGTCAACGACGCCCGCCGCGGCGACAAGCCGTTCTTCGACGCGCTGAACCGCCAGCTCCGCGAGGGCGGACTTGCCGCCATGCTTCACGACCTGCTGCTTCGGGACATTGGGGACTGGGCCCCGCGCGACGACGTGCCGAGCAGCGCCGCGCTGGCAGACCAGAAGATCCGCGGCCTGGATCTGGAGCACGAGTGGTGGCTGTCCCTGCTCCAGTCGGGCGAGCGGCCGTCAGACGACCTGGAGGGAGTGCCCGCCGAAGAGCTAACCGGTGGGCCGACTGCCTGGGGCTGCGAGCCTGCCCGCGTGCTCTGCTCGACGCTTCGCGACTCCTACCAAGCCTACGCCAAGAACAAGCGGCGCTCCTGGAAGTCAAACGACTCACTCGGCAAGTTCATCGCGGGCATGGGGGTGGCGAGGGAACAGGTCGGCACGAAGCGCTACCGCGGAAAGTGGTGCTACGTAATTCCTCCAATCGGCCAGGCGCTGCACATGATGGCGAACGCGCTTGGCGTCACGGTCGAGAGGCTCAGTAGCTAGGGAGAGCGGCCATGAGCGCGGCTGCCTTCGATAGGAAGACAGCCGGCTCCGCGCGTCCCGCCTCCTCCCCCCATGGACCCGCAGCTGCGGGGAACTGCTGCGCTACGTCCAGACCTGGGCGCTGCGGACGGCATCCTGCGATCCGTTGCGGAGGCATTCAAGCAGGGCTGATGCTGCCACGGCGTAGGCAGGATGTACCCGCGCACCGAGGGATAATGCGAGCCGCAACCGGGCGTCGGTTGCGGTTTTTTCTTTGCACGGCAAGCACCTAGGGTCGATGTAACTGCTGCACTCAGAGAATCGACTCTGGAATCGTCACCGTAAATCGTCGTGATGTTCCCCCGCAAAGCACGCCTTGACTCAATCTAACTTTCATCTTTTTCTCATTCTTTTTTTAAGTAGTTGCAGTAATTACAATAGTTGCATAGCAAATAAGATATTTATTTAAAAATACTTTTCTAGTGCTTAACGCAACCGAGGAGGAGGTTTCGCAATCGGCCTGCCGGCTGCATGGTCCTCGGAAGGCCTCCGGCCCTAACAACCGTGGCCGACCTCACTGGCGTGGCGACCGACGCGGGAAAATGCGTCGACGTGTCCTTCCGACCGTGAGTGCCGTGTCCCTCGCGCGCGAAGTGAGCAGTCCGAGCATTCCGCCAATGCACGCCATCTAATCGCGCATCGGATGTTCCGAGGGGTCCAAGCCGCTGATCCGACTGCTTGAACGACGGCGTGCCTGCGCGCGTAAGCACGACAAGATCACGCCGTAAGCCAATTTGTCATGGAGACGGCGACGTGCAGTCCATCCCGAACACCTTTACGCCCGAGCGGCGCGAACTGTTCTTCCAGGTGCTGGAGGACACGTGCTCGCCCAAGCAGGCCGCAGCGGCGGCGGGCATCAGCAGGCAAACGGCCTTCTATCACAAGGCTAACGACATCGAGTTCCGCACGCGGTGGGAGAAGGCGGTCGATGTGGCCCTCGACGCGCTGCTCGACGAGGCGTACAGGCGCGCCGCGCTCGGGTACGACGAGCCCGTGATCCACCAGGGGCGACTCGCCACCACCGCCGACCCGGCGACCGGCGAGGAGAGGCCGCTCACGGTGCGCAAGCACAGCGACAGGCTGCTGGAGGTGCTGCTCAAGTTCCGCTACGGCGACCAGATGGCGGACAGACTGCGCGTCAAGGTCGAGGACACCGGCCTGTCCGCCGACGCGCTGCTCCAGATGCCCGCCGACGAGCGCGCGCAGCTCGTCGCGCTGCTCTCCAAGTACAACGCGGCACGGCCGCGGGAGGAGGAAGACCATGAGTGAGAAGTTGTCGGTCACCGAGGCCCTTGCCAAGGCGCAGCAGATCGACATGATGCTGGGTGCGATCCAAGCGACGGCTCCCAAGTCGGTGGCTGCGATGGGTGGGCGCGACGCCCTGGCCCGGCAAAGCGAGATGACCTGCATCGGGCCGGTGCCGCGGCTGGATGTCGCGGAGTGGGAGCGCATGTCGCTGGAGTACGAGGACAGGCGCGAGCATGGCAGCGTCAACCGAGGGCGCTAGCGCCCTCGATTGATTTTAATAAGCCTTAAGCCCCTGCTTTCTTCACCTTGGGCGCGGCGACCTTGGTAACTTTCTTGGTGCCTTTCTTCGCTGCTTTTTTCGCAACCTTTTTTGCTGCGATCTCGTCGAAAAACGCGAGCAGCTCTGTCCAGCTCACCTGGATGCCGTTACCTGACTTGGTTCTGCCCTTACACCATTCGACCTTGCCCCGGCCCAGACGCAAGTCGCCCAAGAAAGTTTCGTCGTTGCCGTAGACGTCAAAGGTGACGCCATTGTTACCTAGCTCCATCGTGACGCTCAGATCCTTGATGCTTACCTTCATTCCATTATCCCCTTGAGTGTTGTTCAGAAAGCCTAACACTTGATTGGAGGGCGGGGCGACGCCAAGCCCATAAATCGCAAGCCGCACTGATGGCGTCAGCACCTGGGGAAACACATCCGGAGAACGATGGCGTTCGGTGCCCACGCGCACCGACACATTGAACGCATCCGGTCAGCGCATTGGCGCGCAGACCACCCCGCGGCTGGGGACGCGCTCGTGACAGGCGGCCGGAGGACCACAACTCACCGGAGCACACGAGCCATGAAGATCACCCTCAGCGACACCCAGCTACTCAGCCCGCAGCAGATCGGCGAGCTCGCGTCCAACTTGGACGCCATCCACACCCGCGTCCTGAAGGCCATCGAGCGCCTCAACAAGGACGTCGCCACCAGGAAGAACGAGATCGCCTCGCGCTGGAAGAACGCGCCGGGCGTCGGCGCTGGTGAGCTGGTGCGCTTCGCGCAGAACGAAACCCTCGCGGCCGTTCGTCAGATCAGGGACAACAGTAAGGCCGAGCTGGATGGCCTGCTAAAGCAGTCGGGCGCCCCGCACGCCCAGCTCATTGCGCAGAAGCAGTATTACGACTCCCCTGCGAAGGTCCTGGCCCGCGCCGCGCTCGGCGACGAGCGTCGCACCGCCTACCTCCAGCAGCTCCAGCACGCCGGCCCTGCCGAGCTCGGCCACATGGCCCAGGTCGCAGTTGGCACGCGGAACCTGCCCCTAGCCTCGGCGGTGCTGTCCCTGATCGACCGCATGCCGTCAAAGGACCGCGCTGTAGGCCCGGTGGAGCTGGCAACCGCCATGCGCATGGACGAATTTCTCAAGGTCCAGGAGTACATCAAGCTGGGCGACGCACGTCTCCAGGGTATCCTGGTCAACATCCGCGCCTGGAACGCCGGCAAGGCCAACCCCATCAGTTCGATCCAGCTTGCGATGCGCGAGCGGGACATCGACAACGAGCTGATCGGGGGCCACGATGAATAAGCAGGCCGACTACGCGGCCGACCACCCGGTGGTGATCGCGCTCTCCGGGATGGTCTGTGCATTACAGACCGGCCGCGACCTCCTGTCTTCGCTCGCACAGGCGGCCGAGGCTAAGGGTGTCCGACCTTACTCCGATGACTTCGACGAGGCTGCACGTCTGGCGGGAATACCCTACTGCCGCGCCCTGGATTTGTACGTGGATCGCGAGACCATGCGACGGGCCGACCGTCTCGGCTATCAGCATGCCCACCTAGCGCTCTGCTCGGCCTGACCGAGCAAACCCGGCCGGGTTGGTTAGGTGCGTAGAGTGCAACGGGTGGCCCGGCCGTGTTTCGGAGGGGGTGTCCAGCGGGGCATCCCCTTCTTTTCATGCGCTTAGGAACCCAAGGCTTCCCAATTGCCAGTTAGATGGCTGTTGCGAATCCGTGGCCGTCCAAGTGCGCGACTGCCAACCTGCTGTCAGAGATCGTCTCGTCGTACCGCTCCACGAACTTGGCGAACTTGCCTGGATCGTTGTTGTAGCTCTCTATCCAGCGAGCCTGAGCCTGAGCGAAAGCCTGCACTAGCCCGAGGAAGTCGAAGTAGTAGACCCCTCCAACATCGCGCGGGATTTCTGGGGCAGCTCCAATTCTGAAAGATATTCGGCGAACCTGGCTCTTTCGCACCTTGGACGAACTGAGATTCGTCATATGGAGCAGGCCGTTCCTAAGTTCCCATAACTCCGCGGCGGTTATGCCCAGTGGTGTTAAGTCGCAATACGCCTCCATCCATTTCACGAAGGCCCCTCGATCGTCTCCGTACTCGATATACGCCAAGCTGTCGATGCAGCAGACAAGAAGTTTCATTGCAGAGACATAGTGGCCCGCGTTGAAGTTCAACTTAATCGCCAGGAAGTAGTCATCGTGGATGAGCTGGGAGAAGTTGATTCCTTCGTTACTGGTGTACTTTCGCAGCCAGTCCACCATGATGCCGGGTTCTCCCAACTTTTCCGAAACATCGTTCACATCCAGGTCGCCATGCTCGGAACTGTAGTTGAAGTGAGCATTCCCATTTAGAACGGGCGTGGATACGAAAAGTGGGGACGCGCCGGCGCCCACTTGTACGAACAACTCGTCGTAAAGGGAATGCCCCTCCCCAAATCGGCATCTTGCGTTGTACTCGGACCTTGTGAAGGGTTTCGACAAGGACACCTTCTGAGCTTTGCCGAGGTCCGCGTCCACACGTGCCCTCAAGAAGTCTATTCCTTCCTGATCCGATCCCTCATGCACATGAGCTGTGTAGCCAGCCACGGAGCATATGTCCTTGGCGTCAAAGAAAAGAA
>NZ_JAVTIK010000019.1:0-82520 GCF_031843525.1 Xanthomonas sp. WCS2018Noco2-27 | reverse complement strand
ACATCTAACGCATCCGTCTGCGCCCTGAGGCAATCACGCCGTTCAACGCTCGCATCGCGCCACGGCGATCGCGCTGGTCTAGCGTTCGTATGCAAACCAACCAAAGTACGTACAGCCATTCCCTTCTCCCTTCGGGAGAAGGTGGCCCGAAGGGCCGGATGAGGGTACGGGCGAAGCCTGATGCAACTGAGCCATCAAGTGTGGCCGTACCTTCACCCCAACCCCTCTCCCGCAGGGAGAGGGGCTAAAACACCGCGCACGTCCAGCAAGCGCTGTCACAGCGCCTTTTTCCTGTGTCATGTGGTGCGCATCAATGGTTGCTAGCGCTGCAACCATTGATGCGCGGCACTGTTGTTATGGTTCGCCCGATGCCAGCAACTGTGCACTGGAAGATGACGCCGACGCCCTTACTCACACCGGCCGATACGTCTGTGCCATAAACCCGCTTGGGAAGGTCTTGGTGCCAATCAGCGTGAGCGGCCGTGGTGCCAGCAGGCCATCGAAGATCGGCAGGCCCTTGCCCAGCACGATCGGGTATACGCCCAGCACGTACTCATCGACCAGGTTATGCGCAATCAAACTGCGCGCAAACGCCGCACCGCCATGCGCGATGATCGGCTTGTCACCATGCGCCTTGAGCTTGGCCACTTCTTCAGCCAGATCGCCACTGGCCACATAGGCCTGCGCCCAACTCTGCGCGCCATCCTGCAATGGTGCGCCTGCCGCGTCGGCCTGTGCCTGCGCAGCCTGGAGCGCGGTAACAGCCGCGTCCAATACTGCTGCGCCCTGCGCAGAAAACACCGCCTTGGGGATCTGATTCATGGGCGGCGCAAACGAGGAGGTGGCCGTTGGCCAGAAAGTCGCCATGCCCTGAAAGACGCGGCTGCCCATGATGTGCAGGCTGGCCTCCCACGCAGTGGCGACCTTCCAGGCGATCGCCTCCTGGTCACCGCTGAATATCCAGTCCACCTCGCCATCGGGCCCACTGACAAAACTGTCCAACGACACCGACATCATCAGTTTCAGCTCACGCATTGCAGTTTCCTCGTGCGCCCCGGCAGGAGCGAGATGGTGGTGGGCGGGATACCAGCCTTGCAACGACGACGAGGGAACTGTACGAAATTCGACATACGTCTGCACCGCGTTGCCTGCTGCCATACAGACCGTCCGGCAGCGAGAGCAGCCTTGCGGCAAGGCTGGGACAGTCTTGGTTCCCGCTTCTGACGATCAAAGGAGCTTCGCTGGCATTTTTTGGGGTGCTGCCGCGTCATCTGTCCAGGCATATCTAATCGACTCGCGAGCGAGAGCAGCGGGCAGGCACCTGCAGTAAGCTCATCGCCACTACACGACCGCGTCTGATTGGGTCCCGTGCCATGCCAGCAGCCGTAAACACCAGGCATTACTCACCTTCAGCTCGGCGTCCGCAACCAACATTGCGGTGCGCACCCATAAGGCGCATCCGATGACACACGCCGTACCAGCACCCATGCGACCCAGCACTGCGCTGGTGGTGATCATCGTGGCGCAGTTGCTGGGCACCTCGTTGTGGTTTTCGGCCAATAGCGCAGCCGACGACGTGATGCGGCAGTGGGGCGTGGGTGCAGCGGCCATCGGGTTGCTGACCATGGCCACGCAGGCCGGTTTTATCCTGGGTACGTTGAGCTTTGCGCTAAGCGGGTTGGCCGACCGGTTTGCGGCCAGCCGCATCTTTGCCAGCTGCGCGGTAGGCGGGGCGGCGTGCAATCTGGGTTTTGCGGTGTTTGCCAGCGATGTCGCCACGGGAATGGTGTGGCGCTTTGCGGTGGGGCTGTGCCTCTCTGGCATCTACCCGATCGGGATGAAGCTGGTGGTGCAGTGGGCACCGCAGCATGCGGGCAAGGCACTGGCATGGCTGGTCGGCATGCTGACGCTGGGCACCGCGTTGCCGCAGGGCATCAAGGCGATAGGCGGCGCGTTGCCGTGGCAGACACCGATCCTGGTGGCGTCGGTACTGGCGGTGATTGCGGCAGTGATGATCCTGCGCCTGGGGCAAGCTGCGTCTGCCCCGCGGCGGGCGGGCGGCAAGCTGGCATTCGGTGCGGTGTTGCAGGCGTTTTCGCTGAAGGACTTTCGTGCGGCCACATTTGGCTACTTCGGCCACATGTGGGAGTTGTATGCGATGTGGACGCTGACGCCGCTGCTGATCACCCGCGCCGGGTTGGCACAGGCGCTTGGGCTGAGCACGGCCACGTTGGCGTTTGCGGTGATTGCCGCAGGGGCGGTGGGCTGCGTGCTGGGCGGGCAGTTGAGTGCGCGCATCGGCAGCGCGCGCGTGGCAGCCGTGGCGTTGCTGATGTCGGCACTGTGTTGCCTGGCGTTTCCGTGGGTGGGTGCGCAGTCGAGCTATGCGGCACTGGCGTTGATGCTGGTGTGGGGCGCCAGCGTGGTGGCGGACTCACCGCAGTTTTCAGCATTGGCTGCACGTGCGTGCCCGCCTGCCATCGTGGGCAGCGCGTTGTCGATGCAGAACGCGATTGGCTTTGCGATCACGGTGGTGGCGATCGGCGTGACCACGCGGTATGTGGACGCGCTGGGGCTGCACATCGCGTGGGTATTGCTACCTGGCCCGCTGCTTGGGTTGCTGGCGCTGATGCCGTTGTGGCGCAGGCGGCCAGCAGCTTCAGCGTGATGTGATGCTAAACGCGAGCGCCGCGCGGTGTGGTGCAGTGCCCTACATGGCAAGGGCATCGCAGTCGGCAGAAATGGCGCTAGATGCCGCGCCCACGGTTGAGGTGGCCGATCTTTCGTAGCGGCATCTTTGTCTCGTCGTGGCGACCGGCGCCAGAGACAGGCCCTGAGTACCAAGCGGACTGAACCACCCGCGCATGCAACGCGTGAGCTAGGATCGCTGCGGACCGGGGGGAACACCATGGACAGGATCACCATCGCGGGCCGTGTCGCGCTGACGCTGACAGCGCTGTGCATGCTCGCGTGTGCACAAAGCGCGCCGGCGCAGAGCATGCGCTCGGCCACGGGCAAGGCGACGAGCAAATACATCCCGCCAAAGCGGCAACCGTACAACTCCATGGCGCGCGACACCACGCCGTTCAATTGCGAGCAGCACCGCGCGCACCCGCATCCGGGCGTGGTGCGTTACTGCCAGAGCATCGAGAACATGATGCTGCGTAACGAGGCGCGCAACCAAGGGCGCCCCGCTCCGTCGGATTCCATCATTGCGCTACCGGGCCTTGGCACGGCAGAGGCCAAACAGCTGGGTTACGCCTGCGTGGGCGGGCAAGCGATGAAGCGGCTGCGCAATGGTTGGGAGCAGGTGTCGGCTGCTGCGGGTGGGTGGCAGCGGTGTCAGGGTGGATAAGTGAACCTATTCTCCGCCAGCTTTGAACAAGGCAAACATCCGCCAGGAAACAGCGGCGCTGATCAGAAATGAAATCCCCACCGCTAGCACCGGCGCTAAGCGCAGTGGCGTACGGTTAAACCCTGACCACGGGAATGCCCGCTTGATCAGCAAGAACGGATATCCCAGCAAAACCGCGAAGAAAGTGGGATCCCAGCTGAATCTGTCGCCACGTGGCACCCCATTGACGACTACGTCAAGACCAAAATAAAGCATGTAAGCAGCAAAGCCCATGAGTATCACAGCATGGACTTTGAGCACGGTTCCAAGCTTTTCCCGGCGAATGAAGGCCAGCACCGAGAATGCCAACGCAACGATCACGGCAGGCACAGACACATAGGCAAACGCAATCTCCTGCGCCATCTCCGGCACCTTGCCGGTACTCACCAACAGCAGGGCGCCCCCATGTGCGAGCAGTACAAGGGCGCACAGTGCGGAGTTTACGCAGAGCATCGCAAAGGAACTGATGCGGTCCAGCCTATCCAACAGCGAGTTAAGAATTTTCACGACTACTCTCGGTACCAATGCCCCCCTTATGTCACATCGAACAGCTCGTCAGGACGTGGCAGGCGGAAAGAAACTGACTGTGATCCTACCTCAAGGTAAGCAGGGTGGATAAGTGAACCTCGCCGCGTTGTTTGTAGTTAAAGCGCTAGAGTCAGCGCAGCGGCGCGAGCGCGAAGTGTGGGCGAAGACAGCCACGCAGTGAATTGCCCATTTCTTTCACTGTGGCGCGCATAGACGTTGGAGTGAGCGATGCGATTTCGGAGAAAGTATGTGTTGACAGCGAGAGTTAGCATCACTAACGTTGCTGTACCTGCCCCGGAGCGAGTCAGCCAAGAGAGCCAATCCCCCACCTTTTTTGTGACGAAGATGCTTGGTCATAAATAGGAGCAGATGTGTGCGGCGCACAAACATTCTGCGGGACGTTGTGAAGCGGTTGCCTGGGCGACAGCGTCTCTGTTTGGCAACTCAAGCGCATCGCGAGATCAACTTCATGCTGATCACACCTTGTCGGCATTTTCCAAGTTCCATACTCCACGTCGATAACTCGATAAATCATGTCGTCCAAAGGCAGCTATTTCATGAGTAGGAACTAGATACGCGAGATAGCTGATGGCACTGCCAAGTTGCTAAATTATGATCACTAGCCCGTATGGACGAATTGCTGATGAGGCCTACCAAAGTTGCGCTAGTCTCATTCTTCGTCCTCTGCATATGCTCGCTATGTGCATGCGCGCATACGACTACCAATCCAACCTCGCGACTTCCAGAAGAGCCACGCGCAATGACGACGGCTGAGACCTCAATGGTCAATCCCACGCTTAGCGCTGTTGAGATCGCTGAAAAGTTTTTGAAGTTGCTGGAAGGTTTGCAATCCAGAAAAGATCTGACCGTTGAGCAGATACGCGAAGTCACCGGGGTGTCTCTAAGAAAAGTTTCCTTCCCTTCCGAAAATTTTGAGTCATATATATATGGCCAGGCGCTTGGCAGTGGCTGGAGCTACTCATTAGAGCTCATCCCCGAGTCTCCCTCTCTGAAGCAGGGAATAAGCCTATCCTTCATCAACGAAGGTGATCTATTCCAGCCTAGAAAGCAATTGCGTTGATTTTTAGAATTACAAGAATTCGCTGATAACCGCCGGGTTCATCGATTCTCCCGTATACGGTAAAGTAGGCCAATTGCAAAGTTGGCGGCTTTCCAAATTTGCGAAGGGCGGGAGTGGGAACGATATTATTATCTCGATGGTTCCACAGAATGAGATACCTGGTTCGCCTGGTAGGCTCTGCGTCAAATCAGTTGGTACATTGAATTAATCAAGGATGGATGCTGATGGCGACTCCGAATCCACAACTTGAAGCGCCGTTAGCCCAGTTTGCTGGTTCTGGTGTAAGCCGGTATCAAGTTGCCCAGTTGCGTGGTGCGCTTGCAAAAGATATGACAGGCAATCGGCGGTCAACCATCAATGCCTCACCGTTTTTAGCCAACGAGCTCAAAAAGTCTGCGGCTCAGATCGATCAATCACACACGTATAGCCAGGGGAGAGCACAGTTTGAGGACTTTGGCTTCCTAAGGCTTGGTGTAGCGGCTGAAGGTACCTGCGGCGGCAGCAACAGGATCATGAGCTTGCCACTGCGAGGACTTCATGCCGGCTTGGTAGCCAATCCTTATCCAGCCTTCTATGCTCAACAATTCATCTCTTAGGATCCGCTGATGCGCTTCTCCCGAGTCGCCCTGCTCTTGCTGACCGCACTCTTTGTGCCTGCCTTGGGCGCTTGCGCTCATACAGCATCCCAACCCCTCAAGCCGCTTGCGAAGGAGCACGCTGATATGACCTCGCCGGAGACCGTCACGGCCGACAAAATTAACCTAAGCGCTGAAGAGATCGGCAAGCGGTTCTTAAAGCTGATTACTAGCTTGGATTCACGTGCTGACATAACACCACAGCGCATTCAAGATGTCATGGGCTTCCCAGTCACTGTCGCACCTGGTGCGCTCGGTGCCGTTGTATGGAGTAAAGATCTGGGTGCTGGGTGGAAGTACGCGTTTGACTACGTTCCTGAATCTAAATCACTGTTACCGGGCGTCGGCCTTTCATTCGAGAACGACGTAAATCGCAGGTCTGACATTGAAGTCATTTGCAACTTGGATTTTGAGCATTACGACAGTGTGCTAAAAAGCTCCGGATTTATTGCATCACCCACATACGGGCCGATCGGTCAACTTGAGAACTGGCGCTATGCAAAGTTCGCGAAGGACGGTAAGGGCGGAGATATCATTGTTTCTATCGTTCCACTGAGTGCTGCTGAGAGTTCTCCAAATCAGTTATGCGTTAAATCCATCAGCACCTTGAATGGCCGGTAAGACGCTAAGGAGAAACCTCTCATGGCACGTCACAGCCCTCAGCTCGAAGCCGCGCTCTCCCAGTTCTCCGCTCAGCCGGGTATAAGTCCTGATCAGGCTGCGCAACTACGTGACGTGCTCAAGGCAGATGCCGACTTGTTGAGTCAGCTGGATAAGCAGGCCCAAGCCGGGGCGCTGCGTGGCTTTGCTGTACAGGCTTCAAGCAGTAGTCCGCCCAATTTAGCTGGAACTTACGATATCCAAAGTGGCGTCATCACTCTTCCGGCATCAAGCCTTCAACCAACTGGCATGGTGGCAAGCCAAGACCTGAAAGCTACGTTGCAGGTGCAGCAGATGTCCGTTGCGTTTGCACACAGTACCTATCCAGATGCAGCGGGGAACAGGCAGCCAGTCACTCAAGACATGGTCAACAATCTGCAAGCGACTATCAATGGCTCTCCTGCTCTTGCGGATGAGGTGAAGAGGGCTGCCACCACTATTGATTTAACGGACACGCAAAAGCCGCAAAGAGCAAATCTTGAGGGCTTCGGTTTTGTCGGCCCAGGTGTGGCTGCTGGTGGAACATACGATGGCAACCGAAAACTGATGAATTTGCCACCCGTTGGATTGCAGTCCTTTTCAGCTGCAAGTCCATCCGGAAGATTCAATCCGCAGGATATGACTTTCGTATTGGGCCATGAGATACAACATAGTTTCAATCATTCTTCCAAGCAGCAGGCGACCGCACTTTTTCTAGCACAAGTTGAGAAGCAATCGAAGATAAGAGGACCTGTTCACGATTACACCGATGAACTCAGGGCGTATATCCAGGCGGGGAGGGAGGATGAGGCAAAGGCAGAGATTTCTGGTTGGAATGCGTTGTTGAGTCGCGAGAAGCAGGTCAACCCAGCTGCAAATAGTTTGGATGCCATGCTGGCGACGAAACTCGACAGGAATCTTGATTTCATTGAGCAGGATAAGACGTCAATTTCGACTAAAGCGTTACCAAAACCTGGGCTCGCGTTCAATCAAGACGGAACTCTCTCCCAATCGCCAGGCAATATTGCAGCGATGGGGCAGCACTACTTCGACCGGCCCTCGCAGCTTTACGCACAGCCAGGTCAACGCCCGGTGGGTATTGGCGAGCACCGCAATCAAGCTGGGCAACTGCAGCCCACTGCGGACTACCCCAACTACTACGGCACTTGGGCCGTGGAGCAAATCCTGCAGGCCGAAGACAAGGCGAACGTGCTGTATCAAGGTGCTCGCCCGAAGGTGACTATCGATATGGCGGCGTTGGGCTTGAAGGAACACCTTATCGAGAACGAAGGCCTGGACCGAGGCGCAAACAAGACGCCGTTTCCGTATCACGACAGCAGCACCGCGCCGCCCACCTTGCACCATTTCGATCACACCCAAGATGGCAGCGTGCGTCCGGCGCAGGACCACACCTATGTGCCCGTGGTACCCAGCACACCTGCGGCAGCCGGCCCGCGTGGCCCAGACGATCCCGCACACCCCGACCACACCATGCTGGAGCAGATCCGCAATGGCGTGCGCAAGATCGATGAAGGAGTGGGCAAGCCCTACGATGAGATGAGCGAGCGCGTTAGCCGCAGTCTGTTGGCCGTATGCAAGGACAACCGCGACGCCTATCCGGGTGCCGGCGACCGGTCGCTGGCAGACAGCGTGCTGAGCCGCGTGGACCATGTGGTGATGGGCAAGACGGGCAACGTGTTTGCAGTGGAGGGGCGGTTGGATGACCCTGCGCACAAGCGCGTGCATGTGGACATCGATCAGGCGATCCGTACGCCGGTCGAACAGTCTGACCAGAAGCTGCTGGCCGCCAATCAGACCATCGCCCAGGAACGAGCACTCGCCCAACAGCAGGAGCTGGCGCGGGAGATAAGTGAGCCGAGCCAAGGCGTGCACACACGGTAGCGCTTCAGGTCACCACGGCCTATCGAATGTTTGAGCTCATAAGCATCTCTGGCAACCCTAGAGCAGGCGCGAGTAAGCACCGATAAGCAGTGACCATGGCGGGTGAGGAGACCTCGCCAGACAGCACGCTTGACCCTGCCAACCGTCACCCGCACACTCCGACACGGAGCCTAGAAACTCCACACACAGCGGCACCCACCTCCGACACCCTGGTGGTTTTTTATGCCTGATCGAAAGATTTGGCATGGCTCGGCGTTTCTGCGCCGGGAGGGCGGCGAATACAACACCCGCAAGGGGAATAAGCCCGCCGGCTGTGTGCGGTTTCTAGCCTCCCGGCATCCCGCTGCGTTGTGCAGCGGGAGTCGTCCCAGGCCAAGGAGATGCGCCATGCACGACGAACCCGGCTACTGGATGTCCGAAGGCACGCAATACCACCTGCTGCGCATACGCGATCAACTGCGCCTGCTCGCTACCTTGGCCACACCGCGTTCGCGCGACGAAAGCGCGTTAGGGGCGCCGACGATTCCACTGCAGCAATGGGCTCATTGCCTGCAGCACTTGGCTGAGCAGGTGGATGATGTGCTCAATGATTTGGGCAACGCCCCATAGCAGCATTCTTAGGCGCCTTGCGAAACGCATCCAGATAAAAGCACCCCCGTAGAAAGCGGACTGAACCACCCGTGTCTACAGCGCATGGGCTACGATCGGTAAGTAAGGGGGAACATCGTGGACAGGATCACCACTGTGCTCAGTTTCGCGCTGCCACTGGCTGCTCTGTGCATGGTCGAGTGCATCCAGGGCATGCACTCGACCATGAGCAAAGCCACACGCATTTGTATCTTGCCGTGGTGCGTTGTTGCTAAGGCATCGACTAGATGACCCTGAACATCGAAGCGAAACACCAAAGACACCTTCCTTTATCAGATTCCATCATCGTGCTACCAGTCCGGGGCACTGCAGAAGTTAAAAAGCTGGACCATGCGCACGGGCCTTGGCGAGCAATAAAGCGAATAGATACTAGCTAGGAAAGGCTGCTTACTACTGCGAATACGTAGTAGCAGCGTCAGGACAGACGATTAAATATGCCTTCCCTTTTTATCAAAAGATTATTATCAGCTGTCAAATTAATTTCATTAAAATACCGGAAAAAATATGGCAGAGACCGTTACCATTAGCCTTTATCAAATTACTAGTTGCACGTACATATCTGAAAAACCTGAGCTAAAAAACTTCGGAAAATCAAGTGAAATATTTGAAGATGTCTCTAACTGGGTTGCTGGGCTAGCATCCGTAGGCGAGACAACAACATTCGAACCTAACGAAGATGAACCTTTTCTAAGGACTTTCTGTTTTGATATCAGAGCCATTCCCGGAACAGACAAGAAGCTAATAGCGCTATGGAATGAATCTAGCAACTCGGAAGACGAGCTTCAAACTTTGGAGATGACCGCAGCAATAGGTACGGCGGATGTATCGAATCTAAGAATTCAGCCCGGCTCTCTTCCAGGCTATGCAGCATATTTTGTTGTCAGCCCAAAAGACGAGCACTTAATCAATTTGCGCTTTGAGAACAGGCTCAATGGATCAAAACCTTTCGCCAGATATGTTCTTGGGTTTTTAGAGCGCGAGTCTTCATATTGCCACTATGACCCAACCGATGGCGACCGCCTCGTTGGGTATGCCCCGGAAGGAGATACTCCGAGCACCGATCACACACCGGTGTTCAAGTATCAGCTCATGAGACGGCCAGGCAGTATAGATTGGCTTAGGCAGCAATGCTCAAACATAAGGAAGATTATAAGAAGGACAATTGTTTATCCAAAGGTCGCGGAACACAAACCATTTTTTGACGGTGCGAGGAAATTCTTAGGGCTATCTCAAAACAATCGCTTAAAAGCCGGAATTAAGTTCGAATATAGCTACAAGACACGGCTTGGTGAGGAAGAGCTAAATATGGTTATCGATGGATGTCTTGATAAGATCGAGGAAAATAGCTGGGAGGACGTTGGTTTTATTATGGCTAAGAGCGCTGGCAAGATATACTGGCTGAGCGGAAGCTACGCGCGAGAAAAAAGCACTATTACGGTCAGGCGGACGGTGGGCGGCATAATTGACACTGCGGACTTGGCCAATCAACTTTCCTTAGATATAGATCGATTAATTAGGGAAGCTCAAAAATGAGAGCAAGGATAGGATTTTTAGCGTATAGAGCTAGTGCAATCGCGTTTCTATGCTCTATATCGTTGGCCGCAGGAATCAGAGAAAGTCCACCACCGAACTATGTGGACTTAGTTGTCGCCCTAATAGGTGCAGCCGGTGTTGTGGTAACGGTTTTTGGTATTTGGGTTGCAATTATATTCCCAAGATTTGTCGCATCACTTGGCAATGGAGTTCCAGCGGAAAATCAAAGCGACGCGCACAGATATAAGGTTCTAATTGAATCACTTTATAGATCAGCAGCAACCTTATCCTCCTGCATTTTTATATTGATAATTACGTCTTTTTTCCACGCCAATTCTAACGAATACAAGGTAGCCTTTTGTTTTTTCGCTCTCTCGTGTTCACTTTCACTTTGTGAGTCTTTATTTCTATCAATATCCAGCGGAGAGCTCGCCGCTTCTGATGCCATTAATAATGGCATCATGGTTGGCGTCATCCGCAGACGTAGAAGATCAATGAAGATCTAGCTTAAAATCTAATAACATAATCGAGTTATCCCCAGGCATACTCACTTGTCGCCGTTGTCTGGGCCAGTTATCTATCTGTATGCGCGCTACTGTGTGCCCGATGTTTTAAAGGTTCGCGTGCCACAGTATTGTGCCAACGTATCACAGCAACAACGATTCGGCCGACAGCTGCCGCGCGTCGCCCCAGGTAAGCATTGCATCCAGTGCGGGGCACAGGGCCTGGCCCCATGGCGTGAGGCGGTAATCCACCTGCGGCGGTACCTGTGGGTAGACGGTGCGTAGCACCAAGCCATCGCGTTCTAGCTGGCGTAGTTGTTGGGCCAGCATCTTTTGCGAGATGGCGGGAATCAGTCGTTCCAGATCCGAGTAGCGCTGCACTTTGCCGTCGAACAGGTGGAACAGCAGCAGCAGTTTCCAGCGACCTTCGATGAGTTTGAGCAGGGCTTCGACATCGCATGCGGCGGTGTCTGGGGTGTGCGGCTTTCCCATGGGTGCGTGACTTACCTTTGCGTGCGTTCTTGCGGCAGGTGATGCCGCTGCCGATCATGGCATACCCCCTTTACACCGGACATCGCTACCATGTCGCCTGCCCTGCCCCACGCCATTGCCTGCTTCTTTGCCGCCAGCAACGCCGGCGATGTCACCGTGCTGTTGCCGCACCTTGCCATTGATGCGGTGGTGCACGATGAGCGACGCGAGCATCGTGGCGCTGTCGCCATTTCGGCGTGGCTGGCACAGACGCAGGCCATCACGCCGTATTGCGCGGTGCCGCTTGGCGTGCACACCCAGGGCGAGCATGTGCGCATCACCGCGCAGGTGTCCGGCGATTTCCCGCAGAGCCCGCTGCAGCTGGAGCACGTGTTTCGGCTGGTGGGCGGCAAGATTGCAGCGCTGCAGATTCATTGACTAGGCATGCCGGCGTGTTGCGCCGTTAGCACGTGCCGTGTGCCCTGCTGCCACAGCAGTCGGTACGACGTTTCGCCATGACGAGCGCTACCGCAACGCGATGGATGCGCTGTCGCGTGCGTACTCACCGGCAGCGGCGATCACCTTCTACAACCTCTCTCTCTTTTGGAGCCAGCCAGCTGATGCATGCCCTTATCGTTGTTGCCCATCCCGAGCAGCGCTCGCACACACACGCGGTGGCCGCGCAGATTGGCGAAGCGCTGCTGGCCTCAGGCGAGGCGCATACATTTGAAGTGGCGGACCTGGCGCAGGAAGGCTTCGACCCGCGCTTTACGCCGGCCGATGTAGCGCTGTTTTCGGGGCAGGCCGGAGCGCCGCCCGATGTGGCGGCCGAGCAGGCGCGGCTGGATCGCGCGGATGCATTAGTGCTGGTGTTCCCGATTTACTGGTGGTCGTTTCCAGCGCTGCTCAAGGGCTGGATCGACCGCGTGTTTACGCTGGGCTGGGCGTTTGATGAAGACGCTAACGGCAAGATCGTCAAGAAGCTGGGGCGTCTTGGCGTGCATGTGGTGGCGATCGGCGGTGCGGACGAGCGCACCTATGCGCGGCACGGCTACTTCGGCGCGATGAAGACTCAGATCAATCACGGCATCTTCGATTTTTGCGGCGCGCCAGTGCGCACCACGGAGTTACTGACAGTGCCGGACCCTGCATTCCCGCAATCGCACTTTGCCACCGCGCGGGCGGTGGGTGAGCGGGTGTTTGCTACCAAGGCGTGAATAGGTCGCGTTGATACGACCTAAGGCCGTGCGGGTACGCCGGATGCCTTGCTGGGGGCTAGATACGCAGCGTCTATGTGAACTGTGTTGGCAGTCGCTTGCTGCCAAGCTGCGCGTAGCGAATCGCGAGACGCATCCGCGAAGGCTGATCGTGGCCTGTTCAAATGCAGCACCGGGCTACGCAGGCTCACGGTGTAGGTTTGCCCAGGCGTGAGTCTGTAGTTGCGTTGCAGGTCCACTGTGATGACCAGGCGCTGGCCTGGCGCGATGATGACGTAATCATCTTTCGGTGCATTTTCCAGATTGACGTAGATGCCGTAGTACGGCGCCTCGCTGCCGCTGGCATCGCGCAGGCTCAGCACGTTGTTCATCATCAACCCCTGCCTGTTCAAGCGCGGGAAACTTTGATCGAGTAGCTCCACCGCCTGGTCGCCATCGTTCTGGGCGATGACTTGCAGACGCATCGCTTGTTCGGGCAACTGCGCACTCTGTGCAGGTTGCCTGAGCTGCACGTGCAACCTGCCGGCTGCGATGACGGGGCTGCTGCAAAGCAGAGCGGTGGCAATCAAGAGTGCGGCCCAGGGCTTCATCGACGGTCCTTGTGCTTGGTGGGTGGCGCTTGGGTTGCTGTCTTGCGTGGCGTTTACGATGACGCCATGACGCGCCGCTCGAATTTGGTGCCTCACTCGGCTCATCTCCCGGCGAGAGCGTGGAGTCTGCTCATGCATAGGTACGGTTGATCACCCACTGTGTGACGGATGAGATGTCGGGCGATGCCTAATTACCTTTCGCTCGTCTCCGTCGCCGGGTTGATGACTCCTCATCTCCTCAGACTGACCGCAGAGAGGGAGGCTTATTGCAGCGGCCGCGGAGACGGTTGCCGGTTCTTGGCGTAAGTCTGGTACAGCCCTGCGGCGCGCTCGTCTGCGGCGATGTTTTCGATGCTGCTCAGCCCTTTCGCGGCGATGGCCGACGACGCCTTGCCATCGCCCAACAGGTAGGCCAGGCGCAGATATGCCGCGCTATCCACCAGGTTTTTGTGCTCGGTGTCGCTGGCGTAGACCTCGGCCAGGCCGTAGTAGGCGTACAGGTTTCCGGTAGCTGCGGCCTTGCTCAAGATCGCCAGGCCTGGGTAGAAGCGGCCGCTCACTGCGGTCCTAGTGCCGTAGAGCACCGTTGCGGCTTTGTTGCCTGCTTGCGATTCGGCCTTTAGCTGGGCCAGGTCCAGGCGGTCCAGTCGCGCGCGTTCGGCGTGCGAGGGGTAGCCATGGGTCAGCAGCCACTGCGCTTCTGCCTGGGAGTTGGCCACCAACGGGCTGCTGATTGGGCAGGCGTGTGCGCCGCGCTCGCACAGGTACTGCGCTGTGTCGGCGCCGGTTGCAGCTGGATGGGCTACCGCTGCTGGTGTTGGGTTGTTTGATGCGGCAGTGCGGTTGGCCGCGGGTGCGTTGCGGCCGGGCGCACTGGCGGTTGATGCGGCATCGGCTTGCGTATGTTGCTGTGCGCGTGCGCAGCCGGCCAAGGCCACTGCAACGATTGCCGCGAACAACAGGCTGGTCGGTTTCATCTCACTCTCCTTGTGGATGCGGTGACGACGGCAGTGCCGGTCATCGCCGCCATTGCGCGTTACTGACGAATGCGCACCTTGGGGTGCAGCGATTGCGTGGTCAAGACCGATGCAGCCACGCTGCTTGCGATCAGGCCGGTGCGCCACCGTCGCCATTGATGGCCCATTGCGCGGCAAACGCGCGTTGATACGCCGGCCGGCTTTCGCCACGCGCGACGTAGGCCTGCAGGTTGGGGAAGGCGTCCAGCAGGCCGGTGAGTTTGATGCGGATGAGCACGGAGATCATCAGCAGGTCGCCGGCGCTGAAGTCGCCTTCCAGCCAGGTGCGGTCGCCAAGGTGGGCGCTCAGATGCTGCAGGCGGCGGTTGATGCGTTTTTGCAGCAGCGGCAAGCGTTCTGCCATCCACGGTTTGTCAGCTTCCAGCAGCAGGGCGTTGCCCAGTTCCAGCATCGGCGGCTCGACGGTGTTGAGGGCGGCAAACATCCAGGCGATGGCACGGGCACGGGCGTTGTCGTCGTGCGACAGCAAGCCAGCATGGTGCTGGGCGATGTGCAGCACGATGGCGCCGGTTTCGAACAAGGCCAAGCCATCCTGCTCGAAGGTGGGGATCTGGCCGAACGGGTGGATGGCCAGGTGCGCCGGTTCCTTGATCGCACGGAACGGTAGCAGGCGCACCGCGTAGGGTTGGCCCACTTCTTCCAACGCCCAACGCACACGGGTGTCGCGCACCAGCCCCTTGCCGCCGTCGGGCGAGCGCTCGAACGCGGTGATGGTGATCGTCATGGTCGAAAGACTCCCGGTGGCCGGCGGCTGAGGGCCTAGCGTACGCCGGAGAGACGCGCGGCCGCTGCGGGCAGTGACTCGCCTCGATGACGCGTGGATCGGTTGTCTGTCTCGCCTGCGCTGGCGCCGCAAAGGTCGCGGCAAGCGCCGCATCCCTACGCGTTGGTATGGCCGTGGCAGATGCCCTCGGCCTGGCGTGGGCGGCAAGTGCCCAACCAGCCAACGCCCGCTCACAGCGCCGACCGCAGGCACAGCACGGCCCGCCCGAATCGTTTTTGCACTGCACAACGGTCGCGCCCGGTTGCCCGGTTGGCGGGGTGTTTTTAGGCGTAAAGCGCCTGCGCCTTTGCGTAATCAGGCCGATTGAGACGTTTTGCCATCCTCGTCTCACTTTCCCGTTATACCGTGCTCTACATCACACACTTGTGTGACGGAACGCACATTTATAGCCGGAAAGGAGAGTCGTCATGATCGATCAGGGACTGGGTTTGCAGACGCAGCCTATGGGGACGCGAGGTGCTGCAGGGCATGCGTGGGCCGGGTTTTTCCCCAGCGTGGCAACGCCATTTGGCAATGCCCCGCCGACGCGCCTGCCACCCGCGCCCCGGCCAGACAGCCTCACCCTCAAGCGCCTGTTGCGTAAAAGCGCGCGCCGCCTGGTGCGGACGCTGCCCTGGCGGCATCAGGACCGGCTGTATTTCTTGAACACGTTCGGGCGGCTGCCCAATCTGTACCACCCCACCTGCTTCAACGAAAAAGTGCTGTACCGCAAATGCGTGCACGGCGATTACCCGCTGTATCAGCGCCTGGCAGACAAGGTGGCGGTGCGGCCATATGTGGCGGCGCGGATCGGCCAGGCGCATCTGATTCCGATGCTGCTGGACAGCGCCAACCCCGACGATCTGCTGCGCCTGCCGCGCTGGGAGCAGACGGTGATCAAGGCCAATCACGGCGCGAGCATGGTGGAAGTGGTGCGCGATGAACCGGACGCGGCGCAGCGGCAGCGCATCGTGGCGCGCTGCAAGGACTGGCTGCGCACCGACTTCTCCGACATGGAGCGCGAGATCCATTACCACAACATCCCGCCGCGCATTCTGGTGGAGCAGTACATCGGCGACGCGCAGCAGGTGCCGGTGGATTACAAGTTCCATATGTTCCGGCAGCCGGATGGCCGGTTTCAGTACGTGCTGCAGGTGATCTACGGCCGCTTCGACACGCCCAAGCTGTCGATGACGTTCTTTGTCGACAACCTGCACACGCCGTTCCACCGCATCCGCGACGACGGCCGCTCACCGCCGTGCGCACCGGCGCTGCTGGAGCAGGCGCTGGAATTGAGTAAGGTGCTGGCGAGCGACTTCGATTACGTGCGCGTGGATTGGTACATCCAGCAGGGGCAGGTGTATTTCGGCGAACTCACCTTCACTCCCGGCGCAGGCATGGTCACCGGCCTGGACCGCGGGCTGGACCGGATGATGGGCGATATGTGGGTGCAACGGCGCGCACCGGTGGAAGCGCGATTGCCGGCATATGGCATGGGTATGCGGGTGCCGGTGCGGTGAGGCATGACCGCAGGCGCAGCACCGATGCGATGACGATGCAGCGCACCAGCGATGCCTGCAGCGTTTCGGTGCGCCATGCACAAGCGTTGCGGGTGGCTATTAGTGATGTGCTGATGTGCACGTTGCGGCAGCACGCGCGGAACGCACGCGATACCGAGGATTCGATCGATCATGCGATCGCCGCCGCGCTGTATCCGCAATACGGGGCACCGCAGGCGTGCCTACCCGATCGGCTGGGCCACGCCTGCATGTTTGGCAAACTCGCCAGCGGCCCAGTCCAGAAACACACGCACCCGTGGCGACAGTTGGCGGGCGCGGGAATACAGCAGCGACACCGGGTTGGACGGTGGCGGTGTATCGCGCAGGATTTCCACCAGCGTGCCCTGTTGCAGGTCGTGGGCCACATGGAAGCGCGGCACCTGTGCAATCCCCAGGCCCAGGCGGATGCCGGCCAGATAACTCTCTGTGCCGGTGACGGTGAACAGGCTGGGCGGCGCGAACGTGCGCAGTCCTTGCGCGGTCTGAAACTCCAGCGGGGTGATCACGCCGGTGGTGATGGAGCGCAGGCCAACCATGCGGTGCGCGTGCAGCGCATCGAGCTGCGTGGGCGTGCCGAAACGCTGCAGGTACTCCGGCGTGGCACAGGTCAGGCGTTCGAGCATGGCAACGCGACGCGCGACCAGTTCGCTGTCGCGCAGCGGGCCGTAGCGCAGCACGCAGTCGATGCCTTCCTCCACCCGATCCACCCAGCGGTCGCTCTCGCTCATCGCCAGCTGGATCTGTGGGTATTGCGCAAAGAACGCCGGCATCCCGGGCAGCAAAAAGTGACGCGCCAGCGTGCCCTGCACCTCCACCCGCAGCAGCCCTTTGGGTGCCACACCACGGAAGCCGCCTTCGGCATCGTCGACGTCGTCGAGGATGCGCACGCAGCGTTGATGGAAGAGCTCGCCATCGAGCGTTGGCCGCACCACCCGCGTGGTGCGTTGTAACAGGCGCACGCCCAGACGCGCTTCCATCTCGGCGATGACCTTGGTGGCGGTGGAGCGCGGAATGTCCATGTCGTTGGCGGCCGCGGTGAAGCTGCGCCGCTCCACGATGCGCACAAACAAGCGCATGGCAGCGAACCGATCCATTGCACCCTCTGCCCACTGTTCGGGCGCTGGAAACAGTGCTGTGCATTCTAGTGTGATTATCGCCGTGTCATAGCGTTGGATAGTTTCGCAACGCCGCAGCCCGCGGCTTTGACGGAGAACTTCCCATGACGCAGCAACACAAGGTCGCGTTGGTTACCGGTGCCTCACGCGGTATTGGCGCCGCCATTGCCCAGCGCCTGGCCGGCGATGGTTTCACCGTGGTAATCAACTATGCCGGCCACGCCGCCGATGCCGAACAACTGGCGCACAGCATCGAGGCGGCCGGCGGCCATGCCATCACCGCGCAGGCCGATGTCAGCGACGCGGCCGCGGTGGCGGGCCTATTCGATTCGGCCGAGTCCGCTTTTGGCGGTGTGGATGTGCTGGTCAACAACGCCGGCATCATGCAGTTGGCCACGCTGTCAGACAGCGACGACGCGTTGTTCGACAAGCACATCGCGATCAATTTGAAAGGCACTTTCAACACGCTACGCCAGGCCGCACGGCGGCTGCGCGATGGCGGCCGCATCATCAATCTATCCACCAGCGTGGTGGGGCTGAAGCTGGAAACCTACGGTGTGTATGCAGCCACCAAGGCGGCGGTAGAAACGCTGACGGCGATCTTGTCCAAGGAATTGCGCGGCCGCGCGATCACCGTCAACGCGGTGGCGCCGGGGCCCACGGCCACGGCGCTGTTCCTGGACGGCAAACCGCCGGAGCTGATCGAACGCTTGTCCAAAGCCAACCCGTTGGAACGCCTTGGCAGTCCGGAAGATATCGCTGCGGCGGTGGCGTTTTTGGCTGGCCCCGATGGCGGCTGGATCAATGGGCAGGTGCTGCGCGCCAACGGCGGCATGGTCTGACCCGCTATGGCACGCCGCATTGCGCACGCTGCTGGCTTTCCCATCAAGGAGCAATGACATGAGCAAACGCATTCTGGTCACTGGCGCGTCCAGTGGATTCGGACGACTGACTGCCGAAGCGCTGGCGGCCGCCGGCCACACCGTCTACGCCTCCATGCGCGATACCGCCGGCCGCAATGCCGGTGTTGCGCAGGAGATCGCCGACTTGGCAGGTACGCGGCAGCTGGCCTTGCATGCCGTCGAGCTGGACGTGCAATCGCAGGCGTCGGCCGACGCGGCGGTGGCTTCCATCGTGGCCAACGCAGGCGGGTTGGACGTGGTGGTGCACAATGCCGGGCACATGGTGTTCGGCCCGGCCGAAGCGTTCACTGCCGAGCAGCTGGCGCAGGTCTACGACATCAATGTGCTGGGGACGCAGCGGGTGAACCGCGCGGCGTTGCCGCAGTTGCGAGCACAGCAGCAAGGCCTGCTGGTGTGGGTGTCCAGCAGCAGCTCGGCAGGCGGCACGCCACCGTATCTGGCGCCCTACTTCGCGGCGAAGGCGGCGATGGATGCGCTGGCGGTGCAGTACGCGCGCGAGCTGGCGCGCTGGGGCATCGAGACCTCGATCATCGTGCCCGGTGCCTTCACCAAGGGCACCAATCACTTTGCCCGTGCCGGTGCCCCGGATGATGCCGCACGCGCAGCTGCGTACGAGGCAGGCCCGTATGCAGGGTTTGGCGAACAGGTGCAGCAGGCGTTTGCGCGGATCGTGCCGGAGGATGCAGACGTGGCCGAGGTGGCTCAGGCCATCGTGCGGGTGGTAGATACGTCATTCGGCAAGCGCCCCTTCCGCGTGCATATCGACCCGGCCGGTGATGGCGCCGATGTGGGCTTTGGCGTACTCGATCGCCTGCGTGCAGAGATGCTGCACCGTGTGGGATTGAGCGATCTGTTGGCACCACGCGTAGTGAGGTGATGGGATGCGGCAGGGGTTGGGAGCGCCTGCCGGCTATGCTCTGTTGCGCTGAGTGCGCAGATGCAACCGCGCGCGGCTGTGTTGCTGGTTGGGGTGACGGCGTGGTGGTGGTGCTCGCACCACGCCGGCATCCTTGCTGTAGCGCTGCAGTGAGCTGGCGCTTGCGCGGACCGGCGTTCGGCCATGCAGGCCTGACGTCGGATCGCGCCCGGGTGCGCTCCAGTGCGCCAATCCAGACCTGGTGTGTTTCCTCAACGCTTACAAGGACGTCGCTGTTGTTGATCGGTTCGTTGCGCATCCTCTGGCCCGTGGCCCTGGTTGGCCTGATGGCTTCCTGCAGCGAACCCTTGCACTGGTCCCTGCGCGCTCTGATTGGAAGCCGACGTCGTAAGGCGATCGACAGATCCATGACATGTCGATGCTATCGAGCAGGCAGGCAGACGCGACTGGTCGACGACATCGACAGCACGCTACACCCCACCCAACGGGCGCAGGCACAGCCAGATCGCATACCAGTGCGACAACGCGCCGCCCAGCACGTGGGCGTGCCAGATGGCGCGGTTGTAGACCAAGGATTTGCGCACGTAGAACGTCACACCCACGGTGTAGAACGCGCCGCCGGCAACGATGAGCCAGAGCACGGCGCTGTCCAGGCCGGCGATCATCTGGTCGACCACCACGATCCCGGCCCAGCCCAGCAGCAGGTAGATCGCCACCCAGAAGCCCTTGGCGATGCCGGGCAGGCAGAGCTTGGCGAACACGCCGAACAAGGCCACGCTCCAGACCGTCAGGATCATGGCCCAGCGCCAGCTGCCATCGAGCGCGACCAGAAAGAACGGCGTGTACGAGCCGGCAATCATCACGAAGATGCCGGCATGGTCGAACTTGCGCAGCATCGGTTGGCGCAGCGGCGGGGCGAAGTTGTACGCCGCCGAGCAGGCGAACATGGTCAGCAGGCCCAGCGCATACACGCAGGTGGCCAGCAACATGGTCTGGTTGGCGTGGGCGCGCCACACCATCCAGATGCCGCCGACGATGGACAGGAACAGGCCGGCGGCATGCACGATCACATCGGCACGGCGGGCAGCAGGGGTTTTGTAGTGCGGGGCAATGGCGCGGGGGGGCACGGGCACGGCGGGTCTTCGAGGGGGAGGGCGCCCAGCAGCGTGCAGCGTCGGCGTGACGCGGTGGGGGCAACAGGATACCCGCTTGCTGAATCCGCTCAGTGAGGCAGGCTGGGCGGTTGCGCGCTGGTCTGACCGACACACTCTCTCTGCCCGGACGACCACGACGATGGACTTGATCAGGACGTGGAATCTCCCCGTAGCCCTGTCGCGTTGACTGCTGGGCTATCTAAAGAACCTTTTCACAACGCGCCCGCTTATTAAGGCATCCTTTAATAGCCCGCATTGGTAGTAAAGGATCCTTGCATGACACGTGTCACCGGCACATACGCCGTCATCAAGACGCATGACGAGACCGTACGGGCATTCGTTCCGGCTCCGCTCCCACCAGCTGCCCCTGTGCTGGATTCGGCTGCGTATCTGGAGCGTAATCGCCTTGCAGAGGTCGCACTGGCACGGCTGACGGGGATGGCGGGCCTGGTGGCGTCGAGCGAGTGGCTGATCTACAGCGCTGTTCGGCAAGAAGCGCTGTTGACTTCGCAACTTGAAGGCACGCAGGCCACCCTGACCGATGTCTTCGACGATGAGGCGGGGCTGGCGGTGACCAATCCAGACGATGTGGAAGAGGTCACCAACTACCTGCAGGCGTTCAAGTTCGTCCGCGAGCAGTTGCATGCGCCAACAGGACTGCCAATCTCGCTGCGCTTGCTGACCGAGGCCCACAGGATTCTATTGGCCGGCGTGCGTGGCGCCCACAAACTGCCGGGCAGCATGCGCACCAGTCAGAATTGGATCGGCGGCACCCGGCCTGGGAATGCCGCATTCGTGCCACCGCCGGCCGATCGTCTGGCCGAGGTGTTCGGTGATTTGGAGTGTTTCATCCATGACACACAGCCCACGCTGCCACCGCTGGTACGGATTGCGTTGGTGCACGCGCAGTTCGAAACCATCCATCCTTTTCTGGACGGCAACGGCCGGATCGGGCGGTTGTTGATCGCGGCCCTATTGGAAGACTGGCAGTTGCTGCCAGAGCCGTTGCTGTATGTGTCCGGCTACCTCAAAGCAAAGCAAAACGACTACTACCGGCACCTGTCAGCCATCCGCACGCATGGCGATTGGGAAGCATGGGTCGCGTTCTTTCTGGAGGCTGTGGAGGCCTCGGCCGAACAGGCCCAGCGCAACATTGTGGCGATCGCCGCCTTGATCGCCGCCGATCGCAAGCGCGTGCTGAGTACCGGCAGCAGTACCTTGCAAGCGCTACGCCTCTACGAGTTGCTGCCCACCATGCCCAAGCTCACCGTCGACCGCGCCCAGCAAGCGCTGGAGGTTTCCTATCCCACCGCGCGCGCAGCCGTCACGACCTTGCAGGACATCGGTGTGCTGGTGGAAACGACCGGTCGCGCGCGCGGGCAGAGCTTCAGCTACCAAGCCTATGTGAACTTGTTGCGGGCTTAGAGCGACAGCGCACTGGCACTCACGGCACCCGTTGCTGAATCCGCTCAGTGAGGCAGGCTGGGCGGTTGCGCGCTGGTCTCATACCCTGAGACACCTCCCCTGTCTCATGCCCCTCTTTGGGAGCCGCCGTATGCCTCCGTTTGCCCTTGCTCCCCGCACCGAAACCGCCGAACGCGCGCTGGCCACCACCGATGGCCGGCCCAGCCGCGATGGCGCGCTGCTCACCGAACGCCTGGAACGGCGTTACCACGACCGCATCACCGGCAGCTTTACCCTGCCCGGGCGCGAAGGCCGTTACGCGCCGATCCCCGACGATGTGCCCAGCGCGCTGGCCGATGCCTTGCACGCGCGCGGCATCAGCCAGCTCTACAGCCACCAGGCCGACGCCTGGGCGGCGACGCAGCGCGGCGAGCACGTGGCGATCGTGACGCCCACCGCGTCGGGCAAATCGCTGTGCTACACGCTGCCGGTGGTGAGTGCGGCAATGACCGCCGGCGCCAAGGCGCTGTATCTGTTCCCCACCAAAGCGCTGGCGCAGGACCAGGTGGCCGAGCTGCTGGAGTTGAACCGCGCCGGCGAACTGGGCGTCAAAGCCTTTACCTTCGACGGCGATACGCCCGGCGATGCGCGGCAGGCGATCCGCCTGCATGGCGACATCGTGGTGAGCAACCCGGACATGCTGCATCAGGCGATCCTGCCGCATCACACCAAGTGGGCGCAGTTCTTCGAGAACCTGCGCTATGTGGTGATCGATGAGATCCACACCTATCGCGGTGTGTTCGGCAGCCATGTCACCAATGTGCTGCGCCGGCTCAAGCGCATCTGCGCGTTCTACGGTGCCAACCCGCAGTTTATTTTGTGCTCGGCCACCATCGGCAACCCGCATGCGCACGCGCAGGCCCTGATCGAAGAACAGGTGCATGCGATCACCGAATCCGGCGCGCCCACCGGCGACAAGCACGTGCTGTTGTGGAACCCGCCGGTGGTCAATGCCGATCTCGGTCTGCGCGCGTCGGCACGCTCGCAGAGCAACCGCATTGCGCGCATTGCGATCAAGAGCGGCTTGAAGACGCTGGTGTTCGCGCAGACGCGCTTGATGGTGGAAGTGCTGACCAAATACCTGAAGGACATCTTCGACCACGACCCGCGCAAACCGGCGCGTATCCGTGCGTATCGCGGTGGATATCTGCCCACCGAGCGGCGCGAGGTGGAACGGGCAATGCGCGCGGGCAACATCGACGGCATCGTGTCCACCTCTGCGCTGGAACTGGGCGTGGATATCGGCGCGCTGGATGTGGTGATCCTCAATGGCTACCCCGGCAGCGTGGCGGCCACCTGGCAGCGCTTTGGCCGCGCCGGGCGGCGCCAGCAACCGGCGTTGGGCGTGCTGGTGGCCAGTTCGCAACCGCTGGACCAGTACGTGGTGCGCCACCCGGACTTCTTTGCCGATGCCTCGCCCGAACATGCGCGTATCGCACCGGATCAACCGCTGATCCTGTTCGATCACATCCGCTGCGCGGCGTTCGAATTGCCGTTCATTGCCAGCGAGCCGTTCGGGCCGATCGACCCGCTGGTGTTTCTGGAAGCATTGGCCGAGAGCGAAGTGATCCACCAGGAAGGCGACCGCTGGGAATGGATTGCCGACAGCTACCCGGCCAATGCGGTGAGCCTGCGCTCGGTGGCCGACGGCAATTTTGTGGTGGTGGACAAGACCGACGGCAAGCAGCAGATCATCGCCGAGGTAGATTATTCCGCCGCTGCGCTCACCTTGTACGAAGGCGCCATCCACATGGTACAGAGCACCCCGTATCAGGTGGAACGGCTGGATTGGGACGGCCGCAAGGCGTACGTGACGCGCACGCATGTGGACTACTACACCGACAGCATCGACTACACCAAGTTGAAGGTGCTGGACCGTTTTGACGGCGGCGTGGCCGGGCGCGGCGACTCGCATCATGGCGAAGTGCATGTGGTGCGGCGCGTGTCCGGCTACAAAAAGATCCGCTATTACACGCATGAAAACATCGGCTACGGCCCGGTCAATCTGCCCGACCAGGAGCTGCACACCACAGCGGTGTGGTGGCAGTTGCCGCAGGCCACCTTGGGCAAGGCGTTCGCGTCCAAGCAGGATGCGCTGGATGGATTTCTGGGTGCGGCGTATGCGCTGCATGTGGTCGCCACGGTGGCGGTGATGGCCGATGCGCGCGACCTGCAAAAGGCAGTGGGCAATGGCGACGGCGCGTGGTTTGCGGTGGCCGACCAGACCGGGCGCGGGCAACTGCGCGGTGTGGAAGAAGGCGAGCAAGGCGCGGTAGAACTGCAGCAAGCGTTCGTGCCCACGGTGTATCTGTATGACAACTTTCCCGGCGGCGTGGGCTTGAGCGAGCCACTCTGGCTGCGTCAGGCCGAGCTGCTGCAGCGCGCGGACGAGCTGGTGCGCGGTTGCGATTGCACGGCCGGCTGCCCGGCCTGCGTGGGCCCGGTGCTGGCTGCGCATGAAGAAGGCAAGGGCGAGTCGCCCAAGTCGCTGGCGCTGACGGTGCTTGCGCTGTTGTTCGATGCCAATGCGCCGTTGCGGCATGCCACCCAGGTGGACGACGACCTGGCGCTGGACGTGCTTGCATGAGGGTGAGTGCAGACCGGCTGCGCTTGCTGCGTCGGCAGGCGGGGCACGCGGATGTGCGCGAGCCGGTGGCGGTTGCACACGGCGATGCAGCGCGTGGCGCCGATGCCTTGCCTGCTGATGCCTTGCCTGCTGATGCCTTGCCTGCTGATGCCGTGCCTGCGCTTGCTACGGCTGGCGATGGTGTCGGTGGAGGGGCGGAACTGCATTCCAGCGCGGTTGAACCGCTAACCGGTGATACGGCTGTTGCGGGTGATGTGCGCATGGAAGCCGCACCTGTTATGCATGCAGCGGCGGCGCCGACGCGTGCCCCGGCAATGCCGGTGGCTGGCAGCGATGCCGGCGTCAGCGCAGACCGCCTGCGTTTGCTACGCCGTCAGGTCGGTGGGCTGACGCCTGCGCCGCGCACGCAGGAGGCGCTGATGCCGACACGCGCGCAGCGCCAGCCTGCGCCGGGTCCCGCTGCTTCTGCGTCGCGCGCTTTGCCGCGCGAGACTGTTGCACCAAGCGCGCAGCCCGGCAGCGGAAGTGCTGTCAGTGCACCGCGTCCCCCGCACACCACACCGGCAATGGCACGCCGCGCGTTGCAGCAGCCGGTTGCGGCACCTGCGCGCGATAGCTCGGCGTTTGCCTGGGTGGACCACGATGTGCGTCACAAGCCGGCAGGCGCGGCGGCCGATACGGCCGCGCGCGTGCCGGCTGTGCGCGCAGCACCTGCGGTGTCTACATCCAACCCGGCACCGCAGCGACGCACCGATATCGCCGGCTTGCGCAAGATGATCGGCCTGCGCGAACGTGCGGTGTCGGCGCACACGCCGGTGCGCACGCCGTCCACCGATCGGCACCTGCCCGGCGACGAGATCGCACCGGGATTGCATCTGATCGAAGCGTTCCTGCCGCAGCCGATTCCATGCGAACCGCTCTCGCTGGCCTTCGCCAAACGCGAGGATGCGCTGCAGCCGGAGCACGTGCTGTTCTTCGACACCGAAACCACCGGCCTGGCCGGCGGCACCGGCACGCGCGCCTTCATGATCGGGGTTGCGCAGTGGTGCACCGATGCCGCGCAAGGCAGCGGCCTGCGCGTGCGCCAGCTGATGATGTCCACCATGGCCGCAGAGAGCGCCATGCTGGAGCTGTTCTGCACCTGGCTCACGCCACAGACGGTGCTCTCCAGCTACAACGGCCGCTGCTACGACGCGCCGCTGTTGAAGACGCGGTACCGGCTGGCGCGGCGTGGCGACCCGATTTCTGCATTGGATCATGTGGATCTGTTGTTCCCTACCCGCCGCCGGTATCGCGGCACCTGGGAGAACTGCAAGCTGTCCACCATCGAGCGGCAGCTGCTGCGCGTGGTGCGCGAAGACGATCTGCCCGGCTCCGAAGCCCCGGCCGCGTGGCTGAGCTATCTACGCGGCGGCAGCGCGCGCAACCTGCGCCGCGTGGCCGAGCACAACCACCAGGACGTGGTGACGTTGTCGTTGTTGATGCAGCGGCTGGTGGCGGTGGAGGCACAGGACAGAGACGTGATTCCGTTGATGGAGTCGGTGTAGCGGTCTGCGGCGAGCCCGGGCGGTGCTGGCGGGTCAGATCTGGATATCAGTGATGCGGTGCGCTGGTGATCACGATCCGGCGACAAAAGTGCCCTGCCCCGTTACTTCTCATCGCGGTGCGGCTGCTTTCGCGTTGTTGCGGAGCGCAGCGAGCAGCATGCGCAGGTGTGCGACGAATCGTTGTGCGATGGCCGGCGGTCTGTCTTTCCGCAGCGTGTGCGCGATGGGCAAGATGAGGTGTTTCGGCATTCAAGCCACGCAAAAGCGGCGACCCGAACGCTTGGCCGTCTTTGCGAAGAAGGCCGCCTTTTCGATGTGAAAGGTGGGGCGCTGTCATATTCGTTTTTTTCGGCGGTCTTACAGTGCAGTTGAGGTTCCGTCCGCAGCGCTGGTTTCCAGCGTTCTGCAGACCTAACCACTGACGGATGCGCAGCCTGCGAGTTCGCTGCCGTGCTGCGCTGTGCGCAGTTGTCGGTTCATCAGCGCGCCGCAGGAGCTGTCATCGACGCACACCAACGCACTGCGATGTGGCCGGGTTTATTGCGCACGTTGTGGGTTGACCCTGAACTTGAAGGATTGGCCGCATGGTTTCATTGCTGGATACACGGATCAGCCGACGTCGCCTGGTGGCAGCCGCCGCTGGTGCCTCGTTGCTGGGCTCCGCCCTGCCCGCACTGAGCGCCGCGCCACCGCCGGATGTGGGGCGCAAGTTCCTGCGCTCCCGTCGGCCGATGGCATTTGCCGGCAATACCTTCGTTGGCCACCTCGAACAACAGGGCGATGGCTACGACAGCTTCGACCGCGTGCTGGACATCTACCGCGAACTGCCCGGGCACCGCTTCGCGAACAAGTTCGCGCTGCTGCCGCCCAGCAGTTATCACGTGACCCTGCTGGGCGGGGTCAACGAAATCGACCGCGCACGCGGGCCCTGGCCAAGCGATTTGGCGCGCGATGTGGCGTTGAGCGAGATCAATGCCGATGTTCTTGCGCGGCTGGCGCAACGCACTGCCGCGCCGTTGGGTGCGTGCCGCTTTGTGGTGAATCCGGCTGCGGCAAAGACCGGCAACAACGACAATCTGCTCATCCCGCTGCAACCTGCCGATGCACAGACCGCACAGCGCCTGGAAACTGCGCGCCAGGCACTGATGACGCTGACCCGCTTACAGCGCCCGGACTACATCAACTTCCAGTTTCATCTTTCGCTGGCCTACCTGTGCGAGACGCTCGATAGCGCAGAGCAGGCTGCCTATCGCGCTGCAGTGGGTGACTGGCTCAAGCGACTTGCGGCAGCGGGCCAGATCACGATCCCGCGCTTTCACTTTTGTACGTTTGCCGATATGGAGGCGTTTCGGGAGGTGTGAGGGCTGGGATTCGGGAGTGGGGATTCGGAATTGGAGTGAGGTGTGCGATCTCGCCAGTCCTCCGTGGGTGGTGCCTGAGAGCGGCTGATAAAACGTAGCGAACAGCCGTATGGTGTATTTGGAGAAAGCGCTCAGAACTGGATGTACGGGTGGTGCACCGCGCACCAGCTGCACTCAGCTGGTGATGAGCACAATGGTTTTTTGTCAGCAGCTCTACGAGACGCAGTGCAACGGCCAATTTCTTGCACGTCCGGCATTACGCGTTTGCACTGATAGCCATGGATCTGAAGATGCGATAGCGCGGCTGTGCCACGCATTCCCGCGCTCGGTCTGCTTTCACAACAAGTGCGGGTGGAAGCAGACGCGGCGTCCAGAGCGCATCCGCAATTGCACGTGCCGATGACGCGATCGTGACTTACATGGATGTGTGCAGATCTGCACCGCCGCCGCACAGCGGCGTGCTGTCGCTACGATTCACTGTGTGGCGTGCAACCGCACCCGCACCTACGGACGCGTCTCCACCACGTCTGTGTGCATCTGCCAGGCGGCGAATTCCTGCTCGAAGTCGGCCAGGGTCAGCAGCCCCATGCAGGCGTGGGCGCCGCTTGGCAGCACCTGCCCCGCGGCAAGTTTGCGCACCAGCAGGATCGCGGCGAAACAGGGGATTTCCGGGCCATGCAGCATCGCTGCGGTGAGGTCCCAACGCACGGTGAGCGGCTGTCCATCGCGCTCGCCGGCCAGCTCCACGCGCATGCCGCCCAGGTCGGTGCCGAAGCGGTCGAACCAGCGCCCTGCGCGTGCGAACGCTGGCGCCAGACGCGGTATCGGCACCGGCACACCGCGCTGGCGTAACCAGGCCAGCGCGGCCAGGCAGCGCTGCAGAAACGGTACCTCCAGCGCGGCGCGGAATTGCACGCTGCGCACGCCGGGGTAGCGCTGCGGCAGCAGGTCGTGATCGGGCACATCGCAGGGCGATGCCAGTCGCGGTGCCAGCTGTGCAAACTGCACCCGCTGCGGCGATGCCCAGCCCACCACGGTCTGCCAACGGCCCTCGCTCCACCACGTAAACGGCGTGCCGCAGTACGACAGCGCTGCACGCACGGTGGCCAGCCCCAGCGGCGTGCCCTGTGCGGGCGCGATCACCATGCCAATGGCGTGCAGGGTCGACAAGCGCGGCAGCAATGCGTCGATCACTGCACTGGACAGTGCGGGCAAGGTGCTGGCACCGCTGATCGCCACGCGGCCAGCGTGCTGTGCCAGGTCGTGCAACGCGTCCGGAAAATCGCGCACGAACGCGCGGCCGTCGGCCAGGTCGATGTAGTGCATGCCGGCCTGCAGACAGCTGCGCGCCACCGCATAGTCCTGGCCCTGGAATGGCCCGGCGGTGTGCACCACCACATCGGCCGCGGTAGCGGCCAGGCGCATGGCGAAATCGTCGGCAGTACTATCCAGCCGGCATGCGGAAATACGGCCAGGCGCGGCGTCGGGCCAGGTCGCAGCGATCGCGCCGGGATGGCGCCCGGCGGCAATGACATGCAGGTGTGGCAAGGCGGCCAGCGCCCGCACGATGCGCGCACCGAAGTGCCCATAGCCACCCAACACCACCACCCGGTACGTCATCGCCCGCTCGCACTTCCGCCAATGCCCTGCAGTATCGGCGAACCGCGGCCATCGCGATCAACGCGTCACAGGGCTTGCCAGGCCGTTGCGGATGGCCTCACGCATGGCGTGCCGCGCCTGGCCGTCTGCACGCGCGCTTGCCGCGGCCTGTTGCGTGGCCAGATCGGCCTGCTGCGCAGCGAGCGCTTGCTGTTGCGTGGCCAATGCCTCGATCTGCTGCTGCGTGCTGCGCTGCCTGGCGGCGTTGGCCTGCTGCGTCGTGGACGTGGCCGGCCGCGCCGCAGCGCTGTCGCGTGCAAGCGACGCACGCGCCTGCGCAACGGCAGCGGCCGCATCACGTGCCGCCACGGCAGCCATCTGCATTCCCAACGCCGCTTGCTGCTCGCCCAGCTGGCCCTGCCGCTCGCCCAGCGCACCTTGGGCTTCGCCGAGCTGGCTGACCGGTGCGTACAGCACGCGGATGCGCTGCAGGGTGGCCGGATCGCGCACCACGTAGCTCTTGCCACCGTTACGAAACCACAGCAGTGCGCCCGTGCTGCCAGCCAGGCGACGCGCGCGGGCCAGATCGTCGGTGGAGCCGTGCATGAGCGCCTCGCCGTCTTGGATCAGCACGTACGCGTCCTGGTCGGGATGATCTGACAGGGTGAGATGGCCATACGTGGTCACGTCGCTGGCCGGCGTGCGCATGGATGTCGCCGGCGCTGCCGGTGCGTGCGGCGCAGTGGGCATCGCGGTCGCGGCAATTGCAGCGACCGGGGCCAATGCAATGACCGGTGTTTGCGTACCGTATGCCGGCGCAGTTTCTGGCTGATCATCTGATGGTGCGGCCAGACATGGCGTCAGCGCGCTGCTGAGCGCAAGCGCCAAGAGGGTCATCAAGCCAGCGCGCGCCGATGCGGGGGTTAGGTGCAGCATGGGAATCTCCTTGTGTGGATGAGGTTGGGCAAATCTTTCGTGTGATGCGCTGCTGCGCGTCGCGTCGTATTGCGGTGCCGCCGATTGCAGAGCTGCAGAGGCGAAGCGAATGCAGGGTTGGCGTTGCTTGCACATGTCGTTGCTGGTGGCCCAACAAACACTGCTTGCCCTTACTCGTGCCGCCCGTAAACAGTGGCGTTGCAGGCGTGATGCACTGCCCGCAGCAATACGCTTTACGTCGTCGAAGACCGCAGCTGTACAGCAAGGCTGCGTCCACGCCGGTTCGCATTACTAGCCAGTCACCCGCGTTGCCCGGCCACTGGCAAGTGCTTCGCGCAGAATGCTCAGTGCCTGGCGGGTGGCGAGCCGCGTGGCGCCGGCCTGCTTTCTAGCCAGCACGGCCTGCTGTTGCGTCAACAGGCGCTGCTGCTCCGCCAGCGCCTGCGTATCGCCGGTAGCGCCCTGCTCCGGTTGCGTCGCTGTTGCCATAGACCCAGGCGTACCAGCGGCGACGGCGGCGAGTTGCGCGGCAAGCGCTTGCTGACGCGCTTGCACACTGTCCTGGGCCGCGCGCAGTTGCAGGCTGCGTGCATAGCCGGTGCGCAGCCGATGCAGCAGGCCCGGATCGCGCACGACGTATTGCACGCCGTTGGCCCGGAACCACAGCACCCAGCCATTGGCATTGGTGTACCGATGTGCGGTCTGCAGATCGTCGGTGGTGCCGTGCATGAGATGGCGCTCGCCCTGCAGCAGCACATAGGCATCGCCATCGTCCGGGATGTCCTGCGCGTTGCTGCCGCAAGTGGCTTTGGTCGATCGCGCGCCGGATGCGACGTGCCTTAGGCGTGGCGTCGAAAGCGCAGGCGTTGATCTGGGCATCACTGCGGGAGAGATCGGCGCAGTGGGTGGAGCGAGAGGCGCGTATGGATGCGCGGGCTGTGCAGGTGCGGCCGGTGCTTGCGTTGCCACGGACGTGGCAGAGGCCGATGGCGCCGAAGGGGCGACCGGCGCAGCAGCGGACGCGAAGGTCGAAGCAGCGCGTGGCGTAGCGCGATGGGCCGGCGCAGGCGGTGCGGGCGGTAACGGCATCGGGGCTGCGTTGGCTGCTACTGCCGGTAATGTTGCTCTGGCTGCTGTTGTTGCTGTTGTTGCTGTTGTTGCTGTTGTTGCTGCCGGTGCTGCCTGTGCTGCCTGTGCTGCCTGTGCTGCCTGTGCTGCCTGTGCTGCCATCAGCATGGGCGCAGCGAGCGCGCCTAGAGCAAGCAGCAAGGCGCAGCGCAGACGGTGCTGTGGGAACGTAATCTGATGCATGTGCGATCTCCTTGGGGATGTGGGTGCCGCCGGCCGGTAGCGGTCAGGCGGATGGGGCAACAGCGAACAGACGGCCACGGCGTTGCCGACGCTGGTTGCGTCGAGACGTGCTGAGTCGATGAGCGGGCGCGTGGCCTGACCCGCGTGAGTGGGGTGCGGCGTCTGGTGCTGTGCGCGATCACTGCAGTGGTCGCGCTGGATGAAACGCTCAATCGGATGGAGCGGTGATGGAACGCCTGCACTGCCTGTGGACAGACCAACCGCTGGTACCGTCGTCAGGCACGGCGGCAAGCTGTGCGGTGCTGACATGCCGGCCGCCGCCGGCGCAGAGCAATCAGTAATCAGTAATCAGTAATCAGTAATCAACGATCACCAGCACCATGCATTCCAGGCACGGCGCCGCCCGCCTGGCGACTGCAGGCCATACCTCACGCTTGGGTCGTGCGCTACGCGTTGGATCTACTGCCGCGCACTGCCATGGCAATGCGCGCTGTGCTGTGGTGCAGGTCTCTAGTTGTCTTGGTCCGTGCCGGCCGCGGAGTGTTGGGCACGCGCGGCGTTAAGGCGGTCCTGGCGTGCGGCTTCCTTGTCCGCTTCGGCCTGATGGCGGCTCAACTCGGCGGCCTGGCGGGCGGCGGCAACATAGGCGTATTGCGCGTTGCGTTGTTGCAACGCCACCTCGCGGATCTGCTGCGCCGCTTCACGCACCTGCTGCTGCGCGTCCTGCTTGGCCTGCTCCAGCTCGGGGCCGAGCGACTCCAGTTGCTCGCGTGCTTCTACCAATGCGTCCTGCGCCGCCTGCAGCTCGTCCTGGCGCATCTGTGCATGCATATCGCTCGCTTCGATGGCTTGCTGTGCGGCGGCCCGTGCCTCCACCTCGGCAGCCTTCGCGCTGCGTGTGGCCTCATCGATGGCGTCGCGTACGCTTTGCTGTGCGTCGGCATCCCAGCCGGTGGTGTCCATCTGCCAAGTGTCTTGCGCGCCCGGCGCATCCAGCACACCCGCCAACACGCCGTTTGCCGGTGCTGCAGGTGCGGCCGGTGCCGCAGGCGCGGCCTGCAGCTGCAGTGGCGCAGCGCCATCGGTACTGTGCGTGCCGTGCGACATCGCCGGCGATGCGCTGGCGATGACCACGACCGGCTGCAGCGAAGGCGACGGCAGCGGCGCGGGCATGGCGACCAGACGCAGCGGTGCCACGCCCAGGACCGCCACCGCGACCAGCGCACGCGCGCCCCAGCCCGGTGTGGCGTTGGTGTTTTGCAACATGATCAAACGGCGCTTGAGGCTCAGAAAACTCGGCGACGCACTGGACACCCCAGCCACCGGCGCTGCGGAGACCCCAAGGCTGACCAGCAGGCGGCCATAGTCGTGACGGCAGCGCACGTGACCGGCAACCACCGCCGCATCGCAGGCGGCTTCGCGGGCGATGGCGTATTCGCGCGCGGCCAGATGCAGCAGCGGATGGAAGAAGAACAGATGCTGCGCCAATGCCGGCAGCAGCCCCCACAACAAGTCATTCCGACGTAGATGCACCAGCTCGTGGGTCAGCGCCATGTCCAGCTCATCGTCGCTGATGCTGGCCAGGCGACGCGACGGCAACAACAGCACCGGCCGCCACAGGCCGATGAGTTGCGGCGAATCGATGTGTGCGCTCAGGCGCAATGGCGGTGCGTGGCGCAAGCCGTGCGCATCGGCGGCCAGTTGCAGGGCCGCCAGCAGTGCGCGATCGGTACACGGCTCGGTGGATTGCACCTGACGGCGGCTGATCCACCAGGCCATTGCGCTGCGCGCCAGCATCACCAGCACACCGGCCAACCAGGCTGCCATCACCCAGCGGACCCACAGCGACGGCGATGCATTGGGCAGCGCCGTGACCGCGTCCCCAACTGCCTGCGCCACCGGTGCGGCGGCCGGCAACACCGCCAGCTCGACCGGTGCCAGAAACAAGCCCAGCACTGCCTGCAGCCCCACCATCCACCACAGCCAGCATTGGGTGGACGCCGGCAAGCGCGGCATGGCCTTGCACAGCAGCCACACCACCGCCACCAACGCGGCCGATTGCAGGCTGGTCATCGCCAGCCGCTGCACCACCAGTTCGAACAGGCTCTGCATGACTCAGCTCTCCTTGCGCTGCGATTGCAGCTTGGCGACCAATGCTTCGAGTTCGGCCAGCTCGGTATCGCTGACCTCGGCGCGCTGCGACATCCACGCCACGAACGGCGACACCGAGCCCTGCAAGGTGTTTTCCACGAACTGCCCCACCGCCGTGCGCACCACCGCGTCCTGCCCGCTGGTGGCGCTGTAGCGGTACATGCCGTCCACCTGCTTGCGGCGCAGAAAGCCTTTGGCGCGCAGTCGCTCCATCATGGTCAGCACGGTCGAGCGCGCCAGCCCACGCGGCTCGCCGAACGCGGCAGCGACCTCGCCCACACTGGCGTGCCGTTGTTCCTCGATGTGTTGCAGCAGGGCCAGCTCCTGGTCCCCGATGGTCTTAGCGCTCATCTCGTGCCCCATGACTACAGATGTCGCTAACGTAGGCCTGACTACAGCTGTCGTCAATAGGTCGGATGGCAGGGGGTCGTACGGATGATTACTTCAGAAGCAGAGGCCGCTTATCGCTTTGCTGCTGTCGGTAAGGCTGATGTGGAAACACCGCGATAGACGCCAAGTGCTCCGATTAGTCGATGCTTACCGGGTGTAGCAGTCGAAGCACTTGGGCTATCGCAGTGCCTTCAACACCCCATTGATATACGCGCTTCCGAAGCGGTGGTCAGGCCGCAGCGCCGCTCGTGACCCTTGGCACCCCAGTGGCGATGACCTGCCTGTGGTGAGGTGCGACGCGATCAACCGACCAAGGAACGTTTGATCCAGACGTTGTCGTTCAAGCGCCGACGACGGCGGGTAGCGGCATCAACGGCTCGAGGCGCCTGGCATGTATCAAAAGGCGGGAGTCGATGTCTGCAGAGTCTTTGCAGAAGCAGGCATCAGCGTTGCTGTCCGCAACGTCAGTGTGAAACGGTGTCTGATGGGCACAGGGTTACCCGACGCAGGGACAACCACCACACAGCATCGATTGAAGCCCCGCGTCGGAAACGTGCCGATGTCCCTTCAAACAATGACGCCTTTACTCATTGCCAGCAGTAAAGGCGCGTCGTGCCGCATGCCCTTGAGCATCGCGTTTACTTGAACACCGGCGTCGTGCCGGAAGCAGTCGTGCGGTCGCCTGCTGCCTGCATCTGTTTCCCCAGCGTGCGGATGCGCTCTTCACCGATGGCGAGCGCTTGTGCAGTGGTGTGCACCGAGTAATAGCCAAGGTGCAGTGGGTGCGGATGTGGAACGGCCGAGCCGAGCACGAAGACTGCATCGCTGTTGCCACTCGCTTCGAGCACGATGGGCGCGCCGTTATCGGCAAAGACCACCATGTCGCCGCGTTGCAGCAGTTCACCGGCATCAAGGGTGCCGCTGGCCACTGCCAACCACCCGACCAAATGACCGGCGGGCGGGTGGTAGGTCCAGCGTTCGCCGGGTTTCAAGGTGACCAATAGGTAATTGATGCCGTCAGGCGCATCGACCGGACTCTGCGCGCCCTCGTAGCGACCGATCACCACATGCGCGGGGCCGGCCTTGGCCATGTGCTGCGCTTCGATGTAATGGCTTTGCGGCTCCGCCAGCTCCACGGCTTCAGGCAGTGCCAGCCATAATTGAAATCCTTGGATGCGGGAAGCATCGGCTGGCGGCACCATTTCCTTGCCATGCCATACGCCCATTCCGGCACGCATCCATTCCACTCCGCCATAGGCAATGGTGCCGCGACCGGTTGTCTGGTCGTGGTAATGCATGCTGCCTTCGGTAAGGACCGTGACGGTGGCGATGCCCGAATGCGGATGCAGCGGCATGCCCGACATCGTATGGATGACCGAACCCTGCGCATCGAAGATGTCGAGGAACACAAACGGCTTCAGCACCTGCCCAAGATCGGACGGACTCATGAGCCGGGTGATGGGGCCGCCGGAGCTGTTGCCGCGTATGCGGTGGACGATGGCGCGCGGCGCGGCAGCGGGCGCTTCTGTGGCGGGGAACGAAGGCTGTAATGAGAGAGTACGCATGGCAGGCCCCGATCAAGCCGAACGCGTCGAGCGCAGCACGGCGGCGATGCGGGCGCGATGCAACCAGGCGATTGTCGCGGTCACCACCATCAGGAAGATCGCCGGCACCGGGCTGCCGCCGATGACGAACAGATGCACACCGGTCGCCACCAACATCATGGCCGCAAGCAGTGCACCGCTGAGCGCAAACGTTGTCGGTAGCAGCAATGCGATTGCCCCGATGATTTCGATCGCACCAGTGACGATGCGGAACCACTGACCGAGGCCGATGTGATCGAACACCTCGACCATCATCGGAACGCCGGCCAGCTTGGCCGCACCCGCAGCGAAGAACGCCACGGCGGCGAAGATGCGCAGGGTCCAGGAAAGGCCGCGAATGAATCGCCCGGCGCTGGGCTGGTTGGGAATGGACGAGGTGTGCATGAAGTGTCTCTCTGGAAAGGATGTGGGCGAGGCGGAGTTGGTTGAGGGCCGGGTGGGCGCGAATGGCGTTCCCGGTCAGAGCGTCTTGCCTGGCGCCCGTGAGCCCACTGTGGCGTTCCGAATGCAGCTAAGCTAGCCACGCAAAGCGACATGCCGTGTCGCAGAAACAGGGACGCCATGGAGTTCGAAGACCTGCGGACGTTCGTCGAGGTGGCAGATGCGGGCGGGGTCTCGCCAGCAGCCAGGCGCCTGGGCGTTGCCAAGTCCATCGTTAGCCGCCGTCTGATCCGGCTCGAGGACGCTTTGGGGATCCAACTGCTCGCACGCACCACGCGGGGCGCTGCCGTCACCGAGGCAGGCGCGACGTTTCGCGAGCATGCCGCGCGGATGTGTGCCGAAATGGACGTGGCGCGCGAGACCATCTTGCCCGCGGGCGATCTGCGTGGCCGCCTGCGTATCGCTGCGCCGCTGACGTTCGGCCCCACCCACTTGGCGCCGGTGCTTGCCGAGCTGGCCAGCCGGCATCCGGCGTTGCAGGTCCATGCCTGCTACAGCGACCGCTTTATCGACATCGTCGCCGACGGTTTCGACTGTGCGATTCGGTTGGGATATCTCGCCGATTCGAATCTGGTCGCGCGCCGCGTGGCGCCGATGCGCGGTAGCTTGATGGCCACTCCCGCGTACCTGCGCAAACATGGCGAACCTGACACGCCACAGGCGCTGCTGACGCACGAGGCGCTGCTGCAAGGCACGGAAAGCTGGCGGTTCATGGACGGCGACAAGCTGGTGACGATCCATCCACGCGGGCGCTTCAAGGCCGACAACGGCACTGCGATCGCGGCCGCTGCGCTTGCCGGGCTCGGGATCGCGGCACTGCCGGATTTTCTCGTGGCCGAGCATCTTGCCTCCGGCGCGCTGGTCCGGGTCATGACCAGGTACCCGTCTCCCGAGGCCGGGCTTTACGTCGTGCGGGCGCCGGCCGCGCATCCTGCGCGCAAGATTCGTGTCCTGACCGATCTGTTGATCGAACGCTTCGGTGGTGGTGTTTGAAGCGCGGCGGCGCCACGTTGGGGTGATGTCCGCCTCTCGCCTGGACGCTCCGTCGGCCAGCCGGCACACACTGGCCGGCGCAGCCAGATGCAGCCGCCCTAGCCCTTCAGCACCAGCGATACATCGGGATATCTGTCGCAGATGAAGTCCACGAAGGCACGCACCTTGGGTGCCGCCAACCGTCTGGACGTGTGCAATACCCACAATGCCGGCTCCACGCCGGAGATCGTGCCCCACTGCACCAACTCACCGCGGGCGAGTTGATTCCATGCGATCGACTGCGGAATCAACGCCACGCCGCCGCCTGCAAGCGCCGCATCGCGGACCATCAGGAACGAGGAAAACCTCAGCCGTGGAATGGGTTCCAGGACCAGGCGCCCGTCATCCAGAGCCCATGTGGTCGGTTGGAAGCTCGACATTACGACAGCGGCAATTGGCACGACCGCGCTGCTGGTGGGCATGGCGATGCTCGGCGCTGCGACCACAACCAGCCGATCTTTGGCAAAACAGCGACCGACCAGGCTGCTGTCCGGGCTGGGGTTGATGCGGATGGCCACATCGAACTGTTCTTCCACCAGGTCGACCGTGCGGTCCTCTGCCACCACCTCCAGCGTGATCTCCGGGTAAGCCGCACAGAACTCTGCGCCGATACGCCCCATCGCCAGTTGCGAGAACAGCACCGGAGACGCCACACGCAGGCGGCCGCGCGGCGTTGAAAGCCCTTCGCGCGCAGCCGCCATGGCCTCGGCCACCTCGCTCAGCGGGACCTCGGTGCGCTCCATCAGCAACTGTCCGGCCTCTGTGAGCCGGAGGCCACGGGCGCTGCGCTCGACCAAGCGCACCCCCAGTTGCTCCTCGAGCTCGGCGATGCGACGGGACAGGGTCGCCTTCGACCGACCACTCGCACGGCTGGCCTTTCCCAGGCCCTGGTTCGCTGCGACCAGCGCGAAATCGATCAGTGCATTCAGATCCATGGTGTTCCATATTTGAAACCAGGCGTCTATATATTGGCGTCTTCGTATTACTTACGCAACGCCATACAGTTTGCTCATCGCAACGCCAGACGAGCAACTGTCATGAGCACCACGCAACGCGCAGTCGTCATCCGGGCCTACGGCGGCGCCGATGCCGCCGAAGTGGCCACCATTGCAATACCCCACGCCGCAGCCGGCCAGGTGCTGGTGCGCATCCGCGCCGCCGGCATCAACGGCATCGACTGGAAAGTCCGCGCAGGCTTGGTGCGGGAGGTCTTTACGCTGCCCTTGCCGGCGGTGCTGGGCGCCGAACTGGCCGGTGTGGTCGAGGCCGTCGGGCCCGGTGCCACGCGCTTTCAGGTCGGTGACCGGGTCATGGGCGCGATGGGCGCGCTCGGCGCGTTTGCCGAGTTCATTGCGGTAGACCAGACCAAACTCGCACGCACTCCCGATGGCCTGGACGATGTGCATGCCGCTGCCATGCCGGTTGCTGCGGTGGCCGCCTGGAAGAGCCTGCACCACGCAGGCCCGCTCGTGGCAGGCCAGCGGATCCTGATCCATGGCGCAGCAGGCGGGCTGGGCGGCTATGCGGTGCAGTACGCCAAGCGTGCAGGGGCGCAGGTGTTCGCAAGCGCATCCACCGAGCACATCGACTACGTGCGCAGCCTCGGCGCGGACCAGGTCATCGACTATCGATCGCAGCGCTTTGAAGACCTCGTTGGCGACATCGACCTGGTGCTGGACTACGTCGGCGGCGATGTCCTGGACCGCTCGTGGCAAGTGCTCGCGCCGCACGGCGCGATCATCGGCACCACCTCGCCAGACATCCTGGCCCGCACACCGCGTGGCCGCCGTGGCCTGTGGTTCATGAACACCCCGGACGTCGCGCTGCTGGAAACCCTGGCCGCACAAGTGGCCAGCGGCGCGCTGACATCCAAGGTCGGCGAGGTCGTCGGTTTCGCCGAGATCCCCTCAGCAATCGAACGCAATCGCACCGCTTCGCGAGCCGGCAAGGTCGTGGCGGACATGTCGCACTAACTCACCCATCTACCCATCCATCCACAGCAGGAGACTCACATGAGCATTCTCGTTAGCGGTGCCACCGGCACCATCGGTTCCCTCGTCGTCCAGGGTCTGGCCGATGCCGGCGCACAGGTCCACGCGCTGGTGCGCCAGACCGGCAAGCGCGCCTTTCCAGCCGGCGTCACCGAGGTTGTGGCAGACCTCACCGACGTTGCATCGATGCGCGCGGCACTGTCGTCGGCACGCACCTTGTTCCTGTTGAATGCAGTGACACCGGACGAGGTGACGCAGGCGCTGATCGCATTGAATCTTGCCCAGGAAGCAGGCATCGAACGCATCGTTTACTTGTCGGTGATCCATGCCGACAAATTCACCAACGTGCCGCACTTTACTGGCAAGCACACGGTCGAGCGCATGATTGAAAGCCTGAATATTCCTGCGACGATTCTGCGTCCGGCGTACTTCATGCAGAACGAGGCGATGATTCAGAAGACCATCGAAGGCTACGGCGTCTATCCGATGCCGATCGGCGCGACCGGTATTGCCATGATCGATGCGCGCGACATTGCAGACATCGCGGTGATCGAGTTGCTGCGACGCGACCGCGCACCTGCAGCACTTGAGCGCGTCACGCTGGAGCTGGTCGGCCCGCATGCCGTGACCGGCGCTTCCGTCGCGAAGACCTGGAGTTCAGCACTCGGTCGCGAGATCGCCTACGCCGGCGACGACGTGGCGGCATTCGAAGCACAGATGGCTGCGTATGGCCCCTCCTGGCTGGCATACGACATGCGCCTGATGATGGCCGGCATCCAGAAATTCGGCATGCAGGCAGCAGACGGCACGGTGGAAAACTTGCAGGCGATCCTGGGCCGCCCGCTGCGCACCTATGAAGACTTCGTGCGCGAGTCCACTGCGCGGGTTTAAACCCAAGTTGCCAGCAAGCGCGGATATTCCGCGCTTGTTGCGTACAAGCCTCTGTTGGAAGCGTGTGTCGCGTCAAAGACCAACGCGGTGGACGACCGAACAGAGAAACGGACGTCCGCGGACACTTCTGCAGATCGAAAAACCTCAGGGTGTGCGGCCACAGCGCTTGGCATGCCGATTGCTTAAGCCTGTGTACCTTTTCCAGTTCAGGTACCAAAACATGACCGTCACCATCGGTGGGCCATCGCGTACTCCCCAACGGCAACGTCGCGTTCAACGCGCAGTGCTAGCCAGCCTCTTATCGACAGCGTTGCTGGCCGCTGCATCTTGCCTGGCCGCCGATCAAGCGTCGCTCACACCGCAAAAGCCCCTGCAAGGCTGGGCAGCGATGGCTGACAAAGACGTAGACTTTTCACTGCAATGGTTCAAGAACCAATCAATCCTGGCGGTGTATCCAGATCCTGCAGCATTTGAGGCCACGATGGCCAAGGCGCGTCAACAGGCCGATGCCGATATCCAACACGTCACCAACTTCGAAGGCTATCGTCAAACACTCGCGCATTTCTTTTCGACCTTCAACGACGCCCATGCCTATGTGTGGATGCAGCTGCAGGCAAAGACGTATCAATGGCCGGGCTTCCTTGCCAGGTACCAGGGTGGCCGCTTCCTGGTCGCCGGCTCGGACGGAAGCGTGGCAGATGGCTCGGAAATCACCGCCTGCGACGGACAGCCGATGCGCCAATGGTCAGAGCGCATTGCGCTCTACGAGCACATGATCCCGGAAAACATCATCCCCGGGTTGGAGTCGACGCATGCGCGCACTGCGCCGATCATGTTTCGGTATCGGAAAAGCCCATTCCTCAAACGTCCGGAACATTGCACCATCGATGGGCGCAGCGTCGTCCTCGATTGGAAATCCCTGCCGCAAAGCGACCTGACGAAGCTGATGTCGGTGATCAAGCCCGACCTCGGCACGGACGTCGCTGTCACGCCATTCGGTGCGAACGGGGCATGGGTCCGGCTTGGCAATTTTTCGCCGGCGAACAGACAGCAATCGGATCAATTCCAGGCGTTGTACCGCACGGCTCCATCGCTACGCGACAAGTCGGTAATCGTCTTGGACGTCCGCGGCAACGTGGGCGGACCTTATGAGTGGTTCATGGGTGTGCTGCGAGCGCTCTATGGCAACGACTACACCAACTATTACGCAAGAGAGCGGCTGAAGATTTCGGCCGTCTATCGGCTCACCAAACAGTCGGTCGACACCTCGACGTTTTCCCCCGCCAGCCCTGGCGCAGACGCGCCAGCAGCTGCACCGCCGGACGGCATTACCTACGATGAAGACAACAAGCTCTCCCTGGCGGCAATGGCGCGTGGGGACCAGTTGCTACATGCGCCTGCCAATGCAGAACGAATCGCCAAGCCAAAACGACGGCCGATCAACCCCGTGCACGCGCGCGTGCTGGTGCTCACCGACTACGACTGTGGCAGCGCCTGCATCGGATTTGTCGACGAGCTGAAGCAGTTTCCAGGCGTGCTGCAGGTGGGCACCGAAACCTTCGTCGATGCGCGCACCGGCTCGCCGATGACGGCCATGCTCCCAAGCGGCAATGGCGGTATCGCCGTGCCTTACATGACGCGCGACGGACGGCCACGCAACGACAACGTGCCACAGAAGCCGGATATCGCGTTCACCGGCAACATCGACGACACCGCCGCGGTGCAGGCATGGCTTGAGCAAATCCTGAGCACCCCCTGATACAGGCTGTGGCCGTTGGGTTTTCTGCGCTGAGTGGTCTGTTTCCAGACGCCGCGCCGGTGTAGAGAACGCCGCGCTTGCCTGCCTGGGCGTGCTACCGGGCTCTGCTTGCCGGTGCGCGCGCCGGCACCAGATCGAACACTTGCTCGGTTGCCGCGTCGACCGCTGCACGCGTGTACAGCAACGGGAAATATTTGCCCTGCAGCCATAGTGGCGCCAGATCGCGGTAATGCGGGCTGGCCGGGTCGCCGGATTGGCCGGGGTAGTTCACCGCACGCGAATTGTCCCAGTCGCCAAGGTCGATGATCAGACGTGCGGACGGGCCGATAGTCTGGCGGAAATCTTTGGGGTCGTAACTGGATTGATTGGGCGTGTAAGGGCTGCCGCCCTTGGGGAATGGGCCGACATCCAGCCGTGCGCGTTCGCTGCCGAGCGCGGCGCTCATCGCATGGGTAACGCTGTTGGTGTGCAGCTTGCCCCACTGCCATTGCGCCGGATCCGGCCCTTGCTGGTCGACCAATGACTGGTATGCGCTGCGCAGCGACTCCAGCAGCAACTGGTCGCGGCGTGCGGCAGGGTTGGACCCGAACGCAACGCCCGGATGCTCCAGCGCGTCCATCAGCACCGCGGCGTCGGGCATGCCGAAGGTGGCTGCCTCCACCGGGCGCAGGACCAGCGCTTTGTAAGCCGCGCCGAGATAACTGCTGAACCACACTTCTTCCAGCGCGGCAGCGGCAGAGGTTGCGCTGACCTCGCCGTTCCACGGTCGCAGCAGCGCCAATGCCGCGTTGGTCGCCGGGTCCTGCGCGTGCAGCGGTTGGAGCAAGACCACCAGCCGCTGTGCCAGCAACGACACCTGGTCGTTCTGCAACTGCTGCGAATCCTGCAGGGCCACCTTGGGCAACTGCGCGAGCACCTGGGTGATGCGCGCGTGCCGCGCGTCGTTGGCCCATTCGAAGCCGATCTTGCGTGCCAGGGATGGATCGCCGGCCGGCAGATTCATCTCGTTGGAGGTGGTGATGAAGCCGGAAGCGGGGTTCTTCGATGAGGGCAAGATATCGCTGTTCCAGAAGCCGCTCCACTCGTAGCGGCCATCGCCGGGAACCGGCAGCAACCCATCCGAATGTTCGCGGCGCGGGGTCATGCCGGCCGTCGCCCAACCGATGGTGCCGTGCACGTCGGCATAGACCTGATTCACCGATGGCGCGCCCCAGTGTGCGAGCGCGTCCTTAAACTGCTCGAACGATGCGCTGCGCAGATAACGCAGCGACCCCAGGTACGGTGCCGCACCGGGTTGGCTCCAGACCGAGCGAATGGCGTAGGCGATGTGCTTGTCCGCATCGACATAGATCACCGGCCCATGCCGGGTGAATTGCAGCTCCACCGGCACCGACGCAGCATCGCGCACTGCAATGGACGCGTGCTGCGTGTGCATCGGCTCCCAATGGCCCTGATACCAATACGACGTGTGATCGGCCGGGTTCAAACGGTAGACATCGAGATCTTCCTGATCGATGTTGAAGATGGTCAGGCCGAAAGCGCTGCTGCGGTTGTGGCCGATCGCGATGCCCGGCGCGGTGGGCTCGCCGGCGCCGATGATGTCCAGCCCAGGGCTGTTGAGATGCACGAAGTAACGCAGGCTGGGCACGGTGTACGCGCGGTGCGGATCGTCCGCCAGCACCGCATGACCGGTGGCCGATTTGTGCGGGGCAATCACCCAATTGTTGCTGCCTTCTGCAGCGGCCTCTTCTTCCGGGCGTAGCGCTGCGGTGTCTGCGATGGCGCTGCGCGGGTGGGTATCGGCGCTCAGCCTGGGGCTTTGCGTGGCCAGCTCGTAGACCTTCAACACCGCGTCCGGAAGGCAGGGATCCAGTCCTTCGGGCACCTTCGTGGTCCAGGCCGGCTGCAGTTTCAGCCGGATCGCGTCGACGCTTAGCGCAGCCTTGCAAGCGACCTTGGCGCGGGCGACCTCGCTTTTGACGTTGCGGCTCAAACCGGTGGTGCGGATGCGCAGCACGTCTTCTGGCGACCATGTCTGCGGTCGATAAGCGAAGGCGCGGAATTCGTACGGCAGCGCCTGTGGATGCGCATCCAGCCAGGCGATGTAGGCATTGATGCCGGCAACGAATCGGCTGACGTCGCGCTGTGCATCGGGGCCGTAGCTGGCCCATTCGGCGTGCATGTCGCCGCGATACAGAAACAGCCGCGAGGCGCGGTCCTGTTCGACATAGGCCGGCCCGAAGGCATCGGCAAGCTGGCCCAGCCCTTTGCGACGCAGCAGGTCGAGCTGAAACAGGCGGTCGCGCGCGACGTTGAATCCCTGCACAAAGAACGCGTCGCTATCGGTGCGGGCGTAGATGTGCGCCACGCCCCAACGATCGACGCGAATCTGCGCCGGCTGTTCCAACCCGGCAACGCTCATGGACGATTGCGATGGCGCGGCATTGCCATGCAGGCTCAAACTGCTCAGCAGCAGGCACAGCACCCACCGGTGTGTTGTGTGGAACATGGGTGACGCCTTGTGAACGCAGAAAGGAAGATGCCGCACGCCTGCACGATGACACAGGCAGCAAGCACAGCGTGCCGCATTGGCGGCGTGTGCTCACACCGATTGCAGAATGCCCGGCGCAGCAAGCGAATCATGCTGGTCGCTGCTACGCCTTCGATCCATCGTGGGTGCAGTCAATCCATCGCTCCAAGAGCAGCTAACAAAGTAACTGTGCGCACCGCCAGGCAGGCGCGGCCTGTGCTCGGTGCGGCATGGACCACGCGTACACGCCGGTTATGAGCGCCCCGTCCACATCCATCTGGTAACTGCTCGCTACGTTTTATTTGCCAATCTAAATGCACACGCACCCACAACTGTCGCGTTGGCTTGATCGCATGCTGCACGTCTGCATTCGACGATGCCATGCGCCGCATGCGCCGACATCGATCGCCGACATCACGTGGCATCGCGCGTTGCACATGCATCCCCCTTCACATGTCGCCTAACGCGAGCGCGCATGATCGTGGCTCTAGCGGCACTTATGCTGCACAGGCAATGTCTCCATGCCGCCAAAGCGGAAAGCGTCTGCGTTCTCTCTCTGGTGGCAATCGATTACCCAACCAGCACGATCACTACAAGCGCATCCGGTCCGTGATGCGGTCGCACCGGGCGTTACCTTGCTCGGCGACGAGCAGATGGAAACGCTGGCGCGTGCGCTGGCAACCTCGCACGCGCTCTACACCGGGCCGGCACGCGAGCTGTTGTTGTCGGGGCTCAAGTTCAACCAACGCGCGCTCGACGGTGCAGCATCGCGCCTGACCGAGATGGCAGCCGATGGCGTGCGATTGCATCCTGCCGGCGAGTGGTTGCTGGACAACTATTATCTGATCGAAGAGCAGATGCGCCTGGCGCGGCTGCATCTTCCGCCCGGCTACAGCCGGCAACTGCCGCGTCTGCGCACCGCCACCGCAATCGGCCTGCCGCGGGTCTACGAGTTGGGCCTGCAGGTCGTCGCGCATGGCGACGGGCGTGTGGATGCGATCACGCTGAGCCGTTTCATTGCGGCCTATCAACAGGTGGCACCGCTCAAACTCGGCGAGCTGTGGGCGATTCCAATCGTGCTGCGGCTGGCATTGCTCGACAACGTGCGCCGCATTGCCGACGGCATCATGCACGACGGGCGTGACAACGCCCTCGCCGCGGACTGGGCGGCCTTGCTCAACGCCACTGCCGCCTCCCAGCCCAAGGATGTGGTGGTGGTGGTGGCCGATCTGGCGCGCTCGCAACCGCCGGCCACTGGCGCGTTCGTCGCTGAGTTGACGCGCGGCATCCAGGGCCGCGGCCCGGTGCTGTCGATGGCCAGTGCCTGGGTGGAGCAATGGCTGGCCAGCGAAGGCCAGAGCGTGGAGGGGCTGGTGCATGCCGAAAGCCAACGCCAGGCGGCCGAACAGGTGGCGATCAGCAACAGTATCGGCAGCCTGCGGTTTCTGGATGAAATGGATTGGCGCGAATTCGTCGAAAGCATGAGTGTGGTGGAGCAGCACCTGCGCAGCGACCCGGCCGATGTCTATGCGCGCATGGATTTTCAGACCCGCGATGCCTACCGGCATGTGGTGGAGCACCTGGCCCAGCGCATGCACTGCGACGAACCGGCGGTGGCGCAGACGGTAGTACAGCTGGCCGCGCAGGCCAGCGCCGACGCGCCGGTGACCGCCCATGTGGGCTATTACCTGGTGGATGCGGGGCTGCCGACGTTGCGTGCCGCGCTGCGCGCGCCATCCACGTCCGCGCGCCCGACGCCATTGCCGCGCGGGCGGCGCGCACGCCGCGTTGCGCTGCCGGTGTATCTGTTGCCGATCGCATTGATCGCCCTGCTATGGACCGGCCTCTTGCTGCAGGGCGTGAGCGCACTGCCAGCGGCGCTGTGGTGGACCACCGCCGGTCTCGCACTACTGGCCGCCAGCGAGTTGGGTATTGCCTTGGTCAATTGGGTGGCGACGCTGTGGGTACGCCCGCATCCGTTGCCGCGCATGGACCTCCGCCTGGGCATTCCACCGGATTGCCGCACGCTGGTGGTGATGCCGAGCATGCTGGCCAGTGCCGATGCCATCGATGAGCTGGTCGGCGCATTGGAGGTGCATTACCTGGCCAACCGCGACGAGCAGCTGTACTTCGCGCTGCTCACCGATTTTCTCGATGCCGCGCAGGCCTTGTTACCTGCCGACATGGCGCTGGTGGCGCATGCGACGCAACACATCGATCGGCTCAACGCGGCGTATGCCGACGCGCATGTCGATCGGTTCTTCCTGCTGCATCGCGCACGCGAGTGGAACGCCCACGAGGGCTGCTGGATGGGCGCAGAGCGCAAGCGCGGCAAGCTGGAAGCACTCAACCGCCTGCTCTGCGCGGAAGATGCGCCGCTGCAGGCAGCCAACGACTTCCTGCAGGTGCAAGGCGATGTCGCCGCGCTGGTGCAGGTGCGTTATGTGATCACGCTCGATAGCGACACCCACCTGCCTCGGGATGCAGCGCGCGCATTGGTCGGCGCGATGTCGCATCCGTTGAATGTGCCGCGCATGGATGCGTCCGGGCAGATCATCGAAGCCGGTTACGGCATCCTGCAGCCTGGCTTGGGCACCGGCATGAGCGAGGGCGGCGAATCGCGCTTTGCACGCATGTTCGGCATCGAGCCGGGCATCGACCCGTACACGCGCGTGGTGTCGGACGTGTATCAGGACCTGTTCGGCGAAGGCTCCTTCATCGGCAAGGGCATCTATGCCGTGGCCACCTTCGAGCAAGTGCTGGCCGGCCGCTTCCCCGACAACCGCGTGCTCAGCCACGACCTGCTGGAAGGCTGCTATGTACGCGCCGGTTTGCTCAGCGACGTGCGCCTGTACGAGCGTCATCCGCAGCGCTATGCCACCGATGCCAAGCGCCGCGCGCGCTGGGTGCGTGGCGACTGGCAGCTCTTGCCGTGGCTGCTGCCTTGGGTGCCCGACCGGGGTGGCCGGCGCGCGCGCAATCCGCTGTCGTGGTTGTCGCGCGGCAAGCTGCTGGACAACCTGCGCCGCAGCCTGGTGGCACCGGCCGCTTTCGGCTTGTTGCTGATCGGCTGGCTGTGCTCGCCTACACCGCTGCGTTGGACGCTCTGGCTGTTGGTGCTGTGGCTGCTGCCGGGGCTGTGTTCGGCGCTGTATGCGCTGGCACATCCACCCGAAGGCCTGGGGCTGCGTCATCACGCGCGCCAGGTGGGGGTGGGGCTGCGCCAGCATCTGCTGCGCACCGGTGTGGTGCTGGCCTGCCTGCCGTTCGAGGCAGGGCTGCAGCTGGCGGCCATCGCCCGCACGCTACTGCGGATGACGATCACCCATCGCCATCTGTTGCAGTGGGCGCCATCCAGCGAAGTGGAACGCAGCGCGCGCAGCGGCAATGCCGAACACCCCCTGATGGCCGGCGCCGCCTGCAGTGCGGCGCTGGTGGTTGCGGCGGTGGCGTGGTGGTCGCCGTCGGCCTTGTGGGCGGCGCTGCCGCTGGGGCTGGCGTGGTTGGGTGCGCCCTGGCTGATGGCCTGGCTGGGCGAACAGCCCGCCGCGCCGGTGGCGCAGTTGTCGCAGGAGCAGCGCGATTTCCTCGGCGGATTATCGCGGCGTACCTGGGCGTTCTTCGAGAGCCATAGCACCGCGCAGCACCATTGGCTGCCGCCGGACAACGTGCAGGAATACCCGGTCACGGTGGTGGCCAACCGCACCTCGCCGACCAACATCGGGCTGGGGTTGCTGGCCAACCTGGCCGCCTACGATCTGGGCTACCTGACCGTAGCCGGCGTGATGACCCGCGTGGCCGACACGCTGACCACGCTGGAATCGCTACCGCGTCACCGCGGCCATTTCTACAACTGGTACGACACCGAAACGCTGGCGCCGCTACTACCGCGCTATGTCTCCACCGTCGATAGCGGCAACCTGGTCGGGCATCTGCTGACGCTGCGGCAAGGGCTGCTGGCGCTGGTGGATGCGCCGGCGGTGTCGATGGCGGTGTTCGACGGGCTGGCCGACACGCTTGGCGTGCTGAGCATGCAAGCGACGCCGCGCAGCGACGATGCCACCGCTGCACTGCGCGCGATGACGCAGCGCGTGCAGGCGATCCGCAACCAGCCCACGCCGACCCTGCACCAGGCCGATGCCGCCCTGCGGCTGTTGTTGGCACAGAGCCAATCGCTTCTGGCGGCGATGCCGAGCACGGGCGATGACGAAGAGCCCTGGCCGCAGCGCCTGGTGGACTGTTGCAAGGCGACGTTGGACGAGGTGAGCCAGTGCGCGCCGGCACTCGCCAGCCCCTCTCCACACACAGCGGAAGAAGCCTCCCAGGCGATCGCCACGTTGCGGCAACTGGCCGACGGCGACCAGCCGACGCAGGTGCAGACCTGGGCCGCCACGCGCGTACAGGAGCTGCAACGGCTTGCGCATATCGCCGGGCAACTGGCGCAGATGGACTACGGCTTTCTCTACAACCGTGCCCAGCAGTTGTTGTCGATCGGCTACAACGTGGACGACCGCCGCCTGGATAGCGGCCATTACGACCTGCTGGCCTCGGAGGCGCGCTTAGGGCTCTTCGTGGCGATCGCCCAGGGCAAGCTGCCGCAGGACAGCTGGTTCGCGCTTGGGCGCACGCTGACCGATACCGGCGCCGAGCCGACGCTGTTGTCGTGGAGCGGCTCGATGTTCGAGTACCTGATGCCCGACCTGGTGATGCCCAGCTACCCGCAGACGCTGCTGAGCCGCTCGATGCGCGGCGCGGTGCAGGCGCAGATCCGCTACGGCGCGGCGCGCGATGTGCCGTGGGGCGTGTCCGAATCGGGCTACAACACGGTCGATACGCGGCGCAATTATCAATACCGCGCGTTCGGCGTCCCCGGGCTGGGGCTCAAGCGCGGGCTGGGCCAGGATCTGGTGATCGCGCCCTATGCCAGCGCGATGGCGTTGATGGTCGAACCGGATGCGGCCTGCCGCAATCTGCAGCAACTGCAGGCGCTGGGCTTCGGCGGCCGCTTCGGTCTGTACGAGGCGATCGATTACACGCCCTCGCGGGTGCCGCGTGGCGAACAACACGCCGTGGTGCGCTCGTTCATGTCGCATCACCAGGGCATGGCGCTGCTGGCGCTGGATCACGTGTTGCGCGATGCGCCGATGCAACAACGCTTTGTCGCCGATCCGCAATTCCAGGCCACGTTGTTGCTGTTGCAGGAGCGCGCACCGCGTGCCGGCGTCTACGTCAAAGGCCTGGTCGAAGCAGCCGAACGCCCGGTCGCCACCGAGGCGGGCATGGCGCTGCGTATCCATCGCGATCCCAACCTGGCGCAGCCGGCGTTGCAACTGCTCTCCAACGGGCGTTACCACGGCATGTTGACCTCCGCCGGCGGTGGCTACAGCCGTGCACGCGACATGGCAGTCACCCGCTGGCGCGAGGACGGCACCCGCGATCACTGGGGCACGTTCTGCTATCTGCGCGATGTGGACAGCGGCGCGGTGTGGTCGGCCGCGCACCAGCCGACCTGCGTGCCGGTAGAGCGCTACGAAGCGATCTTTTCCGATGCAAAGGCCGAGTTCAAGGGCAGCCACCAGCGGTACGACAGCCATCTGGAAATCGCCATCTCCGCCGAGGACGATGTGGAACTGCGCCGCTTGCGCATCCGCAACCGCTCGCGGCAGACGCGGGTCATCGAGATCACCACCTACGCCGAAGTGGTGCTGGCGCCGGCCGCCTCCGATGAGGCGCATCCGGCTTTCAGCAACCTGTTCGTGCAGACCGAGATCCTGGCCGACCGACAGGCCCTGCTGTGCACACGCCGACCGCGCGGGCACGACGAGGCGCAGCCGTGGATGCTGCATCTGGTGGCGGTGCACGACGCCGATGTGGCGACGATCTCCTACGAGACCGACCGCGCCGCGTTCATCGGGCGGGGACGCAGCACCCGCAATCCGGCGGCCCTGAGCGAACAGACCGCGCTGTCGGGCGCGGCCGGCTCGGTGCTGGACCCGATCGTGGCGATCCGCTGCCGTATTTCGCTGGCGCCCGATCAGCAAGCGCAGGTCGACATGGTCTACGGCGTGGGCACCCAACGCACCGCCTGCACCGCGTTGATCGACAAGTACCGCGACCGCCGTCTGGCCGACCGGGTGTTCGATCTGGCACTGACCCAGAGTCAGGTCACGCGCCGGCAGATCAATGCTTCGTTGGCCGATGCGATGCTCTACGAGCGGCTGGCCGCGCGCGTGCTGTTCGTCGACCCGCAACTGCGCGCCGACAACGAGGTACTGCTGCACAACCACCGCGGCCAGTCGGCGCTGTGGAGTCACGCCATCTCCGGCGATCTGCCGATCGTGCTGTTGCGCATCACCGACCCGGACAATCTCGAACTGGCGCGCCAGCTGGTGCAGGCGCATGCGTACTGGCGCCTGAAAGGCCTGCGTGCGGACCTGGTGATCTGGAACGAAAGCCAGGCCGGCTATCGCCAGCAGTTGCAGGACGCCATCCTGGGCCTGATCGCTGCCGATCCCGAAGCCAATGTGCTCGACCGCCCCGGCGGTATTTTCGTGCGCGCCATCGAACACATTTCGCAGGAAGACCGCGTGCTGTTGCAGACCGTGGCACGCGCGATCCTGAGCGATGCCAACGGTACCCTGGACGCGCAACTGCAGCGCCACCCCAGCGCACGTGCGCACCCGCCGCTGCTGGAGCCGATCCAGCAACTGGACAGCGCCGACGCGTTGGCCAGCACCCACGCCGCTTACCTGGACCACACCCTGCAGGCCGCAGCCGAAGAAGCGGTGCTGTTCGACAACGGCCTGGGCGCATTCGCCGCCGACGGCCGCGAATACCGCATCACCCTGGACGAAGGCACCGCCACGCCGGCGCCGTGGTGCAACGTGATGGCCAATGCGCAGTTCGGCAGCGTGGTCAGCGACAGCAGCCCCGGTTACAGCTGGGCCGAGAACGCGCACGAATTCCGGCTCACGCCGTGGCATAACGACCCGGTCGGCGATGCCTCCAGCGAAGCGTTCTATCTGCGCGACGATGACACCGGCGAGGTGTGGTCGCCGATGGCACTGCCATGCCGCGGCAACGGTCGCTATACCGTGCGCCACGGCTTCGGCTATAGCGTCTACAGCCATATCGAACACGGTATCGGCAGCGAGCTGTGGGTGTTCGTCGATGTGGAGCGGCCGATCAAGTTCAGCCATCTACGGCTGAAGAATCTGTCCGGGCGCCCGCGCCGGCTCAGCGTCACCGGGTATGTGGAATGGGTGCTCGGCGACATCCGCGCACGCTCGCAACTGCATGTGGTCAGCGAGGTGGATCTGGGCAGCAGCGTGCTGACCGCGCGCAACCCGTACAACACCGAGTTCGACGGGCGCGTGGCGTTCTTCGATGCCGATGCGCCCAGCCGCAGCATTACCGCCGACCGCAGCGAATTCCTCGGGCGCAACGGCAGCCTGGCCGCACCCGCCGCGCTCACTCGGCAGCGCTTGTCCGGGCGCGTGGGTGCCGGCCTGGACCCGTGCGCGGCGATCCAGATTCCGGTGACGCTGGCGGCCGAACAGACCTTCGAAACGGTGTTCCGCCTTGGTGCGGCCGCCGATCGCGCCAGCGCAGTGACGCTGGCACGTCAAAGCCGTGGCGTGGCCACCGCGCACACCGCGTTGCTGGCGGTGCGTGCGCACTGGCAGCAGATTCTGGGCACCGTGCAGGTGAGCACGCCCGATGCGGCGGTGGATCTGCTGGCCAATGGCTGGCTGCTCTACCAGACCATCGCCTGCCGCTTCCTGGCACGCAGCGGCTACTACCAGTCCGGTGGCGCGTTCGGCTTCCGCGATCAGTTGCAGGACAGCATGGCGATGGTGCACGCGCAGCCGGCCCTCACCCGCGCGCATCTGCTGCGCTGCGCCGCGCATCAGTTCGTACAGGGCGATGTGCAGCATTGGTGGCACCCGCCGCAGAACCGGGGGGTGCGCACCCAGTGTTCGGACGATTTTCTGTGGTTGCCACAGGCGCTGTGCCGCTATCTGGACACCACCGCCGATACCAGCGTGCTGGACGAGCGCGTGGGTTTCATCGACGGGCGCGAACTCAAGCCCGACGAAGAATCGTATTACGACCTGCCCCAGCTCACCGGCAACATGCAGTCGCTGTATGCGCATAGCGTGCTCGCCCTGCAACGTGGCATGACCCGGCTGGGCGAACGCGGCCTGCCGCTGATCGGCAGCGGCGATTGGAACGACGGCATGAACCGGGTCGGCAAGGACGGCAAGGGCGAGAGCGTGTGGCTGGGCTTTTTCCTCTACGACACGCTGCTGCGTTTCGCAGACGTGGCCGCGCAGCGCGACGATGCGGCATTCGCCGCGACCTGTCGCACACATGCACAAGCTCTGCGCGCATCGCTGGAGCAGCACGCCTGGGATGGTGGCTGGTACCGGCGTGCGTGGTTCGACGATGGCACCCCGCTGGGCGCAAGTGACTCGGACGAATGCCGTATCGATTCGTTGTCGCAGAGCTGGGCGGTGCTATCCGGCGCGATGGACCCGGCGCGCAGTGTGCAAGCGATGGACGCGATGCACCAGCATCTGGTCGACACCGACGCCGGCATCGTCAAGCTGCTGATGCCGCCGTTCGATCGCACCGAACACGACCCCGGTTATATCCGTGGCTACGTCCCCGGCGTGCGCGAGAACGGCGGCCAGTACACCCATGCAGCGGTGTGGGCGACGATGGCCTTCGCGCATCTGGGCGACAGCGCGCGGGCCTGGCAACTGGCCGGCATGATCAACCCGATCCACCATGCCCGCGATGCAGCGGCGGTGCAACGCTACAAGGCCGAACCGTATGTGCTGGCCGCCGATGTCTACGCGGTGGCGCCGCACGCCGGCCGCGGTGGCTGGAGCTGGTATACCGGCGCGGCAGGCTGGATGTACCGGCTGCTGACCGAATCGCTGCTCGGCCTGCAACGGCATGGCGAACGCATGCACATCGTGCCGTGCATCCCGGCCGGCTGGCCGGGCTACCAGCTGCGGTATCGCTTCGGCGCCAGCACCTACGTCATCGATGTCACCCAACGCCCAGGTGGCGCGGCACGGCTGGAGATTGATGGCGTGCTGCAGGCCGAGCTTGCTTTCACTCTCATCGACGACGGTGCGGTCCACGCTGTGGCTCTGGACTGGCCGGGAGACGCGACATGAGCCTGCACACACGCACCCACACCAATCATCAGCTTTCCGAGCTAGGCAAGATGCTGTCGGTCTGGCCGCAGCGGGTGCGCGACCCCAGCCAGTTCTGGCCGCAGTTCGATGCACTGGCGCAGGACATTCTGGACGAGGCCGCCGACGCCGATCTGCAGCGGGTGCAGGACCGCCTGCAACAGTTGTTGCAGCGTCACGGGCTCACGCGCACGCAATAAGTGTCCCGCAAGCGGCGAGAACGCCGCACCAGAAAGTTGGTCGGTCGCCCGCTAAAAGCTGAGCGTCTCGCAAGTTGCATGGGCTTGGTGGTGCGTGTCGCAGAGCGACACGATAGCTGACCAATCAGAAGTAAGTCCTGCATTGCTTGCGCTACGCACACCGACCATTTCGACTGGTCCTTGCCCGCTCACCATCGCGGGAATTTATGCGGCATTGATGCCGCAGAAGAACTTACATGGGCGTATTTGCAGCGTGTCCCGCGACGGTGAACGGGCAAGGGCCCTGCAACCAAGCTGCACATCACTCGCTTTGCATCTGATCTATCCGAAATGTCTAATCCATCGAGACACAAGATGCAAAAGCGGCCAAGGATTTGAGTCGTACAGGCGTTTGGATACAGTCAAAAGCTGAGTTATTCGAGGGCGCGGTGCCCTCACCGCTCGCGGGACACGCCGCAAGTACGTCCGTGTAGGCTCGGTGGCGGCATCCATGCCGCCACACGGTCCCGCAATCGGCGAAAACACCGCACCAGAAAGTTGGTCGGTTGCTTTGTTGAAGACATGCACACCGACCATCTCGACCGGTCCTTGCCCGCCCACCGTCGCGGGACCTTACGTGGCATGGATGCCGCGTAAGAGCTTACAAGGACGTACTTGCAGCGTGTCCCGCGATGGTGGGCGGGTAAGGGCCCCGCAGCAAGCACGCAGCAAGCACGCAGCACCAATGCTCTACGCATGCCTTACCGCACCGTTCCACCACATCTGAGCAAGCAAGATTTTGCAACTTGGCTTCGTTAGACGCAGCGTCAAAATCTCAATCAACCGAGCGCGGGCAACAAGGTATGACGCGCTTTACCGCTAGTGCACCTGAGCTACCGCATACAGCACCCGACGCCGCCATGATCGACTGCGCGCAGGCACCACGCTTAGACTCCGCGTTTACACGCGCCAAGGCCGCTGGTGATCGATCTCAATGACATCGCGCTGTACGTGCAGGTGGTGCGCAGCGGCAGCTTTGCCGAAGCCGCGCGCAGGCTCGGCACCGCCCCCAACAGCGTGAGCCGGCGCGTGCAGCAGCTGGAAGCGCAGCTGGAGACGCGCCTGATGCAGCGCTCCACCCGCAAGCTGACCTTGACCGACGCCGGGCAAGCCTTCTTCGAACGTTGCGCCGATGCGGTGGACGGGCTGACCTCGGCCGGGCAGAGCCTGGTGGCCGATGGCGACGAAGCCGCCGGGCTGGTGCGCGTGGCGGCACCCGCGGATTTTCTGGATTTTTTCCGCATCGAATGGGTCGGCGAATTTCTCGCCGCGCATCCGCGCGTGCGTCTGGAATTCGTGCTCAGCGATGCCAAGGCCGACCTGATCGCCGAACGCATCGATGTGGCCTTCCGTGGCGGCACATTGCCGGACCTGGGGTATGTCGGCCGCCAGATCCTGGCCGACAACAGCGACCTGCTGGTCGCCAGCCCAAACTATCTGCAGGCGCGCGGCAGGCCGCTGCAGGTGGACGACTTGCGGCAGCACGACGGCATCGGCTTCCCGCACCCAAGTGGGCAGATGACCTGGACGCTGATGGGGCCGTCCGGGCTTGCCGAGCAGGTGCAGGTGCAGGCGCGGTTTGCTGCCACCACCGCGCGCGCCTTGCGCCTGGCCGCCGTGGCCGGGCTCGGCATCGCGCTACTGCCGCAGGCACTGACGCGCCCGGATATCGAACAGGGCCACCTGAGCGTGGTGCTGCCGGATTTCCAACGCCGCGGTCAGGGCCTGCACGCGCTCTACCCAAGCCGACGGCATCTGCCGCGTGCGGTCTCGGCGTTTATCCAGGCCGTGACCGTGCGATTGAATGCGCTGTAGGCGCATGGGCAGTAGCGACGCCGCTTGCGGCGTCGCGCCAGCTCAGGCAGCAAGCCCATCGATCTGCTGATGGGCAACGGCAAGACCCGCTTCACGTCCCTCCTTGCCGGTGGCCAGACCCTCGGCAACGATGACCTCCGGGTGATGCAGGCCGACGAAGCCCAGCGCGGTGCGCATGTAGGTTTCGGCATGCTCCAACGACGCCAGCGGCGAGCCGGCGCCATAGAACCCACCGCGCGCCACCGCCAGGATCACCCGCTTGTCGCCGGCTAGCCCTTCGAGCACTCCTTCGGACGTATAGCGGAAGGTCTTGCCGGCCACCAGCACGCGATCGATCCAGGCCTTGAGCTGGGTCGGCACGCTGAAGTTGTACAGCGCCACCCCGATCACCACGGTGTCGGCATCCAGAAATTCCTGCAGCACCGCAGCACCATTAGCCAGGTCGGCGGCCAGTTCCGGCGTCTGATCGGCCGTGGGATTCTGCTGCGCAGCCAGATGCGCGCCGGACAGATGCGCGATCGGGTTGGCGGCCAGATCGCGATGGGTGACGGTGACATCGCCGTTGCGCTGTTGCAGCTTGGCAACGATGCGTGCGCTGAGCTGACGGCTCGCCGAATAGTCGCCGAGGATGCTGGAATCGAGATGAAGCAGTTCCATTGGAATGCCTTTGCTGGATAGGTGGGGGTGTGATGGGTGGCGATGCATGGCTGAGGTGCGCACACATCGACGGTTGGGCGGTGCAGGCCATCGTTGAAGACCTGTCGCCAAGGCTCGGGCGTGCGGTTTTGAAGGCGCATTGCCTTCCGCACGATCGGTAATGCGCTGTATTGCCTGGCAAGCGCTGCGTGTTTGACGCCGCATGCCGGGCAGCCACGTCTCGGCTGCCCGGCATGCGCGCGACTCAGGCCAGGCGGCCTTTGGCGCGCAATTGCTCGCCGATGCGGCGGATCTCCGCCTCGCCCTGCGCCAGTGCGGCGGTGCTGGTGTGCACCGAGTAGTGGCCCATGACCAGGTCGTGCGGGTGCTTGACCGCCGACCCCAGCACGAAGGAGCTCGCACCGACCGACACCACATCGATGGCCTGCTCGGCATCCTTGAACACCGCTATCTGGCCGCTGCCGATGCTCTCGGCCGCGTCCAGCTGCCCGGTGTGCACCGCGATCCAGGCCACGCTGTGGCCGGCCGGCGGCACGTAACGCCAGCGCTCCCCGTCCTGTAGTTGCACGCTCAGATAGGTCATGTCGGCCGGCGCCGGAATCTTGCTTTCCAGCTCGCCGTAGCGACCCAGCAGCACACGCACCGGCCCGGCCACCGGCACATCGGCCGGCGACAGATACAGGCTTTGCGCCGGAGCGTTTTCTTCGGCTGCAGGCAATGCGACCCAAAGCTGGAAGCCCTTGGCCGAGGACTGACCGACCGGCACACCGTCGTGCCACACGCCATTGCCGGCACGCATCCATTCCACACCGCCGGTAGGCAGCGTGCCCTGCTTGCCGGTGCTGTCCTCGTAGCCGACCTCGCCCTCCATCAGGTAGGTGAGCGTGGCAATGCCCGAATGCGGATGCATGCCCATCGGTGCCCCTCCCACCGACGGTTTGACGGTGAACAGGTCCAGGAACACGAACGGCTTGACCAGCTGCCCCAGATCGCCCGGGCTCATCAGCCGGGTGATCGGGCCGCGGGTGGTGCCGCGGGTGCGAAATACCACCGGACGCGTTGTGGCCTGCACGCTTGTCTCGTGCTGCGGTTGATCGGCGTAGGTGGTGGCCAGTTGTGCGTTCATGACAGATCCCTTTGCGGTGGTGGAGCCAGCTGCTCCGGTGATGCAAAGCGTAGAGATGCGCCTATTGATCGACTAGTCGGAAGATTTGGAGTGGAATCGTCCAAAAATCGAAGTAATCCAGCCTGCACAACTTTGCCTCGTTGGTACGCGCGGACGAAATGGCGGCCGGCATACCGCCTGGGCTGCCTGCTCCGAGTGGGGCGGTCACGCGGTCTGGGTGTCTTCGCTCAGCGAGCCGGAGGCTGGGCGCCAACCGCCAGTCCAGGAGCGCACGGCCCTGCGTTGTGGCGCCGCGCCCCAGCGGGCGGCCTTCATGCCACACCAACAACGGGTTCTTCACGCTTGCGCCATTCTTTCGCTGGAGACGCCCGATGATCCGCACCCTCGCCCCGCTCGCTGCCGTCCTGTTGCTCTCGGCCTGCGCTTCCAATCAGGTGGCGCAGGTGCAACCCATCGATGGCGCGATCTCCGGCCAATGCCATATCGAAAAGGTCCGCGGCATCGTGGGTCTGGCCGCAGCGGCGCAGACGGTGGAGCGCGCGCGCGTCGATAGCGACAGCCTGCAGGTCAGCGTGCGGCGCGGCGAGCGCGCCACCGGCGGCACCACCGCCAGCGGTCTGGCCGACCCCGCACAGGGCGCCAGCGAAAGCGGCGGCGATCACCTGAGCATCGAAACCGGCCCGACCAACAACATCACTGCGGTGTATTGCGGCTGAGGGCAACGCGCCCGCTGCGCATCGGTTGGCCGTAGCACGGGCGGTGCGCATCGCTTGGCGGAGCGCACCGCGCAGCACCTGGGCTCTGACGTGAGAGGTGTCGGTGGCCGTTGACGCACCGCCCTCACGTTGCTGCTTTGTACGGGCGCCAGCGCACAGATGCCGAGCGCTGGCCGCCTGCTGGTCACCCAAACGGGTGGCGACGCGTTTCAGCGTGGCTGACACAGCGGCGCGAACGGCCGCCAGATCGGAGATGGACGGCATTGAGCAACCGCAGCCAACGCACACGGCAACCAGATTCCGCGCACCGGCTGCGGCCGCCTGGCGGCTGCGTCGTCGGTTGCTTCTTGGAGCGGTAAACGCAAGCTGGCAAGCAGTCGTCAGCTAGGCGTGGGTGGCGCGCCCGAAACCGCAGTGCACGGGTGGTCCATGCCGTACCGAGCGCTGGTTGTGCCCACCTGCGGAGCGCGCCGTCGTTTTGTTAGCCGCGCTTAGTCTGCCGCACGCGCTTGGCCGCCCGGATCATCATCCACCCGCCTAAACGCGCCGCGCCAACGCCGATGCAGCCATGTTCGACCATCGTGGATGCAGCTGAAAACCGCAGGCACCACCACCAGGCACAGCAGGGTCGAACTGATCAATCCCCCGATCACCGCGATGGCCATCGGCTGGCGGAAACTGGCATCGGCACCAAAACCCAACGCAATCGGCAGCATGCCGGCGATCATGGCCACGGTGGTCATCACGATCGGGCGCGCGCGCTTGTGGCACGCATCGAGCAAGGCGACGTCGACCGACACTGCGCCATCGCGGATCGCGATCACCGCGTATTCCACCAACAGAATCGAGTTCTTGGTGACGATGCCCATCAGCATCACCAGGCCGATCATCGACGGCACATCAAGCTCGCTGCCGCACAACAACAGCGCAATGAAGGCGCCGCCGAGCGAGAGCGGAATGGCCGACAGGATCGTCAACGGTTGGAAGAAATCGTTGAACAGCAGGATCAGCACGCACAGCATGCACAAGGTGGCGATCGCGATCGCCAGCAGCAATCCGGACGACAATTCCGCCGCCACTTCGGCATCGCCGGACTGGATCAGCGACACGTTCGCAGGCAGGTGCTGGATGGCGGCGCGCGTGGTGGCCAAGGCCATCGCCTTGCTCAACGGCATGTCGCCCAGGTCGGCGCTCACCGTGACGTAGCGTTGGCGATCGTAGCGATTGATCTCGGTCGGCCCGCTCTCCATCGCCAACACCGCCACGCTGGACAACGGCACCAGCCCATTGCGCGATTGCACGCGCAGGTTGGACAACGCCTCCAGATCGGCACTGACCCGGTCGGGAACCTGCACGCGGATATTGATCTGCCGGTTGTCCAGATTGAGCTTGGCAAGTTGCGGTTCGAAATCGCCGCTGGTCGCGGTGCGCAGGGTCTGGCCGATATCGGCGCTGCTCACCCCATAGCGGGCGGTCTGGCGCTGGATCGGCCGCGCCACCAGCTCCGGGCGTTGCAGGCCTGCGGTGGTACGCACACCCGACAGGCCGGCCGAGCGCAATTGGCTTGCGAACGCAGCGACGGTGGCATTGAGGGCATCTTCCGATTCGCTGGTCAGAATCATCGACAGGTGTTCGCCCGGCCCACCGCCGCTCACGGTGACGCGTGCGCCGGTGATGTTGACCACCACCCGCCGCACCGCGCGCTCGATCTGCGCCTGCGCCGCACGCGTCTTGCGCGGCGACAACACCAGGGTCATCTCGGCCTTGCGGACCTCGGCCACTTGCGCACCGCCCCCGCCCGCAGTGCCGCCGATGCTGGTGAACACCGCGCCGACACCGTCGATGCGGCCGACCGCCGCGCGCACCCGCTCGGTGACCTGACGGGTCTGCCCGATGTCGCTTTCCGGTCCCAGCTCGACGCTAACGGTGATGAAGCCGCGGTCGCTGGGTGGCACCAGGCCTTTGGACAGCAACGGCAACAACGCCAGCGACAGCAGCAGAAACACGCCGGCAGCGCCCAACGTCGCCGCGCGATGCCGCAGGCTCCACTGCACCATCTGCAGGTAGCGCGCGGTCACCGCACCGGTCGCCGGCTCGGATGGATCGCTGTGCCGCGCGCCAAGAAAGGTGGCCGCCATGATTGGGGTGATCAGCCGCGCCACCATCAACGAGGCAACCACCGCAATCACCGCAGTCCAGCCGAACTGTTTGAAGAACAATCCCGGGATGCCGCCCATCAACGTGGTCGGCACAAACACCACCACCAGCGTCGCGGTGGTGGCCATGACCACCAAGGCGATTTCGTTGACCGCATCGGCGGTTGCCTGAAACGCGGATTTGCCCATGCGCCGATGACGTTCGATGTTTTCGATCTCGACGATGGCGTCGTCGACCAGGATGCCGACCACCACTGCCAGGGCCAGCAAGGTCAGCGTATTGAGCGAGTAGTCCAGCCACCACATCACCGCAAACGCCGGCAGGATGGACAACGGCAGCGCCGATGCGGCGATCAGGGTCGCGCGCCAGTCGCGCAGGAACAGCCACACCACCAGCACCGCCAGCAGTGCGCCCTCGTACAGCATCGACATCGAGCCTTCGAATTGCTCCAGGGTGTAGGCCACGGTGCCGGAGACCGGGGTGATGCGCAGCGAGGGGTCGGTGTGTTGCAACTGCTGCAGCGCCTGCGCAACGCCTTCGGCGATTTTGGTCTCGTCGAAGCCCTTGGTGCGATACAGGCTGAGCCCGATCACCGGCTTACCGTCGAGCAGCGCAGCCTGCCGACGGTCGGCGATGCCATCGCGTACGCGCGCGATCTGCTCCAGGCGCACGCTGCCGCCGGCTGCGAGCGCAATCGACATGCCAGGCAATTGCGCGGCCTGCTGCACGCCGGCCAGCGTGCGTACCGATTGCTCGGCGCCGCCCAGTTGCACGCGTCCGCCGGAGGAATCCTGCTGGGTCTGTTGCAGCGCGCGCGACACATCGGACGTGGTCACGCCCAGTGCGGTCATCTGCACCGGATCCACCTCCACCCGGATCTCGCGCTGCACGCCGCCCAGGCGTTGCACGCGGCCCACGCCAGGCACCTTCAGCAGCGCCTTGCTTACGGTATCGTCGACAAACCAGGACAACGCGGTCTCATCCAGCGTTGTCGATGTCACCGCATAGGTCAGGATCGGCGTGCCGGTTTCGGTCACCGCACTGATGGCAGGCTGCAACAGTTCCGGCGGCAACGACGAACGCACCCGGTCGACCGCATCCTTGGTTTCGATCAACGCATCGGACAGCGATTTTTCTAGATGGAATTCGGCAACGATCTGCACCTGTCCATCGCTGATGGTGGTACGCAGATGGCGCAGGCCGCTGACGGTGGCGATGGAGTCTTCCACCTTGCGCGCCACCTCGGTTTCCAGCTGCGCCGGTGCCGCCCCCGGCTGCGTCAAGGCGACAGTGACGGTGGGCAGGTCCATATCCGGCAACGCCTGGATGGAGAGATTGCGAAAGCCGTAGACGCCCGCCAGGGTCAGCAGGAAGAACAGCAACACCGCGGGAATGGGATTGCGCAGCGACCAGGTAGCAAAGTTCATCGTGGCGTACGTGGAATCAGCTGCATGCCGACCAGCGGGCCGGCCGGCGTGGTCTTGACCAACACCGTGTCGCCATCGGCAAGCAACCCGGCCCCCTGCGCCACGATGCGCTCGCCGCCGCTCCACGGCTGCAGCAGTTCGACGTCGGTCCCGACCCGTCGCCCCACCGTCACCGCTTGCGCGCGCACCCTGGATTCGGCGCCGCTGTCGATGATGCGGAACACCAGGCTGCGGCCATCACGCACCACCACACTCGACGCCGGCACCACCAGTGCACTGCTGGCCGGCAACGCCACCGCACCGTCGACGTACATGCCGCCGCGCAGCAGGCGGTCGGGCTGGATATCCGCATACACCACGCCAAGCCGGGAGCGCGCATCCAGCAGCGGCGCGATCTGGCGCACGCGTGCCACGGCGGCACTGCCGTCGGGCAACCGCAGCCGGACGTCCTGGCCTACGGCGATCCGCGCAATCTGCTCGGGTGTGAACTCTCCGCGCCATTCCAGGCGCCCCTGCCGCACCAGCCGAAACAGTTCCTGGCCGCTACTGGCCACCGCGCCCAGCGTGGCGCTCTGCGCGCTGATCAACCCGTCGTCGGGGGCGGTGATGTCGGCTTGCTGCAGCTGCAGCCGGTTGGCATCCAGCTGCGCCTGCGCCACCGCAATCTGGGTGGTGGCGGTCACCGCTTCAGTCACGTAGCGCTGCACTTCCTGGTCGCTCATCGCCCCGGCCGCCTGTACGCGCACGGCACGTGTGCGATTGGTATCGGCCTGGTGTGCAGCCGCCTGTGCTTTGGCCAGGCCCGCACGCAGTTCTGCGCGTGCCGCAAGCAGAGTGGCGGTATCAAAACGTGCCAGCAGCTGCCCGCGCGTCACCACATCGCCGACCGCCACGTTGAGCGTCACCAGCCGCAGTCCGTTACTTTGCGAACCGATCACCGCCTCCTGCCAGGGCGCCACGATCCCGGTCGCCGACAGCGTGCGTGGCCACTCCACCTGGCGTGGCGTGATGGCCGTGACCGACAACGCGGTGATTGGAAGATTCTGGAGCTGCGGCCGGGCGCGCGTGGACCAGCCCCAGCCTGCGGCAATGGCACCACTGGCCAGCAGACACCACATCAGCGGCAAAGCGAAACGTCGCCGTTTGCGCTTGGATGCCGCAGCGTTGGTGCGCACGCTGGCCGTTGTATCGGTTGGGGTCATGGTGGTTACGCGATCTGAGAAAAAGGGGAAAGGGCCACACCAGCACGCGGCACATGCATCTGCGCGCTTGCATGTATGCGGCGGTATCGCGCCAAGAGGCGGCCGGGTGCAGGCCAGGTGTGGCATTGCGCGCACTCTCTGCCAACGCGATGACGTTGGCACCGACGACGCAGCGACTAGCGAGTCTCAAACACCAGCGAACCCTGGTTAGGTGACATCGTTTCAAGTCGCCGTTAAAGAACTTTTAGTCCGTTGAAGAATTCTTTAAGCGCACCGAGTCCGCTGCGCGAAAGGTTCAGCTTCAGATACGCGGACCGTCCAGCCGATTTGCGCCACGGTCGACGATGCGCGGGCCTGCATCGGCCGACAGCACGGCCGCCGCAGCTGCGTGCACGCGCAACGCATCCGGCACGCGCATCGACGCTTTGCACACAGTGCTCCCCACGGCCCGGGGGCGGGTGCTCAGCCCGTCGCGCTGCCTGGAAAGACGATGCGCACGCTAAACCCACGCCCGCTCAGACCAGGCCCGGTCTCGATACGTGCCTGGTGCAGATCCGCGATACCGGCGACCAACGACAACCCGATGCCGCTGCCGCGGACCGGAGTGCCGGCCACGCGATGGAAGCGGACGAAGATCGCCTCACGTTCCGATTCGGGGACGCCGGGCCCATCGTCGGCAACCTGCAGAAACACCTCGCTGACGGTCTCTGCACCGTCTTCGCTTGTCGCATCGGCGACATAGCCGCAGCTGATCAGGATGTTGCCGCCCTCCGGCGTGTAACGCATTGCGTTATCCACCAGGTTGCGTAGCAGGATGCCGATGTCGTCCACGTTGCACGCAACGACACAGCTGTGGATATCCAGATACAACGCGCGCCCGTTCTGTAGCGCATTGACCTCGAATTCCTGTGCGATGTGATGCACCAGCATGCTCAGTTCGGTCGGTTGATGCATCGATGCGCTCCGCCCCGCGTTCAACCGCGCCAGATCCAGCAATTGCTCGGATAAGCGGGTGCTGCGCTTGGCCACGCGCAGCAGCTTCAGTAGTGCTTGATTCTTGGTTTGCAGGTCTTGCGCGCCCAGTGCGATTTCGGCCTGCGCCTGCAGTGCCGACAGCGGCGTGCGCAGCTCATGCGCGGCGTCGCCGATAAAACGGCGTTCGCCTTCGATCGCCGCATCCAGCCGCTCGAGCAGATGATTGAACGACGCCACCAGCGCATGTATTTCGCGCGGGAGTTTGGACAACGGCAACGGGGCGAGGTCCAGGCTCTTGCGCCGCCGCAACGCCTTGCCCAGCGCTCTGACCGGCTGCAGCGAGCGGCGCACCACGCACCACATCACCACGCCCGCCACCACCACCAACACCGTGGCCAAGGCGAGCGCGTGCCACGCCTCGTGGCGCAGGTCCGCATCCACCACGCTCTGCGGGTTGCCGACCTGCACGCTGACACGGCCGGTTCTGTCGGTGACCGAGTACACCCGCCAGTGTTCGCCCTGGATGAGGGTGGTGGCCGCCCCATCGGTAAACGATGGCTGCAGCGCCGAATCGGGCGCGCCAGGCGTGCGTGCCACCATCGTTGTGCGGTCGATCCAGACCTGGAACACCAACTGTTCGCGCGCACCGGTGAAGGTGTCCGGCAATTGCAGGCCCGGGCCGGCCCTCTGGTCGAACCTGCTCTTGGCCGGAATGGTGATCAGCATCTGCGTGGCGATGGCTTCGAGCTTTTCGTCCCACGTACTCTTCAGATTGAGCGAGAGCAGCGTGAGCACCAGCGCGATGACCGCGACCCAGCACAAGGCGATGACGCTGACGATCACCATGAACAATTGCGCAGTGATGGATTGCGGTCTCATCCGGTCGGCTGCCCCACCACGTAACCCAGGCCGTGCACGGTTCTGATCAGGTCCTCGCCCAGCTTGCGCCGCAACTGATGGATGAACACCGCGATGGTATTGCTCTCCAGCTCGCTGGTCGGCCCGTACACCAGGTCCTGCAGACGGTCGCGGGTCAGCACATGGCCGGGGCGTTCGATCAACGCCAGCAGGGTGCGGTATTCGTGTGCGCTCAACACCACATCGACACCGGCCTTGCTCACAGCGCGGCGGCTCCGGTCCACCTTCACGTCGCCGAAGCTGAAGATCGGCACCACGCTGCCCTGGCTGCGCCGAATGACCGACCGCACGCGCGCCCACAACTCGTCGAACTGGAACGGCTTGACCAGGTAATCGTCGGCACCGGCGTCCAGACCGACGATGCGCTCACTCAGCTGCCCGCGTGCGGTCAGGATCAACACCGGAGTGGGGTCGCACCGGGCGCGCATGCCGCGCAGCACCGACAGCCCCGACTCGCCAGGAAGCCCCAGATCCAGCAGCACCGCCGCATAGGGATGATCGATCAGCGCCACCTGCGCCCCAGCGGCATCCATGACATGGTCCACCTCCCACCCGCCCTGCTGTGCGCCATCGCAGATGGTGTCGCCCAACATGGCGTCGTCTTCGACAAGGAGCAGCTTCATTCGGTGCTGGTCGGTAGGCACTAGGGGGCCACAGCATCCTGGAGTGGGTTTAATTCTGCATTAAGCGGCAGGCGATGGCGGCTGGATTGGGCAGCGTCGTGCGCGGGCAGGGCAGTTGCGTCCTGGCAATGTGCCTGTCGGTGCCGTCGCAGTCGCTCGACAACCGACACGCTTGCGCCAGGAACGCGGACATATGCAGGCAGGTAGGCGAAAACGCCGGCCGCAACCCGCCACTGCGGTCGATCGGCTGCACCGCCTTGCGCTCCAGTCAGCCATGCCCCCCGCCCGCTGCAGGTGCCAAGTCCTGCGGTAGGCTGGGGCGTCGCATGCCGGGACATGTTCACGACAGGTCGCGGGTGTAGAAGGACCGATCCACCGGGGCAGGAGCGCAACCATGAAGGTGCTTTTGATCGAGGATGAGCCCGAGATGGCGTCTGCCATCCGCGACGTCCTGGCAACGTACAACATGATCGTGGATCACGCCCCGACCTTGGCAGCGGCGGCCAGCGCGGCCGCACTGGGCGCGTTCGACGTGATGATTCTCGATCGGCAATTGCCCGACGGCGATGGCTTGCAGTTTCTCAAGACCCTGCGCGAGCAGGGCAATGTCACCCCCGTGCTGGTGCTCACCGCGCTGGCCGAGTTGTCCGAACGCGTGGTCGGCCTGGACATCGGCGCAGACGATTACCTTGCCAAGCCCTTCGCGGTGGAAGAACTGATGGCCCGGCTGCGCGCACTGGTCCGCCGGCCGGCGCATTTGCAGACCGATATTGTCACTGCCGGCAACCTGTCCTACGACTTCGTCAATCGCACCGCCAGCATCGGCGGCGAGGCGCTGGATCTCAAGCGCAGGGAGTTGTTGGTGCTTGAAGCATTGCTCAAGCGCGTCGGACGCATGGTGCCGCGCGGCACGCTGATGCAGGCGGTGTTCTCGATGGACGACGACGTGCAACCGAATGCGCTGGACACCCACGTCTCGCGGTTGCGCCGCAAGCTGTCCGATGCGGGTAGCGCGCTTGCGATCAATGTGGTGCGCGGCGTGGGCTACATGTTGAGTGTGAGCGCATGACCTACAAGCCGCCGTCGTTGCGATGGCGTCTGGTGCGTGGCCTGGCCGCCGCGCAGACCGCCATGATCGCGCTGGCCGGAGTCGTCATCTTCGTCCTGGTCATCCAGGCCACGATGGAGTTTCCCAACGGCAACCTGACCTACGAGTTGCAGACCCTGGAAACGCTCACGCGGTCGGTCGCGCACGACCGCACGGGTCGGCTGTACATGCGCCCGAGCGCAGACATGTCCGAGCTGCGTGCCAAGTCGACCACGTTGTGGTTCATCGTCACCGACAAACACGGGCAGCGCCTTGTGGAGGGAACGCCGCCAGCGGCCATCCGGCCGGCGCTGTCCGCATTGCCGTTGGTGGAGTCGGCAAGCTTCGATGTGGGCGGTGCCAGCACCACCGACACGCGTGCAAGCGTGGCCTGGGTGGAGTCGGATGCCGGGCAGGTGCAGATCGCATTCTGGGCACGCGGGCCGGTGAGCACGTGGGAACTGCTGCGGCTGGCCTTGCCGGTGCTGTGGCAAACCCTGTTGATCATTGCGCTGGTCTCGGTGTCCACCATGCTGGTGATGCCGCTTGCGGTGAAGCGCGGCCTCAAGGGGCTGGACAAGGCCGCGCAAGAGGCCAGATCGATCGATTTTCATCGCACCGGCATGCGCCTGGGCCTTGATCAGGTACCGGCCGAAGTGGCGCCCTTCGTGCAGGCCATCAACGACGCCCTGGCGCGCCTGGACACTGCGTTGGCCAAGCACAAGCGGTTCATCGCCGATGCCGCGCACGAACTGCGCACCCCCGTGGCGATTCTGACCACGCGCCTGTCCGCGCTGCCGGCCAGCCCCTTGCGGACGCGGCTGATGGAAGATGCCGTCCGCCTCGGCGCATTGACCGGGCAGCTGCTGGACATCCAGCGGCTCGACTCCGACACCATCGTGTTTTCGCGTCTGAATCTGGCCACGATCGCAGAACGCGTGGTACTCGATCTGGCGCCGCTGGCATTCGCCGCAGGCTACCAGGTGGCGTTCGAGACCGATGCTGCGGTGGTGCCCGTCGATGGCGATGAAGTGTCCATCGAGCGCGCACTCACCAACCTGATCCAGAATGCGATCAGCTATGGCGGGCGTCAGGGAACGATCACGATCCGGGTCTCGGCAGCAGGCACGGTGGATGTCGCCGACGAAGGACGCGGGGTCAAGGATTCCGAGCGCGAACGCATCTTCGAGGCGTTTCATCGCGACAGCAAGGACGGCCGTGGCGCCGGCCTGGGACTGGACCTGGTGCAAACCATCATGCGGCACCATGGCGGCAGCGTCCTGCTGGTCCCGGACACCGCAGCGGGTGCCTGCTTCCGGCTGGTGTTTCCTGCGGCGGTGTAGTGCCGGCATCCCTACGCTGTCTTGCCTGGACATGACCGCCACGGGGCTTGTTCATCCACGTCTCCGCACCGCACATCAGCTGCGCGCAAGCGCCTTGATCGGATCCAGGCGTGCCGCACGCCGTGCCGGCAGAAAACCGAATACCACGCCGATCGCTGTGGACACGGTGAACGCGCCGATGATCGACCACTGTGAGAACACCATTCCGAAACTCGGGCTCACCCAACCGACGAGGACGCCCGCACCCAGTGCCAGCGCCACGCCCAAGGTGCCGCCGACCAGACAGACCAGCGTCGCTTCGATCAGGAACTGGCGCAGGATGTCGGACTGACGCGCACCCACCGCCATCCGCACGCCAATCTCCTGAATCCGCTCGGTCACCGACACCAGCATGATGTTCATCACCCCGATGCCGCCGACCAGCAACGAAATCAGCGCGATGGAGGAAATCAGCAGCGTGATGGTGCGTGTGGTCTGTTCGACGGTCTTGCGCACGCTGTCGGAATTGGACAGAAAGAAATCCCGGCGCCCATGCCGTTGCAGCAGCAGCGTGTCGATGCCACGCTCAGCCACCGCGCTTGGCACCTGCGTCGAGACACGCACCGTCAGGCTGCGCACGCGTGCATCGCCGGAGACGCGCGCCATCACCGTGGTGTAGGGCAGCCACACGTTGAGCGAGGTGTCGCCGGCAAACCCCGAGGTCGGCCTGGCAGTGACGCCAACGACCCGCAGCGGCACCGATCCCACCAGAATCACCTTGCCCAGCGCCGATGCGCTGCCTGGAAACAGCGCACGTTGGGTCGCCTGGTCGATGACCGCCTCCGGCGCCCTGGCCTGGATCGCATGCGCGTCGAACCCGCGCCCCTGCGCGAATGCGTAGCCACGCACCCGAAAAAACTGATCGCCGACGCCGGTGATGCTGGCGGCGACATCGTGGCGCCCATAGCGCAGGCCGGCGCTGGTGGAGATCGAGGGCGTGGCGCTGTCCACGTACTCCAGCCCGGCGATGGCGACCGCATCGTCGGCACTCAGCGTATGCACCGTATCGGCCGCACGATCGCCGATGCTCGCCCCCGGCATCACTTCGATCGTATTGGTGCCCAGCGCATCAATGTCGGAAAGGATCGACCGCCGCGACCCTTCGCCAAGCGCAACCACCGATACCACCGACGAGATGCCGATGATGATGCCCAGCATGGTCAACAAGGTCCGCAGGCGATGGTTGAACATCGAGCGCAGCGCCATCTGGCCGGCTTCGGCAAAGCGCCCCAGCAGGTCTGCCAGGCGCCCCGCTCTATCGGCGACCACGGCGTCCTTGATCGCGGTGCGAGGGGTCGCCGGACGCAGCTGGCGGTCGGCCACGATCTGGCCGTCGCGGATCTCGATGATGCGTTGCGCATGCGCCGCCACCTCGGGGTCATGCGTGACCAGGATGATGGTGTGACCTGCCGCGTGCAGCTCCTGCAGTACCGTCATGACCTCCTTGCCGCTGGCTTGATCCAATGCGCCGGTCGGCTCGTCGGCCAGAATGACCTCGCCGCCATTCATCAGCGCGCGGGCGATCGACACGCGTTGTTGCTGCCCGCCAGACAGCTGCCCCGGCCGGTGGTGCAGCCGTGTGCCCAGCCCCAGACGCTCCAGCAAGGCCTGCGCGCGCGCGCGGCGCGCACTGGCCGCGGTCCCGTTATAGATCGCAGGGATTTCGACATTGCCGATCGCGTCCAGCTCCCCCAGCAGCTGATAGCGCTGGAAAATGAAGCCGAAGTGGGCACGCCGCAGACGCGCCAGGCTGTCCGGATCCAGTTGACCAATGTCCTGCCCGGCGACCTGGTAGCTGCCGCGCGTCGGGCGATCCAGGCAGCCCAGGATGTTCATCAAGGTGGATTTGCCCGAGCCCGATGGCCCCATGATGGCGACCATTTCCCCGGCGTGGATGCGCAGCGTGACATCGCGCAGGATCGCAACGCTGCCGTCGGCAGACGGAAACTCTTTGCAAAGCGCGCTCACTTGCAACAGTGCGGGCATGACGCAGGCTCCAATGATGGATGTGGGCAGGCGGTGCATGAGCGCCTGCCCGTGACAACGCGACGACACATCAAGGCGTCTGCGCAGGCGTATCGAGATCGCTGGTGATCACCCTCTCGCCCAGCTCAAGGCCTGCGATCACCTGTGCGTTGATGCGGTTATTGAGCCCCACACGGATGCGGCGCATCTGCCGCCCGCCATCGGCGGTCAGCACGTGGACCACATAGCTTCCGTCGGCGGTGCGCTCGCCCAGCGCACCACTCGGGATGAGGCGTGCAGCGCGTGCGCGTGCCAACACGATCGTGGTCTGCGCGGTCATATCGATGCGCAAGGTGCGATGCGGATTGGGCACATCGAAGATGCCATTGAAGTACACCGCATTGGACGCGGCACTGGTCGCCTGACCCGCCACGACGCCGGAGGCATCGCTAGCGATCGTGGTCGGACCCGGCTCCAACGCAGACAGCACCGCGCGATAGCGAGTGTCGGGCTCGCCCAGCAAGGTGAAATAGACGCCCATCCCGGCCGATACCCGGATGACATCGGCTTCGGAGATCTGCGCCTTGACGGTCATGGTGTCCAGACGTGCGAGCTTGATGATGGTCGGCGCGCTCTGGTTGGCATTCACCGTTTGTCCCTGCTCGGTGACGATGGCCACCACTTCGCCATCCATTGGCGCCACCACGCGTGTGTAGCTCAGATTGAGCTCGGCGGTGCTTGCCGCGATCGTGGCTTGCTCCCGCTCCGCGCGTAAGGCCTGGATGTCTGCCCGCACCGTCGCCAGTGTGGCCTCTGCCGCCTCGGCATCGACCCTGGCCACCGCATCATCTGCCATCAAGGCGCGCTGGCGACGGTCCGCCAGGGTGGCCTGACGCAGGCTGGCCAACCGTGCCGTCAACCTGGCGTCGGCGCTGCGCACTTGCGCCTGTGCGGTGCGCAGCGCGTTCTGCTGCGGCAACGCGTCGATCTCGGCGATCGGCTGCCCTTTCTTGACCGAGTCTCCAAGTTTGACGTGCAGGGCCACTACCTGGCCGGTGACCTGCGCGCCAACGCTCACCAACTGCGAGGCGTTGATCCTGCCGGTCGCCAGCACGGTCTCTTCGATATCCCCCAGCACCACCGCCGAGCTGGCCACCTGCGGTGCAACCGGTGGAGAAAAAAACTGCACCTTCACCAGCCAGCCGACGAACAACGACAGCACCACAATCGACCACCAACGGTAGCGCCCTAGGCGCTGCAACCACAGCATCGAACGGCTCATAGCGCGCTGCCTCCCCGCGTGGTTGCCTGCATCCATTCGCCACCCAGCACGCGATAGGCGGTCACCAGGTTGCTGTCGCGTAACAGGGTGGTGTCCAGCAAGGCCTGCTGCGCCGCATACAACGCACGCTCGGCATTCAGCAGGTCGACCAATCCGGTCTGCCCGCGCTCGTATCTGGCGGCGGCAATGCGCGCCTGCTTGCTTGCGGCGTCGATCAGTTGCGTCTGCGCCTGCAGTCGCGCAGCGATGCTCCCGCCGATGGCCAACGCATCGGCCACATCGCGGAACGCGATCTGCAGCGTCTTCTGATACTGCGCCTGGGCGATTTGGGTATCGAGCTCGGTCACCTTCAGGTTGGCGCGGTTGGCGCCGTGATCGAACAGTGGCACCGCTGCGGAGGCAGCGATGTTCCAGCCACCTCCGCCAAGCAGCGTGGACAACGCCGTACTGGTGTTGCCGTAGCTGCCGGTCAGGGCAATGCGGGGAAAGAATCTAGCGCGCGCAACCCCGATATCGGCATTGGCGCCGATCAGCGCATGCTCTGCGGCCATGACATCGGGGCGACGCAGCAGCAGTGACGACGGAACCCCTGCCGGCAACGGACCGTTGAGCGACAGTGCTGCATGACCACGCGCGTCGGCATCGGGCAACAGCGTCTCGGGTACCTCGGCACCAACCAGCAAGGTCAGCGCATTGCGATCTTGCTGCAGCTGCGCTTCCAGACCAGCCTGCTCGGTGCCGATCTGCGCCAACGCGGTGTCCGACTGCGCCAACTCCAGCCCGCTGATCGCACCCTGGTTGTAACGGGCCAGCGTCAACTCGTACACCCGTTGCAGATTCCCTGCGGTCTTGTTCACCAACGCAAAGCGTTGCTGATCTGCATCCAGTCTCAGCCATGCAGTCGCCACTTCGGCGATCAGGCTGAGCGAGGCACTGCGTCGATTCTCATCGCTCTGAAGAACATCCTGCAAGGCCGCTTCTTTGAGATTTTTCACACGTCCAAAGAAGTCCAGCTCATAGCTGGCAAACCCGAGCGATACCGAAAGTTGACCTTGCTGACGACTGGCATCGACGCCGTTACCGTCCAGTGTCACTGTCGGCAGCGTCTCGGCGTCACGCAACCGGTAGCTCGCCCTGGCGCGTTGCACATTGAGCATCGCAAGCGCCAGGTCCTGATTGCGCTCCAGTGCAAGCGCGACGGTATCGCGCAGGCGTGGGCTGGCGAACACCTCGCTCGGCGCCGTGGGTGCGAAACCATGTTCGGAGGTCGTTTGCTGTTGCGGGATCCGTGGCGGCGGCCGCACGTACTGCGGCGCCAGGTTGGCGCAGCCACCCAGCGCCAGCAACGCCATCGCATAGGCGATGTTGGCTGAAAGTCTCATCGTGTTCTCAAACGTCGTTATGCAGCGGTAACGTGCATCGCATGTGGCGCGTATCGAGGCGGCAGTGCGACAGCACAGGCAGGAGTCGGTTGCAGCGCATGCTGGCAGCGCTCTCTGTCGATAGCCTGTCTGCTGTCGTGTTTAGTCCACCGTTACCCAGTGCATTCAGCCAACGGCAGCCATCGTCGGTCGTGCGAGGTGTTCGTTACCGCGCAAGGTTGCGACGATGCATCGCTGCCGAGTTGTAGTCGATGCTGATGCGTGGCTGAACTTTCCATCACGGCTCGGCATCAACGACAGACTGCGGACAGATTGATGCCCTAGCCTTGTGATGCCGACTGCGTGTCATCCATCGATCGGGTGACTGTTGCATTTCGCAGATTGGCCTAACTCTTTCAACGCTGTGAGGATAGATGGCACGTTCGTATATGGCTTCGTTTCTTCGCGAATGGATCACGGCCCCCTGCTCCGTTGCGGCAATCCTTCCTTCCGGACGTGCACTGTCCTCCATCATCACCTCCGAACTCTCGGAGCGTACCGGGCGGGTCCTGGAACTTGGTCCGGGTACCGGTGCGTTTACCCGGGCGATGATCGACAAGGGCGTGCGCGAAAAGAACCTCATCCTGCTCGAATACAACCAGACGTTTGCATCGCTGCTCACGCAGCGCTTCCCGCACGCGTCAGTGCTGCAGATGGATGTCACCGATCTTGAATCGGTACCTCGCTTCGATGGAGCCTGCGTCGATGCAGTGGTCTGCGGCCTTGGCTTCTTGAACATGCCGGCACATCAGGTGGCCGCCATCGTGCGTGGCGCCTTCCTGCATCTCAAACCCGGCGGCCGCATGTATCTGTTTACCTACGGCTTCAAATGCTCTGTGCCAGCGCACATTCTCGATGCGCTCGATCTGGAGGCCGTCAAGGTCGGGCGCACGTATTGGAACGTCCCGCCAGCGACGACCTATCGTCTGCAGCGCCGTGCGTACACAGGCTAGGCCACCATGCAGACCAACGACGTATTAACGCTGGTGTTGAGCTTCGGCCTGCCAGGCGTGCTGGCGATGTCCTACCTCGAAAAATTCATCCCGGTGATCCCCTCCTATCTGATGCTGATGGTTGTCGGCATGACTGCCGAGAGCGTGCCGGCGCTGCTGGCGGTGTGGGCTATCAGCGTGGCCGGATCGGTACTGGCGACGGTCAGTTGGTACGAGATCGGCCGTGCGCTCGGTAACGATCGCGTGCGCGCCCTGGTACGCAACTACGGCCGTTTTGTGTTTCTGCGCATCGCTACTTACGACCGCCTTGCGCTGTCTTACCGACGCAACGATTTCCGGGTCACGCTGGCCGGTCAGGCGATCCCGGTGGCACGGATCTATCTGGCCTTGCCGGCAGGCGTGATCCGGGTGCGCTTCTGGACCTTCCTGCTCGCCGCAGCACTTGGAATTGCCGGCTACAACCTGTGCTTTCTGTTGGTCGGCTTCTGCCTGCGCGGAACCGGACATGATCCGCTGATCACCGGCATGGTCATCGCCGCAGCGCTGGTCGCATTGGAATGTGTGGTGTTCTTTTCGATACGCAAGAAGTCGCGCGCCAAGTCGGTGAACGTCTAGTCGGCTGGCGTTTTCCGCCGCGGTGATGACATCGGCCCGCTTCGCTGGTTGCGCGCGGTGTCCTTGCATGCTCCGACATTGATGGCCATGCGTACTTAGGGTGCGATTTAGCGCTGCACGGCGCTCACGAGCACTGACGTGGATGGGCAAAGCGCATTGCAATGTATCGGCAGCACGCCGGACGAAGCCTATGACACGCATGCCGTGCAGTGATGCATGTCGTCCACCCGCATCGCTGCATGTCCAGCATGTGCTATCCGGGAGATCGAGGCGTATGCGCGACACCACGCCACGCGTTACCTGCCACGTCTGTGCCGGAGCCGATCGAGTCGTCCGGCGCAAGCTCGCAGAAGGCATTCGTGAACGCATGCCTACCAATGGCAAGCGATCAAAAAACTCTTAAAACGTGATCCGCAGCGAATCCATAGGATCACTTCCAGCAACCTCGCTGCAGCACCGCCACCTCGCCATCGCATCCATCTGGCCGCTCGTCGGAGGCCGATGCGGTGTCGAGCGACTGCAGCCTCATCTCTTCGGAGCGCAGCATGATTTCCCAACGCCCCTCCACCGTTTCACGGCGGCCGTCGCCCACCAGCAATCGGCAGGCATGGCAGGACCTGCCAGATCTGCAGCATCACCACGCCAGGCGTCAGCGGCTGACGCAGCTGCGTTGGATGGCCGGCATTGCCGGCGGCGCAGTCGCCGTGTTGTGGGCCGGCCCGTTGCTGTGGTCATGCATGTGCCGCCTGCTGACCTAGGGCGATCACGCAGCTGGTCGCGGTTGTGTCGTGCCCTTCTCCCTTGCATCACTTACCCCACAAGGACCCTGCAATGACGATTCCCCGTTACCTGGTGGCTGCCGGCACGCTGCTGTTGCTATCGGCCTGCGCGAGCCGCCCCGCCGCGCCGCAGACATCGATGCGGACCTCGATCGGCCCGGCGTCGACGGCAACATTGGTGATGCCGCCCGCTGCGCAGCCGCTGCCTGGCCCGTCCGATCAACAGCTGGTGGCGAGCGATCGCCCCATCGATAGCGATGTTGGCGACGCAGCGCCGGCATCACCGGATGCAGCACTTGCAGCTCCCGCCGTGTCTGCAGCGGCCGCTCCCATCACCGCCGCCGAGCAGGATGCACAAGCGCTCTACAGTGCCGCACCGGTGCGCGACCCGTGGGAGGGTTACAACCGCAAGATCCACGCATTCAACAACGGTGCCGACAAGGTGCTGTTCCGTCCCGTCGCAGTCGCCTACGACAAGGTCACACCCAAGCCGGTCAAGACCGGGATCCGCAACATGTTTTCCAATTTCGGTCAGCCGGGCACTGCGGTCAGTCAGGTGTTGCAGGGCCGCCCGGTCAAGGCGACGCAGTCGCTGGGTCGGTTCGTGGTCAACAGCACGCTTGGCTTGGCCGGGCTGTTCGATCCGGCCACCCGCTTCGGCATGCCCAAATACAACGAGGATGTCGGACAAGTATTTGCGACATGGGGCTGGGACAACTCGCGCTACTTCGTAATGCCGATCCTGGGGCCAGGCACGGTACGCGATACCTTTGGTCGCGTCGCCGACCAACAGCTGACGCCAATCAACTATCTGGACAATGCGCGCGTAGCCAATTCGCTGATGGGCCTGCAATTAGCCGACGGCCGCGCACGGATGCTGCCGATGGACGCGCTGCGACGCGATGCCGTGGACGATTACACCTTCGTGCGCGATGCCTGGGCGCAACGCCGTGAAAAGCAGATTGCAGACGACTGATCGCCGCCAACGCGATGCGTGCGCGGTAACTCAGCGTACGCGTTCACGCGCTGGATCAGCAGCTTGCCAGTCACAGCGAGCAGCCTGTGGCTCCCAACGATCTCACCAGCGCTCTCGCAAAGATCCGCAGCATCACGCAGCACGCTTACGGCGGCTGGGCTTGGGATTGGGCTTCGGCGCGGCCGCCTTGCCCGACTTGGTGGCCTTGCGTTGCTTGCTGCGCGAGTCGGTCAAAAAGCGCAGCGTGGCCGCTTCCCACTGACGCTCGCCGCGCACGCCGCTGGCCATCGCCTGCAGTTGCCCGGCGCGCCAGCCTTCGAACACGCAGGGGTCGATGTAGGCCTTGCGACACACCGATGGCGTGTTGCCCAGCGCATCGGCCACCTCGCGGATGACATCGTTCTGCACCTGCATGAGCGCGCGTTCGCTGCTGCGCTCGGGCAGCGGCAAACGCGCCAGGCGTTGCAATGCGGCCAGCGTGCCGCCCCAGGTGCGGAAATCCTTGGCGGTGAAATCCTCACCCATCGCTTCGCGCAGATAGTCGTTGACCTCGCCCGAATCCACGGGCTGCAGGGTGCCGTCGTCGTCGCGATACTGAAACAGCGATTGCCCTGGCAGCTGCTGACATTGCCGGATCAGTTTGACCAGGTGCTTGTCGTCCACTTCGATGTCGTGATCCTGGCCGCTCTTGCCGCGGAATTTGAGCCGTGCACGCCCGCCTTTCAAAAATTCCATGTGGCGGTTGCGTAACGTGGTCAGCCCGTACGAGCGATTGCTGCGCGCATATTCGGCATTGCCCACGCGCACCAAGGTGTCGGCCAGCAGCGCGACCACAATCGCCAGCACCTTCTCACGCGGAAAGCCGGGCAGTGCCAGATCGCGTCGCAAGCGCCGCCGCAGTTTGGGCAGTGCCGTGCCGAAGGCGATCACGCGCTCGAACTTGCCTTCGCCACGCACCTGCGCCCAATCGGCGTGATAGCGGTACTGCTTGCGCCGCCGCGCGTCGCGCCCGGTGGCCTGCAGGTGACCGTTGGGTTTGGCGCAGATCCACACCTCTGTATAGGCCGGCGGAATGGCCAACGCGCGGATGCGCTGCAAGGTGTCGGCATCGGCGATGCGCTGCCCGTCGGCACTGCGGTAGCTGAAGCTCTTGCCCGCCTTGCGCCGGCTGATGCCTGGCTGCTGATCGTTGACATAGGTCAGCCCCGCTGCCCGCGCGGTGGCCTTGGCCTGTGCCACCGCGGCAACGGTGGCGACGGCGGCCGTGGCGACGACCGCACCGGTGGCGGCGGTGGCGAGCGTGCCGGCCGCACTGGCCGTGGCGGCGACATTGCGAAGAACACGTTTGGCTTTCATTGCGCACGGATCGAAGGACTGGCACCGATTGTTGGGCCGCGCAGCGCTAGGCCGCGTCAACGCAACGACAACGCCGTGTGGGCAAGCGATGCCCGCGGCGCAACTTTGTGCTTATGCTTGGGCATCCCCCCTTTGCTGGAGTCATCGATGCGCGCTGTCCTGCCTATTGCCCGTCTGGCTTGCACCTTGGTCGTGCTGACTGCATTGACTGCCTGCAACAAACCGCAACCCGATGAGCAGGAAGCCGTCGCGGCCAACGCACAACAGGCGGCCGAGCAAGCGTCCGCGCCGGTGCCGGATGCAGCGCCGGAAGCGCCGCCGATCGGCAGTTGCGACGCCACCCAGGTGCAGTCGCTGGTTGGCCAGCCCATCACCGATGCGGTGGGCGAGCAGGCCCGCAGCGACGCCGGCGCCAAGTCGGTGCGCGTGCTCAAGCCCGGCCAGATGGTGACGATGGAATTCAACGGCGAACGGCTCAATTTCGAAGTGGACGCCAAGAACGTCATCACCGCGGTGCGTTGCGGCTAAGAGCAGCTAACAACCCTACTGTGCGCACCGCCAGGCGGGCGCGGGTGGTGCTCGGTGCGGCATGGTCCACGCGTACACGCCGGTTCTGAGCGCGCCGTCCACACCCACCTGACGACTGCTCGCTACGTTTTGTTAGCCACTTTGAGGCTGGCTTGGCGCCTGTCGCCCGACAGGCGCCAAGCCAGCTGGCACAAGGGATTGCGACAGGCCTCGTTGCAGCTGTAACGGTGTATTGCGGCACCGCATCAACTGTGGTCTAGTCGATCATCCGGTGACCTCTTCGAAACGCTCCACGGATCGAGCGGTGCAACGTCGTCGCCGCTCTCCCAAGATCGCAAAGAGGCAGACATGGCCCCCCGCACTCGCCAAGGGCTCAACGACTACGGTCTCTACAACAGCGCGCGCGACGAACGCGACGCCTGTGGTTTTGGCATGGTCGCCCAGCTGGACGACCAACCTTCCCGTTCGCTGGTAGACACCGCGATTGCGGCGCTCTCGCGCATGACCCACCGCGGCGGTGTGGCCGCCGACGGGCTCACCGGCGATGGCTGCGGCCTGCTGATCCGCAAACCCGATGCATTCCTGCGCGGGCTGGCCCGCGATGCCGGCATCCCGCTGGGCACGCGCTATGCGGCCGGTGTGGTGTTCCTGCCGCTGGACGAGGCCGAGGCAGCGCGCTGTCGCACCGAACTGGAAGCGCAGCTGCACACTGCCGGCGTGCAGTTCCGCGGCTGGCGCGTGGTGCCCACCGACGACAGCGTGTGCGGCCAGCTGGCGCGCGACACGCTGCCACGCATCGAGCAGGTGTTTGTCGATGCCGGTGCCGAACAGACCGAAGACGGCTTCACCCTGGCGCTGTTTCTGGCGCGCCGGCGCGCCGAGCAGGCGCTGCGTGAGGTGGAGAACTTCTACGTCACCACGCTCTCGCCCAATGGCATCAGCTACAAGGGCATGGTGCTGCCGGACAAGCTGAGCACGTTCTACCCGGACCTGCAGCGCAGCGATCTGTCGTCCAGCGCGATCGTGTTTCACCAGCGCTTTTCCACCAACACGCTGCCACGCTGGCCGCTGGCGCATCCGTTCCGCCTGCTCGCGCACAACGGCGAGATCAACACCATCGAGGGCAACCGCCGCTGGGCGCAGGCGCGCAGCAAGGTGTGGCAGACCCCGCGCTTCGATATCGGCGAGTTCGATCCAGTGATCTCCATGCACGGTTCGGACTCGCAGAGCCTGGATAACATGCTGGAGCTGCTGATCGCCGGTGGCATGGACCTGCTGCAGGCGCTGCGCATCCTGGTGCCGCCAGCGACCCAATCGCTGGAGTTCAAGGACGCCGACCTGGCTGCGTTCTACGAGTTCTACGGCCTCAACACCGAGCCGTGGGACGGCCCGGCCGGCATCGTGGCCTGCGACAGCCGCTATGCCGCCTGCATGCTCGACCGCAACGGCCTGCGCCCCGCGCGCTGGATGCTGACCTCCGACCGCCACTTCCTGGTGGCCTCCGAGGCCGGCGTGTGGGAGCTGCCGGCCGAGCGCATCACCCGCAAGGGCAAGCTGGGCCCGGGCGAGATGATGGCGATCGATCTCAAGCGCGGCGACCTGCTCGATTCCGATGCCATCGACCGCATCAACCGTGCGCGTGCGCCGTACAAGCAGTGGCTGCAGCAGGGCGTGACCTATCTGCAGACCGAGCTGATCGACCCCTCGCTGGTGGAAGAACCCTTCAGCGAGCAGACCCTGCGCAGCTACCACAAGCTGTTCCAGCTCAGCACCGAGGAAGTGGAGCAGATCCTGCGCCCGCTGGCCGAGACCGAGCAGGAAGCCACCGGCTCGATGGGCGACGACACCCCGATGGCGGTGCTCAGCCGCCAGACCCGGCCGCTGTACGACTACTTCCGCCAGGCGTTCGCGCAGGTCACCAACCCGCCGATCGACCCGCTGCGCGAAGGCATCGCGATGTCGCTCACCACCCAGCTTGGCAAGGAGACCAACATCTTCCACGCCGGTGCGGAGACGGTGAACCACGTCATCCTGAATTCGCCGGTGCTCAGCCAGCGCAAGCTGCGCCAGCTGCTGAAGATGGAGCAGTACGTCGCGCGCAATCGCCTGATCGACCTGTCCTACAGCGTCGAAGAAGGCCTGAAGGCCGGCCTGGAACGCATCTGCCAGGAAGTGGAAGCCGCCGCCCGCGACGGCGCGGTGATGCTGCTGCTGTCCGACCGTTACCCGGTGCCGGACCGGCCGATGGCGCATGCGCTGCTGGCCACCGGCGCGGTGCATCACCACCTGTGCAAGGTGGGCCTGCGCTGCGACGTCAACCTGATCATCGAAACCGGCACCGCGCGCGATGCGCACCACATGGCCTGCCTGCTCGGCTTCGGCGCCACCGCGGTGTACCCGTATCTGGCCTACCAGACCCTGTTCGACCTGGGCCGGCGCGGCATCCTGCAGCTGAGCAAGGGCGGTGAGCAGTCGCAGATCGGCCGCCGCTACCGCAAGGGCATCTACAAGGGCCTGTCCAAGATCATCTCCAAGATGGGCATCTGCACCATCGCCAGCTACCGTGGCGCGCAGCTGTTCGAGATCGTCGGGCTGGACCCGGACGTGGTGGAGCTGTGCTTTGCCGACACCCCCGCACGCATCGGTGGCGTCAATCTGGGGCGGCTGGACACCGAGGCGCGCGAGCTCACCGCACGCGCCTGGAACGACCAGCTCAAGCCGGAAGTGGGCGGCCTGCTCAAGTACGTGCACGGCGGCGAGTACCACATGTACAACCCGGACGTGGTCATGACGCTGCAGCGCGCCACCCGTACCGGCGATGCCGACGACTGGCAAAAATACGTGGACGCGGTGCACTCGCGCCCGGCCTCCACGCTGCGCGATCTGGTCCAGCTCAAGCGTGCCGACACCCCCACCCCGCTGGACGAGGTGGCCCCGGCCGAAGATGTGTTGCGCCGCTTCGACACCGCCGCGATCAGCCTGGGCGCGTTGTCGCCCGAAGCGCACGAAGCGCTGGCCATTGCGATGAACCGCCTGGGCGGGCGCAGCAATTCCGGCGAAGGCGGCGAAGACCCGGCCCGCTATGGCACCGAGAAGCGCTCTAAGATCAAGCAGGTGGCCTCCGGCCGCTTTGGCGTGACCCCGGAATACCTGGTCAACGCCGAAGTGCTGCAGATCAAGGTCGCCCAGGGCGCCAAGCCCGGCGAAGGCGGCCAGCTGCCCGGCCACAAGGTCAACGAGCTGATCGCCCGCCTGCGCTACGCCAAGCCCGGCATCGGCCTGATCAGCCCGCCGCCGCATCACGACATCTATTCGATCGAAGACCTGGCCCAGCTGATCTACGACCTCAAGCAGGTCAACCCGACCGCGCTGGTGTCGGTGAAGCTGGTCGCGCATGCCGGCGTCGGCACGATTGCCGCCGGCGTGGTCAAGGCCGGCGCCGATCTGATCACCGTGTCCGGCCATGACGGCGGCACCGGCGCCAGCCCGGTCAGCTCGATCCGCTATGCCGGCGTGCCGTGGGAACTGGGCGTGGCCGAGTCGCACCAGGCGCTGGTGGCCAACGACCTGCGCGAGCGCACCATCCTGCAGACCGATGGCGGCCTGAAGACCGGCCTGGACGTGGTCAAGGCCGCGCTGCTGGGCGCCGACAGCTTCGGCTTCGGCACCGCGCCGATGATCGTGCTGGGCTGCAAATACCTGCGCATCTGTCACCTCAACAACTGCGCCACCGGCGTGGCCACCCAGGACGAGCGCCTGCGTGCGAACTACTTCACCGGTCTGCCGGAGCGCGTGGAGCACTTCTTCCGCCTGCTGGCCGAAGAAGTGCGGCAGTGGTTGTCGTACCTGGGCGTGCGTTCACTGGATGAAATCGTCGGCCGCACCGATCTGCTGGAACAGCTGGAGGTCTCCCCGCGCGCAGGGGTCAAGGTCGATCTGTCGCGCCTGCTCACCCATGCGCGCTACGACGGCAGCCATTGCGCCGCCCAACGCCTGTACGAGTCGCCGGACAGCCTGGCCACGCAGATGGACGGCCTGCTCGCCGATGCCATCGCCAACAAGACCGGCGGCGACCATCGCTTCTTGATCCACAACACCGACCGTTCGATCGGTGCGCGCCTGTCCGGCACGATAGCGCGGGCGCACGGCAATCACGGCATGAGCGATGCGCCGTTGAACCTGCGCTTCCGCGGCACCGCCGGGCAGAGCTTCGGCGCGTTCAACGCCGGCGGCCTGCAGCTGGAGCTGGAAGGCGAAGCCAACGATTACGTCGGCAAGGGCATGGCCGGCGGCCGGCTGGTGGTGCGTCCGCCGCGTGGCGCGCGCTTCGAAGCGCGCAGCACCCCGATCGTCGGCAACACCTGCCTGTACGGCGCCACCGGCGGCGAGTTGTTCGCCGCAGGCCGCGCCGGCGAGCGCTTTGCGGTGCGTAACTCCGGCGCACTGGCGGTGGTGGAAGGCGCCGGCGACCATTGCTGCGAATACATGACCGACGGCGTGGTGCTGGTGCTGGGCAAGGTAGGCCTGAACTTCGGCGCCGGCTTCACCGGCGGCCTGGCCTACGTGCTGGATATCGAACGCGACTTCGTGGATCGCTACAACCACGAGCTGATCGACATCCACCGCGTCTCTGCCGAGGGCTTCGAGAACCATCGCCAGCATCTGCACACCCTGATCAGCCGCCACCGCGAGCTGACCGGCAGCATCTGGGCGCAGCAGATCCTGGACGAGTTCCGCGACTACATCGGCAAGTTCTGGCTGGTCAAACCCAAGGCCGCCAGCATCGAGTCGCTGACCGAGTCGCTGCGGCGCGCCGCCTGAGTTTTTGCTCGCCTCATCCCGCGCGCGGGAGAGGGGCTGGGGGTGAGGGCTCAGGCCCGCAACCCTCATCCGCCCCTTCGGGGCACCTTCCCACGCACACGGGAGAAGGACGCCTGCAATCGCAATGC
>NZ_JAVTIK010000018.1:0-99653 GCF_031843525.1 Xanthomonas sp. WCS2018Noco2-27 | reverse complement strand
CGGACAGACGACGGTGCCATCGGGTCGGACTGTCTATTACACGGTGTATCAGCCGGACGGTTCGGCTTTTAATTCCGTCAGCGCGACATCGGCAGCAACACTGAATCTGTCTAGCCTGCCGGCAACGGGTACTTACACGATATATGTCGACCCGTACTACGGCGAGACGCTCAGCACGCAGCTGACGCTCACCTCATCGAAATGACTGTACTACGCGATTCCAAGGATGCCGAAATGGAAGCTGGCAACAAGACACTGAAGCATTGGCTCTGGAGCACCAGCCTGGGCATGCTTGCTGCTTTATCGAGCACTGGCTCGGCAAGCTGGGCTCAGTCACCGAACTTGGCGAGCACTCCCGCGACAAATGCGAATGCATCTGCGACAGGCTATGCATCAGTAGCTCAACGGATTTCGCTTAGCGGCGACCAGACGCTACGTCTAGAAGCGTCTGGTACCTCCATAGTCTTGACGACACAGGCCAAGCAACTGCGGGTTCGCTCCTGGACGCTTCCTGAGCAACGCATAGGCGCCAGTCTGACGCGGCTAGCCGATGGGCAGGTGCTGATCTGGGGCGGTGCAAGTGCACAAGGCGCACTGCGTGCTGGCGGATATTTGATCGATCCAGAGCAAGATCGGTTGCAGCCTATTGCACTGGCAGGTGTGAGTCCACGTGCGCATCATAGTGCGACGGTGTTGACAGATGGTCAGTTGCTGCTGGCGGGCGGTCTAGGGAATCCAGGTCAAGCTCAACTCTGGAATCCCCAGACCCAGCGTGTGGTGACCTTGGCCATGCCTGCCAGGACTGGTCAGGTCGCTACCCTGCAGGCCGATGGCCAGGTACGCCTGTCTGGAGGGACGGGAGCAAGTGCTGGTGCACGTACCGATCTATTGTTCGACCCGGTGACTCAGACGTTTGTTACAGCTCAACCACACTGGACAGCGTCGGCGGATACGTTACTGGCTGCATCGCTTCCAGCAAACAGGGACGCAAAGGCCGATCCTGGCACGCGTATCGCACTGCGTTTTACGCGACCGGTGCGAGGCGCTGATGTCAAAGACACCACAGTGTCGCTGATGGGACCGGGTGGGTTAGTGGACGCACGCTTGTCCACAGCAGAAGGCGGACGGCTTGTTTTCATCCAGCCCAAGACCACACTCTTTCCGGATACGAGTTACACGGTGCTGGCGCAGGGACTGCACGGTCTGGATGGGAAAGGTGTGCCGCTATCTGTCGTTGAGTTCAAGACCCGTGCGCTTGACAGTGCTGCCGATGCACCAATCGCGACCTCCAAGGACGCTGGCAACGGGACTGCAGATATCCCGAAAAACCCTGCTCTGTTGGGATGTGGCACTGACCATCCCTCACCTTGCAAGAAGTCGTCCTCGTTGATTGAAGGCGCCTGGCAGCCAGGCCAGGACAGCACCGATTCGCGTTGGCGTGTCCAGGGCGCGCAACCTGACGCTTTGCCGATCAGTGCGCTTGAAGTTGCCGCCATGGCCGGTGGGCTAACCAGCGTTAGCGGCCAAGTGCTGCTGGTCAATGGGCGGCCTCTTGCAGGCGTGGAGATCAGCGTCGGATTGAACAAGACACGCACGGATCCGACGGGACGGTTTGTGCTCACGGATATCGCCACTGGGCGGCAAGAGCTCTATGTCGACGGCACGTCCGCCAATATCGCTGGGCGGGAGTACGGCCAATTCGTCGTGGGTGTGGATCTCAAGGCCGGTCAGCTCACCCGGTTGCCCTACACCATGTACGTGCCGCAGATCAGTGCGCGGGATAAGACAAACATTGCCTCGCCATTGAAGCGAGACGTAGTGGTCACGCATCCGGACATCCCCGGTTTGCAGATCCATATCCCGGCCGGTACCGTGATTCGCGATCGCAAGGGTCATCTGGTTAATGAGTTGGCCATCGTACCCACGCCAGTCAATCGCGCTCCGTTCCCGGTGCCCGCCAATTACCCGATGTACTTCACGCTTGAGCCGGGTGGCGCGCTGATCCAGGGCTTGACGCCGCAAGCCGCGCAGGGCGTCAAGGTGCTGTACCCCAACTACGACAAATTACCCACAGGTACGCAAGCCAGCTTCTGGATCTATGAGCCAGCCGAGGGTTGGCGGGTGTATGGCAAGGGGCGTGTGACCTCCGATGGCACACGTATTGCGCCAGAAGCAGGCGTAGGCCTGTATCAGGCCATGGGGGCAAGTTATAGCGTCGACACGAATAACCCGCCTCCTGAGCCTGACAAGCCACCCGTCAGCGACGGTTGCAACTGTGATGCCGGTGGCGCGGGCGCTACTGCAGGTGACCCGATCGATCTTTACACGGGTGAGTTTTCCTATGAAGAAACCGATGCAGTGGTGGGTGGCCTCTCACCTATTGCGATCACCCGTTTCTACAGGCCGCGGGAAATTTTGAAGCGCGATTTTGGCATCGGCACCGCTGCGGGTTTTCGCTACACCTTGTATTCGCCCACCAATGACTACAACCAGTTTCAGTTGGTGTTGCCAAGCGGTGCGCCGATTATTTTCAGCCGGACATCGGGGAGTGGTCTCACCGGCCAATGGGCGCAGTCCGGCTCTCTTTCAGGGTATGCGGGTTCCACCATCACGCAAGGTACTCCGTCGGGGCACGGCTACCTGCTCGCGTTGCGCGACGGCAGCAAGATGTACTTCAATCAGTACTCTCCAAATCAGCTTGAGTGGACGACCGATCGGTTTGGTAACCGCGTCGATTATGTTTACGATGCCGGCCTGGTTTCGCGCATTGTGTCGGCGAACGGCCGTTATCTGGCGATCACCTACGACACCAGTAATCGCATCAGTACTGTTAAGGATCCCTTGGGTAGTAGTTGGTCCTACGCTTATAACTCCGACGGCTACCTCAGTAAAGTCACGCGGCCGGATGGTAGTGCGCGCAGTTTCAATTATAAAGTGCGCGATAAAACATTGATGATTCCGAGCCAGGTGCGCCTGCAAGCCATCTACGATGGTAAAAACAAGCGAGTGCTGTTCAATGAGTTTGAGCAGGCTAATTTTGAATGGACTGGTCGTGTCGTTAAACAGACACAGGCCGATGGCGGGATATTGACCATCGACTATGCACATGCCGATGGGAATACGTTTGGGAGGTTGATAACCAAGCCGGACGGTAGCAAGCGTCGCGTGACGTTCGATCCAGCCACCCTGTATCCCAAGACCGATACTGCCGCCTACGGCACGGACCTTGCCCAGACCATCACCTACGAACGCGGTGCCGGTGGGCAGATCGCTGCCCAAATCGATCCACTTGGGCGGCGTACCGAATATTCCTATGATGGAAGTGGTCGTAAGACGCAGATCAAGGTGATGGCAGGGACCACCGAAGCCCGCACCACCACATTGGGTTACAACGCCTATGGCGATCTGGCTTCGATCACTGACCCGCTCAACCACACGACCACCTTTGATTACACAGGCCGTTGTCTGACATCGGTTACCAATCCCCTTGGCAAAGTGACCAAGGCGACCTGCAATGCTGCGGGACAACGTCTCACGTTGACCGATGCCTTGAACCACACCACCAACTTCATCTGGACCGGCGAGGACCTGACTCAGATCAGCGATCCACTTGGTCGTAATGTGCATTTCCGCTATGACGTGCTGGGGCGGATGATTGCCGCCCAGGACGTGCAGGGGAACCTCTCGCGGATGGAGTACGACGGACTGGGTCGGGCCGTAAAGTCCATCGATCCGTTGGGGAATACCGTGCAGACGGGCTTCGACGCCAACGGTAACGTCGCCGCAATCTTGTTGCCGCATGGCAACGGCGTGACGTATACCTACGACGAACGCGATCGACGCGTGACACGTACCGACGCACTGGGTCAGGTGGAGCGCTGGACTTACGACAAGATGGACCGGGTAAAAACCTACACGGACCGGCGCAGCCGGGTGACTACCTACAGCTATGACACGCTGGGTCGGCCAGCCACGACCACCTACCCCAGCATGGGCGGCACGTTGACCGCCAGCTACGATGCCGGCAACCGGATGGTGGCGCTGACCGACAGCCTGTCTGGGACGTTGGGCTGGAGCTACGACAACTTCGATCAGGTTGCGACAGCCAATAGCCCGCAAGGGACGATCACCTATGGCTATGATGCAGCGGGCCGGCGCAAGAGCATGCAGGCGGCCACCCAGGCGGAAGTTGTCTATGGTTACGACAACGCCGACCGCTTGAAAGACATCGCCCAGGGCGCCGAGAAGGTGATCTTCGCCTATGACAACGCCAACCGCCTCACCACCCAGACCCTGCCCAACCAGGTACAGACGGTCTACACCTACAACAACGCCGATCAGGTCACGGGCATGGCCTGGGGCAAGGCTGGGCAACCTGCTTTGGGAAGCCTGGGCTACGGCTACAACACGGTGGGCCAATTGGTCGCGCAGACCGGCACGCATGCACCGCAGGCACTGCCGCAACCCAGTAGCGGCAACAGCTTCGACGATAACAACCGGCAGACTGCAGCCAATAACGTTGCGCTGAGCTACGATGAGAGCGGCAACCTGCTCTCGGACGGCAGCCTCACCTACGTGTGGGATGATCGCGACCGTCTTAGCCAGATCCAGCAAAGCGGCACGACGATTGCCAGCTTCAGCTATGACGCATTGGGACGGCGTACGGCCAAGACCGAGGGTGGCACGAGCACGCAGTACTTGTATGACGGTCTGGATACGGTGCAGGAGACGCAAGGCACCACCATCAATCCGATCCTGACCGGACTCGGCATCGACCAGCGCTATGCACGCAACGACACGGGCGGCAGGACGTACTTCCTGACCGACCAGCTGGGCAGCACGCGCTTGCTGACGAATGCGGCGGGTAACGCGGTGCAGCGGTATGAGTATGATCCGTACGGCACGACCACGCAGGGCAGTACGGCTTACACTAATCCGTATCAATACACAGGGCGGGAAAAAGACCTAAATGGGCTTTATTACTACCGAGCCAGGTACTACCGGCCGCAGTGGGGGCGGTTTGTTAGTGAAGATCCGATTGGGTTGGGTGGTGGTATGAATTCCTATGCTTATGTTGAAGGCAACCCCGTTTTGTACGTTGATCCGAGTGGGGAAATCGCATTTATTCCTATTTTGGCTGGTATTGGTTTAGGGTATGCCTTTGACTACTTGGTTGAGCAGTACAAGAAGGAGCACTGCACATGTAAAGGAACGCCGGCTGGTGCGGCAGGCAACGCTGCAGCAGGTGGCGCGATCGGAGGAACTGGCCCATTTGCGAATAAGCCAAGAGGCGGTATCGCGGGCGGAGGATCGGCAGGAACGGCTACATCGAGCTTCAGTCAGATGAATCATGCGGCAGCAAGTCGTGGTTGGTATTCAGTTGCAACGCGGAACGGGATTACCAAAGTTCTGCGTAGGGTGCCGTATGCAGGGGCTGCGTTAACTGCGTACGAGATCTACGATGCTGTCTCTTGCGATTGATGTCTATGGCGAGCGAACTTTCGATCGAGCTGCGCGAATACTTGAAGCGCTGTGGCCTCCCGGAAAGAGTAATTGCGCAATGCAATGGTGGTACGCGGATGTATCATGATCTTGGGCTTCACGGTGACATTGCGGAGGCCTACATGGAAGTGTTGGCCGAGCACTATTACGTTGATCTGGGTGGCTTCGAGTTCGAGAAGTTCTTTCCTCCCGAGTTTTCTGGTAGAAGCATATTCACTCGCACATTGCTTTGGATCGTTCCCTTCGCCGGCAAAGCAGCACGGCAAGGCGGCGAGTATTTGCCCTTGACCTTAGGAACGATCGAGAGGGTAATGCGGGCCAAGCAGTGGAGCGCTGGCGATATCCATATTTAGGGAAGTTCTGAAAAGTCCACCAAACATCTTACTTCCAGCCCATTGCGCGCCGATAACGCACAACATTGCAGTGTACGATGCGATCTTTTTGATTTCCTGGGGGTGTTGGCTGCCGCCAGGCAGCATTATCCCCTGGCCGGCAGTAGCTGCCGGCGCACCATCCACAGATTGGAGAGCGCAAACAAGATCGTCACCTGTGCTGTGTTTTTGGTCAGGCCGCGATAGCGGACCTTGGTGTAGCCAAACTGGCGCTTGATCACGCGAAACGGATGCTTCACCTTCGCGCGTACGCTGGCTTTGAAGTGTTCCCACAGTTCTTCCTGAGCACGTATGCGCTTGCTGCCAATGGCCTGAATCGCCGAACGCTTGGCGGCGATGAAAAATGTAGCATCGCAATCCTGTAGCTCTTCGCGTTTATCGGCCCCGGTATAGCCGCTGTCGCCGAACACGCTGTCTTCTTTGCCATGCAGCAAGGCGTGCGTCACCGTGACATCGGCGACATTGGCCGCTGTGCACTGGACGTGACGCACCAGCCCAGAAAAATTCATCCACGCCGATGTGCGCCTTCATCCCGAAGTACCACTGATTGCCTTTCTTGGTCTGATGCATTTCAGGGTCGCATCGACAATCGTGCCGGGCCGTAGGCTCTGGCTCTTGCGCGCCAGATGCGCGTTGACGACTTCCAACATCCGTGCGGCCAGGCGATGGGTCTCCAGCAGACGGCGAAAATTGAGAATCGTGGTCTCGTCGGTAATGTCGTCCAAGCCACCGAGCTGGGTAAAACGCCGCAGGGTCGGAATCTCGTGCAGCGCTTCTTCCATCGCCGGATCGCTCAACGCATACCACTGCTGTAGCAGATGAATCTGCAACATTGTCGCCAGTGCGTAAGAGCAGATCATCGGCTTCCTGCGCTAGGCTGAAGCGGGCGTGGCCATTCAAGGACCTTTGCCGGCGGCACGGCTTCAGCGAGGCCTCCTATTACCTGTGGCGCAGCAAGTTCGGCGGCATGAGCGTGCCCGATGCCAAGCGGCTCAAGGACCTTGAGGTCGAGAACACGCGACTGAAGAAGTTGATAGCCGAGCAGCTATTCGAGAACGACCTGATCAAGGATGCACTGCGAAAAAAGTGATGAGCGCACCGGCACGTCGTACGCTGGTGCGCGAGTGGATCGAGCGTGGTTCTAGCGAGCGTCATGCGTTGGCAGTGATCGGCATTAGCGCCAGTGCACTGCGTTATCGCCCGCGCGAAGATCACAACGTCGAACTGCGCGAACGCATCGGAGCGTTGGCGCATCACCATCGCCGTTATGGCGTGGAAATGATCTATCTCAAACTGCGACAGGAGGGACGCCTCGTGAACTACAAACGCGTGTTGCGGTTGTACCGCGAGCAGCAGCTGCTAGTCCGTCGCCGCAAGCGAAAAAAAGTACCGGTGGGCGAGCGCCAGCCGCTGCTTAGGCCGGCGCGGGCCAACCAGGTATGGTCGATGGACTTCGTCTTCGACCGCACAGCCGAAGGCCGGGTGATCAAGTGTCTGGTGATCGTGGACGACGCGACACACGAAGCAGTGACCATTGAGGTGGAGCGTGCAATCTCGGGCCATGGCGTGACGCGCGTGCTGGACCGGCTGGCCATCAGTCGCGGCTTGCCGCAGGTGATCCGTACCGACAACGGCAAAGAGTTTTGCGGCAAGGCCATGGTCGCCTGGGACATGCCCGTGGCGTGCAATTGCGGCTGATCCAACCAGGCAAACCAAACCAGAACGCCTACGTCGAATCCTTCAACGGCCGGCTACGCGAAAAATGCCTCAACGAACACTGGTTCCCAACACTGCTGCATGCGCGTACCGAGATCGAACGCTGGCGACGCGAATACAACGAGGAACGACCAAAGAAGGCAACCGGCGGCATGACGCCGGCTACTTATGCCCAACATTTAGCAAACACCGATATCATCAACCCGGACCCTAAACCCGACTGCTACTCAGAATGGGGGGGCATCGCTTCCAAACGGGCGAACTCTAGCTGGGACATTTTATAAGCTGTTTGCTTTTTGCTTATTTTGCAGGATAATTTAATTTATTGAGATTAGTGCATATATTAAATAATTGGCCTGCGAGCTATATAAATGTTGCTGGAGCTGAGTGGCATGGCGTGGCGGTTTATTATATAAGTGATTTTTATTTCAAATATATTGGCGAGTGGCTTCTGCATGCCTAGCATTTGAATCAGCATCTCACACCCCCAACGACTGCCCGCCATCCACCGCCAGCACCTGCCCGGTGATCCAACGCGCCTGCGGCGATGCGAGGAACAGCGCGGCATCGGCGATGTGCTGTACCTGCCCGAAGCCGCCAAACGGAATGCTGTCGCGGATGCGTGCGTAGAGTTCCGGTTCGTCGCGACTGCGCTTGTCCCAGAGTCCATCCGGGAACTCGATGGAGCCCGGTGCGATCGCATTGACGCGGATGCGGTCGCGCGCAAGTTCGGCGGCCAGTGTGGTGGTGTAGTAATTGAGCGCGGCCTTGGCGGTGGAATAGGCGATCGCACGCGGTGTGGGGCGCTGGGCGTTGATCGAGCTGATGTTGAGGATCACCGCTGCGTCGCTGGAGCGCAGATGCGGCAGCGCGGCGCGGTTGCAGCGCACTGCCGCCATCAGGTCGACATCCAGCCCCGCCTGCCAACTGGCGTCGTCGTTGCCATGACCGTAGCCGGAGGCATTGTTGATCACCACGTCCAGGCCGCCCAGCGCCTGCGCTGCGGCCTGCACATACGCTTCGATCTGCGCTGCATCGGCAAGATCGCAGGGCAGGGTATGTACCGGCGTGCCGTAGGCTGCCAGCGTCTGCGCCGCCTGGGTCAGGCCGTCTGCACTGCGCGCGCAGATCGATACGTGAGCGCCGCTGCGCACGAACGCCTCGGCGATTGCCAGGCCGATGCCGCGGCTACCACCGGCGATCAGCACGCGTTGCGCACGGTGTGCAGAAAGAGGCATGGCGTTACTCATTGCGGAAAACCCGCATTATCGAACAGCTTGGTGCTGACGTGGCCGCTGCGTGCGCTGGCTGTTGTGCTGTCCAGGCGTAGGCGTCATCGCATAAAGCGCTGCAACAGTCTGCATAGCGCTGCCCATGTCGATTGGAGAGTCGTGGGACAACACCTGATGCTGCGCTTAGAGCAGCTAACAGAAGGACTGCGCAGCCGTCAGGCGGGCGTAGCCGGTTCTCGGTGCCTGGTGCGGCATGTACCACTCGTCCACTCCGGTTCTTGTGCGCCTTCCGCACTCACCTGACGACTGCTCGCTACGTTTTGTCAGCCGCTCTTGGTTCGGATACAGACGCCCCGCCCTAAAACACGGTCGCCGGCGCGACATCAGCGCCGGCACAGAGTCTCCACCATCTCCAAAATCACACCAACACCAACACCAACACCAAGCTCCCAGCTCCCAGCTCCCAGCTCCCAACACCCAACACCCAACACCCAACACCAGCACCAGCACCAGCACCAGCACCAGCACCAAACCTCGAATCTTGACGCAGCTGCACCTCGACAAGGCACTTCGTCAGCCCGTAGGCGACCCGGCGTGCATTGCGCAGCGCAAGCCAAACCCACCACACGCATCCCTCATCGGCAGCACCAATTGCAGTGGCGGCCGCTGTCATCTCACTGCCATCTGCAACACGGGCAGCCTGCGCCATAAGCCTCATCACGGCTGGCGATCAGCTCATGCCTTTCAGGTTGCTCGCCGCTAACCATTTGTTTACACAACCACGCGGCGCTGCGGGCACAACGTGCGAGTCATTCAGTGGGAGTTGCACATGGAAACCCATATCACCGTCATCGGTGCCGGCTTTTGCGGCACCGCGCTGGTCCGTGCGCTGGCGCAGACGGCCGATGCGCAGGTGCGTATCACCCTGGTCGGCGTGGCCGAGACGTTCGGTAGCGGCATCGCGTATGGCGCGGCGCGACCGGAGCATCTGCTCAACGTGCGTGCCAAGGATTTGGGCATCGATGCGCAGGCGCCCGGCGCCTTCGCCGATACCTTGCATCTGGGCGATAGCGGGCGGCTGGAGTTCCTGCCGCGGTTGGCCTACGGCGATTACTTGCGCAGCGAGCTGGATGCGGCGGTGAGCGGTGCGCAGGCATCGGTGATGCGGCTGTCGCAGGAAGCGGTGGCGGTGGAGCGTGCGCGTCGCGGCTTTCGTGTTTTTCTTGCCAACGGCGATGCCTTCCATAGCGACCGTGTGGTGCTGGCGGTCGGTGCGCTGCAGCCGCAGGCGCTGGCCGGCATCGGCCCGCGGTTGAGCGTGCATGCGCGCTACATCGGCTGGCCGTGGCAGGGCGATGCATTGTCGCGGCTGGCACCCGACGATGACGTGCTGATCGTGGGCACCGGGCTGACCATGGTGGATGTGGCGTTGACCCTGCACGCGCGCGGACACCGCGGCCGCATGCTGGCGATCTCGCGGCGCGGATTGGCCCCGCAGGCGCATCTGCGTCAGCCCGGTGCGCCGTTGGACCTGCCGCCGCATCTGCAACGTGCGCTCAAGGATGTCGATCTGCGCGGCCTGCTGCGCGGTGTACGTCAGCTCAGCGCGGTGGTGGACGATTGGCGTCGCGTGGTGGACGCATTGCGCCCGCATCTGCAGCCGCTGTGGCAGCGGCTCACACTTGCGCAGCGTGCGCGTTTCCTGCGCCATCTGCGCCCCTACTGGGAAGTGGCGCGGCATCGCGTCGCGCCGGGCGCGGCGGAGCACTTGCAGCAGTTGCAGGCGTCCGGCCAGTTGCAGATCGTCGCAGCGCGGCTGCTGCGTGCGCGTTGGGTGCCCGATGGTGTGGAAGCGGTGATCCGCCCGCGTGCCGCTGCCGATGCGCAGACGCATCGCTTCGATGCGGTGATCCGCGCTACTGGCCTGGATACCGATATCGACCGCACCAGCGACCCGCTGATTGCCGGCATGCGCGAAGCCGGCCTGTTGCGCGCCGATCCGCTGGGCTTGGGTGTGGACACCGATGCGCAACTGCGCGTGCGCGACGGCGCCGGACAGATCGTGCAGGGGCTGTATTGCGTGGGGCCGCTGCTACGCGGGCGGTATTGGGAAATCACCGCAGTGCCCGAATTGCGCGTGGCGACGCGTGCGTTGGCAGAGCGCTTGCTGCTGGGCGCGACGCCGGCGTTACAGCCGGAGCGTGAGCCGGTATCGCGCGAGGTCAATGCGCGTTTGTAGAAGGGGATGCCTGATGGGCTGTTTGCATTAGGGAAGCTCTGAACAAGTCTTTCATAGGCTTTCGATCGATGCCTTGGACAGACTAAATCACGCGCAAGTGTTTGATTTTAAGCGCCGGCGATTGTCGTGATTAGGCTGGATTGCAACTCTCTCTCGCTGGGCCATGAGTTATTCAGAGGTTGCTTAGGCGCTTGATGTGTTTTTCTCGGGATCGCGGTGGTGTGGGGAGATAGTGTGCTTGCGGCGTTCGGTTTGAGTGGAGGCGTAGCTTTGCTTCGTACCCTCACCCCAATCCCTCTCGCGGCAGGAAACAGGCTCTGTCTTGATCGCAGGCTGGCTTCGTTGGAACTGTGAGAATCTGGTGTGTGCGTAGTGGGTGAGTTGTTGCGTCGTGCGCGCTGCTGCGCTGTTGGATCGTGATGTGACGCTCGTTCTATCGCGGTTCTACCGACGCGTTTCAGCCAATCTCCGCGCGTGCAGGCATCGCTCAAAACTGTGCACATGCGCACGTGCTGCGCCTAACAGCGCAAACATGCAGCGCGATGCGTAGCGCAGGATGCTCCCGCGGACAGGAGTGGGTCATGTTGTGCACCCTTGGCTCGTTATAGCCCAGGGCGCTGCATTCCCTTGTCTGCCTGGAGTTCGCCATGCCCCGTCTTGCTCCCATTGCTCTCGCCGCTGTGCTGTGTGCGTCCGCGCTACCCGCCTTCGCCAGCGAAACGCTCAATACGCGTGCCGATGTCATCGCTGCGCTGGATGCCGGTTACGACGTCAGTCTGTCCAGCGATCTCAGTCGTTGCACCCCCGAAGAGGGCACCCCGGTCAGTCGCACCCGCGGTGGCCGCCATATCGATGCCTACCGCATCACCGAAGATGGCACCGCAGCGTTTTCGGGTTCCCATTTCACCGTGGCCAACGATGGCAAGCCGATCCAGCAGTTCATGCGCTATCAGCTACGTCCGGATGGCAGTGTGCGCTTCACCACCTACATGTACGACCTGCCGGCGCTGCAACAGCGCGGGCCGATGCTGGCGTATCTGTGCACGATCAATCAGGGCATCCGCTTCCACGCCGATTGAGAGTCACTGACAAAAACGATTGCGCAGCTGCATGACGCGTGCGATGTGTCGCCTGGCCAGCTTGGGCCAGTGCAGCGCCAGCGTCATGCAGCTACACCTCTGCAACACGGTTGTGCCAGCCGCGCGGGGTTTGCAGCGCATGCGTTGAACACACCGTCAACCCATCATCCCGCGCGCACATGCCGATGATTGCAGGTATGTGGCGCTTGGCAAGGAGAACCATCATGTCGACGCGTCGTCTTGCAATTGTTGCCGTTGCCGCTATGTCTGCGACGATCTCACCGGCATTCGCCAAGCAGAGCATCACCTCGTCAGCCAATCTGATCGCCACGCTGGAGTCCGGCCATGACGTTGCAGTGTCGGTGGACCTGTCGCGCTGCACGCCGGAGGCCGGCACTGCGGCCAGCCGCAGCCGCGGCGGTGTGCGTCTCGGTGCCTACCGTCTGACCGACGATGGAACGCTGTCGTTTTCCGATACGCAGTTCATTGCCGCCAGCAGCGATGGCCGGCCGTTTCAGCAGTTTCAGCGCTACCAGGTGAGCCCGGACAATCGCGTGCGGCTGACCCCGTATATGTACGATTTGCCGAGCCTGCAGCAGCGCGGCCCACTGTTGGCGTATCAGTGCACGCTCGACCAGGGCATCCGTTTCCACGCCGATTAAGAGCAGCTTACAAACCGACTGTGCTCACCGCCAGGCGGGCGCGGCCGGTGCTCGATGGCATGGACCATTCGTAAACTCCTCCGCGCCGTCCACACCCAGATGGCGACTGCTCGCTGCGTTTTGTTAGTCGCTCTAAAGGCGTTGTTTGCAGGGCGCGATGTCACGCCGAAAGTGGCATTGCGCGGATCCTCGCATGGCATCGGATGCCGAATGGAACCGCGAAGCCAGGCCACTGCCTCATTGCGACACGCGCCGAGCGGAATCCAGCGCGACCGCCCGGTCAGGTGTGGAAGCAGCGTCTGATCCCGATCGCTGTAGGTCACCTGCAGCTGCAGCAGGCGTCAGCGTTGTTCCCCAGCAGCTATCGCTGCTGCACCGCCACCGCTGCGGTATCTCCGCTTTGCCAGCCGCCGCCCAGCGCCTTGAAGGTGGCCACCGCGCTGCGTGCGGCTTCGGTGCGCGCCTGTACCTGCGCATCGGAGGCACGCAGCAGGCTGTCGTCGGCATTGAGTACTTCGATCAGGCTGACGGTGCCTTTTTCATACGCCAGCGCCGATGCGCCGCGCGCCTTGCCCAACGCGTCCACGCCTTGCGTCAGCACGGCAGCTTGTTGTTCGCGTTTGACCAGCGCGGTGAATGCGTTTTCGACATCTTCGGTGGCGCGCAAGACCGCCAGGCGGTAGGCGGCCAACTGCTCTGCTTCCTGCCCCTTGGCCTGCGCGATCTGCGCATTGATGCGTCCGAAGTCGAATAGCCGCCAGCGCAGCCCCAGCACGCCGGACGCCTGCGCGGCATCGCCGGTAAACAGGTTGGCGCCGGAGAGGGCGGTGGCGCTGCCCAGCAGGCCGCTCAGCGAGAACTTGGGGTAGTACTCGGCCATCGCTACGCCGATGCGCGCATTGGAGGCAGCCAGCCGGCGCTCGGCGGCGATCAGGTCGGGCCGGCGCCGCAACAGGTCGGCCGGCGAGCCGCTGTCGGCGATCTGCGGCGCCAGCGGGATGGATTTGCTGGCGGCCAGTTCGGCCCGGTGGGCGCCGGGCGCTGCGCCCAGCATCACGTCCAGTGCGTTCATTGCCGCGAACAGGCCCGCTTCCAGGCCGGGCACGGTCGCCTGTGCCTGGGACAGCGCGCCCTGGGCTTGCTGCAGTTGCAGTTCGGCAGCCAGGCCCTTGTCGTGCAATAGCGTCACCATCGCCACCAGCCCTTGCTGGGCTGCGACCTGGCGCTGCGCCACGTCCAGCCGCGCCTGCAGGCCGCGGATGCTGATGTAGATGTCGGCGGTCTGCGCGGCCACCGCCAGCCGGGTGGCCGCGGCGCCGGCTTCGCTGGCCTGGTAGTCGGCCACTGCGGCCTGGCGCCCACGGCGCAGCCCGCCGAATAGATCCAGCTCCCAGCTGGCGCCCAGATTGGCCTCGTAGACGCTGGCGTAGCGGTCGAAGTCGGGGGTGCTGTTGAGGACCTGCCCCAGTGGGGTCTCCAGCGATTGATAGGCGCGGGTGGCGCTGCCGCTGAGGTTGCCGGACGGCAGCAGCGCAGCGGTGGCGGCGGTCAGCCCGGCGCGGGCCTGGGTGACCCGCGCGGTGGCCTGGGCCAGATCCAGGTTCTGTTCCAGCGCGGCGCCGACGTAGCGGCTCAGGTCCGGGTCGTTGAAGCCCGCCCACCAGGTGGCCAGCTCCGCCTGCGTGGTGGCCTGGCGATCAGCCAGCGCAGACTGACCCAGGTAGTGGTCGGGCAACGGTGCATCCGGACGGGCGTAGTTGGCGCCCACCGCGCAACCTGCGGCAAGGCTGGTGGCAATGAGCACGGCAAGGAGGCGGAGTGAGGGCATGACGGAACCAGAGTGGCGGGACGGTGAGTGACTATAATACGAAATAGTCACTTTTGTAAGTCGGAGGCGACAGCGTTAAGCTGTTGGAATGAACAAAGCATCCAGTTACCCCGTTTCGGGCCGCGGGCCGGCCGATCACGAGGTGCGCGACCAGATCGTGATCGCCGCCACCGAGCATTTCAGCCGCTATGGCTACGAGAAGACCGCCGTGTCCGACGTGGCCAAGGCGGTGGGTTTTTCCAAGGCGTATATCTACAAGTTCTTCGAGTCCAAGCAGGCCATCGGCGAGATGATCTGCACCCACTGCCTGCGCGAGATCGAGACCGAAGTGTTGGCGGCGGTGGCTGCCGCGGCGTCGCCGCCGGAGAAATTACGCAGTCTTTTCAAGGTGATTATCGAGGCCAGCCTGCGGCTGTACTCGCGCGATCGCAAGTTGTATGAGATTGCCACCTCCGCGGCGGCCGAGCGCTGGCCGCCGGTGATCGCCTATGAAACGCATGTCCAGGCGCTGCTGCAGGAGATCCTGCTGCAAGGGCGGCAAAACGGGGATTTCGAGCGCAAGACGCCGCTGGACGAGATGGTGCAGGCGGTCTTTCTGGTGATGCGGCCCTATATCAATCCGATGCTGCTGCAACACAGCCTGGAGCACGTCAGCGAGGTGCCGGCGCTGCTGTCTGGGCTGGTGCTCAGAAGTCTTGCGCCATAAATTTTGTAAGTGACTATTGACTGATATGGTCACAAGTCCCAAGATGTGAGCCTTCATCAGCTTGCTTCGGGATTCCCATGCTTCGGCACCGCCTTGTTACCTCTACCGTCCTGTGTGTCCTGCCGCTGGCACTGATTGCCTGCGGCGGCAAGGCCCAGCCCGATCCACGTACCGCCACGCCGCTGGTGCGGGCGGCCACGGTGGCCGACGCCAGCAGCGCGGCGCGCAGTTTTTCCGGCACCGTCGCGGCCCGGGTCCAGAGCGATCTGGGCTTCCGGGTCGCCGGCAAGGTGTCCGAGCGGCTGGTCGATGCCGGACAGAGCGTCAAGCGCGGGCAACCGCTGCTGCGGATCGACCCGATCGACCTGCAACTGGCTGCAAAGGCCCAGCAAGACGCGGTGGCCGCTGCCAGGGCCCGCGCCCAGCAGACCGCCGACGATGAAGCGCGTTACCGCGATCTGCGTGGCACCGGTGCCATCTCGGCTTCTGCATACGACCAGATCAAGGCCGCCGCCGACGCCGCCAAGGCGCAGCTGAGCGCTGCCCAGGCCCAGGCCGATGTGGCGCGCAACGCCAACCGCTACACCGATCTGCTGGCCGATGCCGACGGCGTGGTGATGGAGACGCTGGTCGAGCCCGGCCAGGTGGTCGCCGCCGGGCAGCCGGTGGTGCGCCTGGCGCATGCAGGCCCACGCGAAGCGGTGATCCAGTTGCCGGAAACGCTGCGCCCGCAGGTCGGTTCCGTCGCGCAGGCCACCTTGTTCGGAAATGCCGCCGTGAGCGTTCCCGCCACCTTGCGTCAGCTGTCCGAAAGCGCCGACCGGCTCACCCGCACCTTCGAGGCGCGTTACGTGCTCGACGGCGCGCTTGCGCAGGCGCCGCTGGGCACCACGGTCAGCATCCGCATTGCCGATGGCACGGCCACCGGCACACAAACCGGCCTGCAGGTGCCGCTGGCCGCCGTGTTCGATGCCGGCAAGGGGCCGGGCGTGTGGGTGATTGCCGGTCAACCGGCCAAGGTGAGTTGGCGGCCGGTGACGGTGCTGGGGTTGGACGACGACCACGCCAACGTCGCCGGCACGCTGGCACGTGGCGAGCGCATCGTGGCGCTGGGTGCGCACCTGTTGCGCGAAGGCGAGCAAGTGCGCATTGCCGACGCCAACGCTGCTGGCACCACCGCGACGACCGCGTCCAAGACCGCCACCGCGGCAGGAGCGCAGCCGTGAGCGAGGGCCGATTCAATCTCTCCGCGCTCGCCGTCCGCGAGCGCTCGATCACGCTGTTTCTGCTCGTGCTGATTTCGCTGGCCGGCTTGGTCGCGTTTCTCAAACTCGGCCGTGCGGAAGACCCGGCATTCACCGTCAAGGTGATGACGATCATCACCGCCTGGCCCGGCGCCACGCCGCAGGAAATGCAGGACCAGGTTGCCGAAAAACTCGAAAAGCGCATGCAGGAACTGCGCTGGTACGACCGCACCGAAACCTACACCCGCCCCGGTCTTGCATTCACCACCTTGACCTTGCTGGACAGCACGCCGCCCAACCAGGTGCAGGAGCAGTTCTATCAGGCACGCAAGAAAGCCGGCGATGAAGTGGGCAATCTGCCGGCCGGAGTGATCGGGCCGATGATCAACGACGAATATGCCGACGTCACCTTTGCGCTGTTCGCGCTCAAGGCAAAGGGCGAGCCGCAACGGTTGCTTGCACGCGATGCGGAAACGCTGCGCCAGCGCATCCTGCATGTGCCGGGCGTCAAGAAGGTCAACATCATCGGCGAGCAGCCCGAACGTATCTTTGTCGAGTTCTCGCACGAGCGTCTGGCCACCTTGGGCGTCAGCCCGCAGGACGTGTTTGCCGCGCTCAACACCCAGAACGCGTTGAATGCAGCCGGCTCTGTGGAAACGCGCGGCCCGCAGGTGTTCATACGCCTGGATGGCGCGCTGGATAACCTGCAGAAGATTCGCGAGACCCCGTTGGTGGTGCAGGGTCGCACGCTGAAGTTGTCGGATATCGCCACGGTCAAACGCGGTTACGAAGATCCGTCCACCTTCATCATCCGCAGCGGCGGCGAGCAGGCGTTGCTGCTCGGCATCATCATGCGCGACGGCTGGAACGGTCTGGATCTGGGTAAATCGCTGGACAGCGAAGTGAGCGCAATCAATACCGAATTGCCCCTGGGCATGCGCCTGAGCAAGGTCACCGACCAGGCGGTCAACATCGACGCGTCGGTGGGCGAATTCATGACCAAGTTCTTCGTCGCGCTGCTGGTGGTGATGCTGGTGTGCTTCGTCAGCATGGGCTGGCGCGTGGGCATCGTGGTGGCGGCAGCGGTGCCGCTAACGCTGGCTGCGGTGTTCGTGGTGATGCTGGCCACCGGCAAGAACTTCGACCGCATCACGCTGGGCTCGTTGATCCTGGCGCTGGGGTTGTTGGTGGACGACGCCATCATCGCGATCGAAATGATGGTGGTGAAAATGGAGGAAGGCTATAGCCGCGTCGCCGCCTCGGCGTATGCGTGGAGCCACACCGCCGCGCCAATGTTGTCAGGCACCCTGGTGACCGCGGTCGGCTTCATGCCCAACGGGTTTGCTGCCTCCACCGCCGGCGAATACACCAGCAACATGTTCTGGATTGTGGGCATCGCGTTGATCGTGTCGTGGGTGGTGGCGGTGGTGTTTACGCCTTACCTGGGCGTCAAGATGTTGCCGGACCTGAAGAAGGTCGAAGGCGGCCACGCCGCGATGTACGACACGCCACGCTACAACCGCTTCCGTGAGGCGCTGTCACGCGTGATTGCGCGCAAGTGGCTGGTGGCCGGCTCTGTGGTGGGGCTGTTCGTGGTGTCGATCCTGGGCATGGGCATCGTCAAGAAGCAGTTCTTCCCGATCTCCGATCGCCCAGAAGTGCTGGTCGAAGTGCAGCTGCCGTACGGCACCTCGATCAACCAGACCAGCGCCGCGGCGGCCAAAGTGGAAGCCTGGCTGGCCAAGCAGGACGAGGCGAAGATTGTCACCGCGTACATCGGCCAGGGCGCGCCGCGCTTCTACCTGGCGATGGGCCCTGAACTGCCGGACCCGTCCTTCGCCAAGATCGTGATCCGCACCGACGACCAGCAACAACGCGATGCATTGAAGCTGCGCTTGCGTCAGGCCGTCGCAGAAGGGCTGGCGCCGGAAGCGCGTGTGCGCGTGACCCAACTCACTTTCGGCCCGTACTCGCAATTTCCGGTGGCCTACCGGGTCAGCGGTGCCGACCCGCAGGTGCTGCGTGGCATCGCCGCGCAGGTCAAGCAGGTCATGCAGGACAGCCCGATGCTGCGGACCGTCAACAGCGACTGGGGCACGCGCACACCTACGCTGCATTTCAGTCTGGACCAGGACCGTCTGCAGGCAGTGGGGCTGACCTCCACCGCCGTCGCGCAACAGTTGCAGTTCCTGCTCAGTGGCGTGCCGATCACGCTGGTGCGCGAGGATATCCGCAGCGTGCAGGTGGTGGCCCGTTCGGCCGGCGACACGCGCTTTGATCCCGCACGCATTGCCGATTTCACCCTGGCAGGCGCCAACGGCCAGCGCGTGCCGCTGTCGCAGGTGGGCAAGGTGGATGTGCGCATGGAAGAGCCGATCATGCGCCGCCGCGATCGCGTGCCGACGATCACCGTCGGCGGCGATGTCGACGACAAACTGCAGCCGCCGGATGTCTCGGCCGCGATCACCAAACAGTTGCAGCCGATCATCGAAAAGCTACCGAGCGGCTATCGCATCATCGAAGCCGGTTCCATCGAAGAATCCGGCAAGGCCACCGCCGCGATGCTGCCGCTGTTCCCGATCATGCTGGCCGCCACCTTGCTGATCATCATCCTGCAGGTGCGTTCGATCTCGGCGATGGTGATGGTGTTTCTGACCAGCCCGCTCGGCTTGATCGGTGTGGTGCCGACGTTGATCGTGTTCCAGCAACCATTCGGCATCAATGCGTTGGTGGGGTTGATCGCGTTGTCGGGCATCCTGATGCGCAACACGCTGATCCTGATCGGGCAGATCCATCACAACGAAGCCGAAGGGCTGGACCCGTTCCACGCGCTGGTGGAAGCCACCGTGCAACGTGCGCGTCCGGTGATCCTGACCGCACTGGCCGCGATTTTGGCCTTCATTCCGCTGACCCATTCGGTGTTCTGGGGCACGCTGGCGTACACGCTGATCGGCGGCACCCTGGCCGGCACCATCCTGACCCTGGTGTTCCTGCCGGCGATGTATTCGATCTGGTTCAAGATCCGCCCGGAGAACAGCGGCGCACCGACGCCTACCAAGGACGCATGAGGTGGCTCTGCGACGGTGGCCAGAGCCCCGTCGCAGAGATCGCGTGGCAGTGTCGCTCGCTCGATTCCCACTCCACTTCCCTTGCAGCGTTGCAGCGGCGCGGTGTCTCAACGGATTGGGCGAGCTTCCGCCCGAAGGCCAGGACCGGCACGCGTTGGGAGGAGGTTCCCGGCTTCGGTCGCAGTGCAGGCCCGAATCCCGCCCGGACAGCCGCCGATTCACCCACAACGCCCGCATGGCCTCACAATAGGCGGCCAGTTCCGGAACGATGTCCCCATGCGCAAGACCTACCAGCTCAACCTCGAAGGCAAGAACCGCGACCGTCTGCTGGAAGCCAGCAAGAACGATATCCGCAAGTACATCCGCCGCGAGCGCCGCAAGGACCTGCCCGAAGGTGCGGACTATTGGGACTTCGACATGCGCTTTGGGGTGGACGAGGCCAGCGCCGCGCCGCTGCCGCCAGCCGAGTTGATCCGCGCGATCAATGCGCTGACCGGCGAAGGCGGCGACCAGTTCTTTGTGGAAATCCTGCGCAAGCCCGCCAAGCGTGTTCCGCGTGCCGATGGCGATGCGCTGGCCGGTGGCGAGCTGGATTTCGAGCAGGACTGAGGTCTTCGCTCTCCTCCCGTGGCGGCGCACCGCTGCGGGACGACCAATCCCTGTCGCGTTGTGACCGGCGCCGGATCGAATGCATTTCGCGTACCGTCTTGCGGATGCCAGTGGCACGGCTCACACGAAGGTTGTAGTGCTCCAGCGAGCGCTTTCAGGTGGCTGATGGACGATTGCCTGGCCTGCTGGTGATAAGCAGCGGCATCTGCCGCTCGCGCTAAGAGCGGCTAACAAAACAGCTGTGCAACCGCCAGGCGGGCGCGGCCGGTGTTAGGAATCGGACTCGTACACTAAGGTCCTGAGCGCGCCGTCCAGACCCAGCTGACGCCTGCTCGCTACGTTTGTTAGCCACTCTTAGCCATTCGAGTGGCTATGCACATCAGGTGACAACTGCTCGCTGCGCCGTGTCGGCCGCTCTCAGCCAGGCTTGTCGAGCTGCGCCTGTGCCACGGCGCGTAGTTTGTCTTTCTTGCTCGGCCGTTTGCCTTTGATGCCGCCGTTATCGTCCGCTGCGCGCGCGTCTGCGGCTGGCGTGTTTTGTGCGGCGGCCTCGGCGGGGGTCGGCTCGAAGCCTTCGACCACGCTGGTCGGTACGCGCAGGCCCTGACGTTTTTCGATCAGGCGCCATTGCTGCGCGTTGTCGGCAGTGATGAAGCTGATCGCCAGGCCACTGGCGCCGGCGCGCGCAGTGCGGCCGATGCGGTGGGTGTAGTCCACGGTGGAGCGGGGCAAGTCGTAGTTGAGCACTGCCGGCAAGGCGTCGATATCGATGCCGCGCCCGGCCAGATCGGTGGCCACCAGCACCTGTACCTCGTGCTGTTTGAATGCTTGCAAGGTGCGCTCGCGGCGGCCCTGACTCAATTCGCCGTGCAGCGGCTGGGCGTTGATGCCGGTCTTGGTGAGTTTTTCGGCGACCTTGTCGGCGGTGTGGCGGCTGGCCACGAACACCAGCACATGCGACCAGCCGTGCTCGGTCAGTAGGTGCCGCAGCAGTTGCGTGCGTTGGCCGGCATCCACCGCGATGGCGCGCTGTTCGATCGCCGGGGCCTGCTCGGGCGTGGCTTCGATGGTGATGCGCAGCGGGTCGCGCAGCCGGCGTTTGGCCAGCGCGGCGATGGCCGGCGGGTAGGTGGCAGAAAACAGCACGCTCTGCCGTTGCGCCGGCAGCAACGCCAGGATGCGATCAAGCTCGGCGCCGAAGCCCAGCTCCAGCAGGCGGTCGGCCTCGTCCAGCACCAGCGTGGCCACCTCGCCCAGGCGCAGCGCGTTGTGATCGACCAGATCCAGCAACCGGCCGGGCGTGGCCACCACGATGTCGGCACCGCCGCGCAGCGCCAATAGCTGCGGGTTGATCGAACTGCCGCCGGTGGCGACCACCGTCTTCAAGCGGCGCGGCAGATGCGCGGCCAGCTGACGTAGCGTGTCGTCCACCTGTGCGGCGAGTTCGCGCGTGGGCACCAGTACCAGCGCACCGAGCACGCGCGGCGCGGTGTCCGGGGCCAGGCAGCGCTGCTGCAGCAGCGGCAACGCATAGGCCAGCGTCTTGCCCGAGCCGGTCTGTGCCATCGCAATCAGGTCGCGCCCGGCCAGCATCGGCGGGATCGCCTGCTGCTGGATCGGCGTGGGCGTGCGATGACCGGCCTTGCTCAGCGCGGTATCGAAGAACGGCTGCAGCTGCGGCGACAGCGAGAGATGGGCAAATGACATGCCGCCGATTATCCAGGATTGGCGATGGCGCGTGCGCGCTGCGGGCTGCGCATTGGACTGGGCGCGCGATCGGCGTCGCGGCCGATCCGCGAACCAACCCGCGTGACCCGAAGACACTGCACGCGGTGCGCTCGGAAGCGCCGTGCACAAAATCGCGTTGCATACAGCTCACTGCAACGCTGTAAGCCCTCGTCACGTTGATGCGGACATTGCCCCAACATGATGGCGTCAGTCCACCTGCATGCTCACAAAAAAGCCGCCCATCTCGGGCGGCTTTGTGTGCTGTGCAGCCATCGCGTGCCCATTGCGGCTTTCGCTTCACCGGCAGCGTTGCAGGCGCAACGCCGCCGGTGGATGGGCCAGGGCGATTACTGCGCCAGTGCCAGATCGTCCAGCATGGCGCGCAGGAAGCGTGCGGCCTCACCGCCGGTGGCGGCGCGGTGATCGAAGGTCAGCGACAGCGGCATCACCTTGTGCGTTTCCACTCCGCCCATCACCGGGGTGAGCTGGTAGCGCGCGCGGCCGGCAGCGACGATGGCCACACACGGCGGCACCACCACCGGAGTGGCGTAGCGGCCGGCGAACATGCCGAAGTTGGACAGCGAGATGGTGTAACCGCTCAATTCGGAGGCGGCGATGCTGCGGGTTTCCACCTGCTGGCGCAGCCGGTTGACGCCTTCGCGGATGCCGTACGCATCCAGCATGTCGGCATTGCGCAGCGCCGGCACGAACAGGCCTTCTTCGGTATCCACCGCAATGCCGATATCGACTTGGTTGTGCAGGGTGCGGCTAAGCGCATCGCCGTCGAACCAGGCGTTGAGCGCGGGCACGGCCTGGCAGGCACGCACGATGGCGCGCACCAGACGCACGGTGACATCGTTGCCGGGCTGCCAGGCGTGCAGGTCGGCGTCGTCGTTGAGCGTGGTCGGCACCACCTTGCTGTGCGCATCGGCCATCACGCGCGCCATGTTGCGCCGGACGCCCTTGAGCTGTTCGGGCTGGCCCTTGGCGACCACGCCTGGCGGCTGGGTGCGCATGGGTTTGCCGCTGGTGGAGAGTGCGGAGCGGTGCTGGCCCTCATCCGCCCTGCGGGCACCTTCTCCCGCAGACGGGAGAAGGGTCGCCGTTGCCGGTCGATCGCTGCCTTGGTCAGCGATCCCATTGGCTCTGCCGCCTTCAGCGATCGAACCACCAGCGAACGAAGCCCCTCTCCCGCTGGCGGGAGAGGTCGGCGCGCCCTGCGCACCGGGTGAGGGCTGCGCGGTCCCGGCCGCGGCAGCCTGCTTCACGTCGGCCAGCGTCACCGTGCCGTCCGGGCCGGTGGCGCGCACCTGCGTCAGATCCACGCGCAGCTTGCGCGCGAGCGCGCGCACCACCGGCATGGCGCGGACGCCGCCGACTGCAATGGCCTGTTCGCTTTGCACGGTGTTGGAGCTCTGCATCGCACCGACCACGGTGCCGGCGTCATCGCGCTCGCCTGCCGCATCGGAAGCTGCATTTGCGTCGGCATCGGCAATTTCGCCACCGTTGTCGGAGGCCACCACGCGGTCGGTGGGGCCCGCCGCGCTCTGTCCGGTGCTCGGCGTGGCCGCCTGCGCGCTGCCGCCGTGACCATGCCCGTGACCGGTGTCCTGGCCATCGGCGCGTTGCGGTTGCGAGGCATCCAGTGCGAACTGCGCCAGCATGGAGCCGGTCACGATCACATCGCCGGCCGCACCGGCCAGCTTGACCACGGTGCCGGAAAACGGCGACGGCACCTCGACCACCGCCTTGGCGGTTTCCATCGACACCAGCGGGTCGTCCAGGCGCACCGTGTCGCCCTCCTTGACGAACCACTCGACGATGGTGGCATCGGGCAGGCCTTCGCCCAGATCGGGCAGATGAAAATTCTTGCTTTCGCTCATGGCAGATTCTCTTGCACCGCAGGCAGCTGCGGCGTGGTGTCGTCGAGGAGTTCCAGATCGGCTGCCGGCAGCCAGCCCTGCGCGCCATCGGCACGCTCGGACCACCACCAACCACCGTGTTCGTAGTGCAGCAACACGTCCTCGCCCTGGCGGGCATCGAGTTCGCGTGCGTCGTAATCGCGCAGGGCTTCGGCCCGGCCATCGCCCAGCGGGCGCAGCCACGCCACCGGCGCCCAGCCGGCATGGCCTTCGCCAGTGTTGACCCAGGCAAACGCCGGCCATTCTTCATCGCGTACGCCGATGCCGACCTGCTGGCCGGCACGGAAGCGGATCGGATTGGCGACTCTGGCGCGGTGATCGCAGAGCAGACGGGCGCGCATGTCAGCCGGCAGCCACCGCACGGCGCGCTGCCGTGACGATGCGCTCCACGCTCGGCAGATACTTCATTTCCAGCCGGAACAGCGGGATATGCGTGTCGTAACCGGTGACGCGTTCGACCGGCGCGAGCAGGTCGTACATCGATTTTTCGGCGAGCTGTGCGGCGATCTCGGCACCGAAGCCGGCGGTGCGCGGCGCCTCCTGCACGATCACGCAGCGGCCGGTCTTGGCCACCGATTCGGCAATGGTGTCGAAGTCCAGCGGACGTAGCGTGGCCACATCGATGACTTCGGCGCTGATGCCTTCGCCAGCGAGTTTGTCGGCCGCTTCCAGCGCCTCTTTGACCTGCGCGCCCCAGGTGACCAGGGTGACGTCGGTGCCGTCGCGCAGCACGAAGCACACATCCAGCGGCAAGGCTTCGCCATCGTTGGCGACCACTTCCTTGTACTGCCGATAGATGCGCTTGGGCTCCATGTAGATCACCGGATCCGGGTCGCGGATCGCCGCCAGCAACAGGCCGTACGCGCGCTGCGGCGAGGACGGCAGCACCACGCGCAAACCAGGCACGTTGGTGAAGATGGCTTCGTTGGCTTCGCTGTGATGTTCCGGCGCGCGGATGCCGCCGCCCCACGGCACGCGCAGCACCATCGGGCAATGCAGGCGGCCACGGGTGCGGTTGCGCAGGCGTGCGGCGTGGCAGATCAGGTGATCGACCATGGGATATACGAAGCCGTCGAACTGCGCTTCGGCCACTGGCTTCATGCCTTGTGCGGCCAGGCCGACGCTGAGGCCGGCGATGGTGGTTTCATCCAGCGGGGTATCGAGCACGCGCTCGCTGCCGAAGCGCTGCTGCAGGCCGGCGGTGGCGCGGAACACGCCGCCGTTGACGCCGACGTCCTCGCCCAGCACCAGCACTGCGGGGTCGTGCTCCAACTCCCAGGCCAGCGCCTGGGTGATGGCTTCGATCAAGGTGATGGGCGAACTCATGGCACTGTCTCCGCGCGTGGCTGCGGCGTTGTAGGGGGCACTGGCGTGGTGCGAGGTTTCCGCATGCACCTGCTTGAGCTCATCCATGACGCGCCTCCAGGGCCATCACTTCGGCGCGCTGCGCCAGCAACTGCGCCGGCGGGTCGCCATAGAGGTAATCGAACATGGCCTCCACCGGCTGCACCGGGGTATTGAGATAGGCGTTGACCTCTTCGTCGATACGCGCGCCGCATTCGGTCTTCCAGGCGTCTTCCTGCGCCTGGTCCCACAGACCTTGTGCGGTGAGATAGGTCCGCAGACGCAGCAGCGGTTCGCGCGTCCAGGCCTGTTTGACCTCGTCTTCGCCGCGATAGCGGCGCGCATCGTCGGCGGTGGTGTGGTCGGTGAGGCGATAGGTCATGAACTCGATGACCGTGCCGCCTTCGCCGGCCAGCGCACGCACGCGCGCCTGACGCATCGCTTCGAGCACCGCGATCAGATCGTTGCCGTCCACCTGCAGGCAATGCAGGCCGCCGGCCAGCCCCTTTTGCGCCAGCGTCTGCGCACCGGTCTGCGCCGAACGCGGCACCGAGATCGCCCAGCCGTTGTTGATCACGCACAGGATCAGCGGCAGCTTGTAGGCGCCGGCCGAATTGAGTGCGGCATAGAAGTCGGTCTTGGAGCTGCCGCCATCGCCGCAGCAGGCTACCGCCACCTGCGGCTTGTTCTGCAGTTTGAACGACAGCGCCGAGCCGGCCGCATGCAGGCACTGGGTGGAAATCGGCACGCAGATCGGGAAGTCGATGGCCGCATCGGCATCGCGCGGATAATCGCTGCCGCGCTCGTCGCCGCCCCAGTACAGCAGCACATCGCGCGGGCGTACGCCGCGCTCGAACATGGTGCCGTACTCGCGGTAGCTGGGCGCAAACACGTCGCCGCTGCGCATCGAGGCACCGATGCCCACATGCGTGGCCTCGTGGCCCAGGCTGGCGGCGTAGGTGCCGAGCTTGCCGGTGCGCTGCAGGGCCACCGACTTGCTGTCGAAGGTGCGCACGAACAGCATGCGCTTGAACAGGGCGAGCAGGGTTTGCGGATTGGCGGCGTCGGCCGGCAGGTCGTCGCGGACGAAGTTGCCGTCCGCGTCCATGTATTGCAGATAGTCGATCTGGAACTGCGCGGCTACGCTCATTGCGGCGACACCTTCATCAAGAAGTTTCAAATGATATGAGTTGCCATGTTAAGGACGGCGAAGCAAAACGCTGTCCTGCACCGCAACACATAATGATGCTGGCATGCACAAAAAAAAGGGCGCGGACCAGGCCGCGCCCTTTGTCGCAGTAAGAAACTGCGACGTGGTGCACTGCGATCAGCGGCGGCCGGCGCCTCCTCCGATCGGGGTGACGATCAGCGCCGAATCGTTGGCCGGGTCGGCATCCGGGGATGCCGATGTGGCACTTGCCTGCACGCGGATGGCACCGTCGGCCGGGATCGGCTTGGCCGCCACGGTCAGCTGGAAGGCCAGCTGCGCGCCCGGCAGCACGACTGCCGCACTGCTGCACACGAAGCGGGCACTGCGCAGCGATTGCACCTGCTTGTCGCAGCGCCAGCCCTGCGGCGGCACCAGCTGCGACAACGCAGACACCGTATTGCCTTCGATCACCAGGCCGGGACGCTGCGCCGGCGCGGCACCGACGTTGTCCAGCAGCACGCGGTAGCTGGCGTTGAACGCGGTGGTCGGCAGACTGGCCGGGCCATCGAACCGCACCGCCAGGTCGCTACGCGGCTGCGGCCGTGCCTGCACCACGACGGCCGCGGTGTCGGTGTTGTTGTCCGGCTGCGGGTCGGGCGATTGCGAGGCCACCGAGGCGGCCAGGGTGAGGGTGCGTCCGGCCAGTTGCGAGCTAGCTTCGATCTGCGCGGCGAAGCTTTGTGCGTTGCCGGATGCCAGCGAGGCGATGGTGCATGTGACCACAGTCTGGGTGCCGGTTTCCGGCGGTAGGCAGCTCCAACCCGGTGCCGCAGTTAGCCGTGGGCTGACCGCTGCATCGAAGGCAAATGCCACAGCTGCAAACGCTGCACTGTCGGGTCCACGGTTTTCCACATCCACACGGAAGTCGATGCGCTCGCCTTCGGTGACCTGCGCCTGTGCGGCACTGACTGCCACGCCCAGGTCCGCGTTGACTTGCGGAGTCATGCGCAACAGCACCACGGTGGGATCGTGATCGGAAAGACGCGTGGGCGTGTTGGCATCGTTGCGCGCGGTGCCGGGGAAATCGGCATTGATGCGGGCATGGCCCACCGACAGCGAGACGATGTTGGGTGCGCGCATCAGCGCCGCGTTGGCCAGGATGTGATCCAGTGACTGCACGTTGCCATCGAAGGCGTACGAGTAGCTCTGGTCGGGCGTGTTGAACCAGGTCAGATCGGTGTAGTCCGGGTCGACCAGATCCACGCCATCGCCGCCTACCACGGTCTGCTCATCCGGCGCCGGTTTGCCGGTGACGGTGCCCATCGCATCCACATAGCCGTCGTTGAACTCGAAGGCGTTGAAGTCGCCCATCACCAGCACGTTTTCCGCCGGATTGAGTTGCTGACGCGTCTGCAGCAGGCGCGCCAGATAGTCGGCCTGGGCCTGGCGCTTGGCGCGGATGCGGGTGCCGGCTGCGTCGTCGGTCTCGGCGCCGTTGAGCGAGCGCTGATGCACCACGATGGCGGACAGCGGCAGCGTGCGGCCGTCGGCCTGATGCACGTTGGCCGTGAGCACCAGCGGCGGGCGGTCGTTGAGCAGGCTGACAGCGCCGGCCGGCTCCGTCCACGTGGTGGTCTTGCCTTCCTGCGCGATGGAAAGCACTTCCACGCGTGGCACGCCGGCGGCAACGTCGGCGGTCTTGACCAGGAAGCCGACGTCGATACCGCCCACGTCGTTGCCTTCCTGCAGGTAGGCCACGTATTGCGGATTCGGTTGGCCGGAGCCTGCCGTATCGGCATTGATGCGTGCCGCCAATGCCTGCAACACGCTGAGGTTTTCCACTTCCACCGTACCCAGGATGTCGGGCAGATGCAGATAACGGCGGATCGCCAGCGAAGCCTTGTTGAGGCGCGCCTGGAACGCGGCCGGGGTGAGCACCGGTTCGCCGATGGCCGGGTCGTTCTGGTCGTCGAAGAAACGTTCCATGTTGTAAGTGGCCACGGACACATCGTCGGCCTGCGGCATCGGTGCCGGACGCGGTCTATCCGCATCGTTGCAACTCACCTGCGGGGTGCGCTCGGGATACAGCGTGTAGCGGCGGAAGCTGTAATCCAGCGGGCCGACCACATTGAGCAGCTGGCAGCCAGCGGCCAGATCCAGCCGCTCGGCGCCGACGCCGGCACTGCCGACGGCGATCACTTCCGGATTGGTGTTCCAGCGCGGCACGCCGACAGGCGCGGCGGCCGGCAGCGGGTCGGGCATTTGCACGCCGGGTTCGCGGAAGGCGCGCGGCACGCCGGTGACCACGGCATGGAACACGCCATTGCTGGTGGCCGTGGCGTTGGTCTCGTTGACGCTGCCGCCGGTGGGCGCATTGACGGTGAGGCTGGGCGCGATCACGCGCATGCCTTCCAGCGCTTCGAGCTGATCGAAGGCGCCTTTGGGGTTGGGGAAGTCCGGGCGCAACAGCACCGGCGACGGCAGCGGGTTGCCGGTGGAATCGGCCAGCACGGTGACGCTGCCGCCGATTTCGGTCAGTGGCGGCTGGGTCGGGTCGGCGGTGGGCACGTATTCGATCACCGTGCCCTGCACGCGCACCCGGTTGCCGATGGCGGCCGCTTCCGGCGGGGCGCTGCCGGTATAGACGTAGACGCCTTCGGAGGTGGCCGGGTCGGCGTCGGCCTCGATATCCGGGGCCTGCAGGAAGAAGCCGGCGCTGCGGCGTGCGGTCACGATGCCGGAGGTGGCCACCACCTGGCCGTCCAGCGGCGAGCGTGTGCCCTTGCCCTGGATACTGTGGATTGGCAGCAGATTGAAGTCGTCGTTGACGATGGTGCCGGTGGCACTGAGCGTGGCCGGCAGCGCGCCGGTGAGGCCGCTGATCTGCAGGCTGAAACGCTCGTCCGGCTCAGAGAGGGTGTCGCCGAGCACATCCACCGAAATGGTAGCCGTGCGGTCGCCTGCGGCAATGCGCACGGTGGTCGCGGGCAGGGCGATGTAGTCGCTGCCAGCGGTGGCCGTGCCATCGCGCGTGGCGGCGGTGAAGCTCACCCCGCCCGCACCGGCCGGCTGGCTCAGGCTCAGCGTGAATACGACGCTGCGGCTGCCGCTATTGCCTTCGGCCTGGCTGACATCGGCCAGCGTGGCGATCGGCTGGCCGCCGCCGCTGCACAGACGCGCAGCGCTGGCGCTATTGCGCGGCGTTGGTGCGCCGGTGGCGAAATCGGCCGCGTTGTTGTCCGTATCGGTGCAGCCATCGCCACCGCGCAGCACCGCCAGCGTGTTGCTGGGGGCCGGCGTGGGCGCATTGCCTTCGGCGCAGCTGGCATTGCTGCCATAGCCGACCAGATCGGCGTTGCCGGTGGGGCAGGCGCCGCTCAGTGCCGACGCGGTGGTGCTCAGCGCTACCTTGCCGGCGGTACCGCTCAGGGCCAGGGTGCCGGTGGCGTCGGGCGTGGGCAGCGCAACGCTGCCGCCGCTGCCATCGGCCTGCTTGACCAGGTAATACCCGCCGGCCGGCACGCTGCCTGCCAAAGGGGTGGCCTGCCAGCTGCTGCCGGCGGCCGAGGCGTACTGCACCGACCAGCCGTCGAGGCTGACCGTGGTACTGCCGATGTTGTGCAGCTCGATGAAATCGCTGCGGAGGGTGGCGCCGCTATTGCCGCCACCGCCATAGACCTGGCTGATGACGACCTGGGCATTGGCGTGGCCGGCAACTGCCAGCGCACAGAGAAATACGGCTGCACGACGCTGCAACACATGCATGAGATGAGAGTCCCCTGATCCTTGAGACGTGAAACGCTCCCCTGGTCCGGCCACGTCCCTGGCCGGCAGCGCCGTTCGATTCTGCATGAATTTGCAGACCTTGGTTGACGATACTGTGACAGCGGTGCACTGGCTGAGACTGCACTGGCGGCTGGCCGGGTGGTTCAGAAGCGAAATAAGTGCCGGCGTCGAACACGCCTGGACGTGTGGCGTTTGATGTGTCGCCGGGTCGCGCGGCATCCGGTGCAGGCACCGGCTGGCCCTTGCACGGTTCTCCAGCGCTGCAAGCAGCCTGGTAACCAAGCAACCAAGCAACCAGGCAACCAAGCAACCAGGCAACCAAGCAACCAGGCAACCAGGCAACCAGGCAACTCGGAATGTGCCCGCCCATCCCCGAACCGGGCGCAACAAAAGGCCGCAGCCATCTGCGCCGAGTCGCACCGAGATGCTTGCAAGCAACGGACGCCCGTTTCATCTACCCCGGTCGCCAGGGACGCGGCCTCACTGGCCCGACGCCTCGAATCGCCTTCGACCTCGACTGCACGCGCGGCTTTTCGGTTCCACCTCGGCGGCGACGTGCATTCCACGATCAACTTTCATCCATCCCGGTCGCCAGGGACGCGGCCTCACTGGCCCGACGCCTCGAATCGCCGTCGACCTCGGCTGCCTGCGCGGCTTTCCGGTTCCACCTCGGCGGCGACGCGCATTCCACGATCAACTTTCATCCATCCCGGTCGCCAGGGACGCGGCCTCACTGGCCCGACGCTTCGAATCGCCTTCGACCTCGACAGCACGCGCGGTTGTCCGGTTCCACCTCGGCGGCGACGCGCATTCCACTCTCAACCCGCAACAGCAAAGCCAACCGCTGACCCTGACCCGATTCCCGATTCCCGATTCCCACTCCCCACTCCCCACTCCCCACCGCTGAGCTACCCTGACCGGCCCGATCCATCAGCACTGCCATGCCCGTCGACAAGAACCTGCGTGACCTGGAACCCGGCATCCACACCGATCTGGAGGGGCGGCTGACCTACGGCGGCTATCTGCGGCTGGATCAGCTGTTGTCCGCGCAGCAGCCGCTGTCCGAGCCGGCGCACCACGACGAGATGCTGTTCATCATCCAGCACCAGACCTCCGAGCTCTGGTTGAAGCTGTTGGCGCACGAGTTGCGCGCGGCCATCGTGCATCTGCAGCGCGACGAGGTCTGGCAGTGCCGCAAGGTGCTGGCGCGCAGCAAGCAGGTGCTGCGCCAGCTCACCGAGCAATGGTCGGTGCTTGAGACGCTGACGCCCAGCGAATACATGGGCTTTCGCGATGTGCTCGGCCCCTCGTCAGGGTTCCAGTCGCTGCAATACCGCTATATCGAGTTTCTGCTGGGCAACAAAAACCCGCAGATGCTGCAGGTGTTCGCGTACGACCGGCAGGGCCAGGAGCGCCTGCGCGAAGTGCTCGAAGCGCCAAGTCTGTACGAAGAATTCCTGCGTTATCTGGCCCGCTTCGGCCATGCGATTCCACAGCAGTACCAAACCCGCGACTGGACCGCTGCGCATGTGGCAGACGACGCCTTGCGCCCGGTGTTCGAGCGCATCTACGAAAACACCGACCGCTACTGGCGCGAATATGCGCTGTGCGAGGACCTGGTGGATGTGGAAACCCAGTTCCAGCTCTGGCGCTTCCGCCACATGCGCACGGTGATGCGGGTGATCGGCTTCAAGCGCGGCACTGGCGGCTCCAGCGGCGTGGGATTTTTACAGCAGGCGCTGGCGCTGACGTTCTTCCCGGAACTGTTCGACGTCCGCACCTCGGTGGGTGTGGAAAGCCGGGCGCCGGTGGGTGATGCGGACGCTGGGAAGCGCTGAGCGAGGCAAAAAGCTTAGCAACGCAGGGGCGCGCGCGCTGAAACTCGGGAGAGCACTTACTCGGGAAAGCAGTCGCTTGAAGCCCCTCTCCCGTCGGGAGAGGGGTTGGGGTGAGGGTACGGGCCTCATCCCCGGGATCAGCCGCTTGCTGATGCTCTTAGCTCGGCGATCGGCACCCACCCAGCGACATCGCACCCTCATCCGCCCTACGGGCACCTTCTCCCGGCGGGAGAAGGGGAAGCGGGCATGCGGCGGTGGGAGATGCGGGCGTTGGTTACCGCTGACCGGCAGCGCCTTGGTCGCCTTACCGATCAACCCACTGATCACCCAAAGGGCCGCCAAAAGGACATCACAGATGTGGAAATGGTGTCGCGCACGCTGGTGGAGGATACGCAGCAAACCCAACGACACCCGGCCACTCCACCCATCCCCATCACGCTGCCGACTCCGGCGAATTTGACGCGTACATGACGTCTAAGTGATCCTCGCGCGTCGCCCAGGGTTCCGCCCTGGGGCACCCAGCCATTACTGAATACGCAAGGGACACCACATGAGCGTTGACGCAACTGCGCCGACATCCGCTTCCACCCCGCCGCAGCCGCCTGCGCCTCCCGAGTTCCCCACACTGCTTGGCCACCCCCGGCCGCTGTGGATGCTGTTCATGACCGAGTTCTGGGAACGCTTTGCGTTCTACGGCATTCGCTGGGCGCTGGTGCTGTACATCGTGGCGCAGTTCTTTGGCGGCGATGCCACCGGCCAGGCGCCGGCGGGACGTACCTACGGCGCGTATCTGGCGCTGGTGTATGCAGCGGCGATCTTCGGCGGTTATGTGGCCGACCGTGTGCTCGGTTACCAGCGCTCGATCCTGGTCGGCGCTGCGGTGATGGCGACCGGCCTGTTCCTGATCGCCATCCCCGACCACACCATGTTCGAGATCGGCCTGGCGACCGTGGTGGTCGGCAACGGGCTGTTCAAGCCGAATATCTCCACCATGGTCGGCAAGCTGTATTCGGTGGCCGATCCGCGCCGCGACAGCGGCTTCACCATTTTTTACATGGGCATCAACCTGGGCGCGATGATCTCGCCGGTGTTGACCCAGCTGCTGGCCGAAAAGGTGTTCGGTACCGAGGCCATGCCGGCTTACAAAATGGTGTTCATGGCGTCCGGCGTGGGCATGTTGATCAGCCTGGTGTGGTTCTGGATCGGCCGCGCGCAGCTCAAGGGCATTGGCGCACCCGCACCGGACGCGCAGGGCATCGGCCGTGTGCTGATGGTGCTGGCCGGCTGCGTGCTGGCGATTCCGGTGGTGTACTTCTTGCTGGCCGTCGGCGCCGATGTGCTGCAGATCGTGCTGACAGTGCTGTTTATCGGCCTGTCGGTGATGCTGCTGGTCGAAGGCATCCGCGAGGGCAAGGTGCAGCGCGACAAGGTGATTGCGATGCTGATCGTCTTCGCCTTCAACGTGCTGTTCTGGATGTTCTTCGAACAGGCCGGCAGCTCGTTCACCTTCCTGGCCGACAACATCGTCAACCGCAACTTCGGCGCGTGGACCTTCCCGACGGCGTGGTTCCAGTCGGTCAACTCGATCGCCATCATTGCGCTGGCGCCGGTCATCGCGTGGATCTGGGTCAAGTCCGGCCGCTTCAATCCGTCGATTCCGCGCAAGTTCGGCCTGGGCCTGCTGTTCAACGGCCTGGCCTTCCTGCTGCTGATGTTTGCGTTGTCCAGCCTGGTCAACGATGCCGGCAAGATCCCGTTCTGGACCCTGTTCATGGTCTACGTCATCCAGTCGGTGGGCGAGCTGTGCCTGTCGCCGATCGGCTTGTCGATGGTGACCAAACTGGCACCGGTGCGCCTGGTCGGTTTCGGCATGGGTGGCTGGTTTTTGTCCACCGGCATCGGTAACAACCTCTCGGGTATCTTTGCCGGCCATGTCAGCGGAAGCGAAGGCATGAGCGTGTCGTCGGCGCTGGGCGGGTATACCTTCGGGTTCTGGGCGCTGGTGGGCGCCGGCGCGCTGCTGTTCCTGATCGCGCCGCTGATCAACAAACTGATGCATGGTGTGAAGTGAGGAGAAAAGCGATGCCGATCAAACCCATTGTCTGTGGCCTGCTGCTGGCCGGTCTGTTGAGTGCCTGCGGGCAGCATGCCGAGCAACAGGAAGCGCCACGGCCGCTGGATACGTCGATGCAGAAGCCACCCAGTGCCGACCCCAGCCAGCCGGTGTCCTCGGGCAACACGCCCACCGCGGCAGACATCGCGGCGGCTGCTGCGCTCAATGCGCAGTACGACCCATCGCGCGATCCGGCCGCCGATCTGGAAACGGCCAAGGTCGAGGCCAAGCGCGGCGGCAAGCGCATCGTGCTCAACGTGGGCAACGCCGCCTGCGAGCCGTGCAAGACGCTGGACGAGCTGATGGGCGGCGATGCCGAGCTGCGCAGCTTCCGCGATGCGCACTTTGTGGTGGTCAAGGTCAATCGCGATGTGGCCAACGAAAACGCCGCGTTCCTGTCGCAGTTCGCCCAACTCAACGACTATCCGTCGCTGCTGGTGCTGGACAACGACGGCAAGCTATTGACCACCCAGACCAGCCCGGAGCTGCGCAAGGGCGAGGGTTTCGATCGCAAGAAGCTGTTCGATTTCCTCAAGCAGTGGGCACCGCCGGAAGCCTGATTCCCTGCGAATGCGTCACACAAAAAACCCCGCACTGCTGCGGGGTTTTTTGTTGGGATCTGTCGAGGTGCAATGTCCGAAGACCACGCAGATGTGCATGGACCGTTGCATGCGATGCCCGCTGACGCGAGCAGGTTGAGCATCGCTGCCTGCAATAACGCAGTGCCCGCAGCGATCGCGCAACACACTCGGCGACATCGGCGACATCGGCGTCAGCCGCGTGCCCGGCAGCGCGGCGTATCCGAGCCCAACCCGATCAACGCAGCGCTGCACGAATGCCATCTGCCGTACTGCAAAGCGAAGCTCAGTCCTTGCCCGCCATGCGCGGTAGCCCATCCTTGGCCAGACGGTCGATCAGGCGTTCCAGCAACTGCTGTTCTTCGTCGCTGAACACCGACATCAGCCGTTGTTCCATTTCGTTGACCAGCGGTGCGACGGTTTCGTACACCTGGCGCCCGGCCGGAGACAGTGCCAGCATCGAGCGGCGGCGGTCGTCGCCGTGGGTCTCGCGGCGGATGAAGCCCCGTTCCAGCAGCCGCGCCACCGCGCGACTCACGGCAACCTTGTCCATCGCGGTGCGGTCGGAGACCTCGCTGGCCGACGAGCCCGGATACAGCGCCAGGATGGTGATCACCCGCCACTCGGGGATGGCCATGCCGTAGCGGTCGCCGTAGACCTTGGCGATGTTGGCGCTGATGCGGTTGGACAGCACGCTGAGGCGATACGGCAGGAACTGCTCAAGGTTGAGCAGCACGGGATGTTGCGGCGGGTTGGAGGTGTCGTGATCGCTCATGTTGCACTGTGTCTTGATTTTGGTTTCATTTGCAACTACAAACGAGGGGTGGCCTGCGCATTCTCGCGGGTCTTCTGCCACCCCGCATAGCCCTGCGGGCCGCCTAGCGTGGAGAAACGACGATGAGCGCACAACCGAACACCACTGTAGCCCGCCCCGATCCGGGGATGCAGGTCACCACCTTCGACAATCCGATGGGAATCGACGGGTTCGAATTCGTCGAATTCGCGGCACCGGCCGGCCAGGCCGCGCAACTGCATGACTATTTTCGCAAGATGGGCTTCAGTGCGGTGCTGCGCCACCGTAGCCGCGCCATTACCGTCTATCGCCAGGGCGGGGTCAATTTCCTGCTCAACGAAGACCCCGACTCTTTTGCCGCCGATTTTGCGGCCGCGCACGGCCCCTGCGCCTGCGGCTTTGCCATCCGCTTCCGCACCCCGGCCGACACCGTGCTGCAGACGGTGCTGGGCAACGGCGGCGAAGCGGTGCAGAACAAGCCAGAGACGCGCGCGGTGCCGGCACCGGTGGTCAAGGGTATCGGCGATTGCATGCTGTATCTGGTGGACCGCTATGGCGATGCCGGCAGCATCTACGACGCCGACTACGAGCCGATCGAAGGCGCCGACCAACACCCGGTCGGCTTCGGCCTGACCTTCATCGACCACCTCACCCACAACCTGTATTTCGGCAACATGCAGCGTTGGTCGGACTACTACGAACGCTTGTTCAACTTCCGCGAGATCCGCTACTTCGACATCAAGGGCGCCAAGACCGGCCTGGTGTCCAAGGCGATGACCGCACCCGATGGCATCGTGCGCATTCCGCTCAACGAATCGTCCGACCCCAAGAGCCAGATCAACGAATATCTGGACGCTTATCAGGGCGAAGGCATCCAGCACATCGCCTGCTTCACCGACGACATCTACGCCAGCGTGGAAAAGATGCACGAGGCCGGCGTAAGTTTTCTGGATACGCCCGACACCTATTTCGACGTGGTGGACCTGCGCATCCCCGATCACGGCGAAGACGTTGCGCGCCTGCGCCGCAACAAGATCCTGATCGATGCGGACGTGGACACCAAGCAGCGCAAGTTGCTGCAGATCTTCACCACCAACAGCATCGGCCCGATCTTCTTCGAGATCATCCAGCGCAAGGGCAATGAAGGCTTCGGCGAAGGTAATTTTCAGGCGCTGTTCGAGAGCATCGAGCGCGACCAGATCAAGCGCGGGGTGCTTTGAGGGCGGGGATGGGTGACTTGCCGTTCGGGATTTGTGGTTGGTGCCATTAGCTGCGTCGGCGCGGGTTTGGAGTGGTGCAGATCGTTGCGGTATCGCGCCTGTCTGTTCGTCACGTCGAATGTGGTTCCGGTACGGATGAGACGAAGCGTTAGGCAGGTGGCCGCAATCGAGTACGCCCAGGCAAGGTTTTTTTGACAACACAGGGCAACGAAGACGCACGTGGTTAAAGCCCCTCTCCCTGCGGGAGAGGGGTTGGGGTGAGGGTACGGTGGAGCGATGAAAATCAAACCGCCATTGCCCACTGTCACACGCACCCATGCGCGCGCATTACGCAAAGAGTTGACGGACGCAGAACGTGAGCTTTGGCGCTGTCTCCGCAGCAATCAGCTGCAAGGCCTCAAGTTCAGACGTCAGCATCCACTTCCGCCGTACATCGCAGATTTCTGTTGCGTCGAAGTCAGGTTGATTGTTGAGTTGGATGGATCGCAGCATCAGGCATTCAGCGATCAGGCAAGGACGCGGTGGTTGCAGTCCAAGGGATGGACAGTGCTGCGCTTCTGGAACAACGATGTGTTGCTTTCGCTGGATGCGGTGGTGGAGACGATCCTCAAGATGGCCGCTACACCGTACCCTCACCCCAACCCCTCTCCCGATGGGAGAGGGGCTTGATTCACCCCAAGCCCAGCCTTCTGCGGTCGAGGAGGAGGGTCAACATCCGGACGCGCCACCATGCACAACCAGCAGCATTACATGACCGGCTTCGGCAACGAGTTCGCTACCGAAGCGGTGCCGGGCAGCCTGCCGGTCGGGCAGAACTCGCCGCAGCGCGTGGCGCACGGGCTGTATGCCGAGCAGTTGTCGGGCACCGCGTTCACCGCACCGCGCGGCGAGAACCGGCGCTCTTGGCTGTACCGCATTCGCCCGGCGGCCGTGCATGGCAGCTTCTCCTTGATCGAGCAGTCGCAGCTCCACAACGCGTTCGGCAGCGGGCCGGTGCCGCCGGATCAACTGCGTTGGAGTCCGTTGCCGCTGCCATCCACGCCGACCGATTTCATCGATGGCCTCTACACCATGGCCGGCAATGGCGGCCCCGAGGCGATGACCGGGGTGGCCGTGCACCTGTATGCGGCCAACGCTTCCATGCACGATCGCTTTTTCTATGACGCCGATGGCGAGTTGTTGCTCGTGCCGCAGCTGGGCCGCCTACGGGTGCACACCGAGCTTGGCGTGCTGGAACTGGAGCCGCAGCAGATTGGCGTGATTCCGCGCGGCGTGCGCTTCCGTGTCGAGCTGCGCGATGACATCGCGCGCGGCTATGTCTGCGAAAACTTCGGTGGCTTGTTGCGCCTGCCTGACCTGGGCCCGATCGGCAGCAATGGCCTGGCCAACCCGCGCGACTTCGAGACCCCGCACGCCGCCTTCGAGCAGCGCGAAGGTGCGTTCGAACTGGTCGCCAAATTCCAGGGCCATCTGTGGCGTGCGGACATCGGCCATTCGCCGCTCGACGTGGTGGCCTGGCACGGCAATTACGCGCCGTATCGCTACGATCTGCGCCGCTTCAACGCTATCGGTTCGATCAGTTTCGATCACCCCGATCCCAGCATCTTCACCGTGCTGACCTCGCCCAGCGACACGCACGGCACGGCCAACATGGATTTTGCGATCTTCCCGCCGCGCTGGCTGGTGGCGCAGCACACCTTTCGCCCACCGTGGTTCCACCGCAATGTGGCCAGCGAGTTCATGGGATTGGTGCATGGCGTCTACGACGCCAAGGCCGAAGGCTTCGCGCCGGGCGGTGCGTCGCTGCACAACTGCATGAGCGGGCACGGCCCGGATGCGGCAACCTTCGACAAGGCCTCGCAGGCGGATCTATCGCGTCCGGACGTTATCGCTGAGACCATGGCCTTCATGTTCGAAACCCGCGCGGTATTGCGCCCCACCCAGCAGGCGCTACAGGCCACCCATCGACAAGGCGATTACCAGCAATGCTGGTCCGGCTTGCGTGCAGGGTTCAAAGCGCCGACGCCTGGCCCGGCAGACTAAGCGCAGCTAACAAAATGACTGTGCTCACCACTAGGCGGGCGCGGCCGTCGCTTGGTGCGGCATGGACCACGCGTGCACTCCGGTTCTGAGTGCGCCGTCAACAGCCGCCCGACGACTGCACGCTACGTTTTCTTGGCCGTTCCACGCGTGCCGATCAAACCGGTTTGCGCCGCCGGCAGTGGCGTGCAATCGGGGCCAACGTTTCCAACGCGGACACTGCCGGCCGTCGCGTCACCGGCATCCATGGCACGCCCACGTGCATTCAGCGCAACGCAGGTGCTGGCGTACTCTTCGCATCGCCGTTGCGACTGGCTGCGACAACAGCAGGCAGCGTCGGTCTCGGCGATCGCCAGGAAATGACCGAGCGCGTGTGGTTCATCACCCACATCCGCGTGCTGCGCTCCAGAATCGAATCCGCGTGCCGGCCGGCATTACGCGGCCTGCAACGCATCCGGCAGTAGCTCTTCGATCCGGGTGCGCACGCGCTGCGAATACGAGGCGGACGTGAACTGCGGAAGCTCACGCAGCGCCGTATTGATGGCGATGCCGATCTCCTCTTCCGCGCGTGCGGCCTGCAACTGCCGGTGCAACACCACCGCCACCGGGTTGCGCTGCAACTGCAGGATGTCGAGCAGATACAGGCGCGCGTTGGTGGCAGCGCGACGGCGCAGGCGTTGCAGGTCCTCCTCGGTGGGCGCAGTAACTGGCGGCGCTTGGGCCGCCGTAGGCACCGCGGCAATCGGCATCACCGCAACCATCGGAGCGGTCGAGCGCGATGCACTGGTTGGCGCATCTTCAACGTGGGTCAGATATCCCATCGCGCACAGTGTCTGCACCAATGCGGCTCCGTTGTCGCCCAGCAACAGCGCCAGTGTCGCCAGATTGCGCTGCCCATCGGCCAGGATCAACGCACGGCGCTGCAGTAACGTCAGTGGGCTGCGGTGCGATTGCAGTGCCGTCAGGGCGAGTTCGGTCTTGCGTGGGGTCATGGCGGCAGTCCTGCGAAGCCGACAGCGTGACCGCTGCCAATGAAGCGCCGATGACATCACCGCGACGGCAGGTTGCCGCGCCCTGCACATCGCCGCGATGTCGGCTGTGTAGGCTGGGCCAACGCATAACGGAGCGCATCGATGACACGCAGACTGCTTGGTTGGATAGGTATGGTGCTGATGGTGGCTGGCTGTCATCGCGGCGACGATGCGCCGGCTGCGCAAGCGCCGGCCGATACCGCGCATGCAGCGGTCGCGTCTGCCAACGATCAGCCCGCAGACGCGGTGCCGCCGGCAACCGCTCCGCCCGGCACGTTTCCGCCGCATCTACGCCAGGAACCCACCACGCTTGCACGGCTGGATGGCTATGGCGACCTGCGGTTAGGCATGGACGCTGCGCAGGCGCGCGCGGCCTGGGGCGGCGAATTGCGCGGCGATGCCGCCAGCGATGGCGGGTGTTACTTGCTGCGCCCGCAGTGGGCCGATGACGCGCGTCGATTCGGTTTCATGTTTGAAGGCGATCACCTGGTGCGTTACCAGACCAACGAGCCGAAGGAAATCGCGCCCGGCGGCGGCAAGGTCGGCATGACGGTGGCGCAGCTGCGCGCGCTGTATCCCGATGGCTTGGACGCACAGCCGCACAAATACCTGCCCGGTGCGCAGACGCTGCGCCATGCCGATGCCGCAACGCAGTCTGCGCTGGTCTTCGAGACCGATGCCGGCGGCACGGTCAGCAGCTGGCGAGTAGGGCAGGCGCCGCAAGTCGATTATGTGGAAGGCTGCGGCTGAGCTCCGCGTCACGTCGAATGTCGGTGCGGGCCTATCGCCGCATACGCATACGCATACGCATACGCAGCAGCGCACGGTGGATGGATCACGCTGGCGCTGCCGGCGTCGGCGTCGCTGCAGCGATACGGCGAATGGATCAGCCGTGCTTTGCGGCTCAGCCGCCGACGGGCGTGGCGGATGCACGATGCAAAGGGCAGTGGTCGAGGTCTACCGGAGTGCTAGCAACACAGACGTCGGCATACGGTTTTTTGCAATCCTCACAGAAGCCGCATCGCGACCCCTGAAGTCACGTGGCATCCATCGCGCCCGCAGCAGCGTCACTGTGGCAATGCGCGGCGTGTAACCAAGCCACGTCGCGCACCCGCGTTACCGGTGCCGCGCGAGATCAGCGCTCCGACGCTGGCCGCTCATGCTGCTTGGCGGTCTCTGCGTTCTCGCCGACATCGCCTTCGGTGGCCGGCGTTGGCAGGCCTTCTTTTTCCATCTCGCCGTGATTGGGTACTTCCGGGCGGTCTTCCATCATCAACGACAACGCGGCCTTGGCCATCATGTGCGCGCTGATCGGCGCGGTAATGAACAAAAACACGGTGATCAGCAGCTCGCGCGGTTGCGGGTCCACGCCCAGGAACAGGTGGTAGCCCACCGAGCCAAGCAGCACGCAGCCCACGCCCAGCGTGCTGGCCTTGGTCGGCGCATGCAGACGCTTGAAGAAATCCGACAGTTTGACCAGCCCGAATGCGCCGATCAGGATAAAGAAGGTGCCGACCAGCAGCAGCGCGCTCAGCAGATACTCGGTGAGTGCGATCATTCGACGATATCCCGGCGCAGCACGTACTTGCTCAGCACCACGGTGCTGCCGAAGCCCAGCATCGCAATCACCAGCGCGGCCTCGAAATAGATCGGCGAATCCAGATACATGCCCAGCAGCATCAGTTCGGCGATGGCGGTAATGGACAGCGTGTCCAGCGCCAGGATGCGGTCCGGCACCGTCGGCCCGCGTAGCAGCCGCCATAGCGCCATCAGGATGGCCAGGCCCACCGTGTGCATGCAGATGACGATGGTCGATTCGATGAACATGTGACCGGTCATGGAAAGATCTCCATCAGAGGCTTTTCGTAGCGGGTCTTGATCTCGGCGATCAACGCGTCCGGATCGTCCAGATGCAGCACGTGCACCAGCAGATATTTGCGGTCGTCCGACAACGCCGCCGACACCGTGCCCGGCGTGAGCGTGATCATGCTGGTCAACGCGGCAATGCCATGGATATTGGCGATATCCAGCGGCACCCAGATAAACCCGGGATGGATGCGCGATTCCGGGCCCAGCACCTGGATGGCCACCTTGATGTTGGAACGCACGATGTCGACGGCGACCACCAGCAACATGCGCGGCACCGAGCGCAACGAGCCGATGCGGGCGAATTCGCGGTCCAGCCTTGCGGCGAAGATCGGCACCACCACGCCCAGCAGCGCGCCCAGCACCCACTGCTGCGGCCCGAAGCTGTCGCTGAGCAACAGCCAGAACACGAAGACCGTCACGCTCAATGGCGCCGATGGAAAGACGCGGTGTCGCCAGGAGACGCGCGCGTTCATGGCTGCCTCCGTTGCGGCGTGGTGGCGCGCACCTGATCGACATAGGCGCCGGGGTGGTGCAGCTGCGCGGCGGCGGCATCGGTGTAGCGCATCAGCGGCGCGGCGCCCACCGTCATCGCCACCAGCCCGGTCAGCAGCAAGACCGTGGCGGCGGTCTCCACCGGCCGCATGCGGCCGCGGCGCTGCGGTTGCAGCGCGGGCGTGTCCTCCACTGCCTCCGGCACGCGCCAGAACAGCCGCACGCCAGCCCGGGTCAAACCAATCACCACCAGCAGGCTGCTGCCGAGAATCGCGCCCCAGACCGGCCCGACCAGGCCTTCGGGCACATGCTGCAACAAGGCGGCCTTGGCGAGAAATCCGGACAACGGCGGCAGGCCGGCCACCGCAATCGCGGCGATCAGGAACATCGTGCCGGGAATCGCCCGCCCCGGCAGCGGCGCCACCACTTCCTTGCGGTCGCTGGCAGTGCCGCGGCGGCGCCGGATCAGGTCCGACACCATGAACAAGGCCGCGGCCACAAAGCTGCTGTGCGGCAGGTAATACAGGCCCGCGCCCAGTGCGCCCGCATCGTCGAGCGAGAAGGCGATGAACAAGGTCGCTGCCGAAAACACCACCAGATACGACACCATCACCCGCAGTCGCGATGCGGCCATTACCCCAAAGGCGGCCATCAGCAACGTGGCAATGCCAAGCCACAGCAGCGCATGCCGGCCAAAGCCATGCAGCGCGCCGGCCCCGGCGCCGAACCACAGCGACGACACGCGCAGCGTTGCGTACAGCCCGACCTTGGTCATGATTGCGAACAGCGCGGCTACCGCGGCCGGCGCGCGTGAGTAGGTTTCCGGCAGCCACAGGTACAGCGGCAACAAGGCGGCCTTGCTGCAGAACACCAGCAGCAACAATCCCAGTGCGGCCTTGGCCAGCGGCACATCCTGCGCCGGCAGGTCGGCAATGCGCTGCGACAGTTCGGCCATGTTGAGCGTGCCGAACACCCCAAACACCAAGCCCAGCGCAATCAGAAACAGCGTCGACGCGCTCACGTTGAACACCACGTAATGCAGGCCGACGCGCATCTGCAGGCCGCGCCCGCCACTGAGCAGCAGCCCATAGGACGCGATCAGCATCACTTCGAAGAACACGAACAGATTGAAGATGTCGCCGGTCAGAAACGCGCCGTTCAAGCCCATCAGCTGGAACTGGAACAAGGCATGGAAGTGCGGCGCGCGCCGGTCCCAGCCGGCGCAGGCATGCAGCAGGCACGCCGCGCCCAGGATCAATGTCGTCAACAGCATCCAGGCAGACAGCCGGTCGCCCATCAGCACAATGCCGAGCCGCGCCGGCCAGTCGCCGAGCAGATAGACCAGCACGCCGCCATCGGCGGCACGTGCAAACAACGCGATCACCGCAGCCGCCAGCAAAACCATGCTCACCCATGCCACGCTGCGCTGCACCCGCGGCCCATAGCGGCGGTGCTCGACGAACAGCGATGCGGATGCACCCAGCATCGGAATCAGGATCGGCAGGATCAGCAGATGATTCATCGCCGCGCCTGCCGCGTGTCCATGCCGGTGGCGGCATCTTCATGCGCATCCACATGGTCGCTGCCGTTATCGCTGCGGCTGCGGATCGCCAGCACCAGGCTCACGGCCGTCATCGCAAACGCGATCACGATCGCGGTCAGCACCAACGCTTGCGGCAACGGGTCGGTGTAGTGCTGCAGGTCCACCGGCACGCCGTCGCGCAAGACCGGCGGCTGGCCGCTGCGCAGCCTCCCACCGGCGAAGATCAGCAGATTGGTCGCATACGACAGGAAGGTCATCCCCAGGATCACATCGAAGCTGCGCGCGCGCAGCAGCAGATAGATCGCCAATGCGGTGAGGACGCCGATCGCGCTTGCCATTGCCAATTCCATCAATGCTGCTCCGCGGTGCGTGTCGAACGTTGGGTGGGGTCGATTTCGCCGCGCTGCGAACTGCGCGTACGCGACGGTTTGATCGTGCCCATCATCGACAGCATCAACATCGCCGCACCGAACACCACCAGATACACACCGATATCGAAGCCCAGCGCGCTGGCAAGTTCCAGCTCGCCCAACAGCGGCAAGGGGATGTTGACGTGCCCGCTGCTCAAAAACGGCAAGCCAAAGAGCAGCGACCCGGCACCGCTGAGCAATGCGCACAACAGGCCGATGCCGATCAGCCGGATGTAGTCGAAGCCGAAGCGCGACTCCACCGATGCGGCGCCCTGTATCACGTACTGCATCAGCAACGGCACCGCCAGCACCAACCCGGCGATAAAGCCGCCGCCGGGCGCGTTGTGCCCGCGCAGGAACAGAAACAGCGACACCGTCAAGGTCAGCGGGAACATGATCTGCGCCAGATCCGCCGGTACCGGCAAGCGGATCGCCGGCCCCGGCATATTGCGTTCCGGTGCCATGCGCGAGCGTCGCAACAGCGCATGCACCACCAACCCGGCAATCGCGAACACGGTGATCTCACCAAAGGTGTCGAAACCGCGGAAATCCACCAGGATCACGTTGACCACGTTGCGGCCATACGCCTCGGGCAGTGCGCGTTGCAACAGTTCGCCGGCAACCGTGTGGCTGGATTGCGTCATCAAGGTGTACGACAACGCGGCCAGACTGGCGCCGCCCACGATCGCGATGCAGACATCGCGAATCTTGCGCAGCCGCGCGCGCTCGGGCAGCGAGCGTTCGGGCAGGTAGTTCATCGCCAGCAGCATCAGCACCAGCGTCACCATCTCCACCAGCAACTGCGTCAGTGCCAGATCCGGTGCGGACAGGAATACGAAAGTCAGGCTGACGGCCAGCCCGGTCCCGCCGAGCACCAGCACCGCCAGCAGGCGCTGCTTGTACAGGAACAGGCTACCCAGCGCACAGGCGATCAACAACAGCCACACCGTCCAGCCCAGCAACGGCATCGGCGTGGGCGCCGGCCAGGCCGGCAGTGTGCCGCCCTGCAGGAACGGCACCAGCGCCACCACCACCGCGCTCAGTACCAGCAACATCAGCATGCGCTGCAGATTGCCGTTGGTGACCGCATCGGTCATGCGGGCGGTGGCGGCAAACAGCGCACGCAGGTTCCAGTGGAACACCGCCTTGCCTGGCGAGCGGTTCTGCACGGCATACAGATCCAGCATGCGGCGGATCGCCATGTACAGCAGCGTGCCGCCGATCATGCCAGCGACGCTCATGGCCAGCGGCCAGTTGAAGCCATGCCACAGCGCCAGACTGTAATCGGGCAATCGGTCGCCAAGAATCGCGCTGGCACCGACGCGCAGCACCGGCGCCACCGTCCACGCCGGCACGATGCCGACTGCCAGGCAGATCAGCACCAGCACTTCCACCGGGATCTTCATCCAGCGCGGCGGCTCGTGCGGCGCGGTCTCCAGCGCGCGTGGGCCGTCGCCGAAGAACGTGTCGTGCACGAACCGCAGGCTGTAGGCCACGCCGAGCAGGCCGGCCAGCAACGCCGCGATACTCGCCAGAATGCGCATCAGCTGCGGCGCTTGCGTGTCCAGCGCCACCGCAAAGAACATTTCCTTGGACAGGAAGCCGTTGAGCAGCGGAATGCCGGCCATCGCCAGCGATGCGATGATCGCCAACGCACTGGTGAAGGGCATCAAGCGGCGCAGATTGCCCAACCTGCGCATGTCGCGCGTACCGGTTTCATGGTCGATGATGCCCGCGGCCATGAACAACGACGCCTTGAAGACGGCGTGGTTGAGGATGTGGAACACGCCCGCCACCACCGCCATCGGTGTCGACAGTCCGAACAGCATCGTGATCAGACCAAGATGCGAGATGGTGGAATACGCCAGCACGCCTTTGAGGTCGTGCTGGAAAATCGCGTACCACGCACCCAGCAAGAGCGTGATCGCGCCGATGCTGGTAACGGTGTAAAAAAACAGATCGGTGCCGGCCAGCGCAGGGTGCAGGCGCGCCAGCAAGAACACACCGGCCTTCACCATCGTGGCCGAATGCAGATATGCCGACACCGGGGTGGGCGCGGCCATCGCATGCGGCAACCAGAAGTGGAACGGAAACTGCGCGCTCTTGGTAAAGATGCCCAGCAGTACCAATCCCAATGCATACGGATACAGCGGGCTGGCGCGGATCACGTCGCCTGCGGCCAGCACCGCATCCAGCTGAAAACTGCCGACGATGCGGCCGAGCATCAGTACACCGCCCAGCAGTGCGAGCCCACCGCCGGCGGTCAGCACGAACGCCATGCGCGCGCCTTCGCGCGCATCCTTGCGGTGCGACCAGAACCCGATCAGCAGGAACGAACTGATGCTGGTGAGTTCCCAGAACACCATCAGCAACAGCAGATTGCCCGACAGCACCATGCCGAGCATCGCGCCCATAAACAGCAATAGATAGGCGAAGAAGCGCGACGCGCTATCGCGTGCGCTCAGGTAGTAGTGCGCATACATCACTACCAGCGCGCCGATGCCCAGCACCAGCAGCGCGAACATCCAGGCCAGCCCATCGAGCCGCAGCGAGAACATCAACCCGATCTGCGGCAACCACGCATGCTCGCTACGGATCACCTCGCCGCGCAGCACTGCCGGGGTCAAGCTGGCAAGCACCAGCAGGCCGGCCAACGGCGCAGCCGCGGCTAACCACGCAGTGAGCGAACGTGGCGCGCGCGCGAACAGCGCAGCGGCGGCGGCCATCACAAAGGGCAGCGCCAGCAGAATTTCCAGCGGAAAAGGCATGCAGGGAACACAAGATTCGCGAGCAGGCCAGAGAGTTTAACAAAACGTTGACTGACGCCCGTGTCAACGCCGGTGCCGTGCATACGAGGACTTACCCGCCAAACGGCAGGCGCATCGGCGTGAGGGACTCGGTATGCTGCTGTCATTCATCTCCGCGTAGTTTTCCTGTGACCGCTGCCCATCCCGCTCCGTCCACCGCTGTGTCTGCGCCGCGCGCCCTGGTGTTCGGCGGCAGCGGGCAGATTGGCGAGCGCCTGTTGACCCGGCTGTTGAGCCGCGGCTGGCAGGTAACGGCATGGTCGCGGCAGCCGCGCGCGGCGCGCTCCGGGTTGATCTGGCGGCAAGGCGATCTGGCCGTGCCGGCCGCCGCGGGCGAGGCGTTCGAGGTGATCTTCAGCTGCGGACCGCTGGACCACTTCGCCCGCTGGTATGCCGAAAACCCGGTCGCCGCGCCGCGCATCGTGGCGTTCGGTTCGACCAGCGTGGAGGTCAAGGAGCATTCGATCGATGCGGCCGAGCGCGACGTGGCGCAACGGCTGGCGCATGCCGAACAGGCATTGTTTTCTGCGGCCATGGCGCGCGGCGCCACCGCCACCGTACTGCGCCCGACCCTGGTCTACGGTGCCGGACGCGACAAGACACTCACCCAGATTGCCGGCCTGGCGCAGCGCACCGGCGCCTTCGTGCTGCCCGCCAATGCCACCGGTTTGCGTCAGCCAGTGCATGTGGACGATCTGGCCAGCGCGGCGCTGGCGGTGATCGGACAAGCGGCGACCCAGCAACGCAGCTACGCGGTGGGCGGCGGCGAAGTGCTGGCCTACACGCAGATGGTGGAGCGGGTGCTGGAGGCGCTGCCACGGCCGGCGCGGCTCTATCAGGTGCCACCAAGCTTGTTCGGGTTGGCGCTGACTGCAGCGCAACGCCTGGGCCGCCTGCGTGGCATGAACGCGGCGGCGCTGCAACGCATGCGCGACGATCTGGTGTTCGACCTGGAGCCGGCACGTCGCGATTTCGGCTATGCCCCGCGCGCGTTCCGCCCGCTGGCGGAAGAACTCGGTATTGGCGAGTAAGCGATTGCGCGCGCGTCCGGTCGCGGTGTTGAGCAGCGCATAACCAGTTCGACGCGCCGACAGCGCAGTGCTCACACGTGACTAAAAGCGGCTAATAAACGTAGCGAACAGTCGTCAGGTGGGTGCGGACGGCGCACTCAGAATCGGAAGGTGCGCGTGGCACATGCTGCATCGAGCATCGAACACCGGCCGCACCCGCCTGGCGGGGAGCCCAGTCGTTTTGTTAGCCGATCCAAACGGGATGACAGCTGCGTGGCCTTGCATCTGCCGGGCCAGCGCCGGACTCAGTATCGCCAACCCAACTGCCGATACACCTTGGCCAGCACCCAGATCGGCCCGATCAGCAGATAGGTCAGATCGGTCAAAAAGCTCGGCTTGCGGCCTTCGATCTTGTGGCCGACAAATTGCGCAATCCACGCCAGCACGAACACCGACAGCGCGGTGGCGAACAATCCAGTCAGCCCAACCCGGCCTTCGATCAACCGGCACAGGCAGCCGAAGAAAAAGAAGATGCCCAGCATGCCCAACCCGAGCGGGCGCGACAGGCGGTTGTAGTACGACCACGCTGCAAACATCGACAACGCCGCCCACACGCCGCTGCTGAACCAGGTGCCGCCCACCGGAATGCACCACAGCAGCCCCACCACCGACCACAGGATTGCCGGCACGGCCACCACGTGGATCAGCTGATTGGTGTCGTTGCGGTGATCATCGGAATAGCTGGCGAAATAGCGCTCGATCGGTCGCGCGGTCGCGGTGCGTTCGGTCATGTTCCCTCCCAGGAATGACTCCAAGCATACGCGTGCGAACGGCCGCAGTGGCGCTCTGCCGGCAACCGGGCCCCACCACGCCCCAATGGCGTGGGAGGCCCGGACTGCATCAGTTGACCGACACCGCACTCCAGGCGGCTGCAACCGCGCGGTACTGCGTGGAGGTGCCGCCATACAGATCGGTGGCTGCGCTCAACGTCGCCCGACGGGCTGCCGCGTAATTGGTGGAGGACGTCATGTAGACGGTGAGTGCGCGATACCAGATACGGCTGGCCGCGGCCCGGCCGATCGCCGTCAATGCGGTATTACCGTTGCAGACCAGCCCGGCCGGGGTCACGTTGTAGCTGGTGCCCGCACCGAAACCACTCGGCACTACCGCGCCTTCGGCCAACAAGTAGTAGAAGTGGTTGGCCACACCGGAGCTGTAATGCACGTTGAGCGAGCCGATGCCGCTGCGGTAGCAGTCCGGCGAATCGCCATCCAGGCTCGGCTTGAACATGTAGCGCAACGCCAGCGTCCCGCTGCTGTTGCCGGGGATGATTTTTTCGCCGATCAGGTAATTCCCCGGCTCGGCCGGATTGTTGGCGTAGTACTCCACCATGCTGCCCATGATGTCGGAGGTGGCCTCGTTCAATCCGCCCGATTCGCCGGAATACACCAGCCGTGCCGAGCGGCTGGTCACGCCGTGCGTCATCTCGTGGCCTGCCACATCCACCGACACCAGCGGTGTCAGGCTGCTGCCGTCGCCATCGCCGAAAGTCATGCAGAAGCAGTCGTCCGACCAGAATGCATTGTTGTAGCGGCTTCCGTAATGCACGCGGCTGCGCGCGCCTTTGCCGTCGTTGGCGATCCCGGTACGCGCGTGGGTGTTCTTGAAGTAATCCCAGGTCAGCGCCACGCCGAAGTGCGCGTCGGCAGCCACCGTGACTGCATCGCTGGTGGCGCCGTTGCCCCAGGTATTGTCGGCATCGGTGATCAAGGTGCCGTTGCCGGAGGTGGCATTGCGCAGGTTGTAAGTGGCACCGCCACCGCGGCTCAGATCGGTCAGCTCATACCCGCTGCTGCATCGCGTGGTCGACAGCGCCACGCTGCCCGCATACAGCGAGCGCCCGGTGCCGGCCGCGCTGGTGCCGCCTGCGCATGCGGTATGCACCGTATCCCAGGATTCGAGGATGCGTTGATCGGCCGCATCGACGATGTAATGCATTTCGGTCGGCGTCTGATCGGGTTTGATACCGCTATAGATCACCTCATACACCAATCGCGGTGCGCCTTGGCGCGCGTACAGCGCAAGGCTGGCGCGTGGCGCGGCAGCCTGCGGCACATCGAACTGCGCGCCAGCCACGCGCAATGCGGTGGCTGCATCGATGCCCGGCAGCAGGCTGGGACGTAGGTTGGTGTCCATGGTTTGACTCAACTGCCGCATCACCCCGCGCCGCGAATGCACCACCACATCGCCGCCGATGACCGGCAAGCCCTGATAGGTACGATCGAAGCGCACATGCTCGGTGCCATCGGCATCGACGATGCTGTCGCGTGCGATAAAGGTATCGGCCGGCGCACGATTGGCCAGCGCTGCGGCGTTGTTCCCCAGCAGGGACTGCGCACGCGATACCGCCGCAGTGGTGGATAAATCAGCAGCCGTAGCGACAGCAGAAAACGATAGCGCGCAGCAGATTGCCGCGCCCAGTACATGGAATTGCATGACGACTCTCTCCAGAAAACGTGCAATGCAAAGACCGGCGGCACCCCCCGACAGCCGGTCGCCGATGGCACCTCGGGTGCCGGCAGCTACGCTTGCACAGTCCCGAACTGGACAGTAGTAAAAATTACGGATGTATCGCGTTCTGTGCGCCCGGCCACTTTGCGCTGCGGACCGCATCGCAGAGATGTGCCTGTCCCATTGCGCGCAGAGCTCCCGCAGCCTTGCGTCCGCGCAATCTCTCTATCGTACTCAGCAGATTCCGTGGATTGATGCGCCGACATGCGGGTCGTGCGGCAGACGATCACGGTGAATGACGCGGCTGCATGAAGTCAGCAGTAAAAGGCGTGAGATCTCACTTCTACCCGACTGCATGAACCGTTGTGCAGGTAAAAGGCAGATACAAAAAAGCCGGCCATACAGGCCGGCCGGCTTTTTCGTGCGCTGCGAACTCAGCGGCCGCCGATGGCGACCTTTTGCTGCTCTTCGTGCGCCTGTTGCTGCTGCGACTGGCCAGCCAGCAACTGTGCGCTGGTCTGCTCCAACGGCGGGGCAGGCTGGTTCAGATCCACCGCCGCACGGAAGCCCGGCGTGGTCCCCATCACGAACGCCTTGCCGTCCTGCACCGTCACGCTTTGCAGTTTGTCTGCGCTGTCGATGCCGTTCTGCTTGGCCTGCAAAGTGACGTTGGCCGCGGTCTCGTTGGAGATCATGCTTGGCAGCTTGGTGCGAATCGCGTTGTGCAACGCATGGTCCGGATGCGATGCATCGTTGAGCGACGGACCCTTCGGCGCCGCAACCGGGGCGTCTGCCGCTTTGGCCGCAATCTGCGCTGCAGGCGCCGACAACGCCGTCCGCGTATCGCGGCCGACGACACCGTCCTGCTGCAGCCCATGCTGCTTCTGGAACGCCATCACCGCCTCGCGCGTGTTGTCGCCAAAGCGCCCATCCTCGGCAAGCCGATTGCCCTGCGCATCGCGTACACCAAGGCGATTGAGGTCCTGCTGTAGCTTGCCGACATCGCCGCTCTGCTCGCCGTGACGCAGCGTGCCATTGCCGGCCGGTGTGGCTGGCTGGGATTGACGAGCGCCGGACTCCTGCTGATGGCCCTGATTCCAGAACGTCTCAGGACTGGTCAGCTTGCCGTTGGCATCGCGCAGTTGGTAATGCACATGCTGTGCGTACTGGCTCTTACCATCAGGGCCGCGTCCACCCATCGTGCCGATGGCATCGCCCGCGGACAGTGTCTGACCTTCTTTTACCTTGAGTGCGTCCAGGTGCAGGATCTCGTGCGAGTTACCCTGTGCATCGCGAATCTTGACGGTGCCGTAGTTGCCGCCTGCGAAGGTGACGGTCCCGGAGATCGGCGCATGCACGGTCGGATGCTGCAAATTGCGGCCTGTCTGACCACCCTGGTAGTTGAAGTCGGTGCCGCCGTGCGGCCCGTGGCTACCGCGGTGCTCTCCATAATGACCAGTGATATGCGGATCGGTACGGCCTTGACCAGGCAGCATGCGTTCCATCGTTTGCTGAAAATTGCTGCGAGCGTCATGGCTGGGTTCGGCCTGGTGCATCGCTGGTGCCGGTGCCGGCCGGTCCACGGTGTTGCCCTGGGTCTGGGCAAGACGCTGTTCGACAAACTGGGTGTAGTTGTCCAAATGAGGGGCAATCTCGCGCCGCGACAGCGCAAGGCCACCATAATCCTTGCTAGGGCCATCGTGGTGATATTTGTAGATGTAATCCTCGCCCTGGCCGCGGCTGCGCGCAAGGTCGCGGTTATCGACAAAATGTTGCACCAACGCCTGCGACTGCGTTTGCACGTCGAAGCGGTTGGACGCGTTGACCCCGTAGTGCGCGCCAGTGCGGTCAATGAACTGACCCAGGCCCGAGGCAGACGTCGTGCCCGCAGCGGCATCGGGATTGAAGCCTGATTCAACGCGGGCGATGGCAAGAACGTAAGCGGTCTCGCGCGCGGAAAGCCCGGCATCCCGCGAGGAATCGATCAGGCTGTCGATCACTCTGGATTGGGTCTGTGGACTGGCATCGCCCCAGCGCCGGGACTCGCCGTGCAGCCGGCCATCGGTGCTATCGATGGGCTCGCGATAATGGCTCCAGGCTTTGATTCTGTCGCTGCTGTATCCAGCGCCGCGGGGCTGGACCATGTCGGTGTAGATCGTATCGTCGGTCATGATGTGCGTTCCTTTCTATGAGACAGATTCTTCCGTGTCGGGGGTGTTGCTCCATGTACTGCGTACTTCATTCGCCATGCACCAAATCCGTGACGGTGCATGCGCATCTCTTGTTCCAGTCAAGACTGGAACGGCAATAGCTCGGGGTGCTTCAACCCCAGCTGTTCAAGCATGTGTTCGTAGTCGTCGTTGTTCGGGCTCTGTTGGCCGTCCTGCTCGAGAAGCGGCGGGGTCGCGTGATTGAGCAGTTTCCCTGTGGCGTCGTAGAGGAAGAACCACTCGCAGAATTCGCAACCATAGGGCAGCTCGCCATACTGGACGACAGCGTAGGCGGTCCCCTTGCCATCTTCCGCACAGCCAATCCCGACGGGCGTGTACTCCGCCATCTCGGCAGGTGCCGGCAAGGTCTGGCGTTGGCCCTCGCGCTCCATGTCCACCCGCGTCCTGGTGGAAGTTGCGTCTTGTGAAGGCAGTGCGGTCAATTGCAGACGCATGCCGCGGCATTCCTTGATCATGTCGTTTTGTCCTGGTCGGACCGCTTCCGCTGAAACAGCAGGTTGGGGAGTGGGCGCCGCCGCCGCCGGCGCGCTTGGGGCACTCGTTGCGGACATCGGTTTGTCGCCGCAGGCGGACAAGCACAGCGTCGCAGCGAGCACAGGTAACAGAAACGTGTCACGTCGCATTGGTTGGCCTCCTTGGAGGTCTCATCAAAGTATCTCGCCCCTATGCCCAATCCATCGGAACGCCTGCCGGCGGCTTACGTAGCGTCGAAAGTCGCGTCAACGCGTCCGTCTGTAACGTCCGCCGCGTGGGTTCTACCGGCTGCCGAGTTACAGCGACTGGTCGTCCACCTTGACCAACGTCCAACACGGACGCTGAGCGAAATGGTAGACCTGCTGGTCGCCGGTGTTCGGTGTGCGGACCAGTACCTGGCGACCGCCAGCGTCCTCGGAGACGGCGACTTCGCGGCCGCCGTTGCGGACAGCGTCCAGGTTGGGGATGACCGGCCACTCGACCTTGGCAAGCGGGACCTCGCGCGTCACCGGTGCCGGCTCGGGCTGCGCCTCCGGGTCTAGCTGGACCATGGTGAGCGGATCGGCGGTAGCCTTCTCCTGCACAGCGATCTCTGCACTGAAGCGCTTCAAGAACGCGGAGAAGTCGGTATCCGGGCAGCTCGCTGCCGGTGCCGGTGCCGGCGCGGTGGCTGCGACGGTGGTCGCGGGCGTGGCGGCTGTCGGCGAGCCTGAGGCTGCCGGCGGCGCCTGTGCGGAGCAGGCCGCAAGCGCCAAGCTCAATACCAGAGCGGTCAGGTTAGTACGGTAACTAGCCAATGGGATCCTCCTGATCGTGTCGGGGCAGCGTGCGCGCGACGGGAGTCTATCGGCGGCCCGGTTGTAGTGTGTGAAGATTCTGCAGTCGGAGCGTCGGCGCTAGTGAAGAGGCTGCGCAACGCCGCGAGCACGCAGCCGTGGTTTCGAGGGATGCGGCCGTTCCGATATGGCACACAGGCTCCGCTGATCGAATCAGTGTGTCACCGGGACATCTGTCGGCGCACATGCGCATTGCGCTCCTCTCAGCATCCCCGATGTGCCCAACGTAACTTAGAGCGGCTGAAAGAACTCCTGTGCTTATCGCCAGGCGAGCGTGGCCGGTGCTCAGTGCAGCGTGTACCACGCGCATATTCCGGTTTTGAGCGCGGCGTCCACACCCGCCTGACGACGACTCTCTACGTTTTATAAACCGCCCTAAATCCCGTTAGAAAAAACGTCCAGCGCATCTGCATCGACCCAGCCCTGTGCACAGTCGCCCACATAGCGGCCCTGCGCAGCGGCCTGCGCAGCGGGCCGACAGGCCGCGCCGCCAGTTGGCTTCAAACGTTTGATCGGCCTGTCGCCATACGTTTCACACAGCGTCGCGTTCTTGCACGCAGCGACACTGCTCGCCGGGATTGCGATCACGTAGTAATAGCGCGGATTCTGCCCGGTGCGGGCGATGCCCTGGACGCAGACGAGTTGACCTTGCGTCAGGCGGGCAGTGGTAGTTGCGGTGCTGCCTGTGGCTGGCACGGTATCAAGTATGTCTGCGCCCGTTGCACGTGCGACGCCTGCGAAGAATCCTGTGTCACCGCACTCCGGTAGCAGCTCCACATCGTAAAAATCGCCTGCATCGATATTGCCTGCCGTGCAGCCTGTGCCGGAGAGTGGATTGGCACACGTCACGCCACTGGCCTTGATCACCGCTGCGAATGGCTGACCGACAGCAGTAACCGCTGCAGGTGCTGCAGGAAAGACGCGTGCTGCGGCCTGCGTAGCAATCGGCTCGCCAGCGCTGCATGCCATCGCTGCGAACAACAGCGCAGGCAGCACGACTCGAGACAATGGCGCGAGGCGATTAGTTGAAGAACGCGACATCGTCAAAACCTGGCTGCTGGGTGTGAAAACTGCTGAAACAGTTCGCTGGGAGAAGTCTCGCACATCATCAAATGCGCGCATTGCCCTGTTTCAGGCGCGCATTATCGATCGACGCGTTACCGGCATCTCCAGTGCCGACACCGATGATCGGCGACCGCAAAAAAAAAAGCCCCGCACTCGGGGCTTCAAGCCATCAATCAACCGAAATATTGGCCAGCCGCTGCAGCGCTTCGGCGTATTTGGCGCGTGTGCGGTCGATGACGTCGGTCGGCAGGCTCGGGCCCGGTGCGGTCTTGCCCCAGTCCAGCGTCTCCAGATAATCGCGCACAAACTGCTTGTCGTAGCTTGGCGGGCTGGTGCCCACTTCGTACTGATCGGCCGGCCAGTAGCGCGAAGAATCCGGGGTCAGCATCTCGTCCATGATGTACAGGCGGCCATCGGCGTCGGTGCCGAATTCGAACTTGGTGTCGGCCAGCAAAATGCCGCGTTCGGCGGCAAAATCCGCGGCAAAGCGGTAGATGCGCAAGGTGGCATCGCGGACGCGTTCGGCCAGTTCGGCGCCGACGGTCTTGACCATCGCATCGAAGTCGATGTTTTCGTCATGGTCGCCCACGGCGGCCTTGGTCGACGGGGTAAAGATCGGCTCGGGCAGTTTCTCGGCCTGGCGCAGGCCGTCGGGCAATTCGATGCCGCTGACCTTGCCGGTGCGCTGATAGTCCTTCCAGCCGCTGCCGATCAGATAGCCGCGCGCGATCGCTTCCACCGGCACCGGCTTGAGCTTGCGTGTGACCACCGCACGTTTGGCGTACAGCGCCGGGTCCACGCCCTCGGGCAGCACCTGCTCCACCGCGATGTTGACCAGGTGGTTGGGCATCAGGTGTTCGGTCTTGTGGAACCAGAAATTGGAGACCTGGCACAGCATCTCGCCCTTGCCGGGAATCGGGTCCGGCAACACCACATCGAACGCGGACAGGCGGTCGGTGGCCACCATCAATAGATAGTCGCCGGGCGGCGCGTTGGCGGGCAGGCGGTCGCGGGGAATATCGAAGACATCGCGGACCTTGCCACGATGACGCAACGGCAGGCCGGGCAGATCGGATTGCAACAGCGTGGTCGACACAGGCACTCCTAAGGACGTCGCTATGACGCTGTCCCCGGGACCCGGCGGGCCCGCGGGTGGGCAGCGGGCCGCGTAGTGTACGGCGCTTCGGCGCGCCCCGCTGGATTTATTGGCGGCTGCCGTGCACCGGTTGTGGACGGCCCGTCAGCCAGGCCGGGCGGGCGTTCGGGTAAGATCGCCAGCCCGCCTTGCCACCCCCGATTGCTCATGTCCTGGTACGGAAAATTGCTCGGCGCATTGGCCGGCGCCTTGCTGTTCCGCGGCGCGCCATTCGTGGGGCTGATGATCGGCCTGGCCATCGGGCACGCGGTGGATGCCGGCTGGTTCAAGCGGCGCGCGGAAAACCCGTACGAAGCCCTGGGACTGGAGCCGGACGCGACCACGGCCGAGATCGATCTGGCCTATCGCCGGCTGATGTCGCGCTATCACCCGGACAAGGTGATCAACGCTGAGCCGGAGGCGCGCCGCCAGGCAGAGAAAAAAGCCAGTCAGATCAACGCCGCGTACGACCGGATCCAGCGGCTGCGCAAGCGCTGAGTGGCAGAGGTGAACGCATTGCGCGTTCAACAGGTCGTAGCAAGCAGGGCCGCTGCCCATCCCAAATAGAAACAGCGCCACCCAGGCCTAGCCCAGGTGGCGCTGCCTTCAGCCCTGTATCAGAAGCGATACGTTGCCGTCAGCCGCACTGCATTGGTCGAAAAGTCGGTGTCGGTGCGACGCAGGTCGGTACCGGCCGGATTGACCCGCAGGAACGGGTTGGTGGCAGGCGCGGTGCCTGGCCCGACGCGCACGCGGGTGTCTTCGTCCTGCAGGCGGGTGAACAGATATTCCACGCCCACCGAGACATGGTCGCTCAAACGACGCTGTAGGCCCACGCCAGCCTGATAGCCGTCCGCGCTGTCGCCGCCGCTGCCGGTGAAGCTGTTGGCGGTGTTGCTGCTGGCAAAGCTGTGGTCGAACTCGCCGCGCGCCACGCCGGCGGTGAAGTACGCCAGGTAATCGCCCTGCGCGCCGAATGCATAGCCGATCCGGCCGCGCAGCGCGGCGGTGCGGTTGAGCTGGCGGGTGAAGGTGTACAGCGCAGGCGTGGTGCTGAAGGCGCTGACGCTGTCGCGGATGTCGTTGCGGGTGTACTCGGCCACCACGCCGTAGACCCAGTTGGCGGCCTGCCAGTCGTAGCCCAGCCGCGCACCGTATTCGGCGCCGCCCTTGTCCTTGCTGCAGCCGCTGGCCGGCGTGCGCCCGGCCGCCGCGCCGCCGCAGAAGCCCGGCGAGAACGCATCGGCGCCGGTGGCGGTGCTGACCTGATCGCCGTCGCGGCCATCCAGGTTGGTATCGAAGCCGAAACGGCCGCCGGACACGCCGGCAGGATCGGCACCGCCCACATTGGCGCCAATGGAGAAGCCGGACCAGTCGGCCGGGCCGGTTTGCGCCCAGGCGGACGGAGCGAGGGCCAGCAACACGATGGCGGCGGAGGCGAGCGGGGTGGTTTTCATGGAGTCTCCTCAAATCGGGCGCATTGCGCCAGTCAAGTGCATACGCAGTTGGGCCCGCCACGGATGCACGCCTTTCCTCGTCGGGCAGGGGTTGCGACAATGGGGTTTCCGTCTTCCTACGAGCTGCCCATGCAATCGACGGCGATCGCCCCGTCCATCCTGTCCGCCGATTTCGCCCGTCTTGGCGAAGAAGTGAACAACGTCCTCAAGGCTGGCGCCGACTGGGTGCACTTCGACGTGATGGACAACCATTACGTGCCCAATCTGACCATCGGCCCGATGGTGTGCCAGGCGCTGCGCAAGCACGGCATCACCGCGCCGATCGACGTGCACCTGATGGTCGAGCCGGTGGATCGCATCGTGCCGGACTTCGCCGAGGCTGGCGCCACCACCATCAGCTTCCATCCCGAAGCCAGCCGCCACGTGCACCGCACCATCCAGCTGATCAAATCGCACGGCTGCCAGGCCGGGCTGGTGCTCAATCCGGCCACCCCGGTGGATATTCTCGACTGGGTGCTGCCGGAGCTGGACTTGGTGCTGGTGATGTCGGTCAACCCCGGCTTCGGCGGGCAGGCATTTATTCCGTCGGCACTGGATAAATTGCGTGCCATCCGCAGCAAGATCGACGCGCTGGGCAAGCCGATCCGCCTGGAAATCGATGGCGGGGTCAAGGCCGACAATATCGGCGCGATTGCCGCCGCCGGCGCCGATACCTTCGTGGCCGGCTCGGCGATCTTCAATGCGCCCGACTATGCCGATGTGATCGCGCAGATGCGCGCAGCGGTGGATGCGGTGCGATGAGTGCGACCACGCTGCAGATTCGCAGCGCCACGCCCGATGACGTGCCGCTGCTGCATGCGTTGATCACCGCACTGGCGGTGTACGAGCGCGAGCCCGATGCGGTCAAGGCCAGCCCCGACGATCTGCGTGCCAGCCTGTTCGCCGAGGGCGCCACCGCACATGCGCTGATCTGCGAGCACGATGGCCAGGCACTGGGATTTGCGGTGTATTTTTTCAATTACTCGACCTGGCTGGGCCGCAACGGCCTGTATCTGGAAGACCTGTTCGTGCGCCCGGAAGCGCGCGGCAAGGGCGCCGGTCTGGCGCTGCTGCGGCATCTGGCGCAGCTGGCGGTGCAGCGTGGCTGCGGGCGCTTCGAATGGTCGGTGCTGGACTGGAATCAACCGGCAATCGACTTCTACCAAGCCGTCGGCGCCCGCCCGATGGACGGCTGGACGGTATACCGGCTCGATGGCGAGCGCCTAGCCGCATTTGCCGCAGGCGGTTAAGAGCGGCTGACAGATCGTCGCGAGCAGTCGACAGCTGGATGTGGACGGCGCAGTCAGAGCCGGAGTGTGCGCTTGGTCGGTGCCGTTCCGCGCAATGCCACGTCCGCCTGACGCTGAGCGCAGTCGTCTTGCTTAGCCGCTCCAAGCCCGGCATCGCACACAAAAGGAAGGCCGCTCCACCCGGAGCGGCCTTCAAGAAAATTGGAGGCTGATCCTGCCTCCGCCCGTCGTCCCTGCTATGGACTTCTACTCTCCGGGTCATCGATGACATGCCAATGACAGCCCGGTGGCATTACGTATTCACGATCTACCCAGTGGCGCGCTGCTAGCCTGCGTGCACCACTCTCACAGCATCGGCAGCGCGCATGGCCCCGTCCCACTGGCGTCTGATCCTCAACGGCAAGTCCACCGATAATCTGGACCTGCGTGAGGCGGTTGGGGAGTTGCGCAAACGCGGCGTCCGGCTCGAGGTACGCGTTACCTGGGAAGAGGGCGACGCCGAGCGCTATGTCGCCGAAGCGGTCGCCGATGGCGTGCACACGGTGGTGGCGGCCGGCGGCGATGGCACCTTGAGCGAGGTGGCCGCCGCGCTCGCGCACCACGACGGCGATGCCGCCAGCCTGCCATCGCTGGGCTTGGTCCCGTTGGGTACCGCCAATGATTTCGCCACGGCCGCCAACATCCCGATCGAGCCGCTCGATGCGCTGAGCCTGATTGCCGAGCGCCCCGCCCAAGCGATCGATCTGCTGCGCCTGGACACCCCACACGGCCCCCACTGGTGCGCGAATGTCGCCAGCGGCGGCTTCGGCACCCAGGTCACCGTGGAAACCGACGACGGCCTCAAAAAAATGCTCGGTGGCCTGGCCTACCTGATCACCGGCATGTCGCGGCTGGGCCGGATCGACCCAATCAGTGCCCGCTTTTCAGGTCCGGATTTCAGCTGGGAAGGCGAGTTCATCGCACTCGGTCTGGGCAACGGCCGCCAGGCCGGCGGTGGCCAGGCGCTGTGCCCGGAAGCGGTGATCGACGATGGCCTGCTCGACGTCACCATCGTGCCCGCGCTCAATGGCGAGGTCGCCGCCACGCTCGGCACCCTGGTCACCAGCGGCAAGCAGGCGGCGTTGGAACGCGTCGCCGTCCGCGCGCGCCTGCCATGGCTGGAAATCGTCTCGCATCAACCGCTCACGTTGAACCTGGATGGCGAACCGGAAACCTCGCTGCATTTCCATATCGACTGCGTCCCGGCGCGGCTGCGGATGCATTTGCCGGTGGATTGCCCGTTGCTGAGCGCGTGAGCGCGGTGATTGGGGAGTCGGGATTGGGAAGTCGAACGCAGGATTTGGAAAACCTGATCCTGCAGTGCGCACCGCTCAAAGCCCCTCTCCCCCCGGGAGAGGGGTTGGGGTGAGGGTCCCTGCGCCGGCACCGATGCCGACACTAGAGGCACCTCGCCCTGCGACGGCTCAGGGCAGTGGCTGCCAACAGCGCAACAGGCGCGCAACGACCTGCAGTGCGCGCCGCTCAGAGCCCCTCTCCCCCCGGGAGAGGGGTTGGGGTGAGGGTCCCTGCGCCAACACCGATGCCGACACCAGAGGTACCTTGCCCTGCGACGGCTAAGGGCAGTGGCTGCCAACAGTGCAACAGGCGCGCAACGACAGGCTCGCGTTGCCCGGAACGAGATACCAGTCCGAGTTGACAGACTCTGCCCGATAACACCCAAACCAACACAAAGCGCCTTCGCAATTCGCACCGCATTCGCCCGCGCACCTGCTGCCCTGAAGCGGCACTTGCGCTACAGTAGCCACGTGTGCCGCCTGACGACCCCACGCTCCTTCTCTTCCGCTCGCCGCTGGTGGCGATGGTGGCCCGTTGCCGTCGTCCGCCCCGCCACAGAGTCCCGGAAGGAAAGTCGTCTTGATCACTGCAGAGCAGTTCCAGCGCCAAGCCGCTGAAGGTCACACCCGTATCCCCGTTGTCCGCGAAGTGCTGTCCGACCTGGACACGCCGCTCTCGGTCTATCTGAAGCTCGCCGACGGCGCCTACACCTATCTGTTCGAATCGGTCGAAGGCGGTGAGCGCTTCGGTCGCTATTCCATCATCGGCCTGCCGGCGCGGCGCGTGTACAGCTTCCGCGGCCACACGCTGGAAGTCAGCGAACACGGCGAAGTCATCGACACCCGCGACGTCGCCGACCCCTTGGCCGAAGTCGACGCGCTGCGTGCCGAGCATTCGGTGCCGCAACTCGATGGCCTGCCCGGCTTCACCGGCGGGCTGGTGGGTTGGTTCGGCTTCGAATGCATCCAGTACATCGAGCCGCGCCTGGGCAGCGGCGACAAGCCCGACGAACTGGGCACGCCCGACATTCTGCTGATGCTCTCCGAAGAGCTGGCGGTGTTCGACAATCTCAAGGGCCGGCTGTATCTGATCGTGCATGCCGACCCGCGTCAGCCACAGGCGTATGTGCGCGCAAACCGCCGCCTGGACGAGCTGGCGCATCGCCTGCGTCAGGGCGGCGCCGGGTATCCGCAGGCGCAGATCTCCGATGCCATCGACGAATCGGATTTCCATTCCTCGTTCACCCGCGAGGAGTACCACGCAGTGGTGCGCAAGGCGCAGGAATACGTGCGCGCCGGCGATATCTTCCAGGTGGTGCCATCGCAGCGGTTGCGTGTGCCGTTCCGTGCGCGCCCGGTGGATGTGTATCGCGCGCTGCGTGCGCTCAATCCCTCGCCGTACATGTATTTTCTGGATGTCGGCGGCACCCAAGTCGTCGGCTCGTCGCCAGAAATCCTGGCGCGGCTGCGCGATGGCGTGGTCACCGTGCGCCCGATCGCCGGCACCCGCCCGCGTGGCGCAACGCCGGAGCTGGACAAGGCGCTGGAAGAAGAATTGCTGGCCGACCCGAAAGAGCGCGCCGAGCACGTGATGCTGATCGACCTGGGTCGCAACGATGTCGGTCGCGTTGCCGAACCGGGCACGGTCAAGGTGGGCGAGCAGTTCGTCATCGAACGCTATAGCCACGTCATGCATATCGTCAGCGAGGTCACCGGCACGCTCAAGGCCGGCCTCAATTACAGCGACGTGCTGCGCGCCACGTTCCCCGCAGGTACCGTCAGCGGCGCGCCGAAAATTCGCGCGCTGGAAATCATTCGCGAGCTGGAGCCGGTCAAGCGCAACGTCTACTCCGGTGCAGTCGGCTACATCGGCTGGCACGGCGATGCCGATACCGCCATCGCCATCCGCACCGCGGTCATCCAGGACGGCTATTTGTATGTGCAGGCCGGCGGCGGCGTGGTCTACGACTCCGACCCCGACCTGGAATGGCAGGAGACGATGAACAAGGGGCGCGCGCTGTTTCGCGCCGTCGCCCAGGCCGCAAAGGGGCTGTGATGGACCGGCAGGGCAGTGCGCCGCGCATCAGTTTTCGCAACGATTACAGCGAGGGCGCGCATCCACGCGTCTTGCAGGCGTTGGCGCGGGCCAGTGCTGAGCAGAACGGCGGCTATGGCACCGATCGGCATAGCGAACGTGCTGCGGCATTGATTCGCAACGCCATCGCGCAACCGCAGGCCGCCGTGCAGTTGCTGGTAGGCGGCACGCAGACCAACCTGATTGCGATCAGTGCGTTCTTGCGCCCGCATCAGGCAGTGATTGCGGTCGAAGCGGGGCATATCGCCACGCACGAAACCGGCGCCATCGAAGCGACCGGGCATAAGGTGCTCACGGTGCCGGCGCTGCACGACAAGCTGACACCGGCATTGATCGCGCCAGTGCTGGAGGTGCACAGCAACGAGCACATGGTGCAGCCGCGGCTGGTCTACATTTCCAATAGCACCGAAAGCGGCACCATCTATACGCGCGCCGAACTCGATGCACTGTCGCGCTTTTGTCGCGCACACGATCTGTTGCTGTATCTCGACGGCGCGCGGCTAGGTGCGGCACTCACCGCCAACGGCAACGATCTGGATCTGCCGACGATTGCCGCGCTCACCGATGCGTTCTATATCGGCGGCACCAAGAACGGTGCGCTGCTCGGCGAAGCCTTGGTCGTGATCCATCCTGCCTTGCAGGCCGATCTGCGCTATCTGATCAAACAACGCGGCGCGTTACTTGCCAAGGGCATGGTGCTCGGCGCGCAGTTCGCCACCTTGTTCGAAGATGGCTTGTTCTTCGCACTCGCCGCGCATGCCAACGCGATGGCGCAGCGCCTGCGCGCCGGCCTGCTGGCAGCGGGTGCGGAATTCACCAGCGACTCGCCAACCAATCAGCAGTTCATCGCCGTCACCGCGCAGCAGGCCGAGCAGATCGCGCAGCGCTACGACTTCGAACGCTGGGAAACGCGCGACGATGGGCGGCTGGTCATTCGCTTCGTGACCTCATGGGCGACCACGACCGATGCAGTCGATCGGTTGTGTGCGGATGTTGCTGTGCTTCTGCCACTTCCGGTGCAGCTGCCTTACCACTCTCAAGGATGAAACGATGAGAACGATGAAGCGAGTGACTAGTTGGATTTTCGCAAGCCTTCTCGCCCTGCCGTTGGTGGCGGCCGCCCAGATCAATACGCTACCGTCGCAACCACACCTACTGGTGAAGGGAGAGGCCAAGCGCGAGGTGATGCCCGATCGGTTCTCGCTGAGCGTCAACCTGCGCGCGGTCGATTTGCAGCCGGAAGCTGCCAGAAAGCGTGTCCAGGCATCGGCAGAGCACATCTTGACCGCGCTGAAGAGGCATCACGTGCTTAAGGACAGCATCGAAGCCTCATCGCTGCAGATCCAGCCTACCTATAAATACTCGCAGCAAGGCGAGCGTGATTTCGAGGGAACTGAGGTCAAGCGCGGTATCGGTGGCAGCTTTCAGTCGCTGGAGGATGTTCGCCAATTCCTGAGCGAAATAAAAACCAGTAGCGAGATGGAACTGTCTGGTATCAAGACCTCTTACAGCAAGGAAGATCAGCTGCGAGCGCAACTCAAGCGCCAAGCTGCCGAACAATCGCGTGCCTCTGCCGCCGAACTCGCGAAGGCGTATGGAGTCAGTCTTCGTGGCCTTTATACGATTTCCGATGTCGCGCCGAAATTTTCCTATGGAGTCGAAGCTGGCGATTGGCCGGTCCAGGTATCGCTAGTGTCCGGGCCGCCGTTGCCTCCAGCACCAGCTGCCGACGCTGGAGCTACCGTTGATTCGCTGGAGGCGGGTTCGCTCACGATTTCCGAAAACATCTATGCGGTCTTCCTGATCGCGCAATGAGTCCCTTGCCATGCTGCTGATGCTCGACAACTACGACAGCTTCACCTACAACCTCGTGCAGTACCTGCAGGCACTGGGCGCCGAGGTCACGGTGGTGCGCAACGATGCGATGAGCGTCGATCAGATCGCCGCGCTCAAGCCCGAGCGCATCGTGATCTCACCCGGCCCGTGCACGCCCAACGAGGCCGGTATCTCGTTGCAATTGATTGAGCAGCTTGGCCAGACCACGCCCATCCTTGGTGTGTGCCTGGGTCACCAGAGCATCGGCCAGGTGTATGGCGGCGATGTGATCCGCGCCGGCAACATCATGCATGGCAAGACCTCGCCGATCCGCCACGAGGGCAGGGGTGTGTTCGCCGGCCTGCCAGACAGTTACCAGGCCACGCGCTATCACTCGCTGGTGGTGGACAAGACCACCCTGCCGGATGCGCTGGAAGTCACCGCCTGGACCGAGAATCCGGATGGCTCGGTGGAAGAGATCATGGGCCTGCGCCACCGTCATTTCCCGGTGGAAGGCGTGCAATTCCATCCCGAGTCGATCCTGACCCAGCACGGTCATGCCCTGCTGAAAAACTTTCTGGAGCGGTGATCGCGATGGGCGCTACACCTGTTGCCGCTGGCGGTGCAGCTTGTCCGGGCAGCGAGACATCCGCGTGGCACTCCCGCGCCGGCACGCTTGCCTACGGCGCACTACGCAGTGGGTTGCTGACGGCTTCGCTGCCGCACACAGATAGCGAAGCCGGCGCTGAGCAAGGCCTGCACGCTGCGCAATTCGCCAAGGTCGCTTCACGATGAGCACGTCCAACGACAGCATGCATTTCTACGAACCGGCGCACGGCCACGGGCTGCCACACGACCCGTTCAATGCCATCGTCGGCCCGCGTCCGATCGGCTGGATCGGCTCGCGCAGCGCCGAGGGCATCGCCAATCTGGCGCCGTATAGCTTCTTCAACGCCTTCAACTACACCCCGCCGATCGTCGGCTTTGCCAGCATCGGCCGCAAGGACAGCTTGCGCAATATCGAAGCGACCGGTCAGTTCACCTGGAATCTGGCCACGCGCCCGCTCGCCGAAGCAATGAACGCGAGCGCGGCGATGGTGCCGTCGGACGTCGACGAGTTCGCGCTTGCCGGCTTGCAAATGGCGCCGTCGCGTTTGATCGATGCGCCGCGTGTGGCGGCAAGCCCGGTCAGTTTCGAATGTCGGTTGAGTCAACTGGTGCAGCTGCAAAGTGCAAGCGGTCAGGCCGTAGAAACCTGGCTGGTGCTTGGCGAAGTGGTGGGCGTGCATCTTGCGCACGCCGCGCTCGATAACGGCGTCTACGACCCGGCCAAGGTGCAGACCATTTTGCGTGCCGGTGGCCCGGTCGATTATTTCGAAGTGCAGCCGCAGGCGCGCTTCCAGATGCGTCGGCCCGGCCAATGACCGACTGACCGCATCGATTCGGTCCTGCGCACCTGGCTGCCTGTAGCAGCCCTGCGCAGCGATTCCTGCGCGACACACTGCAGGCCCTGCTTGCAGCCGTTTTCCTTCTGTCTATGGCCGTTCCCATGCCCATCACGCCCCAAGAAGCCCTGCAGCGCACCATCGAACATCGCGAAATCTTCCATGACGAAATGGTCGAATTGATGCGGCAGATCATGCGCGGCGAAGTCTCCGACATGATGGTCGCCGCCATCCTCACCGGGCTGCGGGTCAAGAAGGAAACCATCGGCGAGATTGCCGGCGCCGCTACCGTCATGCGCGAGTTCTCGCGCCGCGTAGAGGTGAGCGATCGCCAGCACATGGTCGACATCGTCGGCACCGGCGGCGATGGGTCGCATACGTTCAACATCTCTACCTGCGCAATGTTCGTGGCCGCCGCCGGCGGTGCCAGGGTGGCCAAGCACGGCAACCGCAGCGTTTCATCCAAATCCGGCAGCGCCGATGCGTTGGAAGCGCTGGGTGCAGTGATCGAATTGCAGCCCGAGCAGGTCGCCGCATCGCTGGCGCAGACCGGCATCGGTTTCATGTATGCGCCGGTGCATCACCCGGCCATGAAGGTGGTGGCGCCGGTGCGTCGCGAAATGGGCGTGCGCACCATCTTCAATATCCTGGGCCCGCTGACCAATCCGGCCGGTTCGCCCAACATCCTGATGGGCGTGTTCCATCCGGATCTGGTCGGCATCCAGGCGCGCGTGTTGCAAGAGTTGGGCGCCGAACGCGCCTTGGTGGTGTGGGGGCGCGACGGCATGGACGAACTCTCGCTCGGTGCCGGCACCCTGGTTGGCGAACTGCGCGACGGCCAGGTGCGCGAATACGAAGTGCATCCGGAAGATTTCGGCATTGCCATGTCGGCCAGCCGCAACCTCAAGGTGGCCGATGCCGCCGAGTCGCGCGCGATGCTGCTGCAGGTGCTGGAGAACGTGCCCGGCCCGGCGCTGGATATCGTTGCGCTCAACGCTGGCGCTGCGCTGTACGTCGCCGGCGTTGCCGACAGCATCGCCGAAGGCATCGTGCGCGCCCGCGCCGTGCTGGCCGATGGCTCGGCGCGCGCCAAATTGGACGCGTATGTCGCCTTTACGCGCCAGGTCGGCGCATCGCACTGACCATGCCTGGCGCTGCAACGCTTCGGCAATCATGCGGCGGCATCTTCACCCTTCCGCAGGCATGCTGCACAGGTTGGCGTGCAGCCGCGGCCCATTGCGGCCGTCTTGACCGATAATGCCCGCCCGCCAGGACCCGATACGATGAGCGATATCCTCAACACCATCCTTGCCCGCAAGGCCGACGAAGTCGCCGAGCGCAGTGCGCGCGTGCCGCTGGCCGAGCTGATCGCGCGCAGCGCAGACCTGCCGCTCACGCGCGGTTTCGCCGCGGCCATGCAGGCCAGCATTGCTGCCGGCGACCCGGCCGTGATCGCCGAAGTGAAGAAGGCCAGCCCATCCAAGGGCGTGATTCGCCCCGATTTCCACCCCGCCGACATCGCGGTCAGCTATGAATTTGGCGGCGCCAGTTGCCTGTCGGTGCTGACCGACGTGGATTTCTTCCAGGGCGCCGATGCCTACCTGCGCCAGGCGCGCGACGCCTGCACGCTGCCGGTCTTGCGCAAGGATTTCACCGTCGACCCCTATCAGGTCTACGAAGCGCGCGTGTTGGGCGCCGACTGCATTCTGTTGATCGTCTCGGCGCTGGAAGACGCGCAGCTGGTCGATCTGTCCGGATTGGCGATGCAGCTGGGCCTGGACGTGCTGGTGGAAGTGCACGACATCGACGAGCTCGAGCGCGCGGTGCAGGTGCCGGTGCCGCTGATCGGCATCAACAATCGCAATCTGCGCACTTTCGAGGTGTCGCTGCAGACCACGCTGGACATGCGCGCCGCGGTGCCGCGCGACCGCATCCTGGTCACCGAAAGCGGCATCGTCACCCATGCCGATGTCCAGCTGATGCGCGGCCATGGTGTGAACGCGTTTCTGGTCGGCGAGACCTTCATGCGCGCGCCCGAACCCGGCGAGTCGCTGCGTCAGCTATTCTTCGCGCATGACTGAGTCGTTTCCCGCACCGCGCGACGATGCGCCGTTGGTGGTCTTCGACTTCGACCACACCTTGTACGACGGCGACTCCGGCAGCCATCTGTTTGCCTGGTTGATCAAGCGCAATCCGTTACGTCTGCTGGTCGCGGTATTGGCCTCGCCGATTCTCGGACCCATGGTGGCGATGCTGCCCACCCGCCGCCGCGGGGTGTCCGGCTACGTCTGGATCGCCACGTTCGGCCTGCACCGTACGCGCGAGTTCAATCGCTTCATCGATGCCTACGTGCTCAAGCATGAAGCGCAGATCCGGCAGCGTCTGCTTCCGCATGCATTGAAAGTCTTCACCGACCACCGTGCCGCCGGCGATCGCGTGGTGGTCGCCACCGGCGCGCCGCCCGAGCTTGCGCGCGCGATTCTCGGTTTCGTCGCCCATCAGGACGTGCCGGTCATCGGCAGCCTGGTCGGGCCGCGGCTGGGCGCGGTCACTGCGCGGCGTCACTGCCACAACGAAGAAAAGATGCGCATGCTGCGCGAACGCGGCTACGCAGACATCGCCATCGCGTATTCGGACAGCACCGCAGATTTGCCGTTGTTGAAGGCTGCACGCGCGCCGGTGGTGGTCAATCCCAAGGCCAATCGCGAAGACCTGTTCCGTCAGGTGCTGCCCGCCGGTACGCCGATCCTCAACTGGGGTTGCCGCGACCGTGGTGGCAAGGCGCTCTGAGACAGGCGCAAGCCTCTATGTGGCGGATTGTGTGCAACTGACAAAGACATCGCCCAGTCCGGCTACCGGCCGCCCGCTTCGCAAATGGGTAGGCGGCACGCGATGAGGTTGCTGCAATCAACGGATCGTCAGGACTGTGATGCAGTCGCGATGCAGACCGTGCGGTCTGATCTGTTGAAAATACTCGTATAAGAGGTATCGCGCAAAACTGCAGTGTTACGGCGCGCCAAGCGAGCCCAAGAACACAGCAACATTGCCTAAATTCTGCCGTCTCGGCATGCAGCCAGTGCGCTGGGCACTGGCTGCATCGTGCGCTTAGCGCGTGCCGTACAGCACGACAGTCTTGCCGCGTGCATGCAGCAGACCATCGGCCTGCAGCTTCTTGAGCACACGTCCTGCCATCTCGCGCGAGCAACCGACCAGGCGTGCCAGCTCCTGTCGCGAGACACGCAGCTGCGTGCCCTGCGGATGGCTCATCGCTTCCGGCTCCTTGGACAGATCGTGCAAGGTGCGCACGATGCGGTCGGTCACATCCAGGAACGCCAGGCGGCTGGCTTTCCTTGTGGTGTCGAGCAGTCGTTTTGAAAGCTGAACGCCCAGCGCGTAAAGGATGCGGGGGGCATCCGGCGACAAACTGGTCTGAAACAGCTGCTGCAGGCGCTCGTAGCTGATCTCCGCCAACTCGCACTGGGTGCGGGTGCGCAGGATCACCTCGCGCGTATCGGATTCGATGAACAACCCCATCTCGCCAACGAACTCGCCGTTACCGAAGTAGCCCAGCACCAACTCACGATCGTCATCTTCCTCGGCAATGATGCTTACCGAGCCGCTGATGACGTAGTAGAGGGTGCCGGCCGGGTCTCCTGGCCGGAACACATCGGTCCGGGTCGGATAGCGCCTGCGGTGGCTGTGCGCAAGAAAACGCTCAATGGTGCCTGCGTCCAGCGCCAGCGAAGGGGAAGCGTTACGTACCGTCGTAGTGACAACCGTCGTGTTTCCTGGGCTCATGGTAGTTCCGCGTGTAATTCCTGAAGCTTAACGGCATGAGTCATGCAAGGTAAACCATTCTTAACATCGGCATTTCGTTGCTGGGATCTTTGGCTCATAATTGTTTCCTTTCCCGCCTTCCATAAGGACAGACCGACGTGGTCAAGCCGTTGCCTCGCCTGAGGCTACAGGGGTTCAACAACCTCACCAAGGCGTTGAGCTTCAACATCTACGACGTCTGTTACGCGCGTACTGAAGAGGAGCGTCAGCGCTACATCGAGTACATCGATGAGCAGTACGACGCCGATCGTCTGACGCAGATCCTGACCGATGTGGCCGAGATCATTGGCGCCAACATCCTCAATATCGCACGTCAGGACTACGATCCGCAGGGCGCATCGGTAACGATCCTGATTTCCGAAGAGCCGGTGATCGACAAGAAGCAGGCCGGCAAGGAGCTCATCTCCGACGCTGTTGTTGCTCATATGGACAAGAGCCATATCACTGTGCACACATACCCGGAGACGCATCCGCAGGAAGGCATCGCCACGTTCCGCGCCGACATCGACGTTGCCACCTGTGGCGTCATCTCGCCGCTGAAGGCGCTGAACTACCTGATCGAGAGTCTGGAATCGGACATCGTGATCATGGACTACCGCGTGCGCGGCTTTACGCGTGACGTGAAGGGTAAAAAGCACTACATCGATCACAAGATCAACTCGATCCAGCACTTTCTTGCCAAGAATGTGAAGTCGCGTTACGAGATGTTCGACGTCAACGTCTATCAGGAAAATATCTTCCACACGAAGATGCACCTGAAGGATTTCGATCTCGATCAATACCTGTTCGAAGAGCGTGCCAAGAACCTGTCGTTCAAGGAGCGCATGAAGATCGAAACGCTGCTCAAGCGCGAGATCGAAGAGCTGTTCCACGGGCGCAACCTGAGCGAGTAATCGCAAAGAACGACCGCTTGCGCGCCTGTTCGCAGGTGCGACAAAGACTCAAGGCGGGACGGCCCGCCACGCGATGACCTCGCGTTCCACAGCCGACGGCGGCCCAGTGTGCAGACACTGGGTCGCTTTTTTTTTGTCCGTTTTTTCTGTTGAGGAGTACTGCAATGCCCTGGATTTATCTCGTACTGGCCGGCCTGTTCGAAATCGGCTTCGCTCTGGGCCTGAAATACAGCGACGGCTTTACGCGACTGTGGCCAACCGTGCTGACGATCAGCTTGGCCGGCATCAGCCTGTGGTTTTTGACCCAGGCACTGAAGACCATTCCGGTCGGCACCGGCTACGCGATCTGGACAGGTATCGGCGCATTGGGCGTAACCATCGCCGGCATCGCCTTGTTTGGCGACAGCGCATCGTGGTCGCGTCTGGCCTGCATCGGGCTGATCGTTGCCGGTGTGATCGGCTTGAAGTTGGTCGGTTAGTCAGCCCCGCTAAGCGGGCCTGCCCCCCCCAAGGTTTGCTTCGTAAATCTTGGGCCCCGACTTTGTGGCTACCTATCCCCGCGCCCTCGGCCGTGGTCATGCCCGCTTCGCGGACCTGACGCCCAAGGTTGCTTCGCAAATCTTTGGGCCCCGACTCCGTGGCTGCCTATCCCCGCGCTTATCAGCGCGCCCCCTTAACAAAGGGGGCTTTGCCCCAGTTGGGTGCTGCGGGGCGTGCTGCGATGTTTTAGCAGGCGACGAGTCGCGTGTTGCGCTTTATGGCCTGCTTGCGCTGCGATTGCTGCTAGGGATTTCGACTCCGTCGCTGCTTCTTGCTGCTGGTTGGGCGCAGCCATGTTGTGCTGAGTGGGCACTGCTTTCGAAGTGGTTGTGTTGACGGCAGGCTGCGTTTTCGCAATCACTTTCGGCCCGCGTTGCAGTGGCGTTTCTTACTTTGCGGTGTGTGCGTCATTGCAGGCCGGAACCTGCCTGCCAACTGCCAACTGCCAACTGCCAACTGCAACCGGAAACCGGAAACCGGAAATTCCCAATCTCAATCCTAGTCCCCACTCCTAGAAGCGGTAAGCGACGGTCTTCATCAGCTTGGAGGCCAAAGCCATGGCGGTGGGGATGGGGGGCGGGAGGATGCGGGCGCCGGCTTGTTCGGCCTGGTCGGCGTGGCGGGCTTCGTCGATCTTCATCACGCGCAGGATCGCGCGGCTGCGTTGGTCGATCTCCGGCAGGGTTTCGAGATGTTCGTCCAGGTGAGCTTCTACCTGGCGCTCGGTCTCGACCACGAAGCCCAGGCTCCAGTCGTCGCCGCGCAGCCCGGCCAGGGCGCCCAGCGCGTAGCTGCCGGCATACCAGACCGGGTTGAGCAGGCTGGGGCGGCTGTCCAGTTCGTGCAGGCGATCCGCGCACCAGGACAGATGGTCGGTTTCTTCCTGCGCGGCTTCCAGCAGATGGTGCTGGGTGTGCGCGTCGCGGGCGACCGCAGCCTGGCCGAAGTACAGGCCTTGCGCGCACACTTCGCCGACATGGTTGATGCGCATCAGCCCGGCGGCATGGCGACGCTGGTGTGGTTGCAGCGCGACATCGGGGGTGTCGGCAGCGGGGTTGGGGCGCTCGGCGGGCGGGTTGCCGAAGACGGTCTCCAGCGCGCGCTGGGCTTCGACCAGCAGCCGATCGAGCGGGCTGTGCAGTCGGTTGGGGGAGGTCTGGGTCATGCGTCGATTCTGGCGCCCGGCCGATCCGCTGCCAACCGCCTTGACCCTGACGGACGCGCGACTTGCGCCGCTGCGGACTGCCGCGTACAATCCCGCCTCTTCTGTTTCGCCTTCACAACGCGTGGCAAAGTTCCAGCGGTCATCGCCGCTGCAATCCGCCCGACTACTCAAGAGCTTCCTCATGACTACGTTCACCGCCAAGTCCGAGACCGTCCAGCGCGACTGGTATCTCGTTGACGCCGCCGGCAAGACGCTTGGCCGTCTCTGCACCGAACTGGCTAGCCGCCTGCGCGGTAAGCACAAGCCGATCTATACCCCTCACGTCGATACTGGCGATTACCTCGTGGTGATCAATGCCGAAAAGATCGTGGTCACGGGCAACAAGCTGAAAGACAAGAAGTATCACCGCTTCACCGGCTACATCGGTAACTTGAAGACCGAGAGCCTGGAGCAGGCGCTGCAGCGCCACCCGGAGCGCGTGATCGAAATCGCCGTCAAGGGCATGTTGCCGAAGGGCCCCCTGGGCCGCACCATGTACCGCAAGCTCAAGGTGTATTCGGGTGCCGAGCATCCGCACGCCGCCCAGCAGCCGCAAGTTCTGGATATCTAATCATGGCTATCACGCAAAACTACGGCACTGGCCGCCGCAAGTCCTCCACCGCTCGCGTGTTCCTGCGCAAGGGTACCGGCAAGATCACTGTCAACGACCGTCCGCTGGATGAGTTCTTCGGCCGTGAGACGGCGCGCATGATCGTGCGTCAGCCGCTCGAGCTGACCAAGAACACGGAAAGCTTCGACATCCTGGTCACCGCCTCCGGCGGCGGCACCACCGGTCAGGCCGGTGCGATCCGTCTGGGCATCTCCCGTGCGCTGGTCGAGTACGACGAAACCCTGAAGTCCGAGCTGCGTAAGGCTGGCTTCATGACCCGTGACGCCCGTGAAGTCGAGCGTAAGAAGGTCGGTCTGCACAAGGCCCGTCGCGCGACCCAGTTCTCCAAGCGCTGATCCATCGCGTTTGCTGCGTCCCGGCTTGCTGGGACGACCGCTTCAAAAGCCCGGCATTGCCGGGCTTTTGTCGTTTTGCAGTGGTGCTGGCCGGAGGAATCCTTGTTGGTGTGCGCGGTAAGGCGACGGCTCTGATGGCGGCTCCCGGCGCACCGAGGTCATTGGCTGGCGCGCGGATCGGTGTTTTGGTGTGGCAGGGTCGTGAGTTGGTAACGGTCACATGCTGTGTGTCCACGTCCGTGCGCGCATGGAAAACGGTCGGTGACATTCCTGCGTGACAAGGCGGCGCTCCGGCGCGCGGCAGTTGTCCTATTTCGCTGAGATGTCGAAGGTTTGGGAGTTGCGTAGTTCCGGGGTAGGCAGTGGCCGGATGCAGGGCGCTGCCTCCGCGGGTGGGTCAAATGCTGTGTAGAGATTCGGGTCATCTGCCTGAGGCGCAGGCAACAAAAAAGGCCCGATCTTTCGATCGAACCTTCTGTGTTTGGCTGCCCCGGATGGATTCGAACCACCGATGCCTGAGTCAGAGTCAGGTGCCTTACCGCTTGGCGACGGGGCAATAAAAACATGTTGTCCCAGAGTATCGCATGCCTGTGCAGGCTTGAATACCGTGGTGGCTATGGGTGGACTCGAACCACCGACCCCAGCATTATGAGTGCTGTGCTCTAACCGGCTGAGCTACATAGCCTAGGGAGCCGGCAATTCTCGCGATGCGCCTGGGTGTTGTCAAGTATTTCGTTTTCAGCTTGTGAGCCGGGCGTCGCCGTGGCAGAGTCGGTCACAGTAGATTTTCAGGAGTCCGCATCGTGATCGATCCGGACGGCTTCCGGCCAAACGTTGGCATCGTGCTGATGCGGAAGGACGGTCAGGTGTTCTGGGCACGACGTGTGCGCAGGGACGGCTGGCAGTTCCCGCAAGGTGGCATGAACACCGATGAGACGCCCGTTGAAGCCATGTACCGCGAGTTGCGCGAAGAAACCGGGTTGTTGCCCGAGCATGTGGAATTGCTCGGCGCCACGCCTGGCTGGCTACGCTATCGCCTGCCGAGCCGGGCGGTGCGCCGCAATGAGCGACAGGTGTGTATCGGCCAGAAGCAGGTGTGGTTCCTGCTGCAGTTCACTGGCGACGAATCCCATCTCAAGCTCGACCATACCGATACCCCCGAATTCGACCATTGGCGCTGGGTGGACTTCTGGTATCCGGTCGAGCACGTGGTGATCTTCAAGCGTGGCGTCTATGCGCGTGCGCTGCGGCATTTGGCGCCGCTCGCGCAGACTTTGGCAGGCCCTGCGGCGGTCGGTGTGATGCCCGAGCGTGCGCTGGAAGCCTGGTTGCCCGGTAGCAGCGCAGCCGGCCACGACAGTCCGCGCAAGCGCCCACGCAAGCGTGGCGGGCCTCGGCAGGTGCGGATTAATAATGATTAACGTTTGGAATTGACACCTATTCTCGTTTGCGGTGCAATCAGCACCGGTCCTCTCCGGATCGCCAGCACCCGACCGATACCGTGTACGTCTGCATCTGTAATGGGGTCACCGACCACCAGATCCGCGAAGCGGCCGAGAACGGCTGCGCCAGCCTTGCCGAGTTGACCATGCGCACTGGTTGCGGATCCAATTGCGGCTCGTGCCTGGACATGGCGGCCGACCTGTTGAGGCAGGCGCACGCAACCCGTGCGCTGCCGCTTCCGTTGCTGGGTCTGGCAAGCGCTGCCTGAGTGGTGTGGGGCACGCTTGGGCTGCTTCCAGCATGTGACGCGGATCTGGCTGGGTTGGCGCCTCGATCAGCGGTTGGTATGCAAATCCTGTCTCACGCGGTGTACGGTTAGTCGCCAGGCTCTCACTCGTCCCCCAGTTGCTTTCCATGCGGCATGCGTGGCGTGGTAGCCGCCCTGTCGGCATCACGCAACTGATCACGATTCGCGTTCCTTCATGCGCCGCGCCAACGCGTTAAAGTGCGGCCGGCTCACTGTCTCGGAGACATCGCATGAAGGGCGATACCAAAGTCATCGAGTACCTCAACAAGGTGCTCTACAACGAACTCACTGCGATCAACCAGTACTTTCTGCATGCCAAGATGCTGAAAAACTGGGGCCTGAAAGAACTGGCCGAGCATGAGTACAAAGAATCCATCGACGAGATGAAGCATGCGGACAAGTTGTCCGACCGCATTCTGTTTCTCGAAGGGCTGCCTAATTTTCAGGCACTGGGCAAGCTGCGCATCGGCGAAAACCCGACCGAGATGTTCCGCTGCGACCTGACGCTGGAGCGCGAAGCGGTCGCGGTGTTGCGCGAAGCGGTCGCATATGCGGAAACCGTCAACGACTACGTGAGCCGCCAGTTGCTGGTGGACATCCTGGAGTCGGAAGAAGAGCACATCGACTGGCTGGAAACCCAGCTGGATCTGGTAGCGCGGATCGGCGAGCCGAATTACCTGCTGACCAAGCTGGACGACTGAGCGCGCGCTCAGCGCAGTGCTGTTCGGCGCAGTGTTGAGAGCAGCGCAGATGGTGGTTAGTGAGCGCGTGCCATGCTGGGGAGCATGCAAGCGCTGCGGGCGATGCGTGTGTGTTGTGCTGTAGCTGCTTGGCTGCTTGGCTGCATGTGGCTTCGCGCGCACGCTCACTCCAACCCCGCTCCGCGCCCCAGCCCGCGTTTGCGACGCGGGCGCTCCAAGGCGCGCGACCCGTGCCTTCTCGCCCCGGCGGGAGGGTGGCTTTATTTGACTCCCTTGTGCATCGCGTGAGTGTGCGTCGGGCGAGGGTTTGCCGCTGCTGCGTTGTTAGTGGATCAGCGCCTCTGCGGAACTTGAGACTGTCCAGTGCTGCTCAGGTAATGCTCCAGCGCTGCTCAAGTACCGCTGCAGATGCAGCGCAACGTTCGACGCCGATGACTGGTCAGCCTTGCGGTTGAGATGCAGGTATTGCTGTGCCGCCATGGCACGCGATCGGGCGTCTTGGATCGAGTGCTCAGTACCGTCACCCCGACTCCTCTCGCGAGGGGAGAGGGGCTCGACCCTTCTTTCGCTGCGGGATTGCTTTGACTGCAGTGCCTGGCCGGTTCTTGTCACCGGCTCACGAGCTGCGCGGCTTAGCCGGCTGCGCGGGTTGCGGCTTGCAGGCGGGCGACCTGGCCTAGCAGGGCCAGGCGGGCGCGGGCGTATTCGGCGATCACCAGGGCGACCATCACCGAGGGGCGTTCGATGGTGCCGGTGCGGGCGGCCAGTTCGATGCGCCGTGCGGCGTTGGACACGGCCTGGGCGCCGACGTTGGCGCTGGACGATTTAAGCGTGTGGGCCAGGTCGCGCAGCTGCATGCTGTCGCGGTTGGCGGCCGCTGCTTCCAGCTGTTCGATGATGCCTGGTGCATCGTCCAGGAACAGCTGCAGGATGGTGATGGTGTCCGCGCCGGCTACTTCGTACAGCTCGTCGATCACGCTGCTGTCCAGGATCGGAAGCGCACGTGCCTGGGCGCCCGCGCTGGCGCTTTCCGGATCGGCCGGGGCTGCGCCGTTGGTCTGGCTGGGCAACACCGGTTGGCGCGGCAGCCAGCGCTGCAGGCAGGCATCGAGTTGTTCGCGGGCGACCGGTTTGGAGAGGTAATCGTCCATGCCGGCGGCCAGGCAGCGTTCGCGGTCGCCAGCCATGGCGTTGGCGGTCATCGCCACGATCGGGATCGGGCGGCCGCCGCTTTCGGTTTCCATCGCGCGCCAGCGGCGGGTGGCGGCGTAGCCGTCCAGCACCGGCATCTGGCAATCCATGAAGACCATGTCGTAGCGCGTGGATTCCATGCTGCTCAGCGCGGCCTCGCCGTCGGTGGCGGTATCGGCTTCGAAGCCCAGCACCCCCAGCAGCTTCTGCGCGACCAGCAGGTTCACCGGGTTGTCCTCGACCAGCAGGATGCGCACTTCGCGCGCGTTGGCCATCGGTGGCGGCAGCGGCTCGGGGATCATCGACGCGGCCAGCGCATGCACGGGCTTGGCGTCCTGCGGCAGCACCAGCGTCCGCAGGATCTCGTCCGGACTCTGACGCGGTACCAGGGTGGCGTTGTCCTGCAGTTCGACCGGCACCGGCTCGTCGCCATAGAGCCAGATCAGCTTCGAGCCGCTGATGTCTTCCGGGCGAGCCAGTGCGCGATGCACGGCGCGCGCGCTGTAGCGCAGCGTGTCGTGGTCGGCGATGACGCAGCGGAAGCCCTCTCCATCGCTGTGGCGGCGCACGCGTTCCAGCGCTTCCTGGGTGGTTTCCATCAGCACGTGCGACACGCCCCAGCCGTCGAGCAGGCGCTTGAGCCGTTGCGTCAGGCGTGCGTCGGAGCTGATCACCATGACGCGTGCCGCATCGGCGCCGGTGCTCTGCTGCAGGTCGCCGATCACCTTGAGCAGCGGGATCTCGAACCAGAACGTGGCACCACGGCCGGGTTCGGATTCCACGCCGATGCGCCCGCCCATCAGGTCGATGATGCGCTTGCAGATCGCCAGGCCCAGCCCGGTGCCGCCGTACAGGCGGGTGGTGGAGGCGTCGGCCTGGGCGAAGGAGCGGAACAGGCGGGCCTGCTGATCCGGTGCGATGCCGATGCCGGTGTCGCGCACCTGGAAACGCAGCAGGTGCTGGGCGCGAGTTTCGCCCAGGCGGCGCAGCTGGATATCGATGCTGCCACGCTCGGTGAACTTGATCGCATTGCCGATCAGGTTGCCCAGCACCTGACGCAGGCGGATCGGGTCGCCGCGCACCAGCAGGCGCACCGACGGTTCGATGTCCAGGCCCAGGCGCAGCTGGCGGCTTTCGGCGGTGCGTTGCAGCAGCTGCACCACACCGTCGAGCAACTCGCGCAGGTTGAAGGTGGTGATCTCCAGTTCGAGCTTGTTCGCTTCGAGCTTGGAGTAGTCGAGGATGTCGTCGACGATGCGCAGCAGCTGCAGCGAGCTGCCGGTGGCGGTCTGCAGCATGTCGCGCTGGTCCAGGCTGAGCTGGCCGCTGGAGATGAGCTCCAGCATCGGAATGATGCCGTTGAGCGGGGTACGGATCTCGTGGCTCATGGTGGCCAGAAATTCACCCTTGGCCAACGTCGCGGCTTCGGCCGCTTGTTTGGCGCGCAGCAGTTCTTGTTCGAGTTCGCCGTGGCGTTGCAGTTCCTGTTGCAGGCGCTCGCGGGCCAGCTCCGCCTCGTCCAGGCGCTGCGACAACCGCTGCTGAGCGCGGGCGCTGCGCTGGGCGGCGACCGCTGCGCATAGGGCAGACACCACGGCCAGCGCCGCAGCGATGGCGGTGAGCGCGCGCCACGGCCCCTGGATGTCGCTCCACTGCAGGCCTGCGCCCACCGCTGCGGTGAGTGCGGTAACCGTGGCCAAAGCGCTCCAGGCGCGAAGGCCTCCCACCTGCGCTGTCATTTAGAGCACCGCGTTCGTGAAGTCGAAATCCAGTTCCTTGCCGACGGTCTGCACCAGGTTGCCCTGAATGAAATCCACGCCGCTCATCCACATCGCGGCGGCCGCCTGCGGATCTTCGATGCGCTGGCCGATGATCAACAGGCCACGCTGATGGGCGATGTCGATCACGCCGCGCAGCTCGTCGCGCACTGCGGCATTGCCATGCGCATCGGCAAAGCGGTTGGCCATGCGCACGAAACTCAGCGGCAGCTGGCTCAGTAGCGCATTGGCTTCATCGCCGGGTTCGAACTGGCTCAGGCAGAACTGCACGCCGGCCGGCATGAGCTTGGCGCAGAACTGCTGCACGGTGACCGCGTGGATCAGGGCATCGTCCAGACGCAGGTCCACGATCAGCGATTGCCCGGCCACGCCGCGTTCGACCAATGCCTTGAGTAGCCAGTCGGCGAAGGCATCGCGTGCCAGCGTGCGCGGCGATTGCGAGACGAACAGGCGCAGCGGCGGGCTGGCGTGCTGATACAGATGCAGCAAGCCCAGCGCGTGATCCATGACCTGCTGGTCCAGATCGGCGATGCGTCCGGCCGCTTCGGCGGCTGGGATCACCTGGCCGGCCGACAGCAGCGTGCCGTCGGCCTGACGCAGCCGCAGCAGCACCTGGTACTGCGCGGTGTCGCCGCCAGCCACCGCCACGATCGGCTGATAGGCCAGTTCGAGTTGACCTTCGACCAGGCGCAGTTGCTCCTGCTGTTCGGCCTGGCTTGGTGCCAGATAGGCCTGTACACCGTCGCTGCGCAGGCGTGCCTGCAGTGCGGTGCGCTCGACCGCTTCCAGCGCGCTGCCGGTGTCGTCAAAGCCCAGGCCCAGCGGAGCCACGCCGATGGCGCAGCGCACATGCACCGATTCTTCTTCGCGCACCGGGAAGGCGTTGGCGGAAAGACGCTCGCGGATATCCAGCGCGCGTTGTTCCAGGCTGGCTTCGTCCATCTCCACGGCCAGCAGCAGGAAGCTGTTGTCGTTCAGGCGCGCCAGCGGATACGGCTGGGCGGCAGTGGCCAGGCGATGCCCAGCCTGGGTCATCAGGCGTTCGTAGGCGGCGTAGCCGTAGCGTTCGCGCAGGCCGAGTGCGCTGGCGATCTCGATGAAGAACAGCCCGCCGGGCTGCTTGCGCTCCAGTGCATTGGCGAGCAGCTCCATCACGTGGCCGCGCGTGGGCAGGCCGGTTTCCGGGTTGCTGCGCACGCTGACCTGCTCGCCGGCCAGCTGCAGCGCCTGTTGGCGCGCACGGCGGATGCGGTTGGACACCGCGGCGATCAGATGGCGCGGGCGGATCGGCTTGGTGAGGAAATCATCGGCGCCGCTGTCGAGCACTTCGAACTGACGTTCCGGGTCCGGGTCGCCGGTGAGGAACACGATCGGCAGCAGCTGCTGCCCCGGCTGTTGGCGGATCAAGGTGGTCAGGCGGATGCCGTCCAGCTCGGGCATGTGCAGATCCATCAGGATCAGATCCGGGTGATAGTCCTGGATGGCCTGCGGCACGCTGGCGGCGGTCATTTCGACTTGCGCGTGCATGCCGGCGCCATGCAGCACGCTCTGTGCGAACAACGCCTGCGAGCGGTCGTCTTCGACGATCAGAACGCGATACGGCGCATCGGCCGCGACGTTGTCGCCGCCATCGCCATCGCCATTGACTGCGGACACCGCGGAGGACGGCGGCAACGCTGGTGCAACGCGCGTTGCGCCGGCGTTGGACACGGCACGCGCCGGTGCAATGGGTGTCGCATGGCTGGGAACGTTGGCGGCGGCGGGCGCGGGAATGATGGCCGCACTCACCGGCGCGCTGTCGTCGGCCGCGCTGGCAGCCTCGTCGGCCCAGCGACGCCAATAGTCGGCCGGCGGCGTCTCGGCGCGCAGCGGGCGATTACGCGTGGCGGTGTCGTCACGGGTGGTGAAAGGAACCGGATCTCGGGCGGCCATCGATACTCCCTGCAGTCGCGATGATTATGCGATGAACTTCACGATAGCGGGGAGCGGCGTGCAGCCGGCGTGCTTGAAGCGCGCATCGGCGCGACCAGCCGTCGCATGCCACGCCACAACAATCGCCACACCCACCACACCATCAGCGCGACCAGCACGCTGGACCCCACTGCCAGACTCAATGCCAACCAGGGGTGCGCCAAGGCCAGCGCCAGTGCAGTGGTGGCGATGGTGTCTTCGGCCAGCGATGCGACCCAGTTGCTGGCCGGCTCCGGCGAAGTGTTGAGCAGTGCGCGGGTGCCGGCCTTGAGCGTGTGGCTGGTCAACGCCACGCCAGCGCCGGCCGCCAACGCGCCCGCGCCCAGGTCGCCATCCGGCGATAGCGTGGCGGCGGCCAGAAACGCGCCAGCCGGCACCCGCGCCAGGGTCTGCAGCAGATCCCAGCCCGAATCCACGCCGGGGATCTTGTCGGCGAAGAATTCGGCCACCGCCAGCGCGCCGGACGTGCCCAGCACCCACAGCGATTGCGCCGGATGCAAGGCCGGCGGCAGCTCGATCCAGCCGAGCAGGCCGGCCAGGCCGACGCCGAACACGGTGAGGTAGACGCGGATGCCAGCCAGCCAGGCCAGCAGGATGCCGATCACGAACAGATGGGCTTCGCTCATGGCGTTGCTTCCTGCGAACAATGCGGAACTATCGGATAACCGCCGGCCCAGCGCCAGCGCGACGGCCGTCGAGGCTCTGGCACACTACGCCGCCGCCCACACCGCCGGCCCGTCCGGACCCGATACCCATGAGACCAGCCGCACGCGTTCAGATCGTCCAACGTGACTCCGGTGGTGGCCCTTCCAGCGGCCGCTGGCTGTGGATCGTGGTCGTCCTGCTCTGGCTCGCATCGCTGGGTGGTGTGTGGTGGATGGCCAGCCGCACCGCCGCGCCGCGTCTGGTCGAGGCCGAGGCTGCGCTGCAGCAGGCCCAGCGCAGCCAGGCCCAGCAGCGCCGGCTGATCGAACAATTACAGCAGCGCCAGGTCAATCTGGCGATGTCCGACAAGATCAGCCGCGTCGCCAATACCGAAGTGCAGGCCTCGCTGGCCGAGCGCGACGAGCAGATCGCTGCGCTGCGCGCCGATGTGGCCTTCTACGAGCGCCTGGTGGGCTCCACCGCGCAGCGCAAGGGGCTCAATGCGCACTCGGTGCAGTTCACCGCCGAGGCCGGCGGGACCTGGAATTACAGCGTGGTGCTGACCCAGAACCTCAACCGTGGCGCGATCAGCCAGGGCCAGCTGCGCTTTGCGGTGGAAGGCGTGCGCGCCGGCAAGCTGGTGACGGTGAGTTGGAACGAGCTGCACCAGAAGCCCGATGCCGCCGCCCAGCCGTATTCGTTCCGCTATTTCCAGCAGTTGGACGGCAGCGTGATCCTGCCGAAGGATTTCACTCCGCAACGTGTCAAAATCTCCCTGAGCGGCGATGGGGCGCCGGTCAACCAGACATTCGATTGGAAAGTCGCCGGCAATGGCGCGGGGGAATAGCTCATGTTCGGAAACAAGTCCAACCGTGGTGCGCAGACCGTGGTCGATACCTTGATCGGGCCGCAGGTGGTGATCCGCGGCGACCTGACCTTCAGCGGTGGCCTGTATGTGGAAGGCCGCATCCTGGGCAAAGTGATTGCCGAAGACGGCGCCAGCGCCATCCTGACCGTGGCCGAGCAGGGCAGCATCGAGGGCGAAGTGCGTGCGCCGGTGGTGATCATCAATGGTCAGCTGACCGGCGACGTGCATGCGGCCGAGCGGGTCGAACTGGCCGCCAATGCCCGAGTGCAGGGCAACGTGCACTACCAGGTGGTGGAAATGAGCGCTGGCGCGCAGCTCACCGGACGGTTGATCCATGCCGCCACGGCGGGCGCGACCGCCGCGCTGCCGGCTCCGGAAGGCAGCCGCACCGAGCCGGTCAAGGCGCTGCAGGCCGAAACCGCCGAGGCCTGAGCGGGCACGCGGCTGAAGCGCGAGCCTGTCGCTGGCACAACCGGCTTGAAGTGGGGCCGTCTGGCCCCCATGCTGACGCCATGAGTACGCTCGTTTCGCTTCCTACTGCCGCCCCGGCCCCGGACTATCAGTCCATCGACCGGCCGCTGAATTTTTCCGGAGCTGCCGCCGCCAAGGTGCGCGAGCTGATCCAGGAAGAGGGTAACGCCGAGCTGGCGTTGCGCGTGTATATCCAGGGAGGCGGGTGTTCCGGCTTCCAGTACGGTTTCGAGTTCGACGAGAACCGTGCCGAAGACGATCTGGCCGTGGCCACCGATGGCGTGACGCTGTTGGTCGACCCGCTGAGCTTGCAATACCTGATGGGCGCCGAGGTGGATTACACCGAAAGCCTGACCGGTGCGCAGTTCGTGATCCGCAACCCCAATGCCAAGACCACCTGCGGGTGCGGTAGCAGCTTCAGCGTCTGAGGGTGTTGGGCGGGCTGCAGTCTGACGCTGTCGTGATCGTTTGACGGCGCTCGTCTGCGCCGCCAATGGCGCTGTCGCACTTGGCTGACGCGTCCTGATCGAGCGCAGCGGGCAAGCCCTGTTGCGACGATCGATGCAGATGGCGCAAAACGCGTTTCGGCAGGTCCGCGTTGCGGATGCATGGCGTCTGCAGCGACAAACCGGTTGTAATCATCAGCGAACTGTCATGAGTGCGCGCGCATTGCATGCGCCTACGCTGCGGCGATCGTCATGCACTGCCGGTTGCGGGTGTCGCCAATTATCGGCAGGCTTGCGCCGATGTCCGAGTCTACTTTTCCGTTGTCCGGTTTTGCCTTCACTCACGCGCCGCTCGATCGTGGCGATGCGTTGCGTGACGATCCCGCTGCGTTGGTGCAACTGTGGCCGCAAGGCCACGTGCTGCTGATCGATGCCAAGGGCACCGCGCTGGCCGATGCGCAGGGACAACCGTTGCTGCTGCAGGGCTCCGCGCTTGCCGATAGCCCGGAGGCGGCGATCTTCCTGGGCGTGCGCGATGGCCAAGGCTGGTTCTGCTTGTCGGCCGACCCGCTCGACGTCAAGGCGCCGCAGCGTGTGGACCTGCGCCAGGCGGCGGCCGAGTGGCCGGCGGAGATCGCCACCGCGGTGTCGTATGCGCGGGCCATGCTGCACTGGCAATCGCGCACGCGCTTTTGCGGCGTGTGCGGCGGGGCGATCGTGTTCCGCCGCGCCGGCTTCATCGCGCATTGCACGCAGTGCCAGACCGAGCACTATCCGCGCGTGGACCCGGCGATCATTGTCGCGGTCAGCGACGGGCAGCGGCTGCTGTTGGGCCGCCAGGCCAGCTGGGCGCCGCGGCGTTATTCGGTGATTGCCGGATTCGTGGAGCCGGGCGAGTCGCTGGAACAGACGGTGGCGCGTGAGGTGCACGAAGAGACCCGGGTGCGGATCCAGCACTGCAGCTATGTCGGCGCGCAACCGTGGCCGTTCCCGGGTGCGCTGATGCTGGGCTTTACTGCGCATGCGGCGGCGAGCGAAGTGCCGCAGGTGACCGGTGAGCTGGAAGACGCGCGTTGGGTAAGTCATGCCGAGGTCGGCGCTGCGCTGGCCGGGCAAGGCGGCGAGGACGGGATTGGGCTGCCGCCTGCCATTTCGATTGCGCGCGCGCTGATCGAGCAGTGGTATCGCACGCATGGCTGAGGGCATCGCTTGCGCATGCACGCGGCTTGCGGCGAGCGCATGCGCGCCCATGCCCGGTGCGCACGGTGCCGGCGCGCGAAACGCGTTACGGGGCGGTTGTGCCCGCTCGGCTAGACTCGGCTGAGGAGGGACACCCATGTTCACCACCCTGGTTGCCGTCGTCGTCGCACTCACGCTGGGCCATCTGGTGCCGGCGCAGGTGGCCAGGCTGCGGCGTTTTGAATGGTTTGGTCATTGGCTGCGGCGGCTGGACAGTTATGCCGCCGGACGTGGCGCCTGGCAGGGCCGCTACGGGGTGCTGCTGGCGCTGTTGCCGGCCCTGTTTGTAGTGCTCGTGCTGCAGTGGCTGCTGGACGATGTCTGGCACGGGTTCCTGTCGCTGCTGTTCGGCGTGGCGGTGCTGGCCTGGACCTGGGGGCCGCGCGATCTGGATCGCGATGTCGAGGCGGTGATCGATGCCGACGAACCCGGGGCGCGGCGCGATGCGATCTCGCAGTTGCAGGCCGCCGGCGGCAGCGTGCACGAGGATGCGCCGTCGCTGGTCGAAGCGGTGGTGGTCAATGGCCTGCGGCGCTGGTTTGCGGTGCTGTGGTGGTTTCTGTTGCTGGGGCCATTCGGCGCGGTGTTGTATCGCCTGACCGCGCTGGCGGTGGAAAGCCCGCTGGCGGTGCTGCTGCCGCCGCGCAATCTTGCCGGCGCGCGCTGGCTGCTGGCGGTGCTGGAATGGCCGGTAGCGCAGCTGATCACTGTGTCGATGGCATTGGTCGGCAACTTCGACACGGTGTTCCGCGCGTGGCGGCAAGCGCATGGCAACCGCTGGTCGCTGGAGCCGCATTTTCTCGGTGCCGTTGCGCGTGCCAGTGTCAGTGCCGAGCTGCGCGAAGAAGCGCACGACTACACCGATTCGGGCCTGGTGCCGGTCTGGCGCCGGCTGCCGGAAGTGCGCGATGCAATGAGCCTGGTCTGGCGTGTGCTGCTGCTGTGGATGGTGGTGCTGGCGTTGTTGGTGATTGCGGGTTGGGTGCGGTGATACTGCGCGCCACACTAAAGTAGTTACGAGCGCAGTACTGCTTCTCGTTCTGGCACCAGGTTTCAATTCTTTCAGCGTAAGTTTTTGAATGCGGGTCCGGCGGTACGCCTTCCGGCACACGTTGCTGACGCGTTGAACGGGCGCTCATCGGCTCGTCCGCTATGGTTCGAGGCCCGAAGTAAACCGACACGCGAGACGTGTCGGCTTTGATGGGATGTTATGCGCCGGCCTCAGTCCAAAGATCGGGGTTGCTGCCCGACTCATAGCTAACAGTTGCCTCAAATGGCCAGTCTGATGGGTCTCTGCCGCTACCTGCTGCCCAGGCGTTTGGAGCGACGTAAAGTAGCGACTCGCACCATTGGTCAGCCGAGCGTTGCATTTCAGCCGGAGTCCTCTTTACGCGGGAATAATATTCTTCACCACAAGCGACCACATAGCATCTGGCATAGAGAAAACCATCATCGGACTGCCCGGAGTCGCCGGCATTTTCTGCGTACTTCTCTCCGTCAATGGCGAAAAGATGCTGCGAGAGATGCTCATGGAAAGCTTCGATGCTTGTAATCTCCATGGCAGTTAAGGCCGATGTGAGAGAGGCCAGAGCGCGATCCTCGTCTCCGTCCTTCAATGCAACACGATCAATAAGTTTCATGAGTTGCCAGAATTGGCTGTTTTCCATAACTTGCTCCATTGAGCGTCTGATTGCTGGTGCAATAGCGACCCGCGTCGCGAAGTGGTGTTGCTGTGACTGGTTTGCCAGTCGAGATACAGAGATTCCGGCTCTTCTGATCGAATAGATGAGTTCTAAGGCATGGGCGTGCTGCAATGCTTTTCACCAAAGCTAGTCGTAACGATCAAGGCGTTTCTTTGCAAGCACCTTTATTGTCGGTGGCGCTCGTTTCGTAGTGCTTGAAGTCATTACGGCCTACCCACTGCCCTAGTTATACGCGTTCACTTTCAACGAGAGGGTGGATAAAATTTTTCTCTGCGGATGCATTACGTACGATGTCGCGTAAGAAGCTCATCATCGATGAAGCACTGCCTCGTAACGTCTTTATTCCATCTAACCCGGTGCCAGCAGCGTAAACGGATACCACGGCAGATTTCGCGCAATCCAGTACGTGGGGAGTGCCCATAACCAGAATTTCGGTTCGGACATCACGCTCACCACCGGTGCGAACCAGCGGGCGCGCCAGCCGGCTTTCCAGGCGATCAGGCCGGGCAGGGTGAACAGGCCGAGCACGGCGGCTGGGTTCATGGCGAAGGCGCCAGGAAGATCGAAATGCACCAGCGCATACAACGCGCGGGTCATGCCGCAACCGGGGCAGTAGCAGCCGGTGACGGTTCGAAAAATGCAGGGCGGGAACGGGCTGTTGCTCGCGTTCGGGTCGAAGCGATAGAGCAGCGATACGCCAAAGGCGGCCACGCTGGTGGCCGCCCCCAGTCCAAGCCAATGGCGTGGACGCAGTTCCACTACTGCATGTGCTGCAGCTGCTGCATGTAATCCGAGTACCCCTGCATGCCGCCGGTGGCGACCATGCCGATGTTGACCAGCAGGCCGATCGCGGCCAGCACGCTGGTCACGATGCACCAGGTCTTGGCGGTGTTGGAGGCGCGACGCGCGCCGTCGATATCGCCCTGGTTGAGCAGGCCGTTGACCTTGGTGGAGAACACGATCGCCACGATGCCGGTGATCAGGGACGGGCAGCACAGGCAGAAGCCGAGCACGGTGGAGACGATCGCCCAGATCAGGTGATTGGGCACCGGGCCGGGCGCTGCGCTGGACGAGGGGTGGATCGGCGGTGGGATGGCACTCATGGTGAAGCTCCTTGGGTGGTAAACGACAACAAACGGATCGGGTGCGTGGGGAGGGTGATGACGGCCGCAGCGCGACGGATGGCAGCTTGCGTCGTGCCCGCAGGGCCGCGGTGCAGCGCTGCAACCGCAGGTCGCCGACAGGCGCGACGGCTGCCGGTTGCGGCAGATGCCTCAGACACGATGTTGCGCACGACGACTTCCCCCGGTACGACCTGCCGCGTCCGCTTGGCGAACGCGGCGGTAAAGCGTGCAGTGGCGCACAGGCTACTCGCGGTGCGCGACGGACGCAAAGCCCGCGCCGGTGCGGCTCACGGTTGGTCCTGGCGCAGTGCCCGGACCTGCTGTTCGAGCAACGCGGCGCTGGCCTGGTCGCCGGCAACGGCGGGGCCTGCAGCCACTTCGATCTGCGCACGCATCCGGCGCGGCACGCGCATGCGGCCCAGGCGGGTATCGCGGCGGCTCCACATGCTCGACCACATGCCACGCAGCGCCATCGGAATCACCGGCACCTTGCGGCGCTCCAGGATCTTTTCGACACCGGACTTGAACGCGGCAATCTCACCGTCCTTGGTCAACGCACCTTCCGGAAAGATGCACACCAGCTCGCCATCGGCCAGCGCGGCGTCGATGCGGTCGAACGCCTGCTGCATCAGTGCGGGGTCTTCGCGCGCGCCGGCGATCGGGATGGCCTTGGCGGTGCGGAAGATCCAGCGCATCACCGGGATGCGAAAGATCTTGTAGTACATGACAAAGCGCACCGGGCGCGGAATCACCGCCGACAGAATCAGCGCGTCCATGTAGCTGACGTGGTTGCACACCAGCAAGGCGGCGCCGTTGTCGGGCACGTGGGTGTCGATGTCGCGTGCGCGCAGCCGGTACAACACGCTCACCAGCACCCAGCTGAGAAAGCGCATCAGGAACTCGGGCACCAGGGTGAAGATCCACAGCGCCACCAGCGTATTGGCAATCGCCAGCGCCAGAAACACCTGCGGAATGCTCAGCCCCGGCATCGGAATGCGGTGGCCGAACAGCACCACCTGCGGCAGCTGCAGCGCAATGCCGATGACGGCGGCGGCTACGATGAAGAGCGAATTCTGGATGTTGAGCCCGGCGATCACGCGCGACAGTTCGGCCTTGGGCGTGCGGCTCTGGATCAGCGCGAACAACGGCACTACGAACAGACCGGTGAACAGGCCAATGCCGACCAGATCGATGATCAGTCTCACGCTGCCGGCCTGCTGCACGAACTGGCCGATCGACAGATCGCTCACCGGCGCGGCACCGGGGCGGGCGAAATACAGGTCCAGCAGGAACGCGCTGATGCCGAACGCACCCAGCGGCACCAGGCCGATTTCCACCGTGCGCCCGGACAGCCGTTCGCACAGCAGCGAGCCCACGCCGGTGCCGATCGAAAACAGCGCCAGCGCAAACACGTACAGGTCTTGCTGGCCGCCGAGATTGAGCTGCGCGTAGGTGGGCAGCTGCGCGGTGAGCACGGTGCCGACGAACCAGAACCACGACACGCCCAGCACCGAGTTGCGCACGGCCGGCGTGCGCCGGGTCAGGCGCATGATGGCGCGCGATTCGGGGATGGGGTTCCAGTTGATCTTCAGCTCCGGCGCGCCGGCATCGACCTTGGGCACCAGCCGCGCCACCAGGTTGCCGGTGACGGCGATGGCGATCACGGCGGTGGCTGCAGCGACCGGGCCATGGCTGCCGGCGATCTGGAAGATCAGCCCGCCGAAGATCATGCCGCACAGGATCGAGATTGAGGTGCCCATCTCGACCAGGCCATTGCCGCCGGTGAGTTCCTCGGGTTTGAGCACCGAGGGCAGGATCGAATACTTCACCGGCCCGAACAGCGTGGATTGCAGGCCGGTGCAGAACAGCGCGATCAGCAGGATCACCATGTTCTCGGTGATGAAGCCCACCGCGGCCAGTGACATGATGGCGATCTCCATCGTGGTGGTGATCACGATGAGCTTCTGCTTCTCCATTTTTTCGGCGATCTGGCCGGCCAGCGCGGAGAACAGGAAGTACGGCAGGATGAACAGCGCCGGCGCCAGATTGGTGTAGAGCGTGCGCTGCGCCGCATCGATGCCGAGATAAAACAGCAAGCCGATGATGGCCTGCCGATAGACGTTGTCGTTGAACGCGCCCAGCGCCTGGACAGCGAAGAACGGCAAGAAGCGGCGCTGCCTGAGCAGGGCGAACTGACTGTGACCGGACATGCAGTTTCCTTTGCGAACGCGCGCAGCCTAGCAGGCTTCCACGGTGCTGGTGGAGGGCCTGTGCGCTTAGCGCGACCGGCCAGGCGATGGCGCACGCGGCGCCGCTTGGGCACGCAGCAGCGCCACGAACGCGCGTGCGGCCGGGGTAGGGTCCGGCCGCCACACTGCGTAGGTCAAAAAGCGGAAGCGCTCCTTGAGCGCGACCGTCACCACCTCGCGCATGGCACTGGCCATGGTGTGCGGCACGATGCCCACGCCCAGGTCGGCGGCGACCAGTTCGCGCATCAGGTCGGCGTGAGTCACCTCGTATTGCTGGCGCTGCCGCAGCCCGGCCTGCTCGAAGGCCGCATCGATGATGCCGCGCACCCCGGCACCGGGGATCAGCCCGGCCATCGGTTCGTCCTCCAGCTCGGCCAGGGCCACCCGCTTGCGCGCGGCAAAGCGATGGCTGGGGGCGACGATCAAGGCGAGCGGTTCTTCGTGCAGGAGCAGGCGCTGCTCCGGTACCGCGACCTGCGGGCCGACGCCGACCAGGGCCACATCCAGCCGGCCTTCGCCCAGATCGTGCAGCAAGGCCTCGCTCATGGCGGTGCGCAGGTGCACGTCTACCCGCGCATGTGCGGTGCGGAACTGGCGCAGCAGCTGCGGCACCTGCACCGTACTCAGCGAGGAGATCTGCCCCAGTGTGAGCCGGCCGCGCACGGTGCCCAGTGCCTGGGCCATTTCTTCGTGCAGGCGTTCGGCCGCGCGCAGAGTTTCGCGTGCGTTGTGCAGAAAGACTTCGCCGGCCGCCGTGGGGCGTACCCGGCGGGTGCCGCGCTCGAACAGCCGCGCACCAAGCGTCTCTTCGATCTTGGCCACCTGATGGCTGAGCGCCGATTGCACCGTGTTGCAGCGGCGTGCGGCCGCGGTGAAGCCGCCTTCGTCGGCCACGGCCACGGCAAATTCCAGCTGGCGCAGGGTGAGCATGCGATCTCGAAACGCGATGGTGACGGTGAAAACAATACATTGGAAAGATGCATCGCCGCTGCCCACACTGCCTCCATTCCTTCCACAGGCCTCTGCCATGACCGTCGACCCCGCCGCCCATCCGCCATTGCCGCGCCGCCTGGTGCTGTTGATGGCCGCCGCCACCGGGCTGGCAGTGGCGAGTAATTACTACGCCCAGCCGCTGCTGGAAACGCTGGCGCAGACCTTCGGCATCCAGGTGCGCAGCGCCGGGGCGGTGGTGACCGCAGCGCAGCTGGCGTATGCGGCCGGGCTGCTGTTGCTGGTGCCATTGGGCGACCGGCTGGAGCGGCGCAGCCTGATCGTGGGCCTGTTCGTGCTCAGCGCACTGGGCCTGCTGATCAGTGCCAGCTCGCACAGCTTTGCGATGTTGCTGGTCGGCACCATTGTCACCGGCGCCAGTTCGGTGGCGGCGCAGATCCTGGTGCCGTTTGCGGCCACGCTGGCGGCACCGCACGAGCGGGGGCGGGTGATCGGCACGGTGATGAGCGGCTTGCTGCTGGGCATCCTGCTGGCGCGCACCGCTGCCGGACTGCTGGCCGGTGTGGGCGGCTGGCACACGGTGTACTGGATTGCCGCCGGCCTGCTGCTGATCACCGCCGCGCTGCTATGGCGCGGGCTGCCGCGGCATCCGGGCAATGCGCAGTTGTCGTATCCGCAGTTGGTGGGATCGGTGTTGACGCTGCTGCGCGACGATGCGGTGCTGCGCGCGCGCGCGGTGCTGGGTGGGCTGATCTTTGCCGGCTTCAGCATGTTCTGGACCACGCTGGCCTTTCTGTTGTCCGGTCCGAATTATGGTTACGGCACCGCGGTGATCGGGCTGTTCGGCTTGATCGGTGCGGCCGGTGCGTTGGCGGCCAATCGTTCCGGGCATTGGTCTGATCACGGCCATGGCGACCGCGTGAGTTGGGGTGGACTGGTGATGTTGCTGGTGTCGTGGGGGCTGCTGGCGTTTGCGCCGCACTCGATGGCGTTGTTGATCGTGGGCGTGTTGCTGTTGGATATCGCCGTGCAGGGCGTGCACATCGCCAATCAGAGCGTGATCTATCAACGCAATCCGGATGCGCGCAACCGCATCACCTCTGCCTACATCACCTGCTACTTCATCGGCGGCGCGCTGGGGTCGACCTTGAGCACCGCGGCGTACGCGCAGGCCGGCTGGAGCGGTGTGGTGATCGGCGGTGCGCTGTTGGCCGTGGCGGCGTTGGGCTGGGTGGGCTGGAGTGTGTCGCGCAATACCTGGAAGTAGCAGCGGCTAGCACAACGACTGCGCTCACGGTCAGGCGGGCGTCGCCGGAGCTCGGTGCGGTAGGTACTACCCATACATTCCGGTTCTGCGTGCGCCGTCCACACGCACCTGACGGCGGCTCGCTACGGTGTGTTAGTCGCTCCACGCACTGCCGATACGTAGTGACGCGTCCTCGCACGCTGCACGGATGCGCGCATCTGAAGAGCTTGGCTTTTGCGGTGTTGCGCGCAAGGGTTGCGCCAACGCCGCCGGGCTGAGCGGCGTGGTCGATACCGGCATCAGCCCGCACGGTCCTCGATCGCCGCTAGTGTTTGCTCACCGCCAGACGCCCCGCACCCTCGGCCGGTGCATCGGTCACCGCCACCGCAGCGGCGCGCAGCTTGGGCAGCAGGCGCAAGGTGAGTGCGAGTTGGTCGCGCACCAGACGCTGCTTGGGCGGCAGCTGCACGGCGTGCTGTTCCAGCGCATCGGCCATGGCCAGTTCTTCGGTTTCGTCATGCGCCGGCAGTGGGTGGCGTTGGCTCAAAGCGGTAGCGATGTCGCCAAGCGCGCGCTGCAGATAGTCGCCGGCCCGGGCGATGGTGGGGTCGTGTTCGCCATCGAGTGCAGCGCGGTGCGCGCCCAGCGCCGATAGATAGCCCAGCAAGGTATTGGACAGTGCGAGGAAGCGGAAACCCGCATCCAGATTGCGTCGAAAGCGACCCGGCTCGCGCAGCATGTTGGACAGCGCCACCGACAACGCCGCATCGGCGTTGTGCATGTCGCGGCGTGCGATGCGGTAGGGCAGATCGTCGCGCATGCCGCTCGCGTATTGCTCCAGCACCTGGGTGAGATAGCGCGCGCAGCTGGCCAGTACCGTGGCCATCACCTTGTTGAGGCGACGGCCCTGCCAGTCCGGCAGGATCAGGAACGAGGCCGCCGCGGCGATGGCGCAGCCGATCACGGTGTCGATCAGTCGCGGCCAGATCAACACGAAGCCATCGCCGAGCAGGTTGAAACAGAACAGCGCCATGACCGTGATGCCGGCGGTGGCCAGCATGTAGCGATCGGTGCGGGTAATGAAGAACACCAGCGCCGCGACCAGGGCCAGCAGCAGCTGTACTTCGGTGCCGGGGAACAGCTGCATCAACGCCCAGGTGGCGACCAGGCCGATCAAGGTACCGGCGATACGCTGCACCAGCCGCAGGCGTGTCGCACCGTAATTGGGCCGGCACACGAACGCGGTGGTGAGCAGGATCCAGTAGCCGTTGTCGGCATGGATGGATTGCATCACCGCATAGCCCGCGACCAGCGCGATGGCCATGCGCAGGCCATGCCGGAACAGCACCGAGCCGGGCGTGAGTTGCTGGCCGAGCCGCGCGGCCATTTCGCGCAAGGTGTGCGGGGAGGAATCGCGCAGGCGGGTGTCGAGGTTGTCGCTGGTGGAATCGGATTGCGCCGCTTCGGAGAGCTTGCGTTCGATGGTCTGCAGATTGGTGACCAGCAGTTCCAGCGCGCCGAGCAGGCGCGCCAGTGCGGGGTCGGCGCGCGCATGCAGATAATCCAGCGACTGGCGCAGGTCTTCGGTGGCCAGACGGCTGTTGTCGCCATAGTCGAACGGCTGCCGCAGCCGGATCGCCTCGCCCAACGCGGTGCAGGCCTTGCCCTGCAGCGCGAGCAGGCGCTGGCAGCGGTACAGCACATCGCTGTGGAAGAACGCATCGGTCAGCGCTTCGTAGGGATAGTGCGACGAACTGGCGCGTTCGTGGAATTCCTGCGCCATGTAATACAGCCGGAAATACAGGCCCGATTGCACGCCCGGCCGCCCCGAGCGCCCGAAGCGGCTGATGATCGCGGTCTTGGCGGCATTGAGTGCGCCGACGACCTTGGCGTTCTGTTCGGCCAGCGCCAGCCGGCGCGCATGCAGGTCGCTTTGCCGCACCGGTTCGAACAGGTCGGCCTTGCGCTTGAGATAGAGACCCAGCTCGAAGAACAACCGCGACAGCCGCTCGCGCACCGGGCGATTGGCGAACAGGATGGTCCACAGGATCGACAGCACGCCGTACCAGGTGGCGCCGATCAACAGCAACGCCGCGCCATGCCAGGCCACCAGCGGATCGTGGCTGCCGTGCTGGTCCATGCCGATCATGGCGTAGATCGACAACGCCACCGTGGCCTGCGCGATGGAGGCGTAGCGCTCGCCCAGTGCGCCCAGCAGCGTGAGCGAGAAGGTGGCCACCGCCATGCCGATCACGAACGGCAGCGGGTACGGGAACAGCAGCGTCACTGCCGCCGCCGCCGCGGCAAAGCACAGCAACGACAGCAGCACCGATTTGATGCGGCCCAACCAGTTGTCGTCGGTTTCGGCGATGGCGCTGGCGATGGTGCCCAGAAACAGCGCCGGGACTGCGGTGAGTTGCTGCCAGTGCCAGCACACGCCCATGGCCACCGCCAGCGCGATGAACACACGCAGCCCGTAGCTGGCCTTTTCATGGGCCCACAGGCGGCTGAGGCGAGATTCGAAGGAAGTGGTGGCCACGGTCTCTGATGGGCAAGCGTGCCCGCGCATTATTGCCGCAGGCACGCGCCACCGGTGTGGAGAGCGGCTAGTTCTTTGTCAGTAGCCGGCATGTGTGCGGACTGGAGCGGAGTGCGCGATTGCGCCGCCGCCCCTGCTGCACGGCCGTCTACCGCGCTTGGCGACCTTGCAACCTGTGGTTGCGAATTTGAACACCGCCTTGTCGGCGACCACCAGCGAGCTGTTGCTCTGTTCGGCCGACAACCAGCGGATGTCCGTGCTTGCCCCCATCCGCCCTTCGGGCACCTTCCCCCGCCGGCGGGGGAAGGACGCGGCTTAGCCCTGCGCGTCGCGCTCGCGGGCGATCGCACGCCAGCCGATATCGCTGCGCTGGAAGGCGTTGGGCCAGTGGATCGGCTGCAGGCCGGCATACGCGGTGCGCTGTGCTTCCAGCACGCTGTCGCCCAATGCGGCAACGCACAGCACGCGGCCACCGGCGCTGATCACCTCGCCTGCGGCATTCAATGCGGTGCCGGCATGGAAGACCTTAGCACTGGCCGGTACCTGGTCCAGGCCGGTGATGACCTCGCCGGTGACCGGGGTTTCCGGATAGGGCTTGGCGGCGATCACCACGCCCAGCGAGGGGCGCGGGTCCCACTGCGCCTGCGCACGGTCCAGCGTGCCATCGATGGCCGCTTCGAGCAGATCCACCAGATCCGACTGCAGTCGCAGCATCACCGGTTGGGTTTCCGGGTCGCCGAAGCGCACATTGAATTCGATCACCTTCGGCGCACCGTGCGCATCGATCATCAGCCCGGCATACAAGAATCCGGTAAACGGCACGCCGTCGGCGATCATGCCCTGCACGGTCGGCTCGACCACTTCGCGCATTACCCGTGCATGTACCTCGGGCGTCACCACCGGGGCTGGCGAGTACGCGCCCATGCCGCCGGTATTGGGGCCGGTGTCGCCATCGCCGACGCGCTTGTGGTCCTGGCTGGTAGCCATCGGCAAGGCGTGGGTGCCATCGACCACGGAGATGAAGCTGGCCTCTTCGCCATCGAGGAATTCTTCGATCACCACGCGCGCGCCGGCATCGCCGAATGCATTGCCCGAGAGCATGTCGCGCACCGCGTCTTCGGCCTCGCTCAGCGTCATCGCCACGATCACGCCCTTGCCGGCGGCCAGACCATCGGCCTTGACCACGATCGGCGCGCCTTTCTCGCGCACGTAGGCGAGTGCGGCGTCCACCTCGGTATGCACCGCGTAATACGCGGTGGGAATGCCGTGGCGGGCCAGGAAATCCTTGGCGAAGGCCTTGCTGCCTTCCAGCTGCGCGGCCTTGGCGGTGGGCCCGAAGATGCGCAGGCCTGCGGCGTGGAAGCGGTCGACCACGCCGAGCACCAACGGCACTTCCGGGCCCACCACGGTGAGCGCGACGGCTTCGTGCTGCGCCAGTGCGAGCAGGCCATCAAGGTCGTCGACCTTGATCGCGACATTGCGGCACTTGGCCTCGGTGGCGGTGCCGGCATTGCCTGGCGCCACGAGCACCTCGCTCACGCGCGCGGATTGCGCGATTTTCCAGGCCAGGGCGTGTTCGCGGCCGCCGGAGCCGATGACAAGGATTTTCAAGAGAACTGCTCGCTAGGACGGGGGAAAGGACGCGCTACTTGCAGCCTTCGCGCTGCAGAGCGTTGGGGAAGGGGTAGGTCCAGGTCTTGGGGTCGAGTGCGAACACATGCCTGGTGTCCAGCGTCTGCCCGCAATCGCTGCCGTGTTCGTGGATGCGCAGCGGCCAGATGCGTGCCTGTGCGTTGCTGCTGTCCACGTCCAGGGTGAAGTCCACATCGAACGCTTCGGCCATGCATTGCGCCTGGGTTTGATCCGGCTCGCGGGCCTGGTCGTCGCAGTCCAGCCCACCGCTGTTGTCGATATGCGCGCGCAGCGAGCCGGCGCCGACCAGCCCCTTGGGGCCGGGCACCACCAGATCCTGCGATTCCAGCATCAGGCCCTGGCCCATCCAGAAACTGTGCACGATGAAACCGTAAAAATCGCTGCCCAGCCGTAGCACGTCCACGCTGCCAGGATTGCCATCGCTGCCAAAGGTGTCGGACAGTTTTTCGGCCACCACCTTGAACGTGTCGCCGTCGCTGCGCAGCACGAAAAAGTCGATCAGACCGGGATTGCCGTGGCCGCCATCGCTGAGGCTGTGGCACACCGCCAGCAGCTGCTGCACCTGCTCGCCGACCACCACCGGCTGCTCGGCGCAGACCTGGCTGTCGGCCTTGAAGCCATCGGCCTCGCCGCTCCATTGCGCGGCCAGACCGGCCTTGGCGCCATAGCGCGTGCGCAAAAAACCGTCCAGGCGCTCGGTGCGGCTCAGCTGCGTGGTGGCGGCCGCAGCAGGGGTGGGCGCTGCTGCTGCGGCGGGCGCTGCTGCAGGCGCGGGATCCTGCTTGCATCCACCGAGCAAGCCGGCAGCAGCCACCAGGGCGGCGAGGGAGCGCAATCGGTACATGGACCTGTCCTTGTCGTTCGGCTCAGTGCCGGAAATGGCGTACGCCGGTGAACACCATCGCGATGCCGTGTTCGTCGGCGGCGGCGATCACTTCGCCATCGCGCATCGAGCCGCCCGGCTGGATCACTGCCTTGATACCGGCAGCAGCAGCGGCGTCGATGCCGTCGCGGAACGGGAAGAACGCATCCGATGCCATCACCGAGCCGGCCACTTCCAGCTTTGCTTCTTCGGCCTTGAGCGCGGCGATCTTGGCGCTGACCACGCGGCTCATCTGCCCGGCGCCCACACCGATGGTGCGGCTGTCCTTGGCGTAGACAATCGCGTTGGATTTGACGTACTTGGCCACGCGCCAAGCGAACAGCAGATCGCCCAGTTCCGCATCGCTGGGCGCGCGCTGGGTGACCACGCTCAATTCGCCCAGCGACATGCCGCGGTTATCGGCCGACTGCATCAGCAGGCCAGAGCCAATCCGCTTGGTGTCGTAGTTGTTGAGGCCGGCGCCGTGCGGAATCTTGAGCACGCGCACATTGGCCTTTTTGGTGGCGTATTCGAGCGCGCCGGCCTCGTAGTCGGGGGCAATCAGCACCTCGACGAACTGGCGATCCAAAATGGCCTTGGCGGTCGCCGCATCCAGGGTCTTGTTGAAGGCCAGGATGCCGCCGAACGCGCTGGTCGGGTCGGTGGCGTAGGCCAGCTCGTAGGCATCGCCGCAGGCCACGCCCACGGCTACGCCGCAGGGGTTGGCGTGCTTGACGATCACGCAGGCCGGCGCATCGAACTGACGCACGCATTCCCACGCCGCATCGGCATCGGCCAGGTTGTTGTAGCTCAGCTCCTTGCCCTGCAACTGCTGGAAGGTGGCCAAGGTGCCCGGCACCGGATACAGGTCGCGGTAGAACGCGCCGGACTGGTGCGGGTTTTCGCCGTAGCGCAGGTCCATGACCTTGATGAAGTTGGAATTGATCTGCGCCGGGAACGGGCTGCGCGTGGGGATGTTTTCCGCACTGTCGGCCACTGCCGAGAGATAGTTGCTGATCGCCGCGTCGTATTGCGCCACGCGGTTGAACGCAGCCACCGACAGCGCAAAGCGCTTGGCGGCCGACAGCTGGCCGTCGTTGGCGCCCAGCTCGGCGAGCAGGTCGGCGTACTGCGCCGGGTCGGTGGCCACCGCCACGCGGGCGAAATTCTTGGCTGCGCTGCGCAGCATCGCCGGCCCGCCGATGTCGATGTTTTCCACCGCGTCGGCCAGCGTGCAATCGGCCTTGGCGGTGACCGACTCGAACGGATACAGGTTTAGCACCAGCAGATCGATCGGCGCGATGCCGTGTTCGGCCATCACCGCTTCGTCGATGCCGGCGCGGCCGAGCAGGCCGCCGTGCACCAGCGGGTGCAGGGTCTTGACGCGGCCGTCCATCATTTCCGGGAAACCGGTCAGGTCGGCGACGTCCTTGACCGGCAGGCCGGCGTCGCGGATCGCCTTGGCGGTGCCGCCGGTGGACAGCAGCTCGACCTTGCGCGCCACCAGCGCGCGGGCCAGGTCGATCAGGCCGGTCTTGTCGGAAACGGAGAGCAGGGCCCGGCGCACGGGCAGGAAATCGGAGGCCATGAGTGAGGGAACAGTCGTTGCGGGGCAGCCGATATTGTAGGCTGCGCCAGCGCTCGAATGGACTCAACCACTGGTATGGCCTCGATCTATGCTTTGAAAGGACGCTTCCAGGACCTGCTGCGGCCCATGGTCGGCGCGCTGTACCGCGGCGGCATCACCGCCAACCAGGTGACGCTCATCGCCGCAGCGGTGTCGGTGATGGTGGCCGCGGTGGTCTACCGCGCCGGCGCCAGCTGGCCGCTGCTGTATCTGTTGCTGCCGCTGTGGATGCTGCTGCGCATGGCGCTCAATGCGGTGGATGGCATGTTGGCGCGCGAGTTCGGCCAGCAGTCGCGCCTGGGCGCCTACCTCAACGAGCTGTGCGATGTGGTGGCCGATGCGGCGCTGTACTTGAGCCTGCTCGGCGTGCCCGGCGTGGGCGCGCACTGGCTATGGATCTTTGCGCTGCTGGCGGCGCTGACCGAATACACCGGCGTGCTCGGGCTGATGGTCGGTGCCAGTCGCCGTTACGACGGGCCGATGGGCAAGAGCGACCGCGCCTTCGTGATCGGCGTGGTGGGGGTCGGCCTGGCCTGCGGGCTGCTGGGTGCGCGCGGCGTCACCTGGGTCGCCATTGCCTTGAGTCTTGCCTGCAGTGCCACGGTGTGGCGGCGGGTGCGCGCCGGGCTGGCCGAGGCAGCGGCGCGCTGATCGACATCGCGACGCGCCGTGCGCTGCCGCGTTTCATTCGCGCTGCACGGCCTTCACTCTTTCTCACTGATTTCAGGATGATCCGATGCGTGATGTCGTAGAGCGCGAATTCGCCAGTTTCGATGGTGCGCAGCTGTTTTATCGGCACTGGCCGGCGCAGCTGGCAGGTGCTGCACCCAAGGCGGTGGTGCTGCTGCATCGCGGGCATGAGCACTCCGGCCGGGTGATGCATCTGGCCGAAGAATTGAATCTGCCCGATGCGCAGTTCTTTGCCTGGGACGCACGCGGCAATGGCCGCTCGCCAGGCGTGCGCGGCGATGCACCGGGCTTCGATGCGCTGGTGCGCGATCTGGACAGCTTCATCGCGCATCTGGGCACCACGCACGGCATCGCGGTGCAGGACATCGCGGTGATCGCGCAGAGCGTGGGCGCGGTGGTCGCAGCCACCTGGGTGCACGATTACGCACCGCCGCTACGCGCGCTGGTGCTGGCCTCGCCGGCGTTCAAGGTCAAGTTGTACGTGCCGTTCGCACGTGCCGGGCTGGCGCTGATGCATGCGCTGCGCGGCAACTTCTTCGTCAACAGCTACGTCAAGCCGCAGTGGCTCACCCACGATGCGCAACGCGTGGAAAGCTATCGCACCGACCCGCTGATCACCCGTCCGATTTCGGTGCGCGTGCTGCTGGGTCTGTATGCAGCGGCCGACCGTGTGGTGGCCGATGCGCAGGCGATCACCGTGCCGACGCAACTGCTGGTGTCCGGCTCGGACTTTGTGGTGCATCGCGGCCCGCAGGATCGGTTTTACGAGAACCTGCGCTCGCCGATCAAGCAGCGGCATTGGCTGCCCGGTTTCTTCCACGACACCCTGGGCGAGCGCGACCGCGCGCTGGCCATCGCGCCCATTCGCAGC